>JAABSO010000009.1:73398-112182 GCA_011390335.1 Desulfotignum sp. | reverse complement strand
AGTGCGGATGGAAGCGTGACGGTCGAGACTCGTTGGATGGAGGGAAAGGATAATTCGTGAACGAATTTGTTCTTGACATAAGCCTTCTCATGGAAGTTTGCCCTTCTTAACGCTTTGCATGCCCAACACCCTGTAGCAAACGGGTCAGAATGGGATTCAACCCACAGGAACCCCCCGGCACTAGTCGCTGATGGCAGAGGGAAGCGGAGATCCTGAATGGAGGTGCGGGGATACAAATGGCTTGTATGGCGAAGCCCCTGGTGGGGGTACCTTGCTGACGGACTGTCGGAGCCATCCCGTGGATTCCAGGCCGGCACTAAGCCGCTTTCTGGGACAGTACATAAAAAGTTCCCATGCTGCTTTACATGCAGTTGGCCTGGGATATTCAGGATATTTGTGTTTGACGATTGCCGGGGTTGTGGTATGATGGAGATACTATCTTCTTTTCTACAGCAATAAATGCGACTGCTGGCATGTTTTTTGATTATATCTTTACCGTATGTTAATTTATAAGGTGTGCCAGAAAACTGAAACACCTGTTCACCCATAACCATGTAAGGAGGCTGTTATGACCAGCTGGATTTGTGACAAATGCGGATACAACCTGGAGGCGGAGACACCGCCGGAAAAATGCCCGAGCTGTAAAAAAGACTGCTCTTTTGTGGACAATTCCTGCTATACCCCTGATTGTGCAGGAACACCCAGTGACCCGAGAATTTCGGGCAAAAATTAAAGGAGAACGTGATGGGCAAAAAATATAGAATCAGCACCTCTTGTCCCCGGTGCGGGTGCGCCGGCACCTCCCATCTGACGGAAGAGGAGATCAAAAAAAAATATGGCGATGTGCCCAATATTGAGCTGGAATGCCATGAATGCATGATGAAACTGGAAACTGATGTCCAGGAGGATGATGGTTCGGACAACACCTGATCCGCCTGTGTCGGCTGTCCAGTACCATAATCGCACCAGCCATTTCCGGCACAGGATTTCCCCCCATTCACTGGATTTTTCAAGGTATCCGGCGCCGTTTAAAACCTATGCCTGTCAGGGCCGTATTCCTCTGGAAAAAGCTGCCGGCACCCACCAGACTTCTGCCGGGAATCAGGCCCTGACAGACATGGATGCCACAGTGGGCCAGGTGATGGCCCGGCATGTGCCGGATAAAGAACAAAAAAAACCGGTGGATCTGAAAACGGTTTCTCGGATGCTGGCCCTGTCCTATGGGGTGACCCTGGCAGACAGGGCCCGGGGTATCTTGTTCCGGAGCGTGCCCTCCGCAGGGGGGCTGTATCCCTGTCAACTGTATCTGTCGGTACAGACGATGCCTGGTATTGAGACAGGATTGTATTATTGTGACACGGTTCAGGGATTTTTATGCAAAATCAATTCCCGGCCACTGGAGATGAAAAAACCAGCGCCTGACCTGGCACGTGCAGGCGCATACCTGGTTATCACAGGCATTTTTTATCATTCTGCCTGGAAATACAGGGAACGGGCCTTCAGGTATCTACTTTTAGATGCCGGCCATCTGGCTGAATCGGTGATGCTTGCAGCAAGGGAGGAAGGGGTAGGTGCCCGGGTGGGGTATGATTTTGATGACCAGCGCCTGATCCAGGGTCTGGATCTGGATATTTCCTGCGAAGTGCCTCTGGCCTGCCTTTTTCTGGGCTCGGATACTGCCGAAGAAGATAGGCCTGATACACAACCGTTTCATCCTGCCGAACCGGGGCCTGAACCATTTGCCCCTGTCCGGTATGAGATTTTGGAAAAAGCGTACAAGGCAGGGTCCGCAATTGTGCACTCCCGGGTGCCGGATGCATTCCCTAATGTTTTTCAGCACAGCCCTTCAGGGGGTAGACCCATGCCGGCATCCGATTTTTGTCCTGAGGTTTTTTTTCGTCGTGCAGTTACACACAGGCGATCCCGCCGCAATTTTATTGCCCGTGAACTGCCCTGTTCTGTGTGGGCGGCTTTTTTCAGGCAGGTTTTTTCAGGGATTTTTTCTGACCATACCCCTGAAGAGACAGGTGCATCGGCAAACGCCTTTCTTGTACCGGCAATGATCTGTCAGAACCTGGAAGGTCTGGCAGACGGATTGTATACCCTTTCTCCGGATGGGTCGCAGCTGGCATGCATGCACACTGGCAGCCTGGCAAACGCGCTGGCCCGAACCTGCCTGGATCAGGCCTGGATCGGTCGAGCTGCTGTGAATTTTTTGTTTCTGGCGGATCTTGGTGCCGTGGAATCGGCATTGGGATCCAGGGGATACCGGTATGTTATGATGCATGCGGGCAGGGCAGGCCAGCGTATTTACCTTGCAGCAGAAGCGTTCGGCCTCGGGTGCTGTGGCATCGGTGCCATGTATGATACAGAAGCAGCAGAACTTCTGGCGTTGAAAACCGGCAGTGTCCTGCTCTACGCTGTGGCGGCAGGTCCTGTGAAAAAGAAAGGAAATATGCCATGAAATGGATGCAGTTTTTTACCCCGGTAGAATCCAAAGACTACAGGGAAACACAGGAAATGATATCAGACCATTCTCCTGAGGATATCACCATCCTGGATGTGCGCCAGCCCTCCGAGTATCAGGAAAGTCACATCCCCGGGGCTGTGCTCATACCTTTGCCGCAGCTTTCAGACCGGATGTCTGAACTGGATCCGGACAAGCCCACCCTGGTTTACTGAACGGTCGGCGGGCGCAGCCGGGTGGCTGCACAGATGCTGTCAGGCCGAGGCTTTAATCAGGTATATAATGTATCCGGCGGTATCAATGCCTGGGAGGGCAAGACTGCTGTGGGGCCCCAGGCGCTTGGCATGGAACTGTTTGACGGCACAGAATCCCCACAGGACTTTCTCAAGGTGGCCTATTCCCTGGAGCAGGGGCTGCACCGGTTCTACCTGGATATGGCTGACAAGGCCCGGACCCCTGCGGTGCAGGCATTGTTTGAGAAACTGGCTGCCATTGAGATCAAGCACCAGGATGTTGTTTTTGATACCTATGAGCGGATGGATGATGCTGTTGTGTCCCGGGAACAATTTGATGCCATGGTGGAAAAATCAGCCTTGGAGGGGGGATTGACCACAGACCAGTACCTGGAACTGTTTGATCCGGACCTGACTGTGGAAAAAGAGGTGATATCTCTGGCCATGTCCATTGAAGCCCAGGCCCTGGATCTGTATCAGCGGGTGGGGGCACGCATGAAAAACACCGATTCTGCAGCCATTGTCCATGGTATCGCTGATGAGGAAAAACAGCACCTGGAACGGCTGGGAAAATTGATGGACACCCTGTGAACCAACAGCCGGAAAAAAGAAAAACCGGAGCGCATCTCATGAAAAAACACCTGGTACTGGTGGGGGGCGGCCATGCACACATGGTCACACTGGAAAATATCAAAGAGTTTGTGGAAAAAGGCTGCACCGTAACGGTCATCGGACCGTCCATATACCATTATTATTCGGGAATGGGACCCGGCATGCTGGGAAAAACCTATCTGCCCGAGCAGGTCCGGTTTGCCACCAAAGATGTGGTAAAAAGCCAGGGCGGCCGATTCATCCAGGACCGGGTAACCCATATCGACCCTGAAACCAGAACTGTGTTTACCCTGTCCGGCAGCACGGTTTCCTATGATGTGCTTTCCTGCAATGCCGGGTCTTATGTACCCATGGCCGGTGTCGGTACAGCAGATGGACAGGAACCGGACAATGTCTATCCTGTCAAACCCATTGAAAAATTGCTGGAAGCCTCAGAAAAACTGCAGGCATTGTTTGGCCAAAAGCAGATCCGGGTCAGTGTGGTGGGGGGCGGCCCCTCCTCTGCTGAGGTGGCAGGCAATGTATGGCAGCTGGCCCGGGATACAGGAGGGCATATGCCGACCATCAGCATTTTTTGCGCATCCCGGTTCATGGGGCGGTTTTCTGAAAAAATCCGGGACCGGATAAAAGCTGTTCTGGAAAAAAGAAAGATCCGGATTCTCGAAAACGCACGGGTCCAGCAGGTGACCAGATCGCATGTCACCCTTGAATCCAAAAAACAGTATGACACAGATTTTACCTTCATGGCAGCAGGGGTGACACCCTCAGGTATTTTTGAAAAATCTGGCCTGCCTGTGGGGCCGGACAAGGGCCTGCTGGTGAATAAGTATCTGCAGAGTGTGGGAAATCCGCAGATTTTCGGAGGCGGCGACTGCATCTATTTTAAAGATCAGCCACTGGACAAGGTGGGGGTCTATGCAGTGCGGCAGAACCCGGTTCTGCTTCATAACCTCATGGCTGCCCTGGAAGGCAGAGACCTGATGCCGTTTGAACCTGGACCGGATTATCTGCTGGTGTTCAATCTCGGCGGCGGCCAGGGGGTTCTCAAGAAAAAAAAGATCGTATTCGGCGGCAGGCTTGCCTTTACAATTAAGGATTATATTGATACAAAATTTATGAAAAAATTTCAGGCCATTGAAAACGCAGGATAAATTGATACTTTACACACCGGCCCTGAAAAAAGCCATGTCCTGGAAAAGAAGCCGGCATGGATCCATCGCAATATACATTAACTTTTAGGAGGAACACATGAAAGTGACCATTACCGATCAATGCATGGGTGACAGAAACTGTAACGACCTTTGTCCTGAAGTATTCAAGTATGATGAGGACCAGCTTGTATCCACCATCCAGGTTGATCCCATTCCGGAGCACCTCAAAGACAAGGTGCGCCAGGCAGCGGCCGAGTGTGGTGCCGATGCCATCATCATTGAAGAGTAAACAGGTGCTGTATGGGTAAATTCAGGGAAAGCCAAACAGCAGTGAATCTGCACACCTCCTTTGCAGCCGAGGCCCAGGCAAGGACCCGGTACAATTTTTTTGCCACCAGGGCCAGGGAGGAAGGATATATTCAGATCGGCAAATTGTTTGATGAAACCGCTGACCAGGAATTTGAACATGCGCTGCGGTTTTTTAAATTTTTCAATGGGGGGGAACTGACCATCAACTGGCACTTTCCCACCGGAGTGATTGAAAGCACCCATGCCAATCTGTTGTCTTCGGCAGATCTGGAAGCCTATGTGGGCAATGACATGTATGCCGGATTTGCAAAAACCGCCAGGCAGGAAGGGTTTGTCCGGGCGGCAGATACCTTTGATGCCATTATTGTGGCGGAAAATCACCATGAGAAACTGTTCCGGCACCTGGCAAAAAATATCGCTTCCCAGCGGGTTTTTCAGGATGAGATGCAGATCCAGTGGCGTTGTCTGGGCTGCGGGTATATCCATACCGGGAAAACGGCACCTGACAAATGCCCGGCCTGTGTCCGTCCGGCAGGCTGGTTTGAACGGCTATGTGAAAATTATTGAGCAATTCCCACCACAACAGATACACTCTTGTATCTGTTGTGGTGGGGCTTTTTTGTATCATTCCCTCTATCTGCTCCTTTTTCTTTTTGTTTTATTTTTTATAACACTCTGTAATAACATATTATTCGTTTTATATTCTGTCCAGGCATGCAATTTGCTTTTAGTTATTATAAGAAATAGTTATTATAAGAAAAATGACCAACCAGGAAAATGGAGGAGATATGAGACTCGGAGATATAAAAAAAGATTATAATCTGCTGAATGCGGTGGACTGGGAGATGACCCCTGAAGAAGCCATTGCCCTGCACCTGGAATGGGGGCCGCTGCGGTCCCAGGCATATTACAACTCCAGGGACAATGACAATGAAACCGTATATTTTGTGATCAATACATGGAAAAAAACCCCTGTATTGACGCTGGTGCGCAGAAAAGGATTTGATTCTGAAGAGCTGGGAAGCTTTCATCTCCCCAAAGAGCTTGAGACGGAATTTATGCAGGGCATCGGCAGGTACAAAGGGGTATATGCCGTGGAAGGAAATGTTCGGGACTGGCTGAAAAAGGAACTTGAAGTTTAACCCATAACCGCCTCCTTAAAGTTCCCTGGCCAGATACCGGGTGCAGCGTGCAGGATACAGCACGTTGCGCCCGGTTTTTTTTGCTCATTTTTCGGTTTTACTGTTAGCGATAAAATCTTTTACCATCATTTCACCCAGCTCTCTTGAGCGGTTGGTGGCCGATTCCACCGCATTGATAAGGGTGGTGCGCAACCCTCCCTGTTCCAGGGTGTGAATGCCGGCAATGGCGGTGCCGCCGGGGGAGGCAACCCGGTCCTTGAGCTGGCCCGGATGTTCTTTGGATTCCATGAGCAGCCGGGCGGAACCCAGAACCGTCTGGGTGGACAGAAACAGGGCATCTTTTCTGGACAGCCCCATTTTTACCCCGGCATCTGCCATGGCATCCACAATGGTAAAGATATAGGCAGGACCGCTCCCGCTCAATCCGGTGAAAGCATCCATGAGCACATTTTCATGGATAAAAACCGTTTTTCCCACGGAGTTGAAGATGGCCCGGGCCTCGGCCACATCATTTTCGTGTACATATTCGCCTGCAGCAATGGCGGTGGCGCTTTCCTTAACAAAGGCGCAGATATTGGGCATGGCCCGGATAAGGCGCAGTTTTTTCTGCAGCCCGATGGCAATGGCAGCCAGAGGAACCCCTGCGGCAATGGAAATGACAAGCTTTTCATCATCAAGCGCAGGTGCGGTTTCCTTGAGCACCATCCCCAGAATCTGGGGTTTGGTGGCATAGACGATGATATCTGACCGCCGGACCACCTCCAGATTATCGCAGGTGGTATGCACCTTGTATTTTTCTTTTATGGCTGCCAGCAGTTCCGGGTCGATGTCCGAGCAGATGATATTTTCAGGCCGTGTGGATTTGGAAAGCACAAGACCAGATACCAGAGCTTCTCCCATATTGCCGGTGCCGATGAATCCGATTTTTTTTTCCTGCAGCATCTTTATATAACTCCTTGATTTGCGTGATTAAATAAAGAATCCATATTACGTCCATCCGCAAAAAAGAGTCAAGGCATAATTCCTGGAACTGGATATTTGCCATAAGCATGCCAGGTTTTTGATCGCTCTGTGCAGCACGCTGTCCCAAGCCTCGCCCCTGGTGGTGTCCTGTGCCCGGCCCAGATCTGCGGGGGCCTGTTTGCATAAGAACAATGAAGCGCGGCAACCCAGCCTCTGGTTGAAAACTATTCCGGCATATTTTACCAGGCCCCCTTAAGGCTCTGATGGTCCGTTCAGGACACCACCAGGGGCTCCCCATAGAAGCGCACGCTACTATAGCAAATATTCAATCCTGAAACAGAGATTATTTCAGGTGCAGAATTTGCATTTATCCTGGAAGAGGCATACTATTGCAGCCAGGTGTGTAGGCCGGGCAGAAACTATCAGATTATGGCAGGAGCAAAAAACATTCATGCTGGTCCGATTGAGACAGAAGCTGGAGCTGGTGTATGAGATCTATAACTGCAGATCGTTTGTGAATCCTGATCCTTTGTTGTTCCTCTATGATTATCAGGAAGTCAGGGATCGGGAGGTGGCCGGTCTTGTGGCGGCCTGCCTGGCCTACGGCCGGGTGGAAATGATCATGCAGGCAGCAGCAAAGGTGCTCACATTTCTGGGACCGGCCCCCGGGGACCGGGTGACAGATATTCAAACAAAAGAGATCCGCCGGGGTCTGGCAGGCTTTACCTACAGGTTTGCAACCCAGGCCCATATCACGGCCCTGATTTTGGGTATACAGCGTGTAATACGGGAATACGGCTCCCTGGAGGCATGCTTTATGGCCGGTACTGATCCGGAAGATGCCACGGTTTTGCCGGGACTGCAACATCTGGTGAAAAATATCGATCCTGAAGGGGCATGCGGCCATCTGCTGGCTGATCCCGCCAAATCCAGTGCCTGCAAGCGCAGCCATCTGTTTTTGCGCTGGATGGTGCGCAAAGACCGGGTTGATCCGGGGGGCTGGCATCAGATCCGGCCGGATCAGCTGCTCATTCCCCTTGACCGGCATATGTATACAGCAGGGCAGATGCTGGGGTTTACCCGGCGCAAAAGCCCGGACCGCACTGCCTGTCTGGAAATTACAGAAGGTTTTCGAAAGATTGTACCCCATGATCCCGTGAAATATGATTTTTGTCTCACCCGGTTCGGTATCCAGCGTACCATGGACATGACGGATCTTCAAATCATACTGACAGGGTAAACAGATCCATGTCAACCAGCCGATACCGGTTTTTTTGTGACCATGGACAGGGCAGCAGACAGATCTTGACAATCTACCACCCTGTAGTATTTTAAGCCAAGACGTCAGATCATGGACAACAGTCATTGGAAAATGATTTTGTGGTGAAGGAGAATATATATGTGGGATTACACAGAAAAGGTAAAAGAGCACTTTATGCACCCCAGGAACGTGGGAGAACTCGAAGATGCCAATGCCATCGGAGAAACCGGCTCCCTGAACTGCGGGGATGCATTGAAGCTTTTTTTAAAAGTGAATGAAAACGAACGGATCATTGATGCATCATTTATGACATTCGGCTGTGCCAGTGCGGTTGCCTCCTCTTCCGCACTCACGGAGATCATCAAAGGCATGACCCTGGACGAGGCAGCCAAGGTCACCAATGATGATATCGCCGATTATTTAGGGGGGCTTCCCAAAGAGAAAATGCATTGTTCCGTCATGGGTAAGGCAGCCCTGAAAAAAGCCATTGCCGATTATAGGGGGGTCCAGATCCTTGAAAAACCGGGAGAATTGGTGTGTGAGTGTTTTGAGGTGACAGACCTGGAAATCATTGACGCGGTAAAAGCAAATAATCTGGAAACCACCGAGGATGTGACCGATTATCTCAAAGCCGGGGGCGGATGCGGCAAGTGCCTGGACCGGATAGAAGAGGTGATCGCCTCTGTCAAAGCCAAAGGATAACCTGATGAAAGTGATTTATACCGACAACAATGCCACCACAAAGGTGGCGGATGAGGTCATTGAAGAGATGGTGCCCTATTTCGGGCAGTTTTATGGAAATCCGTCTTCCATGCATACATTCGGGGACCAGGTGGGAAAAAAACTCAAACAGGCCCGGCAGCGGGTGGCAGACCTGATCAACGCAGACCCGGATGAAATCGTGTTTACTTCCTGCGGCACGGAAAGTGACAACAGCGCCATATTTTCTGCCCTGAATGCCAATCCGGACAAAAAACAGATCATCACCTCCACTGTGGAGCACCCGGCCATTTTGAACCTGTTCAAATTTCTGCGGGATAAAAAAGGGTATGATGCGGTGTTTGTGCCGGTGGACAAAAAAGGGCACCTGGACACGGACATGCTGTATGACAGTTTGTCTGACAACACGGCAGTCGTTTCTTTGATGTGGGCCAACAATGAAACCGGTGTGATATTTCCCATTCCTGAGATCGCAAAAAAAGTGACGGAAAAAGGAATTCTTTTTCATACGGATGCGGTCCAGGCTGCCGGCAAGGTTCCCATAGATGTAAAAGCGGCTAACATGGATATGCTGGCCTTGTCCGGCCATAAAATACACGCCCCCAAGGGTATAGGTGTTTTGTACGTGAAAAAGGGACTGAAATTTCATCCCTATCTGATAGGCGGTCACCAGGAAAAAGGCCGGCGGGGCGGTACGGAGAACACGGTTTCCATCATCGGATTGGGACGTGCCTGTGAACTGGCGGCTGCGCATCTGCCGGTCATGGACAAAGAGGTGAGGCAGCTGCGGGATTATCTCCAGGAACAGCTTCTGGAAAAGATCCCGAGCGTGTCTGTCAACGGCGATCTGGAAAACCGTCTGCCCAATACCCTTTCCATCGGTTTTGATGCCGTGGAAGGCGAATCCATCCTCATGCTCCTGGACAAGGAGAGTATCTGCGCATCATCCGGATCTGCCTGTACCTCCGGTTCCCTGGATCCGTCCCACGTGCTTCTTGCCATGGAAGTGCCGTTCAAATCGGCCAACGGCACCATCCGTTTTTCTCTGTCCCATTACAACACCAAAGAGGAGATGGACCATATCGTTGCCACCATGGTGCCTGCCATTGAAAAGCTGCGGGCCATGTCCCCCTTCTGGAAAGACGGCAAAATGGTTTAAATGCCATGACAACCGATCAAACACTGATTTTTGCCATCCTGTCAGTCACCCTGGTGCTGTTTGTCTGGGGAAAATTCCGGTATGACCTGGTGGCACTGACCGCACTTTTGCTGGTTTGCGTTACCGGACTGGTTCCCGGAAATCAGGTGTTTTCAGGGTTTGGTCATCCGGCAGTGATCACGGTGGCAGCTGTTCTGGTGCTTAGCCGGGGACTGTTCAACGCCGGAGCCGTGGACCTTTTGTCCCGGCACATGGCAAAGGTGGGATCGAATCCCACTGGCCAGGTGACGGCCCTGGCCGCCATTGTTGTGGTATGTTCCAGTGTGATGAACAATGTAGGTGCTCTGGCCCTGCTGATGCCGGTGGCCATATGGATGTCCCGCCAGAGCGGCCGGTCTCCTTCCCTGCTGCTCATGCCCCTGGCGTTTGGGTCGCTTCTGGGCGGCCTGATTACCCTGATCGGCACCCCTCCCAATATTATCATTGCCTTGTACCGGGTCGAAACAGGCCAGCCGGCATTCAGCATGTTTGACTTTGCACCTGTTGGAATGGGTGTCGCCCTTGCGGGTCTGGTGTTCATCTCCCTGTTCGGCTGGCGCCTGACCCCCAGGCGGGATGCCCAGTCATCGCCGGATGAGTTGTTTGAAATCGAAAATTATATCACCGAGGTCATCCTTCCTGAAGGATCAAAATTTGTGGGCCAGACCATTTTCCACCTCACCTCTGCCATGGAAAAGGAAACCGAGGCTACGGTGGTAAGCCTTTCCAGAGGAGATGATCATACGCCGGCCCCTTCCTGGTATGAGATTCTGAAAGCCGGGGATGTATTGATGGTGGAGGCAGCCCCTGATGATCTCAAGGCCCTGATGGACGGACTGGGATTGGAACTGGCCGAATGCAAGGGGGATTGCCGGGCCACCCTGGGGTCTAAAGATATCCGGCTTATGGAGGCGGTGATCACAACGGAATCCACCCTGCCGGGTAAAACTTCGGCAGGCCTGTATCTTCGGCGGCTTTACGGGGTCAACCTTCTGGCCATTGCCCGGCGCGGGCGGCGGATCACACAGCCCCTTGGCAAGACAAAATTTATGGCCGGTGACATATTGTTGTTTCAGGGCACGGATGAATCCCTGCAGAAGGTTGTCAAGGCATTTACATGCCTGCCCCTGGCTCCGCGTGAAATCCGCATCGGACAGCCCAAAAAAGTGCTGCTGTCTGTGGGGATTTTCGGTTCCGCCATGGTTCTGTCCGCCACAGGTGTGCTGCCGGTGCAGGTGGCGTTTGTCGCGGCAGCAGTGATCATGGTGCTTGTCGGCGTGGTTCCCCTCGGGGAAATGTATGAACATATCGACTGGCCGGTGATCGTGCTGCTGGGTGCCATGTTTCCTCTGGGCCATGCCCTGGAAAGTTCAGGCGGCGCACAATTGATTGCGGGAAAACTGCTGATGCTGTCCGGCTTTTTTTCCCATGCAGGAACCCTGGCAGTGCTCCTGGTGGGTACCATGCTGCTGTCAAATGTGGTGAACAACGCGGCCGCCGCGGTTCTCATGGCACCCATTTCCATTACCCTGGCCAGGGAGATGGGATTTTCTCCGGATCCGTTTTTGATGGCCACGGCCATCGGTGCTTCCTGCGCCTTTATGACCCCGGTGGGCCACCAGTCCAACGCTCTGGTCATGGGACCGGGCGGCTACCGATTCGGCGACTACTGGCGCCTGGGCCTGCCCTTGTCCATTATCGTGACCTTGGTGGCTATCCCCCTGATCCTGATTTTCTGGCCCATGGTTCCCGTATCCCAGGGGTGACACTCATCCGAAGCGTTTCATTTGTTTGAAATCGTGTTATTACTAAAGGAGGCTTCTGTCAAACGCGAAAGACGGGTGAGACCCACACAGATCCCCCCGGCACGGGGCCACCCCTAAGACGTCATGAATTCGCATACACAATTCATTAAAACTGCCGGACAGCAACCCAAAAAGCTGTCCCCGCCATCAGGCCTGAAACAGTGGGGTACTGATATAGCGTTCTCCGGTGTCACACACAATGAATACCACGGTCTGTCCCGGGTGCTGCTGTGCCATCTGTTTTGCGGCATGAAAATTGGCCCCAGAGGAAATACCGCACAGTATGCCGTAATCTTTTGCCAGTTCCTTTGCATCGGCAAAGGCATTGTCTTCTGAAACCGTGACAATCTCATCGATGATCTCCCGGTTCAGGTTGGCAGGAATGAACCCTGCCCCGATGCCCTGGATTTTGTGGGGTCCGGGGTTTCCTCCTGAAATAACGGGAGATGTATCCGGTTCCACAGCCACGGACAAAAGATGGGGGTTCTTTTGTTTGATCATTTCCGATACCCCGGTGATGGTACCGCCTGTGCCCACCCCTGCCACAAAGATATCGATGTTGCCGTCCAGTGCATCCCAGATCTCAGGCCCTGTGGTGGTGCGGTGGATTGCCGGGTTGGCCGGGTTGGAAAACTGGTCCGGCATATAGGCATCGGCCATGGTTTTCACAAGATCTTTGGCCGCTTCAATGGCGCCTTTCATGCCTTTTTTTCCTTCGGTGAGATGCAGTTCCGCCCCCAGGTGGGACAGCAGCTGCCGGCGCTCGATACTCATGGTTTCCGGCATGGTCAGCACCAGCTTCAACCCCTTGACCCGGCACACAAAAGCCAGGGCGATGCCGGTATTGCCGGAGGTGGGCTCAACTATAATTGTGTCCCGGGTGATTTTTCCGGTGTCCAGAGCATCCTGGATCATGGCCAGGCCGATGCGGTCCTTTACCGAAGACAATGGATTGAAATATTCCAGTTTTCCATAGATGCTTGCACCCAGTGCCTGGCTGGCCTTGTCCAGGTAAACCAGGGGGGTTTTGCCGCAGGCAGCGGTGATATCAGGCAGTTTTTTCATGGCGGGTTTCCTTTTGTGTCCTGGGGTGTTTGTAAACCAGGCGGGGAGACTCCATAAATACCTTGGTGTCCGGCGGGATGGAGGAGGTGAGCCAGACATTGCCCCCTACCACCGACCTTGTCCCGATCACGGTTTCACCGCCCAGGATGGTGGCCCCGGAATAGATGATGACATCATCTTCAATGGTGGGGTGGCGCTTGGCCCCCCGCAGTTTTTCTCCGGCATCCGGGGGCAAAGACAATGCCCCGATGGTGACGTTCTGATAGATCCGCACATTTTTGCCGATCTCGGATGTCTCCCCGATGACAATGCCGGTGCCGTGGTCAATGACAAAGCGTTCGCCAATGGTGGCCCCGGGATGGATATCGATGCCGGTGAGGCTGTGGGCATGTTCAGTCATGATCCTGGGCAGCTGGGGAATCTTATGTTTGAACAGGCGGTTGGCAATCCGGTAGACCATGATGGCATACAGGCCCGGATAGGAAAAAATCACCTCATCATGGCTTTTGGCGGCCGGATCTCCGGCAAAAGCCCCTTTGACATCCCCGGCCAGTTCCCGGCGCAGGTCAGGTATGTACCGGATGAGTGCCAGGGCGGCTTCATGGCCCCTGGGTTCACATTCCGAGCATGCCAGGTCATACCGCAGGCAGTCATGGCGCAGCACATGGATGATCTGTTCGGACAGGATTTCATACAGCTGGGACACGGCCTGGCCCATGTGATACACCAGGTTTGCTTTGTCCACCTTTTCCTTGGAAAAATACCCGGGGAACAGCACCTCTCTGAATTTTTCAATCATCTCCCGTACAGATGTGGAAAAGTGGATGGGTTCGTCTCCAATGTGGGCGAAACAGGTGTCATCGTCCAGGGTGGTGATAATATTTTTAATGGCATCAGGCAAAGCTTTTCGCTGCTCAGACACCTCTTCTCTGTCTGTCCGGCAGGTGGCGGTTTTGAATAAAAAGTCATCCATTATTTGGGGTTCCTTTTTCATTTTTAAAAAATTGTGCAAATACCGGGCAGATCCGGCAAGCTTCCATTTTATCGGCCCAGGAGTTGTGGGCCTGGCCATTACAATTGGTGCCGTTGATAAACCAGCACAGATCCCCGGCCTTGAATTCCCATGCCGGACATTTTTCCAGGCGGTGTTCAGGGCATTGGTTGATATCCCAGCAGTCTTTGCTGTTTTTTTTCGGGTTCACCAGTCTGGACAGCAGAAACAGAACCTGGCGCTCCACATGGTGGGGAATCTTGCGCCACCCCTGTTCATAACTGTGAATGGCTTTGATGGAAATGCCCAGCAGCTGGGCCAGTTCTTTCTGGGTTTTGTCAAGCCGTGTCCGCAGATCTTTGAAGGTATGAGGTTCCATAGGTACTCTTTTTATGCAGCGTAAAATGTAAACAATCTTAACCAAAAATATACCACAGAGTGGTGGGTGTCAATGGAGAAATCCTATTGCCCTGTTCTGCAGCTGTGATTTTGTCTACCCGGATACAGCAGTTTCTGTTAATTAATTGAACCAAAACCCTGGTTTGGGGTGTTTGGCACCATCCCTTTTTATTGCGGGTGTCTGGTTGACGGGATGCGATATTGCATTACTTTATATGTTAAATCATAAATGATAATGAAAGGGATATAAGGTGGTATATGAAACTTGATAAATTAACGGTAAAGTCCCAGGAGCTTTTACAGTCCGCCCATGATATGGCCGGCCGCATGAACCATCCGTCCATTGAGCCGGTGCATTTCATCAAAGGTATGCTGGCTGATAACCAGGGGGTTGCGGTATCCATCCTTAAAAAGATCGGTGCGGACATGGCAACCGTGACAGCCGAGGTGGACCAGGCGTTGGAAAGCCAGCCCCAGGTGTCAGGCGCAGCTGATCTGTATCTGTCCAGAGACAGCCGCCAGGTGCTGGACACGGCTTTCAAGGAAGCAGACAAGATGAAGGACCAGTATGTGAGTCTGGAGCATCTGCTGCTGGCCCTGACCAGCGGGAAGGGTAAAATCGCCGAAATCCTCGGGCGCCAGGGGGTGACCAGGGATGCGATTCTGTCTGTGTTAAAGGATATCCGGGGAAACCAGAGTGTGACAGACCAGAATCCGGAAGAGCGGTACCAGGCCCTGGAAAAATACGGCCGGGACCTGACCCAGCTGGCCCGGACCGGCAAACTGGATCCGGTGATCGGCAGAGATGATGAAATCCGGCGGATTGTCCAGGTGTTGTCCAGGCGGAGAAAAAACAATCCCGTGCTCATCGGCGAGCCGGGTGTGGGGAAAACCGCCATTGTGGAGGGTCTGGCCCAGCGTATCGTGGAAGGGGATGTGTCTGATTCTTTGAAAAACCGCCGGGTGGTGGCCCTGGACATGGGGGCTTTGCTGGCCGGTGCCAAGTTCAGGGGCGAGTTTGAAGAACGGCTCAAAGCCGTGCTCAAGGAGGTGGAATCTGCTGAGGGTGAGGTGGTGCTGTTCATTGACGAATTGCACACCGTGGTGGGGGCAGGTGCTTCCGAAGGGTCTGTGGATGCCTCCAACATGCTCAAGCCGGCCCTGGCCCGAGGCACCCTGCGGTGTGTGGGTGCCACCACGCTGAATGAATACCGCAAGTATATTGAAAAGGATGCAGCCTTAGAGCGTCGGTTCCAGCCGGTCATGGCCAAGGAACCCAGTGTGGGAGACACCATTTCCATACTCAGGGGGCTCAAGGAGAAATATGAGGTCCACCATGGTATCCGTATCAAGGATTCCGCCCTGGTGGCGGCTGCCACCCTGTCCAACCGGTATATTGCAGACCGATTTTTACCGGACAAGGCCATTGACCTGATTGATGAATGCGCCTCCAGGCTGCGTATTGAAATCGATTCCATGCCCCGTGCCATTGACGAGATCCAGCGCAGGATCACCCAGGCACAGATAGAGCGCCAGGCCCTGCTCAAGGAAAAGGACCCGGCATCCAGGGAACGCCTGGAAAAACTGGAAAAAGACATTGCATCCATGTCCGAGGAGATCGGGCCGCTGAAGATGCACTGGGACAGTGAAAAAGGCCTGATTCAGCAGATATCGGGTATCAGAGAGGAGCTGGACAGATGCCAGACCCAGGCCCAGGTGGCGGAACGTGCAGGTGATCTGGAAAAAGTGGCCCAGATCCGCTATGGCACCATGGCCCAGCTTCAGAAAGATCTGGAAGGCAGGAAACAGGATCTGGATGAGCTGCAGCAGACAAAAAAAATGCTCAAAGAGGATGTGGAAGATACGGATGTGGCTGAAGTGGTGTCTGTCTGGACCGGCATCCCAGTGTCCAAGATGCTGGAAGCAGAGCAGGAAAAGCTGATACATATGGAAGATTATATCAAGCAGCGGGTCATCGGCCAGACCCAGGCCATTGATGCGGTATCCAATGCTGTTCGCCGGGCCAGATCAGGTTTGTCTCCCGAAGACAGGCCCATCGGCACCTTTATTTTCATGGGGCCCACCGGCGTGGGAAAAACCGAGCTGGCCAAATCCCTGGCTGAATTCATGTTTGACAGCAAACAGGCCATGGTACGTATGGACATGTCTGAATACATGGAAAAGCATTCAGTGGCACGCCTCATCGGTGCCCCTCCAGGGTATGTTGGGTATGATGAGGGGGGATTTCTCACCGAAACCGTTCGGCGCAGGCCCTATTCCGTGCTTTTGTTTGATGAAATTGAAAAAGCACATCCTGATGTGTTCAATATCCTGCTCCAGGTCCTGGATGACGGCCGCATGACAGACGGTCACGGCCGTACCGTGGATTTTCGGAACACCATCATCATCATGACATCCAATGTGGGATCACGGTTTCTCCAGGAGTCAGGTACCAGCGGCGCTTTTTCCACAGAAGAGGTGGATGCGGGCATTGCCCGGGCCTTAAAAGGGGTGTTCCGTCCTGAATTTTTAAACCGTATTGATGAGATCATCACCTTCCATGCTTTGGATATGGATCATATCAAACAGATAGCCGAGATCCAGATTCAGGATTTGAACAGGCGCCTGTCTGCCAGAGGGCTGGCAGTTCATCTGGATGCAGATGCCATGGCATATCTGGCCCAAAAAGGGTATGACCCCAGTTTCGGGGCCAGGCCCCTGAAGCGGGTCATCCAGCGGGAGATTGAAAATCCCCTCTCCTTGTCCCTGCTCAAAGGTGAGTTTGTCAAGGGAGATGCGATCCGTTTTACCCTGGCTGAAACAAAACAGGGCCTTTGGTTCAGCCGATAGGATCAGAGCCGACGGCTGAATTCCATGGCATCTGTATTATTGGATAAAAATCTGTACAAGGTGGCCCGGCCGACTCCCAGGACCCGGGCTGCCTTTGATTTGTTGCCCCCGGTTTTGGTCAGGGCCGCTTTTACAGACGCTGCATCCAGCCTTCCTTTTGCAGCGAATGCCTCTGTATCAAGGGGGAACCTGTGTGCCGGAGCCAGGGGGGCATCCCCCCTGCTGATTTCCGGCGGCAGGTCTGAAGGCAGAATTTTTTTGCCCCGGCACCGTACCACGGAAAACTGGATCACATTTTTCAATTCCCTGACATTGCCGGGCCAGTCGTAGTCCAGCAGCACATTCATGGTTTCTTCAGCCAGGGCAGGAACGCTATTGTTGTTTTCCAGCTCAGCCTGCTTCAGAAAATGGGCTGCCAGCAGCGGGATATCGGTTTTCCGCTGCCGCAGAGGGGGCAAAGATATGGGGATGACGTTGAGGCGGTAGTACAGATCTTCTCTGAACCGGCCGGCCCTGACCTCATCTTTGAGGTTTTTGTTGGCAGCGGAAATGATGCGTACATCCACGGACACTTTTTTTTCACCCCCCACCTTTTCAAAGGTGCCTTCCTGGAGAAACCGCAAAAGTTTGACCTGGATTTTCAAGGGCAGTTCCGCCACTTCGTCCAGAAATAAAGTGCCTTTGTGGGCCAGTTCAAACCGGCCTTTTCTCTCCTTGACCGCACCGGTGAACGCGCCTTTGACATGACCGAACAATTCGCTTTCCACAATGCCTTCGGGAATGGCCCCGCAGTTCACCGGCACAAACGCCCCGTTTCCATAGGCAGATATGTCATGGATGGCATTGGCCACCCGTTCCTTGCCGGTGCCGGTTTCCCCGGATACATGGACCGGATAGCTGTACAGGGCCACATCCCGGATCTGTCTGAATATCTCCTGCATGGTGCTGTCTTTGCCGATGATGCCGTTGAAGCTGGACAGGGTTTCTGTTTTGAGAGACAGGTTGATGGTTTCGGTGAGGTCACGGAAGGAGGCGATGACACCTTTCAGCGCTCCGTCATTGTCAATGATGGCGGAAACGGTCATTTCCAGGTGCCGGGTGTCGCCTGTGCGGGTGACAAAGGTGATGGGATATTCCTTGGTATCGGAAAACAGGTCCGGCGTATCATTACAGAACGAGCATTTGGTGCCGCAGAAAGGAAAATTGAATACATTGTGACAATCTTTGCCCAGGACCTCTTCTTTTTGGTATCCGGTGATTTTTTCCGCTTCTTTGTTAAACACCGTGATGATACGTTCTGTGGTATGGGCAATAATTCCCAGTTTGAGATTGTCCAGAACAAGGTTCAAATTGTCCCGGTCCAGCAGGCTGCGGGTAAAATTTTTCATGACAGGTCATTTCCGGCATCAACAGGTTCATATGTGTACAAAACTGATGCCTTAAATGACACATTTGTGTATCAAGGGCAATGGTTTTTTTGTCCGGCAGGCAAAAAAATATAACAATTCAGTCATCCTCCCAAAAAATGCAGTCTTTGGGGCAGTTTTTGATGGCTTCATGGATATCGTCATCCTGGTAGCCATCCAAAGGCTTAACCTGGACAAAGCCTGAATCGCTGATTTCAAAGGCATGCGGGGCCAGTTCCACACAGATTTCACACAAGATGCATGCCCCCAGATCAATGGCAGGTCGTTTCATTTATCTGCAATATCCTTTTTTTGCCTGTTCAGTTTTGGGATCTGCTACTGTATCATCCCACCAGCCTTTCTGGATATGGGCCTGCTTTTCCTTTAAAGCCAGGTCTAAAATCCGGTATCCGGAATCCAGCAAAATTCCATACAGCACCCCGCACCCGGGATCTTCATGATTGTCATACCCCTGGCGTGCCAGATCTATCATTTCATTGGCCATGTCAATGGTGCGGGCAATGTTTTTATCACATTTTTTGCGCGGCATCCGGCATTCCTTTATTCTGAGGTTGCCCGGACCTGTTCCTGTACTTGACCACCGGAACAGGCCAGATTGCAGATACGGGTGGGTTCAAAATGCCATCCGGTATACAGCTGTATTGTTTTTGTGTCTGCCAGGATATGACCGGGCAGACAGCCGGGACTTAAGGGGCCGGCATGCGCCAGAGCCCGGACAGCATATGCTTTTTTGATCTCATCGTCAGCGTCAAGAAACAAGGCGATCAATCCGGCCAGATGGGGGGAAAGTTTGTCAGGATAAGCGCTGACACAGGTGCCGATACCCCACAGCACCCCCTGCTGCAGCAGGGAATTGTCAATGTAATTGGCCTTTGGGTCCAGAAAGGAAAACAAAATGGAAGCATATTCTTCTGCCAGAGCAGGGCTCCGGCCCATGATTTCTCCCATGGCTTCGGCAGATCCCCAACCGATACCACCGGATTCATCATTGAGGTTCCAAATGAGCCGTCGCATCAGGTTCCGGGCATTTTCCATGTGTCCGGCTGCCAGCCTTTTTCCCAGCAGCCCCATGGCAGTGATACTGCGGAACTTAATCAGTTCGTTTGTGGCGTAGAAATGGGAGAACAGGTGTCCCACCAGCTGCATGTCCGGGATTTTTGCCAGCCGTTCCAGGGCTTGTTTTCTGTCCTGGCTTTGAAGGATTTCACCGACCATCTGCCGCGTTTTTCTGCCGTGGGGTTTTGCCATAACCGTTCCTGTCTTCAATGCAATACATGTCAGATGAATATCTGATCTTTACAAATCAATACAAACAAATAGTTAAAGCACGAATTATGCCATGTCTGATTTTCTAAGTAGATGCTGAAAGTATTTTGCAAAGTAGTTTGAAACTTTTCTGTAAAAAGGCGATACTTGCCTTGACACACGGTGACAGGAGATGTAGCACCTGTTTTGTGTTTGGCTGCATGGGATTTTTTGGTGCAGCTTTTCAGGCAATTAAAGGAGAATGATGGATGGAGTTTTTTTTCAAGCCCGGCGGTATTGCTGTCGTGGGTGCCACAGCCAGCAAGGGAAAGGGTGGGAATATCATTGTGTCAAATCTTAAAAAAGGGTATTCGGGAAAAATTTATCCGGTAAACCCCGGATACAAGGAAATTGAAGGATTACCCTGCTATCCTTCGGTTGCTGATGTGCCGGATCCCGTGGACCTTGCCATTGTATTTGTCGCAGCGCACATGGTGCCCCGGGTAATCAACGACTGTGCCAAAAGAAAGATTCCCGGTGTCATGATCCAGTCGGCTGGATTCTCGGAAACCGGACCAAACGGGATTGCACTGCAGCAGGAGATCAAACAGATTGCCGAAAAAACCGGCATCCGGCTGTGGGGCCCCAACTGCATGGGCCTGGTGGACGCGAACCAAAGGTTCATATTCTCCACGGTGACACCGGCCATATGGGATACCGGCCTTCCCTGCGGCAATGTGTCTTTGATCGCCCAGAGCGGTATGCTTGCCGGGGCCTTTCTCATCGATCTTATGTCCCACGGGACCATGGGGATCTCCAAAGTCTGTTCCATAGGCAACAAGATGGATGTGGATGAAAACGATCTTCTGGCATATCTGATCGATGACCCGGAAACCGCTGCCATCGGGTTATACCTGGAATCGTTTACCGACTGCCGGCGGTTCATGGCCTTATCCCGCAGGTCGGCAAAACCCATCGTGGTTCTGAACGGGGGCAAAACAGCCGGCGGTGCGGCTGCGGCTGTGAGCCATACGGCCAGCCTTTCGGCCAACGGGGCCCTGGTTTCCGGTGCCATGGCCCAGGCCGGCATTGTGGAAGCCAGCGGGTTCTATCAGCTGACCGACTATTGCAAAACCCTGGGCATGTATCCCAAAATACCTTCCCGGGGAAGGAACCGTGTGGCTGTCCTCACCTACACCGGTGCAGCAGGTATTGTTTCAGCCGATATCATGGACAGACACAATCTGGAATTGTCGGCACTTAATACCGCTACCCTGGATGCGTTGCAGACCGTCTTCCCGACATGGATGCCACCGTCCAATCCTGTGGATATGTGGCCCGGGATCATTCTGAACGGGTCAAAAAAAACCTATAACAAGGCCATGGAAGCGGTCTGCGCCGATCCAGGGGTGGATGCGGTGTTTGTCCATTGTTTTGCAGGCGGGTTCAGCCTTGAAGCCGATCTTGACAGGATGGCGAAAACAGCAAAAGAAGCGGGCAAACCACTGGTCTGCTGGATATCGGGCGAACGGGACCGGGTGTATCAGTTCCAGGTATCGGCACAAAAAACAGGCGTACCCGTATTCAGGGAAGTGATGCGGGCAGTGGAATGTCTGGGAACGCTGCTGAACCGGCATCCCCGGGGGATTGAAACAGATGAAGGACCGGATGCCTCTGAACAGATCCGCCGGCTGAAAAAAGATACCCGCCTGCATGTCCTGACATTGGAAAAAGGGCCCCTGGATGAATATGTGTCCAAGCAGGTGCTGGAAGCCTCCGGCATTCCGGTGGTAGAAGAAACACCGGTGGCGTCTCTTGCAAAAGCGCGGCAGGCGGCCGCTGGTTTCGGGTTTCCTCTGGTGGCCAAGGGGATGGTTCCGGGGGTATCACACAAGACGGAATCCAACCTGGTCCATCTGGGCATTGCGTCTGATCAAGCCCTTGAAACCGCCGTGACATCGCTTTTGCAGACCATGGAGGGCCGCGGCAGTATCCTGATTCAGAAACAGGTCCAGGGAAAAATTGAACTGGTGGCAGGTTTTGTCAGAGACCCCCGGCTGGGTCCCTGTGTCATGTGCGGACTGGGCGGTGTGTTTGCCGAAGCGCTCAATGACACTGTGTTCGGGGTGGCCCCGTTGACGCTGACAGATGCTCTCCATATGATCGACCGGCTGAAATGCCGGAATATGCTGAACGGGTATCGTGGATGTGATCCGGTGGACAAAAATGCCCTGGGCAGTATCCTTGTAACCCTGGGGAATCTGGGATGGGCATATCCTGGCATTCAGGAAATCGACATCAATCCCTTGATCATCCACAAAGGAGGTCCCATTGCTGTGGACGGGGTGGTGGTGCTGGCGCAGAGGGTGGAATCCGAATGATCCTCAGGCATGTTTGTCTTTTGATGAAAAAAGATCCATTACAGCCTTGATGATTTCGCCTATGACAACAGCATATTTTGCCATGTAGTCCGCAGTTTCATTAATGGTTAAAACCGTATCAGTTGTCTCATGGGAGATGGTTCTAACGGCCTCTCCCACTTCATGGGCACTGTTTTTCAAGTCATTGCTGATTTGTGCAGTATTTGCGGAAATCTCATTAATGTTTGGAATGATCTGATTAATAGAATCCTTGTTATTCAAAAAAGTGGCCTTAACTTCCGTGATAAGGCTGTTAAGGTTTCTCAACGCCATAAAGGCGTAACCGCCAACCAATAAAATTAAAATAAAAATAATAAAAATTCCCAGTTGATTGAGCGTAATGGATGCCTGCATACAGTGGTCCTTTTTTTGTCCTTTTAGTAATTTTCCATTGTAAGAATTGTAAGAACAGTTTGTATCAAATCTCAGTGCTAGGCTTTTTTGGCTTTATCTTTCACATTTTCTTTTGCGTCTTTCACATTTTCTTTTACATCCTCAGCAGCCTTTTGACCTGTTTCTCGCAAACAGTCTGCCGTTTCTTTAACAGAGGCAGATACTTTGTTTTTGGTCGAAGCGATATTATCCTTGAGATCCTTTAAGGTTTCAGATGTCCGGTCAGTAATAATCTGCCGTGTTTCCCTTCCGGATTTCGGGGCGAATAATATACCGGCCACAACCCCTATGGCAGTGCCGATACCTGCGCCTATGGCCATGTTTTTGGCTCTGTTCTGCCGTAGTGTTCTGGTACGTGCAATCCGGATTTGTTTCGCCTGACCTGCCAGGTTGTTTAATATCATGGCGTACCCTCCTGTCTTGACCAAATTTTCCCACATGATTTTTCTCCTTAATAGCGATCGGTAATATCCATGTTCCATATGCAATTTTATGGAGCCATTTGCAGTATCCTTTTTGGCTATCGGAAAGACAATGGGTACAATTATGTATTTTGTGCATCCAGATCCTGTATTGTGACAATATTACGCAATCCGGGCAGGTTTTGAAATGGTGTTATATACGGCAAACTGATACACGATATCTGAATTGCGGTAACGGTCCTCCCCGAGCCTGTCGCAATTATCTGCATGTTTTGGCAGACCAAATTACAGCAATTTCCCGATGGAGATTTTGTATTTTTCACTTAGAATATAATTTAGAAACGTGGCAGTTTTTTTATCCGTTGCCACCTGAACCCGGAATCAGCAAAAAAATGGTTATTGCTGAATCCAAACAATATAAAATCTGGAGGAGCTATGCAGAAGTTTTTGAAAAATATGATAATCATTTTGATGCTTACTTCACTGAGTTTTCTGACGGTCAGCTGCAACACCATGCAGGGGGCGGGTAAAGATGTGGAATCCGCCGGTGAAACGATTCAAGATGCAGCTGAGTGAAGTATCTTTGATCTGAAACAGCCGAAAAAAGAAAATGGATGAAAGAAATGAGGTTTTTTCCTTTTGAATCGGGCAGGTTCAATCAGCCACCTTAAATGAGGGGTAAAAACGAAAGGACAATTGCCGTGCCTGAGACAGCACCGTCCCATAAAGCAGGCAATCGACTGGCTGAAAGCAAAAGTCCCTATTTGCTGCAGCACGCCGATAATCCGGTGGCCTGGTATCCCTGGGGAAAAAAGGCATTTCAAAAAGCAAAGGAAGAGGATAAACCCGTTTTTCTCTCCATCGGATATGCAACCTGTCACTGGTGCCATGTTATGGCACATGAATCCTTTGAGGATACGGAGGTTGCCGATCTTCTGAACAGATATTTTGTGTCTGTCAAAGTCGACCGGGAAGAGCGTCCCGACGTTGATCAGGTCTACATGACAGTATGTCAGGCCCTCACGGGCAGGGGTGGATGGCCGCTGTCTATTTTTATGACTCCGGACAAAAAACCGTTTTTTGCGGGCACCTATTTTCCAAAGCATTCGCGCACAGGCATGGGCATGCCCGGATTTATGGATATTTGCGCAAATATTGCTGATGTCTGGAAAAACAAGCGCAGCCAGTTGATGGAATCCAGTGATAAAATTACTGCTGCCATACAGCCCGCCGATCAAGCGCATCCTGGAGTGCTCGTGACAGTGGATACCCTGACCCAGTGTTTTCAGCATTTTCAAAAAGCCTTTGACCCGCAATGGGGCGGTTTCGGTTCGGCTCCGAAATTTCCCTCTCCCCACAACTATTCGTTTTTGCTGCGGTGGCATGCACGCACCGGGAACAAGACAGCTTTAAAAATGGTGGAAAAATCATTGCAATCCATGCGGCAGGGCGGCATATTTGACCATATTGGACTGGGCTTTCACCGCTATTCCGTTGATGAGCGCTGGCTGGTCCCCCATTTTGAAAAAATGCTGTACGATCAGGCAATGCTGTCTCTTGCCTATACAGACCTGTTTCAAGTGACCAAAAAACAGTTTTATGGTCAGGTGGTCAGAGAAATTGCCACGTACGTCCTGCGTGATATGACAAGTCCTGAGGGAGGATTTTATTCCGCCGAAGATGCAGACAGCGAAGGGGAAGAAGGCTTGTTTTATGTATGGAAACCGCAGGAAATAGTTGCGCATCTGGGACCGGAGGAGGGTGATCTGTTTTGCCGGTTTTACAATATTACAAAAAAAGGAAATTTTGAGCATAATCTCAGTATTCCGCATATGACTGAATCGGTTGATGCGTTTGCTGCGCGAAATGCAATCACAACACAAGAACTCGATCAACGGCTGGGCACATGCCGGGAAAAACTTTTCCATATACGGGAAAAACGCATTCATCCGCTTAAAGATGACAAAATTCTTTCCGCCTGGAACGGTCTTATGATCGCAGCCCTTGCCCGGGCTTCACAGGCATTGGGGGAACCTTCATATCGTGATGCGGCAAAGCGCAGCGCTGATTTTGTATTGACCGCTATGCGTGAAAATGACGGCCGGCTCTATCGCCGCTATAGGCTTGGAGAAAGTGCTTTTCCGGGAGTTCTGGAAGATTATGCTTTCATGGTATGGGGGTTGATTGAACTGTATGAGTCTACGTTTGAAGTGCAGTATCTGAAAGAAGCATTGGATTTGAATGATAAAATGCATGCACTTTTCCGGGACGATGCCGGGGGTGGATTCTTTTTTGTGGGAAAAGACAGCGAACAGATGATTGTCCAATCAAAAGATATGTATGATGGCGCAACACCATCGGGCAATTCGGTTGCCGTAATGAACCAGATGCGTTTGGCACGGATGACCGGCGATACAGCCTTGGAGCAGCATGCAGAGAAGAGTATGAAAGCGTTCTCCGCTCAAATCATGTCGCATCCCATGGGATTTACGCAGTTTCTTGCGGCCTGTGATTTTATTATCGGCCCGACCCAGGAAATCGTAGTGGTCGGTGACTCCGGAGACAAGGTGACCGAAGAAATGCTGCAGGCAGTGAAACAGGCGTATCTCCCGAATAAAGTACTTCTATTCCGCGGCAAAGAAGATTCCTATAAAGAACTGGATAAAATTGCTCCTTATGCGGGAAAAATGGCTTTAGCCGTATCTGATCGCCCGACAGCCTTCTGGTGTCAACAATTTACCTGCCAGGAGCCGATTACGGCGATTGAAAAACTGGAATCTGCCATAACGTCAGCTCGAAATTCAGTATAGCATTGAGATTATGAACGTCGCATGCATGAACAATGAATATCCAGGCAAGCACAATGATCGTGATCTGGCTCAAAATTTTTCATGGCTAATAACAATTATAAAAAAAGAGGTCTGTCATGCTTCGCACAAAAAATTGTCTTTATTTCTGCCTGTTGGTTTTTGTCCTGGTGGCACTGGGCTGCACCACCGTTCCCATTACAGGACGCACGCAGCTCGAACTGGTGCCCTCTGATCAGCTGATGGCCATGAGTGCCGATCAGTATAGTGATTTTATGTCCAAGCATGAGGTCATCACCGGTACCCCTGATGCCCGAATGGTTGCACAGGTGGGCAACCGCATCAGTCAGGCAGTGGAACGTTATTTCCGTGAACAGAACAAATCCGGAATGCTGCAGGGATACCAATGGGAATTCAACCTGATAAAAGACCCCAGCGCCAATGCCTGGGCCATGGCCGGGGGCAAAGTTGCTGTCTATACGGGTATTTTAAAAGTCGCTGAAGGAGAAAACGGCCTTGCCACCATTATGGGCCATGAAATTGCCCATGCAGTTGCACAGCACGGCAATGAAAGAATGAGCCAGGGGTTGTTGAACCAGCTGGGCGGTATCGCCCTTGCATCCGCCCTTTCGCAGCAGCCGGAAGCGACGAAAGGCATGTTCATGACCGCCTATGGAGCCGGCACCCAGGTCGGCATCCTGCTTCCTTACAGCCGGCTTCATGAAACAGAAGCCGATCAGATGGGGCTGATTTTCATGGCCATGGCCGGTTACGATCCAAGAAAGACCGTGGATTTCTGGGTGAGAATGGAAAAGCAAAGCCAGAAAGGATCCCCCCCGGAATTTTTAAGCACACATCCCGCACACGCAACAAGAATCGCGAAGATAAAAGAGTATCTGCCAAAAGCCATGACATATTATACACACAAGCAATAAATGAGTAGCCCGGATATTTCCATTATCCGGGTACGTGCGCTTGACATTTGACAAATCCGGCAAATCATTTGGTGCAGGACCTATGTTTTCCTGAAAGGAAAGGACAAATATGGCAACAACCGACATGTGGAATACACAGTATATTGAGGCCCAGTATAAAAAGTGGAAAGATGATCCAAACGCCGTTGCCCGTGACTGGCAGTTTTTCTTTAAAGGATTTGAGATCGGTGATAAAGGGACGGCAGAAGATAAAACCGCCTGCACACCGGATGTAGCCCTGCAGCAGTCCCGGGTGGAGTCACTGATATACCGGTACCGTGACCTGGGCCACCTGATGGCGTGCATGGACCCGCTTTCTTCCTGCCCCACGGACCATCCTTTGCTGAACCTTGGCGCATTCGGCCTGTCGCCGGACCAGTTGGATACTTTTTTTTACACCCGTAGATTTTCCGACTCGGGCCAGGCTAAGCTCAAAGACATTATCAGCCGGCTTAAGGAAACCTATTGCCGTTCCATCGGGGTGGAATACATGCACCTGCAGGATCCGGCGGAAAGACGGTGGCTCCAAAAAAGGATGGAGCCTGTAAAGAACCGTCTTGAATTTTCCGCCGGAGAAAAAACCGTGGTGCTGGAAAAACTGACCCGCACCGGTCTTTTTGAACGGTTTTTGAATAAGAAATACCCGGGCCAGACCCGTTTTTCCCTTGAAGGTGCTGAAGTGATCGTTCCCATGCTCCATACCCTTTTCAAACAGGTATCGGATGCCGGCTGCAGGGAAGTAATCCTGGGCATGACCCACCGGGGACGATTAAGCGTTCAGACCCAGGTGCTTGAAAGGCCGTATGAGGATATTTTCAAGGCCTTTGAGAGCTGTTATGATCCTGCAGACATCATTGGTGCCGGGGATGTAAAATACCACAACGGGTATCTTGCAGACATCGAGACCGCCAGCGGAAAAAAACTGCGGGTGTGTCTTCTGGACAATCCCAGCCACCTGGAGTCTGTAGACCCGGTGGTTGAGGGATTTGCCAGGGCCAGGCAGGAAATGGTTGGTGCTGAGGGCATAAACCAGGTCCTGCCCCTGCTGCTCCACGGCGATGCCGCCTTTGCCGGCCAGGGCATTGTGGCGGAAACCCTGAATATGTCACAGCTTTCGGGATTTCACACCGGCGGGACCATTCACGTGATCATAAATAACCAGATCGGATACACCACTACGCCTGAAAATGCCCGCTCCAGCCGCTATTCCACGGATGTGGCCAAGATGCTCATGGTCCCCGTTTTTCACGTTCACGGTGAAGACCCGGAAGCCGCCCTTCATGTGGTGCAGCTGGCAGCGGCCTACCGCAAGAATTTCCATAAGGACGTGGTGATCGATGTGGTCTGTTACCGCAGGTTCGGCCATAATGAAGGGGATGAACCCTATTTTACCCAGCCCCAGCTGTACGAACGCATCCGCTCCCGAACACCGCTGGACCGGGTATACGCTGACAGGCTGATCAACGAGAAAATCATTTCTTCCAAAAAACTGAAGGAGATTTCAACTTCTGCAACACAGGAGATGGAAACTGCCTTTGCCGATGTCCGAGGCAGCACGTGCACTTTTCCGGAACCTGGGTTTTATCCGGAATGGGACAGTATTTCCGGCAGCTATTCCCATGAAAAGGCAGATACTGCTGTGGAAAAATCAAAATTGGCGGCCTTTTCCCGGAAACTGTATGAAGTTCCGCAAGGGTTTGCCATATACGACAAACTGGCCCGGGTGCTGGAGAAACGGCTTGACACGGTAGTAACGGGCAAAGACATTGACTGGGGCACAGCAGAAGCACTGGCATTTGCATCCCTTCTGTCCCAGGGCATTCCCATCCGGTTGAGCGGCCAGGACAGCGGCCGCGGAACATTTTCCCAGCGCCACAGCGTGATCCGGGACATTGCAAACGGTGAGCTGTGGATTCCGCTGAACCATATTGCCCGGGACCAGGCAGAATACAGGGTCTATGACAGTTTTTTATCTGAAGCCGGCGTTCTGGGATTTGAATATGGGTATGCCGTGGCAAGACCCGGCGTACTGACCCTGTGGGAGGCCCAGTTCGGGGATTTTATAAACAATGCCCAGGCGGTTGTTGATCTGTATATTGCCAGCGGTGAATCCAAATGGCAGCGTCTGAACGGTCTGGTTATGCTGTTGCCCCACGGATATGAGGGCCTGGGGCCGGAGCATTCCAGCGCCCGGCCGGAACGCTTCCTCCAGTTGTGCGCCAATGACAATCTCCAGGTCTGCAACCCCACCACCCCGGCCCAGTATTTTCATTTGCTCCGGCGCCAGATGGTCCGGTCATTTCGAAAACCGCTGGTTATCCTGACCCCCAAAAGCCTGCTGCGGCATCCCATGGCGGTTTCAACGCTGGAAGAACTGACTTCGGGCAGTTTTGGCGAAATCCTGGATGATCTTGAAAAGGACAAGAATCCGGACCGCGTGGTGCTGTGCAGCGGAAAAATTTACTATGATCTTTTGCAGCAGCGGTCTGAATCGGAGAAGGACAGGATCGCTGTCATCCGGATTGAACAGTTTTATCCGTTTCCGGAGCAATTGTTGAAAAAAACAATTTCCAGGTACAAAAATACCCGGCAGTGGTACTGGGTGCAGGAAGAACCCGCCAACATGGGGGGAGCTGATTTCATCCGGCCGCGGCTGGAAAAACTGGTGGGCGATTCTGTTATTTGCGTGGCCAGACCTGCACAGGCATCTCCTGCCACGGGTTTTTCACGTATTCACAAACAGGAACAGGCAGCGATCATCAAACAGGCATTAACGCTTTGATCAGGCCTGTGTAAAGCCAGACCGCTTTGTTTACAGCATTTTAAAGGAGTTATCATGTCACGTGAGGTAAAAGTTCCAAGCGTTGGTGAATCTGTAACAGAGGCCCTTTTGGTCCAATGGTTGAAAAATGACGGTGACACCGTTAAAACGGATGATCCCCTGTTTGTCATTGAAACCGATAAAATCACCCTGGAGGTGACGGCAGACACCGATGGTGAACTCAAAATCAAGGTAAAAGAAGGAGAGACCGTGTCCATCGGTACGGTTGTGGCTGTGATTGAAACCAGCAAAGAACATCAAAAAGAAACATCGAAAAAGGAACAGGAACCCGAAAAAGATACCCCAACAGTGCCCCAGCCATCTGAAAAAATGGAGATGCCCGACCAGATACAAAAAACCGAACCGGATAAGAAAATAATTCCGGAAAACAGAGAAACCGGTAAACCAGCGGAAAAACCGCAGGATGCAGCACCGCCAAAAGACAACATAACCCCGTCTGTCCGGCGCCTGGCACGGGAAAACCAGGTCAACCTTTCCGATATCACGGCCAGCGGACCGGGCGGCAGAATCACAAGGGGTGATATCCTGCTCTTTTTAGAGTCTTCAGGCGACAGGGCAGATGAACCGGATACGCCTGCACCGGAAAAGGCTGAGCCGGACAAAATTGAACCGCATAAGGCTGCACCGGATAAAACCGCACCGGAGAAAATCGATCTGGAGGACGCCGAACCGGATGAACCCGTTACCCGGGAATCCATGACCCCCATCCGCCGCAAAATTGCTGCGCACCTGCTCACAGCCCGGCAGAACACAGCCATGCTGACCACGTTCAATGAAATCGACATGAGCCGGGTCATGGCCATGCGCCAGGCATACAAGGTGCCGTTCAAGGAAAAACACCAGGTGTCGTTAGGCTACATGTCCTTTTTTATCAAAGCCTGTATTGCCGCATTAAAACAATGTCCACAGGTCAATGCCTTTGTTGACGGCAACGATATTGTCTATCATCATTACTATCATGTGGGGGTGGCCATTGGATCGGGAAAAGGCCTGGTCGTGCCGGTAATCCGCCATGCAGACCGGCTGGATTATGCAGGGATTGAAAAGGCCATTGTCGATTTTGTAGAAAAAATAGGGAACAACCGGCTTGCGCTGGCAGATCTTCAAGGCGGCACTTTTACCATCAGCAACGGCGGCATTTACGGTTCCCTTTTAAGCACCCCGATTCTCAACTCGCCCCAGAGCGGCATCCTGGGCATGCACAAAATTGAAAAACGGCCGGTGGTGATTGATGATGAAGTGGTCATCCGGCCTATGATGTACGTGGCCTTGAGCTATGACCACCGCATCGTGGACGGCAGGGAAGCCGTCACCTTTCTCAAACAGATAAAGGCCTGTATTGAAAACCCGGAACGGATGCTTTTGGAGGTATAGCCATGAAAAGTAAAAACACCTACGATGTGGTGGTCATCGGATCGGGGCCGGGTGGTTATTCTGCAGCCCTGCGTGCAGCACAACTGGGTTTTGACACCGCTGTCGTTGAAAAGGATGAGACCCTGGGCGGGGTCTGCCTGAATGTGGGGTGCATCCCGAGCAAAGCGCTGCTGGATTCAAGCGAACGGTATCACCATGCCCGGCACCAAATGGCGGAACACGGCATTGAAATCAACGATGTCCGGCTGGATCTGGGAGCCATGATGTCGCGTAAGAACAAGGTGGTGGCGGAACTGACCAAAAACCTCTGGCAGCTTCTGGAACGCAGCAAGATTGACATCATCCGCGGCACGGCCCGTGTAGAAGCACCGGACAGGGTCCTTGTCACCCGGAATGAAAAAACCGGCGCAAAAAACAGGGAACTGGGTCTGGCAGCCCGTTATATTCTGCTTGCCACCGGCAGCCTGCCCAACAGCCTGCCCGGCCTTGATTTTGACGACAAAAACATCATCACTTCAACCCAGGCCCTGGAATTTGATACCGTGCCGGACCGGCTCGGCATCGTGGGTGCCGGGTATGTGGGGCTTGAGCTGGGATCTGTGTGGCAGCGGCTTGGGTCTCAGGTTACGGTGATTGAGATGCTTCCCCAGGCAGCCGGCAGCGCAGACGGTCAGGTGGCACGTACCCTGACGCGGCTGCTCAAAAACCAGGGCATGGATATCCGCTTGAAGACAACGGTCACACAGGCTGTAGTAAAAGACAGCCAGATCGCAGTATCGGTCAAAGCCAAAGACAAGGCTGAAACCCTTTTCTTTGACCGTCTGCTGGTGTCGGTGGGCAGGCGCCCAAGACTTGACGGCCTGGGGCTGGATGCCCTCGGGGTGGAAAAAGACCCGGACAGCGGCAGGATTATCGTGGATGCAGCGTACCGTACCAGTGTTTCGTCAATCTATGCCATCGGTGATATTATCCCGGGTCCCATGCTGGCCCACAAGGCCTCTGCAGAGGGTGCTGCCGCAGCAGAATGCATGGCCGGCCTGCCCGGTGAAGTCAATTACGACACCCTTCCTTCCGTGATTTATACCTCGCCCGAAGCAGCTGGGGCCGGCATGACCCAGGAAGATGCAAAAAAGCGAAAAATCCCGTTCCTCACCGGTACCTATCCTTTTTCAGGCACGGGCCGGGCCCGTTGTTTCGGGGAGACAGACGGATTTGTCAAACTCATTGTTCATGAAAAATCCGACCGCATCCTGGGGGTGCATATTATCGGTCCCAGGGCTTCGGACATGATTGCAGAAGGGGTGCTGGCCATGGAATCCGGGATTACTGCAGGAGGCATCGCCCGCATGGTTCACAGCCATCCCACCTTCAGCGAAGCGATGCAGGAAGCTGCGGCAACTGTCCGGAATAAATAACCACAGACAAGGGGATAGCCTTCGTTTTTCCCGAAATCAAGGGAACTTAATGCTCACCTTTTTATAGTCGTCCTTGTCCTTGACGGAAATTGTAAGATCCAGGCTTGAGTTGCCCAGGCCAAGGGAGAATTCGCTTTTTCCTTTTTTGTCCTCAAGGTAGGTCATTTTTCTTACCGCTTCAAAAATATGGTCTGCAACATCCGATCCCGGAGAAGGCAGTTCCGTGTCACGGTATTCAGCGATAACGGATACATTTCCATCATTGGTTTTCTTGACCGTGATTTTTTTCGCGTTATTGTTTACCCCGTGCAAAGCCGAAAGCGCCAGCCACTTTAATGCGGCTTCCATACGGTCGTCATCGGTTTTTATCTCCGACATTTCTTTAAGCGGATCTGTGGTGGAAAAGCAATCACATAATTCCTGAACTTTTAAATGCAGATTCTGTGCATCTTTCATTTTTTCATCTCCTTTTCGATAAATGACAGGTTCTCACCCATATTGGAGTGATCCTTTATCCAAAAAATAAGAAGAATTCAGACTTATGCAACCCTGCCAAATTTGCGGGAGGTTAAAAATTGCCTACGAATAGATGGGCTAGGCGATCATCTCCATCCAGGAGAACGTCCAATTTTCCAGCTCCGGATATTTTCTTGCTTTATCCAGATAGTCACGACGTACGTGCGCCCAGCAAAATGCCAGAATGATAAACGGCAATTGCGTTGCCAAGGATTTTTAGGCGCTGAACCTGTCACAGATCACGATGATTTTTTCTCGCTTCATATGGGGTTTTTCAGCCATATCATACCCTTTTAATGTCCAGAGGCTCTTTGTAATAGAGAAGAAATTTAGTCCAGCCCTGCTAAGTTTAACTATTCTTCCCCTACCATAAATTCCCCCTGTTTCAACAATATTCATGGTATCCCAAAATAAATCACCTTTGAAATTTTCAGCCAGGGATAATAAACCTTAATTTTTATCCGGGGCCATATCCAAAACTTCCCGCACCTTTTCTGTCATATCCGCCATGGAAAACGGCTTCTGGATAAATGCCACCCCGTCATCCAAGATTCCTTGATGGGCAATCACATCAGCGGTATAACCGGACATGAACAAAAGGCGGATGTCCGGATAAAGATCAGTGATTTGCTCGGACAGATCCCGGCCATTCATCTCCGGCATGACCACGTCGGTCATGAGCAGATCAATGGAGCCAGAATGCTCTTTTGCCTTGTCCACTGCTTCTGTCGGTGTGGCCGCAGATAAAACCGAATACCCTTTCCTTTCCAGCATCATCCGGGTCATCCTGAGAATGGTAGGTTCATCTTCCACCAGCAGAATGGTTTCAGTGCCCCCTGCGGCTGCTTTTTTTTCAGGGACGGCTTTGTCAGTGTCTTCATCAGCAGAAAATGTGGGCAAATAGATGTTGAAGGTGGAACCCTGACCAGGTTCGCTGTAAACATTAATGAAGCCATTATTCTGTTTGACAATGCCATACACAGTGGCAAGACCCAGGCCGGTGCCTTTGCCCACCTCCTTGGTGGTGAAAAACGGTTCGAATAGATTGTCCAGCGTGTGTTTGTCCATACCACACCCATTGTCACTGACTGCCAGCAGGACAAAATCACCGGGGATAAAACCCGGGTGTTCATTGCAATATTGCTCATCAAATGATTTTTTTCCGGTTTCTATGGTGAGTTTACCTACCCCGGAAATGGCATCCTTGGCGTTGATGCAAAGATTGGCAAGGATTTGGTCGATCTGTGACGGATCCATTTTGACCGGCCACAAATGGGCAGTAGGCTGCCATACCAGATCGATGTCTTCTCCGATGAGTCGGCGGAGCATATTCAGCATGCTTTCCACGGTATCATTTAAATCCAGCTGTTTGGGTGAAATGATCTCTTTTCTGGCAAAAGCCAGCAACTGCTTTGTGATATCAGCTGAACGTTCTGCCGCTTTTTGGATTTCTTTCAGATCAGAACACAGTTTGTGTTTGTCATCTGTGTGCAAAAGGGCCAGTTCCGTATGCCCCAAAATCACACCCAGCATGTTGTTGAAATCATGGGCCACACCCCCGGCCAAGCGGCCCACTGACTCCATTTTCTGGGCCTGGTTGAGCTGTGTCTCCATTTTTTTCAGATCGGTAATATCCGTTGAGATTCCAGCCAGGGCGATCTTGTTGCCCTGCTCGTCCAGAACCAAGCTTGTCCGGCAATCCAGAATGACATCCTCACCCGCAACGGTCTGGTTGACGACCTCACCACGCCATGCCCCTTTTTCCAAAGTCTCTTCAATAATCTGACGCTGTGTAGCGCCTCGCTCTGGGTCATCACCATACTTATCCGTTGTAAAACCGATGAGTTCGTCGCGGGAATAACCAAAGGCCCGAACTTTGGCGTCGTTGACATAGGTGATGACGCCATTGAGGTCGGTCACAGTCACGCGGTCCTCAATTTGGTCAAGGACGAGAGATTGAAGACGTAACTTGGCTTCAGCCCGCTTTCGTTCGGTGATGTCGAACTGAGTTCCGAAGTGCCCGATGACTCTTTCCTGTTCATCGTACATGCAGCGGTAGCTGCCGATAATCCACATCTGGCTTCCGTCAAATCTGCGTTCATCCGATTCAATATCAAGAAACCCTTGATCAAACATTTTCCGCCACAGCAAGCGGCCGTGTTCCAGATCATGGGCAAACAGTTGTTTGGGCGTCATACAAAGAAAGTCTTTCTCACTTGCCAGGTAATGGTCCAGCATTGCTCTGTTAATTTTGGTGATACGCTGATGGTCAAATACATAATCAAGGATTTTTTCTTTGTCCACGGTGTCGTTCCATTCGACCGGTTCGTCAAGCATCATGAAAAACGCCCCTGCAGAAGACTCGGAAAAGAACTGATGTGCAGTCTTGTTGCTCTCCCGCAGAGCTTCCTCCGCCTGCTTACGTTCGGTGATATCTAATTCTACCCCATCGAAAAGGACGCTGCCATCGTCCAATTTCCGGGGCTTTGAAATCATTCGGTGCCAACGGATTTCACCTGATTTCCTCACTATTCTCACGGTATGGTCGTAGGTGATCAATTCTTTTAGTGATTTATGGGTGCGCTTTTGCCATTCATCCACATCCGCAGGATGGACGCGTTTGAACAAGAGCGATGCATCCTTGAGAACGTCCTCCGGTTTGCATTCGTGAAGTTCCTCCACCTTGCTGCTCACATAGGTGAATTTAGTGCCGCCATCCGGTGCAACTCGAAATTGGTAGAGTTGTGCAGCCTGCAGGTTGTCTCCAATGGTGCGAATCCGTTCTTCGCTCTCCCGCAACGTCGCTTCAGCCTGGTTGCGCTCGGTGATGTCGCGGATAATCGAGAAAAGTAGTGTTTGATGTTGAATTGTTATCGGCGAGGAATGAACTTCTACGTCACGAATCTGTCCGTCAGACAGTAAATGTTGAAATTCGAAAATGTTGGCCTGTTTATTTAAAGCACACCGCATTTGTTCTGTAATTTCTGCCGGCGATAAAACATTCAATTGTTGGATTTTCATCTGAAGCATTTTTTCCAGAGGGTATCCGTAATACTGGGCGGCAGCTTGATTGGCCATAATAATCCTGCCTGTGTTGGGATCTATCAGTAACATAACAGCGCTGTGACCCTTGAACATTCCCCGGAACAGAGCCTCACTTTCGATCAGTCCATCTTCTATCTGTTTACGCTTAGTGATATCGGTCATGAAACATAAAACGGCCGGCCTTCCATTCCATTGAAACAGAACTGCATTGAGTTCAGCCCACAAGATACTGCCATTTTTGTGGATGATTCGGAAATTATAACGCTCTGGCAGTTTCTCACCTCTGAGTCGCCGGATGTGATGGTCCGTGACCATTTCACGGTCATCTTCATGAATGAAATCGAAAAACGGTTTTGATTGAAATTCTTCTGCGGAGTAGCCCAGTAATTCTGTGCTTCTGGGATTTTGGAAAACTATTCTGGCATCTTGCGCTACAAACAGGGCCTCACCAGTATGCTCAAACAGAATCCGGTATTTTTCTTCACTTTCTTGCAATGCTTTTTCCATACGCTTGCGGTCGGTGATATCATGAAAAATACAGTGAGTCTGCTGGAAATTGCCTTTTTTATCCCTGTTTATCTTCCCGGTAAAAGAAACCAGAATAAGGTCCCCATTTTTTTTGACCATTTCAAACTCGACCCCCAGAACTTCGCCGATAGACTTGAACCGAGGAAAATTTTCCTTGAAATGGTCCCGCCAGTCAGGATGCAGAAAATCAGCAAAAGATTTGCCAATCACTTCTTCTCTGGTGTAACCAAGGGTATCCAGCCAGGTTTGGTTGACAACTATAAAATGGCCATTTTCATCCAGTGATTGGTAACCGAGTGGGGCTTTTTCATAAAGCATCTTGAACAGGTTTTCAGTTTCCCGTAATGCTTCCTTGGAATATTTATACTCGGATTCTATTTTTTCCAATTCCTGAACCCGTCTTTCTAATTCTTCATATGTGGGTTTTTCAGCCATATCATACCCTATTAATGTCCGAATGCGCTTTGTAATGTAGAAGAAATTTTGTCCATCCCTGCTATGTTCAAGTGTCCTTGCCCTATAGTTTCTGCCTACACAGACCATAGCAGGTATTGAATACTAATGATATCCACAATTTATCCGGGCCATTAAAAATTAAGAAGTGGATAATACTTTATTCACTGTTGAAAAAGGAGCCTGCGGTCGAGTATTTCGAAATCACTCTTTGGCTCAGGCTATTTGGTTATCCTCTGAACTGTACCCCATGTCGATCAAGGAATTTAACAACTTTCCCATATATCGCTGTAATGCTTTCTGCTTTTATAGAATGTTTTAATGGCATATTCACTGAAAATGGATGTGGTGGAACAAATTCCATATCAAGCGAAACCGGTGTTTTCCCACCATCCTTAACCGCAAGAATACATTTATACTCCACCCAGTCATTTGCCTTGGGAACAACCCCTTGAACATATTCTTTAGATTCAAATATTATGTCATATTTCGGCATGTTTGAGCTTTAATGAACTCCTTATTATTCTCAAATCTTTATTTATCTGCAACAAATGCAGTTTTAATCAACTTTTGGATTGTAAAGGTATCAAAAACCTTTTCAGCCCCTGAATTTTCAGCCATGGGATAATCATTGAAGGGGGATTTCCAAATCCAACATTAACTGGCGGATTGCCATCGAACCCAGCGAGCTGACGAAGCAGGCGCCCCCATGAGCAGCCGGTTCTTGGGGGTAATGACAGCTGGGATGGCTGCGGTGTAAATCTCATATCCCGCACCCCTGAGCCTGATGGCCCGGACCGCATCCACGGCCAGATCCGGCGCCATCCAGTGCCCCAAGCCTGCCGTATCGCAGGTCTCAAGATCGTGGCAGCAGGGCAGGACCGCCACTCTGGCCCGAGCATCAACCGCAATTGCCAGGATCATATCGGTGAGGGCGCCGCAGCTATGGGCAGAGACCACCACATCGCCGGGCAAAAGGTCAATCTCCCCCAGGTCCCGGGATTCAAAAAACAGGCGTTCTCCAAGAAAGGGCCAGGTTTCGGACATGGCCGCCAACAGGGTTCCCGCGCTTTTGGGGATATGGGTATCCACGGCCAGGGCTAAAGGCGAGGTCTGGTCCAGAATGAGCATGATCTGGGCTAAAAGCCCGTGGCCGCAAGCCAGGTCCACCACCCGTCCCCCCCTGAACCGCCGCCGCACACGCCTGGCCGTTTCCCAGGCCTCGTACAGCTCTTTTCTGGGCAGAACGCCGGCCCGGCAGACCGTTCTGGCGATGCGGTGAAATAAGGTATCATCTGGGAACAGATCCCGGTGCATGGGCATGAGCCGGTTTTTGCTGGACAGCTTCATGGGGCTTCAGGCAAAATGGTTTTTACCCGGCCCACAATGCCGGATTCAAGCCTGACCTTGATACCGTGGGGGTGAAAGGGGGATTTGGTGAGGATATCTTTGACCTTTCCCCGGGTCAAGTTTCCGGTCCGCTGGTCCTGTTTCTGGACCACGTCTACAAGACTGCCTTTGGTGATGTTTTTTCTATTATTTCCGTCCATGAGATTCCGATCTTTTTTCCGGCAATGTTCAAGCCATTCAAGTGCAGTGCGTTACCAGTACCCTAACACTATCAGGTTTTGCATAATGGTGGTATCAATTACTTTTTTGGATCTGAAATAATTTTTGTTTGGATAATAATACTTTATTTCATTCATCCCTGATTTTTGTCCGAGGACATATCCAAAACCTCTCGAACCTTCATCGTC
>JAABSO010000009.1:0-73388 GCA_011390335.1 Desulfotignum sp. | reverse complement strand
TTTAATAATTTCCTTTCCAATTCCCTGAGCCATTTTAACTTCTGTCATTTGCTTACTCTCTGATTATAGAAAACTTCGTTCAATTTTATTTCCACAGGTGGCTTTAGACCGCCTTTGGCGCTCGGCCTGTGGTTTAAAGCCACCGTCTTTCAGACGTATTAGCTTTCAGTCGGCGGTTAAGCCCGCCGAGCTTTAAACCCACCGGCTTGCAGCCAGTGGTCGTTTAGAGCAACCACTATTCCTGAACAAATCGACCATATCAGGTTTTGAATACCATTGGTATCCACAATTTATCCGGTCCGTGAATATTTTTGTTTTGGGATAATAATACTTGAGGTTGAAGATCTTATGAATTAACTCTGCCTTTTCATAAGTATTGATATTTTTTAGCGATTTATTTTTCTAATTCTGAATTTATCATTCTGGAAAACACAAAAACAGTTTTTGATACGATCAGAATAATTTTCTATGATGAATTTTAGCACTTTCAATTTCTTAGAACCGGTAGCATCTTCCAGCCTGAGTAACAAAACCCCACTATGTTCCATTAAAGAATGGTAAACCAATTCTCCAAAATCTTTATCCATGGTTATAACCATACGATTCTCTAAAAAAGCTGTTCGAATAATTTTCTCATCTTCCAGACAGGGATCAATGTCCCGAACAGCTTTGATATCATAGCCCTCTGCATGGAGATAATTTTCTATCCCTTTACCAACACCCACATCAATAAGAAACTTTAGCTCCATTGAATTCATGCGGAAACTTGTACTGGAAAAACTTGCTCTTCTTCAACCAAGCCGGTTGCATAGGCGAACACAGCTTGAAAATCTTTTTTCTCAAGCTCAGGATACTCTTCAAGCAGTTCATTTTCAGATATCCCAGCTGAAAGCGCTCTGAGTATCTGCTCTACAGTGATTCGCATACCCCTTATAGTTGGTTTTCCAAGCATTATTTTTGGGTTTATTGTTATCCTTGAAAGCAAATGTTCTGTTCTCTTCATGATATTGTCCTCCCTTTTGCATAAAAGTCTTCCGCCACAATTCTGTTGACGTATTCTTTTAGTATCTTTAAGAATATCCCATACTTCCTGTTGAGTCAAAACTTTTATCACCATAATAATAAAAGGCATTACCGATTAATTTAAATTTGACAATTAATCATTCAAGGTTAATTCCTGTATCCTCAAGAAGTTCGGTTCTTAAATACTCGCCCTTGGGATAATTATGGTTGAGCAAGGGAAATTGGTAACGCCCGCCATCACCGTTGGATGACCTGGCTATCACTCTTCGACCGAACGTCATTGGGTGAAATCAAAACGGTATCCCGCTTTCATCTTCCGCTGTCTCTAATTCAGTGGCCAAATCCGGCTCGAAAATAGAGTCTTCCTACGGCATCAGCTCCCACATTTCATTCTGGTGAAGCCAGATGGGATCGGCATTCTTCTCGATAAACTGATCTACCGGTATGCCATCCACAGTCGGTGGCCGCTTTATTCTGACTTGCTTGCCGTTCATAAAGACCCACTGGTATTTTTTTTGTCGCTCGGCCTTAGCGGCTTTCTTCGCACGCTTTTGAGTCAGAGAGAGCTTTTTCTTAACCTTTACCATATCTCAACTTTTAGATGTTTGGTTTTGTTTAATCCGTAAATTTGAATGATATCTGATCGCATGAAAATCAGAGATCAACAATCATTGCCCCTACCATAAATTTTCTTCGGTCTCAACAATATTCATGGTATCCCAAAATAAATGGCCCTGAAAATTTTTTCCCATGGGATAATAATACTTGACCCTGCAAAACCAATATTTTTTGTATTTTAAGGCCAAGTTCAGGAAGAGTTCTATATATTCAGACCCTCAGCTTCTTGTTATCATTAAAGCCTTATTATTTTCAGCAGCACGTCTTTCAACGCAGCCATTGAATATGGTTTATTCAAAAACGCCTGGGGAAGTTCAGGATGGTCGCCTGCCATGACTGTATTCTCATCATATCCACTGGCCAATATAACCGGCACATCGGCCCCCTTTTCGCGTAATGCTGTCAGGGTTTCCCATCCATTCATGCGGGGCATGGTCAAATCAGAAAGAACACAATCAATCTCATTTTGATGTTCTTGAAATAGCCTCACAGCTTCAACACCGTCCTGAGCTTCAATGACCTTGTATCCCAGCCGGCTGATCATGATTTTTACTGTATTGCGGACACTCTCCTCATCTTCGATGAGAAGCACTGTGTCGCCATTTCCAACATTTTCTTTCGGTTTTGTCACTTTTTCATGTTTAAAAGGTTTTTTTTCTGTCGTTAACGGCAAATAAATCCGAAAAACAGTGCCGTTTTCCGGTTGACTGTCCACTGTAATGCAGCCATCATGGGTTTTCAAAATTCCCATGGTTACGGGCAACCCCATCCCCCGTCCAATGAATTTTGTTGTGTAAAACGGATCAAAAATTTTTACAATATCTTCCTTGGATATCCCGCAACCTGTATCTGATATTTCCAAGCAGGCATAGGTAATATCCCGGGGCTGCCAATCCAAAGGAAAACGTTTTGATGTGGGTATCTCTTCATGGGAAACTGTCTGGATAATCAGGCCAATGATACCTTTATTGTCGGGCAAAGATTCTTGGGCATTTGAGAACGAATTGGTCAAAACTTGCTGGATTTGATCGGCATCAGCATGAACAAACGGTCCGGAATCAGGTAAATCAACGTTCAGAGTCACGTCCCTCGGTAATGCAGACTGAAGTAAAGCCAGGCTTTGGCGGCAGACATCGGACAGGTTGATGGTTGTTTGATTGCCTGAAATATGCCCAAGATAACGCAGCATCTGCTGGCTCACCTCTGCTGCTTTACCCCCCGCTTCAAAGGCTTGGGAAAGATTTTCACGATTTTCTGCATCATCCGGCAAATCATCCAGAACCAGTTCCAAATTGCCCATCACCACAGAGAGCAGGTTGTTGAAATGATGGGCAATAGACCCAGCCATGCGGTCCAGGCTTTCCGATTTCTTGATTTGGAAAAGCTGCTCCTGGAGTTTTTCATTTTCAGCCTCAACCCGCTTGCGCTCAGTGATGTCCTCTACTTGTACAAGGTAACCTGATAATTCATTATTGGGATGAAACAGTGGCGTGATATGGACATTTATGAATGCCTTTCCAGATCTTGATGTTTTGTAAAGCTTTTTATATCTTACAAGGTTAAAATCAAATTCATGAGCATAATGAACCGAAATAACTCGGAGAAAATCCTCTTTTGCACCGGGCGGTAGATTCGGGTCATCGAATAGTTTGAAGCCTTTCACTTCGCCCAGATCGTTTATGCCGAAGAGTTCCAGACATTGAGGATTCGCGTCTACCAGCAAGCCTTCGGCGTTATATATCTCAATGGCAATGGGCGATTGATGATAAATACATTTGAATTTTTCCTCGCTTTGCCTCAATATCTCATTTGTATTTCTTAAATCATTTGTCCGTTTTTCTATTGTTTTCCGCAAAACTTTTATCCATGTGAACAACAGGCTTGTCACAATAACTATCACGGAAATGAGAACAATAAGTATTTCTTTAGTCTTTCGGTTTTTTTCCATTTCTGAACGTACCGGATCAAAAATGAAGTTTTGTAGGTTCAATTCATTTTTTACAATCCCAATCTGTTTTAAGAAGTCGTGCATACGGCGCCATCGATTCGGGTTGATATGGCCAAGTTCGACAACCGCAAATAAGGTCAGATTTTCGACGCCCTTTATTTGAAACCGATTAAAAGCGGATACGTTATCGATAGGCGCAAGACGGGGCAAGTCACGGGCAATTTTTCCAGCGATCTCTTCGGGATGTCCAAGAGCATATTCCCATCCTTTTATAGAAGCCTTAATAAATTTCTGCACTAATTTCGGCTTTTCTTTCGTTAGTCTCCTGGTTGAAAAAATGGAATCACCGTAAAAATCGATCCCATATGTTGAGGGGCGGATCTCTCTTAACTTCACACCTGTTGTTTCTTCAAAATATGGAACTGTAATGCTGTACCCGGGCATTACATCTACGAGCCCCTTGATCAGATGGTCACTACCCGGGACATGTTCGGCAGCAGGAATCGAAGAGGGATCTATCCCTTCAGATCGGAGCATTGCCTGAAATTCAACATCTAACAAATCATCCAATTTCCGGGCGACTCGCAGTCGCGTTAAATCAGCCAAAGAATCGATTCGAGTACTTTCTTTGTAATAGAAACGGGTTGCGCTTTGCTGAAAAATAGCGGCCAAAACGGACAAATCGGCTCCTTCATCAATACCTATAAGGATGTCAGCAGCTCCAATCCCAAAATCGGCCCTGCCTTCGGAAACCTCTTTAACGGCGCTTAATATTTTATTATTAGGCTGTATAGCTGATCTTATCTCAACATCGATACCTGCTTCATCATAATATCCCTTCCATACAGCAGCGAAATATCCCGCGAACTGATATTGGTTGTCCCATCGAAGCTGGAGGCTTACTTTTTCAGCGGCTTCTGCTTGGAAGATAGGGAAAATATTTGACAAGAATATAATGCATGCAATCAAAACAGGATGTTTCATTTCCATTCCTTTTTAATCTGATCTTTTTAAAATACAAAAGATTGCAGACTGGAAGATTTTAAAGAGCTTGAACGCTGAGTTCATTGTTATATTTTTGTGAACGTACATATACTACATGTATCTGCACCCCCTTGTACTCAACTTACTCTGAATAGCATTTTTTCTTCAAAAATCCGAACAAATCAGGTTTTAAATTGTAATGATATCCCAAACATTTTCGACCCTTGAATTTTTAGCCATGGGATAATTTATGTCGTGAGCACTGGAATCGCTTTCTGATCAATCAACGATCAAAATTTTTTCCACAAATTGTTACTCTGATTTTAAATTTTTCCGTTCAGACTCAAATCAGATGAGGCATCAATATCTATTATTTCTATGCTAAGGTATCCTTTTGTTTTATACCTTGCAATTGTCATTAGTTTACTGGTGATTGAACCCAACCTTTCCACTTGTTTTTGAATTTCTTTCAAATGCTCCTTTTGAACTCGATCCTCTTGCAAATCTTCCTGTAATAATGCAGTAAACCCCATTATTGCCATTAGTGGTTGATTCATCTCATGACAGACCGCGCCTGCTGTTTGAATGACGGCAGAGAGTTTCTCTTTTTCCCTTGCTGTCTGTTCGTGTTTTTTAATTTCTGTAATATCTTCTATTGCCAGAAGAACCACTTCATCTCCACTCAACATCATTGGCAATGTAGAAATTCTGAGATGCCGTTCTCCATGATTTTTGAATATCATAACTGTTTCCACCATATGCTGCGGCTCTTTTTGCTCCATGGTATTCAGTACGGTTGTCCGCAGTTTGCATTTCAAACACTCTGGACCAAACCCGCAACCTTTAGGAACATCATCATGGTGGATGCATCCAAAGGCTTCTCCGCCAACATGACCGATTAATTGCACATGATCTTTATTTGTAAACAGATAAATTGATTTATTGGCAAGGGTGACCGCTCTATTGCTGTTAATAACGGCAATAGCCAGTGGTAGGGCATTAATTACCTCCAAGAGGCCCTCTTTAGTGTATATTTTTGATTCATCCAAAATTCTGCCAGCTGCACTTTCAGTCATCTTTCTTTCTCCATTCAATGTGATATTTCTCAGTGATTCGGCACAATCTCCGGATCAATTTTAAAAGTCTGTTTTTCATAGGAGAATAGCCCAATTCTGTAGAGGGGCTGGGGAACAACAGAGGTATCACCGAGGAAGGCCCCAGTCTACTCAACCTTAACTAATATCTGAAGCCATATCCAATACCTCACGCATCTTTTCTGTCATATCTGCCAGGGAAAATGGCTTCTGGATAAAAGCCACCCCGTTATCCAGCACACCTTGATGAGTGCTCTCTCACATCGTGTCTTATTCTTTATAGTCCTGGGTCCAGGGAAAATGGTATCTCCATTTCCTGAACCCAGGGGTGTTCTCTTTACTGGTCTATATTAAAAGTTTTTAAAATCATCGTCGTCGTCATCAAAGGGAATGACCTGGTCCGGGCTCACTTCTCCGGTTTTCCCGGCCAGCATTTTTTTGCTGCCAGTGACCTGCTTTGGATGATGTGATCCGCTAATGGTTTTAGTTGTTTTTTTCCGGGATACGCCCTGACTCTGGTCTCTTTTCCCTGTCACCAGCAGTACCAGCTCCTGCACATAATCCCTGAGCTGTTCTGCCTGGGCATTCATCTCTTCGGATGCGGATGCTGACTCTTCCGCGTTGGCGGCATTCTGCTGCACCACCTTGTCCATTTCCGTGATGGCAATATTCACCTGGTCGATACCGCTGGACTGCTCTTTGGATGCCGCGGAAATTTCCGCAATGAGATTCCCCACCTTGGCGGAGCTGTCCGCCACCTGGCCGAATGCCTCATTGGTGGTGGAAACCAGTTTGGAGCCGTCATTGACCTTTTTCACGGTGCCTTCAATGAGTTCAGCCGTGTTCTTGGCAGCATCCGCCGCCCGCATGGCAAGGTTTCTTACCTCGTCGGCCACCACGGCAAAACCGGCACCTGCTTCTCCGGCACGAGCTGCTTCCACTGCTGCATTCAATGCCAGCAGATTTGTCTGGAAGGCGATTTCATCAATAGTTTTGATGATTTTGGAAGTCTCTTCACTGGCTTTGGAGATATCTTCCATGGATTTGGTCAGTTTGCCCATGGAGTCATTGGCCGTGGCCACTACATGGTTGGCCTCTTTCATCAATCCGTCGGCTGTTCCGGCGTTTTCCGCATTTTTCTTGGTCATGGAGGCCATCTCTTCCATGGAGGAGGAGGACTCTTCAATGGAGGCTGCCTGCTGGGAGGCCCCTTCGGCCATGGACTGACTGGAGGAGGATACCTGGCTGGATGCGGATGCCACCTGGTCCGCGCCTTCGCTCATGCCTGCGGTAATCACATTAATGGGTTTGCTGATGGAACGGGAAATTAACCATGCAATTCCAAAGATTGCCGCAGCACTGACAATAGAGATAATTAAAATGAGCCATTTGATTGTATTAACAGCGGCAAATGCCTCTGATTCGTCTATTTCGGCAATTAAGGCCCAGGTGGTATCCCCAACTTTTAAGGGTGTGAATGCTGAAAGCACAGGGTTACCATTATAATCTGTAATGATTTTTGCATCTTCCTTGCCAGAAAGAGCAATGGTTGCAGCTTCTGTATCCACACTGCCTGTTGATGGATTTGCAAAGGAAGCTTTTACAGAGTGATTAGTAGGATCAAGGAAAGAATCTGATCTCATAAGTTTATCAGATCCAACCAGATAGGTTTCTCCGGTTTCTCCCATGCCTTCTCTTTGCTGCATGATCTTGTTAATGGCATCAAGCGAAAGCTGAAGGGCAACCACCATTTCTACCTCTCCACCATGCATAACCGGCTGGGCAATGAATGCACAGGGTTCGTTGTTGCTTGGCGCATAAGGTGCAAAATCCGCAAGGCCATATTCTTTTGAGCCCTTTATTTTCCTGAAAAGTTTACCAAGATTTGAACTTGCATATTTACCGTTTTCAAAGTTGGTTTGATAATCAGATTCCTGGGCAACGGTATAGAATGCATACCCATCAGGGTTGATCAGGAATAGATCGTAATATCCGTACATTTCCGTATATTTTTTAAAGAAATATTCACCTGATTCATCTTTGGGGCAGAATGCCTCTGCGACATCAATTTCACTTAGCATGGCCCATCTTACACCACTTCCCAAATCAACTGCATCCCATGCAGAAAGAACAGGGTTTCCATTGTAATCCAATATCACATCTTGATTTTCTTTTCCTGCCAATGCCTGTTGGGTACCTTCCGTATCAACTGTGGTATTATTTTTAAATGATGCAATGACAGAATGGCCTTCTTTGTCAAGATATGAATCAGATCGCATCAAATTATCCTGTCCAACCAGATAGCTTTCACCTGTTTCTCCCAGCCCATTTCGCCGCAACATAATTTCATTAATTTTATCCATCGGCACTTGGAATGCGACAAAACCAATGAGCTCATTACTTGTTTCATCCCTCATTTGGGCGATCATGAAACCTGCTGGAGCGCCTCCTGAAGGGGAGTATGGTGCAAAATCAGAAAAAACAATTTCTTCAGCACTTGCATTTGATATTTTATTAAAAGCAATTCCAATACCCTCATTTTTAAGCTCACTGTCCGGTATAACCATCCCGAGGTCAGATTCTCTATTAACGGTGTATACAATATCACCATCTGTATGAATCAGAAAAATGTCATACCACCCATTATCCTTCATGATATCTTTCATCCGGCCATCATATTTTTTTGCAGCTATGTTCCACTCATAACCACCTGTTTGATCGCCATCAGCTTCAAATGCTCTATCAAATTCAGTGAGTGCCTTCATGACAAAAGCATCATCTTTTAAAATACGAAGTTGAGCTCTCAAGCCTTCAAAATAATCTAACAATTGAGCTTTTTTGATCTCCTGTATGGCTTCAAGTTTGTCAAAAGCTTCTTTTCTTAAGGTACCCACGGTTTCCATCAACACGCCCATATCGCCATGACGTTCGTCAAAAAACTGCGAGATCTGAGCTTTTTTTACATCCCGCATGCCTTTGAGTTGCCCATAGGCTGCATCAGAAAGGGCGTTGCTTGATTTAGTGTAAGAAATCACCCCAATAACACCAAAAGGGATTAGACCCACCAAAAGAAATAAAATAATTAGTTTTACCCCAAGACTTAATTGTTTCATAATACCCGTCTCCTTTAAAAAAAAATACTTTTTATGATGTTTTATCAAGAACTTCTAATTCTGTAGCACTGAGTACTCTGTCAATATCAAGAAGGATTTTGACCCCGGAATCGATCTTGGCCATTCCAAGGATATAGTCCATGTTGATACTGGTGCCGAATGACGGTGCGTTTTCAATTTCCTCCTCCTTGATATTGAGGACTTCAGAGACCGCATCCACAACAATGCCGATCTGAATGGTCATGTCATTTGCTTCGATTTCCACCACAATGATGCAGGTCCGGTCGGTGTAGTCAATGGCGGGCATCCCGAATTTGAGCCGCAGGTCGATGACCGGGATCACCTTGCCCCGCAGGTTGATCACCCCTTTGACGAAATCCGGGGTCCGGGGAACAGAGGTGATGGGTATCATGCCGTTGATCTCCTTGACCTTGAGAATGCCGATACCGTATTCTTCATCCGCCAGGGTGAAGGTCAGGTATTTGCCTGCCTTCATGATTGTGGCATTGATGGTCTCATTCATGTTGGTGTGTTCATTTGCCATTTTTTCCCTCCTTTATAGGTGTTGTTTTATTTGTCATTTTATAAAGCACTGCACAAAGAGCATCATAGGTGGTGGTGATATAGGGAAAAAACCGCGGATAAAACCGGTGGGCCATACTTAAGGTTCTTTTTGTATCATCAGGAAGAACCAGAACAATCCACCGGCCATCAAGCAGATCGATCAGGCAGAACAGTTCCTTTAATCGACGGGGTATTCGGCCAGCAGGACATATTCTTCCTGGTCGCCGCCCCGGGCTGTTTCAATATATACGTCAGTGAGTTAAACGTATGAACCAGCTGAATGATGTTTTCACCAAAATATTCGACCAGCTTTTTTTGCAATACTTCCCCCTGCCGGGAGGCATCCTGGTGTACAAAAAGGATAAGGTTCATAATACTCCTTTGGATGCGGACATCCTGTCATCTATTTTTCAGTGCACAGGATACTGACAGAGCAAAATGCATACCACGGCATGTAAACAGATAAATTCTTTTATTTCAGAAAGTTATGAAAATATGGATGACATGGGGAGTGTCACATAAACGGGACGGATTTCCATAATTTTTGCTGTTATTACAGGACAACTATTTGAATTTAATTAGGAAATATAATATTTTTATGGGGTGTCGCAAAAATATGACAGTCGCAAAAATATGACAGACATTTACAGATTTTGCGTCAACCGGTTTTGAGATTATACTGCTGTATGGTTTTGATGGCTGCCAAGCCGTTACCATCCGGCGGGCTCATATCCAGAAACACCACATCAATGGTATCGGTCACAATTTTTTCCAGGCCCTGTTGCAATGTCACTGCACAGGAGGAATTTATTCAGCCTCAGAATACTCATGCAGGATAATTAAACTTGACCCAGAAATTTTGGATTTCATTACTCAACTCTATTTTTTCATTGTATCTAATACTTCCCGTACTTTTTGGGCAAGATCTTTCATCACCACCGGTTTCATCAAAAGATCCCTTATCCCCTTGGCTGCGGCATTTTCTTTGTTGATCCTTTCACTGAACCCGGTACAGATGATTACAGGGATATCGGATCTGATGGCAGTCAGTTGTTCAGCAAGCAGCATGCCGTTTAAATTTGGCATATTCATATCAGTTAAGATCAGATCAAAGCGGGATGGATCGATTCTGAATGCTGCCAAGGCATCAACGCTGCTGGAAAAACTGGTGATGCGATATCCCAGTCGTTCAAGCATCTGTTTTTCCATGTGAACAATCGGTGGTTCATCATCCACCAGTAGAATATGTTCCGTGCCTGTGGGAAGCGGTTGCTGTTGTTTTTCAGGATCAACCTCCGCTGATTTTTCCAACACCGGCAAATAGACATGAAAGGTTGAGCCTTTGCCGATGTCACTGTGAACCTTGATATCCCCCCCATGGGCTTTGACGATGCCGTATACCGTTGCCAGGCCGAGGCCCGTGCCCTTTCCCTTTTCCTTGGTCGTGAAATACGGGTCAAAAATCTTATTCATGACAACAGGGTCGATGCCGGTGCCGGTATCAGATACCGACAGAACTGCATAACGAGCGGATATCACCTGAAGGGCAGGGTCATCCTCGTAGATGAAATCTGTTTCTTTTAGCTGAACTGTGATGGTCCCCCCGGTGGATTCGACGGCATGATAGGCATTGGTGATCAGGTTCATGGCGATTTGGTGAACCTGAGTCGGATCTGCCATCACCGGCCTGCAGTCGGTCTGGATATCCCGGTTAATTGTGATATCCGCTGGAATGGTGGCGCGGCAGAGTTTCAATACTTCCTTGAGTATTTTTTGAATATGAACCGATATCAGATGGTATTCAGACTGCCGACTGAAAGACAGGATCTGCTGGACCAGTTCTCTGCCCCTGGTGCCGGCGGTGTATATCGCCCTAATGTTTTTATGTTCCAGACTGTCGGTAGGAAAATCATTCAGCATCATTTCTGACAGCCCCACAATGGGGAACAATAGATTGTTGAAGTCATGGGCAATGCCGCCGGCCAAGGACCCGATGGATTCCATTTTCTGAGTCTGTTGCAGCTGCCTCTCAAGACGTTCTTTTTCCTTCTCATCCTCTTTGCGCCAAGTGGTATCGGCAGACACGACCGTTAGGTATTCAATATTTCCATCGTCATCAAAAACTGGTATTAGAGTGGATTCAAGCCATATATCATTTCCTTCAATATCTTTGGCCAATGCCTCTATTATGATTGAGTTGCCGGTTTTTTTAACTTTTTTCAGGTTCTGTATCATTTCATTTCGAAAAGTTGAGGGAAAAAATGCAAATGGGTAGGGTTTTCCATAAATCTGCGCATTGTATTCAAACTTAAGCATTCTAAATCCACTTGCGCTCATGTATTGCAGATTGAAATCAAGATCCACTATTTTATGACACACTGGCGAGTAATCCAACAGTGCTTGATTCCTTCTCTTTAACTCAATAAGTTCTTTTTCCGCCCGCTTGCGGTCGGTGATGTCATGAACAAACTCAGCAAGTCCAATGACTTTATCTTCTTCAAAAATGGGAAATCCCCGAATATTCCAATGCCGCCCGTCAGGGGTTCGTTTTTCTGCCTCTTGGGGAACTTTTTCATCGCGTGCTTTTATAACAGGACAATCTGAGCAAGGTTCATTGATGTGATTCCAAAAAGAATAGCAATGCGATCCAATCATTTCTTCGGGACGCTTGCCAACTGATGATGCCGCTGCAGTATTTACCCAGTTAATTCTCAAATCCGTATCGAAATAAGCTACCAGTTCGGAGGTGGCGTTTAGTATTAATTCTTTCTGAAACTTGCTCTCGCGCCACTCTTCTTCCACACGCTTAGGTTCGGTGATATCATGCAGGAAGTTCAGAGTCGCGGGTCTGCCCTTCATTTGTATTACAACGGTGCTGAGTTGGACCCAGATAATCTTTCCATTCTTGGAAATGACGCGGAGGTCGTAAGTTTGCGGCAGACCGGTTTTGCCGCTGAGTCGTTCTTGGTGTCGTGTGGCCACCAAAGACTGGTATTCCGGATGGATGAACAGGCTGAATGGTTGTTCTTCCAGCTCCGCTCGCCAGTAGCCTAAAATTTGTGACAAGCAAGGATTCGCGACTTTCAGGTATCCGTCTTGGGCGATAAAAATTCCCACATTGGCATGTTCAAAAAGAAGGCGATACTGCGCTTCGCTGTTCCGTAGCGCCTCTTTGGATGATTTGTACTCGGATTCAATTTTTTCCAGTTCCTGAACCCGTCTTTCCAATTCTTCGTAGGTGGGTTTTGTGGTCATATAAAGCCTCTTTTAATGTCCGCATCATGCATTTTTTCGATGTGCCTTATATTTTTGCTTGAGAATACAGCTTTTAAATTCATCCAACCCCACCCTGGGGTAAAATACAGTTTTCCAAAATTCAACCGTCTTGCAACCATCATCCCTGAACAAATCGACCATATCAGGTTTTGAATACCATTGGTATCCACAATTTATCCGGTCCGTGAATATTTTTGTTTTGGATAATATGTGCAACTTCGTTTAATCATCATAAAGACCCATATCCGGATAATGCTTTTTGGCACATTCTTGACATATACCATGGCTGAATTTGACATCAGAATGCTCATAAAAATATTTTTCAAGCTGATTCCAATATCCTTTATCATCCCTGATTTTTTTGCAGTGGGAGCAAATAGGTAGAAGACCGCTTAATGTCTTTACTTCTGACAAAGCTTTGCTGAGCTTATCAATCATTTTCTCTCGTTCTTCTTCCAATTGTTTCATTTCTGTAATATCAAGAATGGTCCCTATTAATCCCTGAATCACCCCATTGCTATTGGCAAAAACCGCTTTGTAGAAAACCACGTCACGCACATGACCATCAGAAGTTTGGACCTGAGACTCGTATTTTTGAACACCTCCGGATTTAAATAACTCAAGGTCTTTCTTACGATAAATGTCAGCAAGAGGAGGTGGATTGATATCCTCTGTAATCTTGCCCACAAGTTGCTCCTTGGGTACGCCAAAAAATGTACTAAACTGCTTGTTAAAACCCAGATACTTTCCATCCGTATCTTTATAGAATAACGGAACCGGGATAGCTTCGAGCAAAGCACGTTGAAATGCCTCACTATCTTTGAGCGCATCCTCAACAAGCTTTCTCGCTGTGATATCCTTAAAGACACAGGCGAATTGATTATTTTGGGCTTTAAAAGCGCTGACAATAAAGAATTTGTCAAGCTCAGTTGAATATTGTTCGAATTGCACTGGAACTCCAGTGAGCACAACTTCACCATAAATTTCAATCCACTTCTTTTCTATTCCTGGCAAAACATCAAATACACTTTTCTCGACAATTGTGTCAGCAGATAAACCGATTATTTTTTCGAAAGCTGGATTAACCTTCTTAAAAACAAAATCTATTGGATTTCCCAAGTCATCAACTATTAATTCTTGGAGAGAGAATGCATCAAGCATTTTTTCAAAAAGGTCTTGATATTCCTTTCTCGAATCCTCGAGTTGTTTCGTCCTTTGTTTAACAAGCAATTCCAGGTTGTCTTTATTCTCGGCTAAACGTTCAGACATACATGAAAAGGCATTTGCCAGTTCTTTCAATTCGCCTTGCCCCTTGATACTGACAGTCTGCCCCAAGAGAGAATCGTTTTGTGAGATAGCAATAGCTTTGTTGGTAATTTGGTTGAGCGGTGCTACAATGATTCTTTTGGTTATTAACAATTGAACCATGAAAAAAAACACAGCGAAACCACATATTGCAACAAAGAGTTTTATGGTCAGGCTATTTATATTGCTATAGACTTTACCAAGAGGGATGCGGAGTGACAAAACTGAAACAATATCACCGATTTGTTTCCCGAAGCTTCTTTCACTTCCATAAATTTTAATAAGGTCTGCAGGAGCCTTGTCTGGAGTACTATGGCATTTTAAACAAACTTCTTGAAACCTTGACGTATTTGTACGCATATAAACAAAAAACGGCTTGCCATCAAACTCAACGACATCTGAATGACGTAAGATACTGGTATATTTACGAGCCTTTTCTAAAAACGCTGCTTCTATTGGGTCTGCTTCATTTTCGGGGCTGCGTGCATTGATTGCTGCATTTTTATAATACAAATCGGAAAATTCGGTTTTTGCCAGATATTTCATAATATGCCGGTTAATGTATCCGGCAGACATCCAACTCGGCTCAAAATATGATTCAGGCATTTCTTTGGCTTTAATAAGCTCTAATAAAGGTGGACGTAAATGCTCAACCACATAGTCAATTGTCGCCTGTTTTTCTTCAAGAAAAAGCCGTGCGTCATCCTCGGCGAGAGTCACAGCAAATTTTTTTAATTGAAAATTAACTATTAACAGCAGCGCTGATGTTGCTATAAATATAAAAATTGCAACATAAGTTGCTAATCTTGAACCTATCCTCATTTATTAAAAATCCTCTGTAAATCGTTTCAGTATCGATTTTTTGCCGTTATAATTATTTGCTTGCATCCAAAACTCGGCGAATTTCCTTTGCCATATCTGCCATAACTACTGGTTTTATCAAATAACCTCTGATACCCATTTCCTGGGCTTGTTCCTTATTGAAACGTTCCGAGAAACCAGTGCAGATGATAATCGGAATATCTGGGCGTATCTTTAATAGTTCCTCTGAAAGGTCCTTGCCCGTCATTTTAGGCATGGACATATCTGAAATAATTAGGTCATATTTATCTGGATTTTTCTTGAACGCTTCTAATGCATCAGGACTGCTGGTGTGTGGGTCAACTTTATACCCAAGTCGCTCAAGCATCTGTATTTCAAGCTTTGTGATGGGCAACTCATCATCAACAAGAAGGATATGTTCTGTGCCTGTTGGCAGGAGTGAGCTATCCGGTGCAGTAGCTTTAGCGACAGGGGAAACTATGACCGGCAAATAAATCTGGAATGAAGTGCTTTTTCCTGGTTCACTCATCACTTTGATCTCACCCTTATGCTCCTTGACAATTCCGTAAACGACGGACAATCCAAGCCCTGTTCCTTTACCTTGCTCTTTCGTTGTAAAATATGGTTCTAATATTTTGTCCAGATTCTCTTTGGGAATGCCTACACCATTGTCAGTCACTGTCAAGGTGGCATATTTTCCTGGACGTAAGCTCTTGTTGTTTATCCCCTTTTTGATTTCAATTTCCTTGACCTCAACATTAATTTTTCCTCTTTTATCCTGGACAGCGTGATACGCATTGGTGATGAGGTTCATTCCAATTTGATGAAGTTGTGTTGAATCTGCCAGAATCAGACCGCAATCGGGCTGCAGGAATTGTTTTATTTCAATGTTTTTTGGGATTGACGCGCGTGTCAACTTCAGCACTTCCTTTATAACAAATTGGAGCCTTGTGGGAGATAATTCATGCTCATGTTGCCGGCTGAAAGCAAGAATCTGCTGAACCAGTTCAACGCCTCTTCGCCCTGCTATTAAAATTTCGTTGGCATTTTGTTTTTCGGGACTATCTGGGGGTAAATCTTCCACAAGCATCTCTGCGAGACCCACAATGGGGAACAATAGGTTGTTGAAGTCATGGGCTATACCTCCTGCCAAATTACCTATGGACTCCATTTTCTGGGCTTGCTGGATTCGACGCTCTGCCTGCTCACGCTCAGTGATATCCCGCATAATTCCCAAATTGCCTATCCAGCGGTTATCTTCATCATAAAGCTTTGCACCAAAGGTTTCCCCCGAAAATTCACTGCCATTTTTATTTTTATATCGGGTAATGTATAAATCTCCCGAATTTTTGCCATCTTTTCCAAAAACATTTTTTCCTGTCTGTTCGAATTTTTTCTGTGCCGCATAAAGGAGGTTGGTTTCTTTTCCAATAATCTCTTCTGGCTTGTAGCCAAAAGTTATTTCCATACCTTTGTTAGCCAATTGAATTTCACGTTTTGTGTTCGTTATCACTACTCCGTCAGGGATGGTGTTAAACATTGTTTCAAACAGACGTTTTTGATTGTTTATTTCATTTTCAGATTTTCTGCGTTCAGTCAAATCGACACCAAGACAAGTTAAATCGGTAATGTTCCCTTCAGCATCTCTACTAAGAACATTTGACCATGCAATGTTTAGCAACTCACCAGATTTTGTTATTATGTCATTTTCGTAATTCGAATAGTCATAGGTATCTTTTTGACTCATCGCGTTATCAAATACCTGCCTCACTTCTTCACGAATATCCTCCGGAATGAAAAGGTCAAACCAGTTCTGTCCAATCACTTCTTGTTGCTTCCAGCCTGTAAGATTTAAAAACCGTTCATTGGCAAATATAATTTTGGCTTCAGTGTCAAGAGTTATTCCTATTTGAGGTGTATTTACAAGAATATTTTTCCATTTTTTACCAGCTTCTATCAAAGCCTTTTGTGCTTTTTTTTGCTGGGTGATTACTTCAGTATACATTAGAACAATGTCAGGAGCCATGTGCGCCAGTCGAAATTCAACCCATTCATGTTTTCCGCTATACCGTACTTTATAGTGATGCTCGAATTCGAGAATTGATTTTCCTGATAAACAATCAAAAAGCTTTTCTTTCAAAAAAGGTAAGTCTTCATAGATTTGGCTTGCCTTCAACCCAATAAAATCACCTGCATTCCCTTTAGTAAGCTTCTGAGCTGATTCATTTATCTCAATCAATTGAAAGTCATCACGGATTGATTTCCAAACAAAAGTAGCACTCGGATTTGTATTGAAAAACTTTTCAAACTTCTCTTTTGTATTCTCCAATTCGATTTCAAATAGCTTGCGGTCGGTTATATCTTGAACCGTACCCAGAGCTTTTACAACTTCACCTTGGCTATCTTTAATTATGGTAGAAATTTGGTGAACATACCGAATACTGCCATTTGGGAGCACAATTCTGTGCTCAATATCAATGTCCTTATTGTTGCTTACAGCAATTTTTCTCTTAGCAATAAAATCGTGATAATCATCAGGATGAATTGCTTCCTCAAAGGCTTCAACTGAGACTTGAAAAGTTTCCGGGTTTTGACCAAATATCCGAAATGTCTCTCCGGACCATTTCAACTCATTGGTTTGTAGGTCCCATGACCAATCTCCAACCCTTGCAATTCGTTGGGCACTCACAAGGCTCTTCTGGTTTTCCTTTAGTTTCATTTCATTTGAACGCAGTTCATCTTTGGTTTTTCTGAAATAAGTCATCAACAGTCCCAAAGCGACCATAAATTCAAGAATTGCAGCGATGAGATAGCCCCATGGGGCAAACCAGACAACTGGTCTCAAAAAAGGATAATTCGCCTTATGGGCTCCCCAAAGAATAAACGCCAAGCCAACAGCTCTGCTTTCCCTTTGATATGATTCTTTTGATTTGAGGAAAATAATCCCTGTCCAAATATAGATTCCTGCAAGAAAGCTGAATGTCGGAAGAGACATAAGCATGAGGTTGAAATTATATACGGTACTGATTACAATCCACAAGAAACCACAAGCGGCGAGATAATAAAACGACCTCGGAAACTTTTTGTTCACAAACAGGTATGAGCCGTATAAAAGCAAAACACCACTTATCAGGCTTGCTGATTGATTGCAGATTAGAAGAAATGACGTCTTTTCCCATAAAATGATTCCAAGCATAAAGATATAGCGCGTAAAATATATGGACCAGCTTATTGCCCAAATTTTTAAGAATTGCTTTTTATCTTGATAATATAAATAGAAATAACAGAAAGAAAGAACAGCTGTCCCTGCCATCGTAGCGATAATTGATGGAACTAACCACGCCATAGTTTCTCCAGCATATTAAGGTTAATTATAAATGCTCCAATGCTTTGCACAACTTATCTGATTAAAACATACAGTATCAAGAACCTTCATCTATCTAATTGAGTCTAATCATCTGATATGTGAATGTTATGAACTACCCGATCCCGCCCAGAAGTTTTGGCTGTATACAGCGCCTTATCGGCTGCTGAAATTAATTGATCTAACAATGGTTTCGACTCATCAGCAGTTGAAGGCAATAGTGTCGATATGCCGACGCTAGCCGATATATTTTTGTCTACTACATTGACTTCAGCTATATGTTCTCTGATTCTTTCAGCAGCCAGTAACGATTGATCTGCATCAGCACCATGTAACAAGACAATGAATTCCTCCCCGCCCCATCGAGCAGGATAATCATTCCCTCTACACGCCTTCTTAATCGCCGAGGCAACAGCAATCAGAGCAGAATCTCCAACTTGATGCCCATATGCATCATTTATAATCTTGAAATGATCAATGTCTATAATCGCTATGCTCAGTGGTTCAGAATTTCGCTGCCTGTTTTTAAGAGCCCACTCGAAATGATTGTCAAAAGAACGCCTGTTCGCAAGGCCTGTGAGAGCATCTGTATTGGCCATTTGCCTGAGATTTTCTTCAAGTTCCTTTAGCTGGGTCAGATCATTGTGTGCACCCAGCATACGAATGGGCTTTCCCTGCTCATCCCGGATGGCAACACCACGACAACGCACCCAAATTGTTTTGCCATTTTTGTGTTTATATCGAACTATCTGGTCATACGGATGGTTCGGATCTGCGCAATGCTTGTTAAAGTTATCTGTCGCTATTTTCAAATCTTCGGGATCAATAAGATCTTGCCATTCTTTAGCAAGATGTTTCTTTTCTTCCGGGTCGTATCCAAGCAGTTCCCAAAACCGTGCATTCAACCACTCGTTCTCTGGGTTCTCAAGATCCCAGTACCACAGACCGTCAAGAGAACCATTTTGCAGGAACTCGAAAATATCCGGATTGCTTGAGACAAGCCCATATATTTCGTCCTTTAAATAATGAGAGTCGTTCATTCTTGCTCCTTAGGCAACAAGTTTATATAGTGGCCTGTGTATAATGCAGTTTTGAATGCTATTCAACCTAATAAAGCAAAAGTTAATCGGAAATTTCCGATATCGGATGATTTTTGATTTCAATCATCCCTGATTTTTACCCGAGGCGTTATCCAGAACATTCCGCACCTTTTCTGTCATATCCGCCAGAGAAAACGGCTTCTGAATAAATGCCACCCCATCATCCAGAACCCCTTGATGGGCGATGATATCTTCGGTGTATCCGGACATGAACAGTAGTTTGATGTCAGGATAAAGAGCGATGATTTTTTCAGCCAGGTCACGGCCGTTCATCACCGGCATGACCACATCACTCATGAGCAGATCAATGGAACCGGAATGTTCTTTGGCCTTTTCCATGGCCTCTATCGGTGTGGCCGCAGATAAAACTGAATACCCTTTCCTTTCCAGCATCATGCGGGTCATCCTGAGAATGGTAGGTTCATCTTCCACCAGCAGAATGCTTTCAGTCCCTCCGGCAGCTGCCCTTTTCTCAGGAATTGCCTTGTCGGTGTCTTCTTCGGCAACCAACCGGGGCAGGTAAATTTTAAATGTGGAACCTTGACCGGGTTCACTGTATACATTTATAAAACCGTTGTTCTGTTTGACGATGCCATATACTGTAGCAAGCCCTAAACCAGTACCTTTGCCCACATCCTTGGTAGTGAAGAATGGTTCGAACAGATTGTCCAATATTTCTTTGTCCATGCCGCAGCCGTTATCACTGACTGCCAGCACAACAAAATCGCCAGGGGCAAAACCGGAATGTTCTTTGCAGTATTCCTCATCAAATGTTTTTCTGTTGGTTTCTATGGTGAGTTTGCCCACACCGGAAATGGCATCCCGTGCATTTATACAGAGGTTGGCAAGGATCTGGTCGATCTGGGAGGGGTCCATTTTAACCGGGCAGATATAGGCAGCCGGCTGCCATACCAGGTCGATGTTTTCCCCGATGAGCCGGCGCAGCAAATTCAACATACTCTCCACCGTATTATTTAAATCCAGTTGTCTGGGAGAAATAGTCTGTTTTCTGGCAAAAGCCAGCAGCTGCTTTGTGATATCCGCTGAACGCGTTGCTGCGGTTTGTATTTCTTTCAAGTCGGAATACAGATCATGCTTTTCATCTGCCTGCAACAATGCCAGTTCCGTATGTCCCAGTATAACCCCCAGCATGTTGTTGAAATCATGGGCCACACCGCCCGCCAGACGCCCCACGGACTCCATCTTCTGGGCTTGGCGAAGCTGTGTCCCTAATTTTTCTTTTTCCTCTTCTGCTCGTTTTCTCTCATTGATAAACCGGGCTTGCTGCACATTCCGGTAGGCGCTGTCGGATAGTTGGTTGGCCAAAGTGAAAAGCACTTGGGCGACCTTCCCAAATTTCTCGTGCGATATGGCAGGCACCTTGTGAAAGGCCTCAATAACAGATTCCTCGTCGGCTCCAATTTGTTTTGCATAAACCTTCATCTTCTCATCTGTTTGTGTCTCGTCGCGGACCTGGCCGATCAGCCAGTTGGCAATGTGCCTCCCGCCGACGGAGATTCCAGCACCGGCATCCCAAAGTCCGCCACTAAGACAGGGTTGAATCGCCGGCCCTTTAGGATTCATTTTTCCCAACTCGGCGTCCGACTTGAAACAATTGGCAAGGCCTTTTTCGGTTTTACGAATGATATCATGGCACAAACGACAGAAGTTGCTCGGCCTGGTTATGGGCGTACCATCAATATTGGTGATAACAGAGGCCACCCCTGTTGCGTCAGCGAACTGGTCCTGAAGACGCTGAATATCATCGATATTGAAGACCTCTTCGAAAGTGATTCCTTCCGGGTCATCCAGAGGCCGGGTTAATGCGATAACACGCTTTTCAAGCACCTCTTCGGCCCGTTTGCGCTCAGTAATATCTTCAGCAATGCCGACAAGTCTATATATTTCTCCATCTTCATTTAATACCGGAAAAGCACGAGCAGAAATCCAGCGTTTAGTACCGTCAGGTCTTAAGATTCTAAATTCCGGAAATACAATTTCCGACATTTCAATCAAAGACATCTTATCCAAAAAATCATTTATTTTTTGTACATCTTCAGAGACAACGGAAACCAGCCAACTTTTTGGATTTTTGTAAAGGTTTTCACATGATTTTCCCCAGACAACTTCATACGCAGGGCTAATGTAAATAACTTCTTCATAGTCAGGTGATACAATCCAGAACACTTCCTTGATATTTTCTGCTATCTGCCTGAAACGAAGTTCACTTTTTTTAAGCATTTGTTGGGCTTTTTGACGGTCTTCAATCATTTGATTTCCAGATATTGCCAATTCGGAGAATTCAGAAAAATGAAGACTGTTCGGATCGATATGGATAGCTTCTGTTGAAGCCTTTTGAAAGAAATGTGTAAAGGATTTAAAGCTGGATTTTGATTTGAATGAAATATATCTTGCCAGAATTAATGCAAAGAACCAAAAGCCTAATATTATTGACACAACTTTGATTATGTTTCTTTTTGCATCTGCCTTTAAAATAGATCTTTTCTCCTCGATAACTTCATTAACCTCATCAATATAGGTAGCAGCACTTATTACCCATTCTTGGCCGGAGAGATTTTGTGCAAATAAAACTCTGGGCCGCATAGTATTTTTTCCCTTATCCGCCATGTCATAAAAAATAAAACCACCCTGTTGTGATTGGGCCGCTTTTTTTTGTTCTTGAGTTAAAGGATTTTCTTGCTCATTGACCGGTTTGATATGCACCTTTCCGTCAGATACCAGTTTGAGGCCATCATAAGAATGGACTCTTACATATTCACCACTTTTGACTTTAATCAACGATACTCTTTCCAGGATTTCCTTCTTGACATCATCCTCGATATAATCCAGATACTCACCAACTGCAATAAACCAGTTATAAGGTTCAAACAGCTTAAAAAAAGTAATTTTCGGATATTCTTTGTCAGTGGGAATCTTACCTTCTGTATACTTTACCCAGTTATAAATATAATATCCCTCCCCCTGATTTTTGACTAATTTAATAATATCTGGAAAGGGTCGAACGCCCTCCTTATTTTTGATGTGCATAAGGTTATTACCTTCAAATGAAGTATTTGGCGGGAAAAGTATCGAATTGCCTTCAAGGTCATCTATAAAATAATAATTTCTATTGTCAAAAAAGCGGACGGGCCTCAGAGCTTGTTTAATAGATGCAATAATTTGTTCATCTGAAAATTTGCCTAAATTATGTTGATAGATATTTTCAGCAATACCATAAGCTTCATACACCCTTTGCCTGATGGTTTGTTTCAAAAGTTTTTCTGTTAGTAACGTTTTGTAGTTGACATAATTGGCAACATTTTCAACTGCATCTTTTATTTCTTGTTTATGCAATTCAATGTAATTCGCCTTTAATATTTCTGACTGTCTTTTAAAATCCTGATGTTCATGTTTTATCCATAAAAGACCAATGGCGAAGCTTGAGAGTGTCGCTATTAAAATCATGTATAAGAAAAAAATATTGGAAATACTTATCTTTTTTTTAATAAACATCTTTTTATATGGTGAGTCTGTTCTTCCCTGTTTTGGGGACTAATAATTTTTTGGTCAATACGAAATCATATCAACAATACTATTAAAAAAATTAACCTGATCAAACAAAAAAATAGTGTACACAACTTTCTGTAAAATGAGTAAATTCAAAGATCACACTAATAAAATGAGACATCACCAGTCTGCCTTTTCACTGAAGGCAGGTATATAAATGCCAATCCTACTCACATTTTTGTCTATTCAAAAATCAACATAATTGCAACAATACATGACTCTCCTAAATGTTAATGATACTCAAGGTATCCATAAAAACTCCAATATTATATTTCACAAACTTTTCTGGAAGTCCAGACATAAAACCCCCATTTCCAATATGCAGCCATCCAGATCTCCTAAAACAGCGCAGTTGTTTATCCTGATATGTTCTCAAATTTGTTCAGCTGCTATAAACATTGCCCAGCCCGCTTCTCAGGTTGTGCGCTGGCTTTTGGTCTATCTTAAGGCAATATCACTCTGTATGGCCATTTCCAGCTCATGAATTTCAGGCTCTGTCAGAGTAATTATCCGCGCTTCAGGCATTTCCAGTATTTCCGTATGATCAGATCCTGTTCCATTTTGCTCTATGCTGTTACACAGCGCATTTACAAGCCTTACGATGACCAGGAGCTTGTCTGACATATCAAAGGGCTTGCTGTGGTGATCCCGTGCAATGGTTCGGTATTGCCTGGGCAGACGCCACTGGGTAAGAAGCCTGTGTCCCAGGGAGGTATGTTGTGTATCAAGAATATTGTCAATTTCGGGAGAAAGAAATTGTATGTTTTCCCCGGAAGCGGTCAGGATATGCTCCAGCACGGACAGGATGTGCAGTTTCCCCATATCATGCAGCAGCCCGGCAATGAATGCCTGTGGAACCAACTCCTTGAAGCCAAGATGCCTGGCAGTCCATAAAGTGCCGATGGCGCAATTGACACAGTGATGCCACAATTGTTTTTGTAATGGCTGTATCACCGGATGTTTTGACCGGAAGTGCTGCTGGTATATCAGGGCCATTATAATATTGACAATTTCATCTTGACCCAGCCGTGTCAGGGCATCCATGAGGGTTCGGGCTACTTCTCTTCCCCGGTAATAGGGGGCGTTGGCAACCTTTAAAACCTGGCTGGTCATGGCCGGGTCCTTACGGATAAGGCTTGCCAATAAAGAGAAATGGGGATCTTTCCTTGTGGCTTCCTGCTGTATTTTCATGGCGTTTGGGTTTAAAACAGGAAGCGCATCGTTGCTTGCCAACGCATTTTCAAGATCTGTGATATAATCTTTGTGTGGCTGCATCAAATACCGTGCTCTCAGGTTGTTTGCTTGAGTCGTGGTTACATGTATTCATGTATCAGCTTGATGCCAAAAAAGTCAACAATGGAGACAATAAAAATTCAATATTGACAGGCATTCCGGACGGCTTCTGACCAGCATTTATTGTTACTATGGCGGAGAGGGTGGGATTTGAACCCACGATCCCGGTTTGGCCGGGATACTGCTTTTCGAGAGCAGGGCCTTCAGCCACTCGGCCACCTCTCCGAATCAACGGCGCGTCGTCCAGCAGGAAATATATTTTACTGATTATAAGCAAACTGTCAAGATTTTCACAATAATTATCCTTGAGTGATTGGAATGGATCGCCTAATATACCCGTTGTTAGTTTTTGCGAAAATACATGGTGAATCATCGACCGACAGGAAATAACCCCCCTGAAGGGGAATGGAAAGGAACAGCAATGGCAGCAATGGGTCATTCAAAAGCATTGTTTGCCGTGTTGACCGCAGGAACCCTGTGGTCATTCGGCGCCCTGACCATCCGGTACATGGTTGATCCCCAGGACTACCGCTGGCAGTATCTGTTTTTCAGGGGCCTGACGGTGGCCGGGATTTTATGCATCTATCTGATGGTCAGAGACCGGCACCGGTTTGTCGAGAATTTTCAGAAAATCGGGCTGTCCGGGATTGTCGGTGCACTGGGCCTGGTGGGTGCGTTTATTTTTTTTATCTGGTCCATCACGTTGACCACCGCCGCCAATACATTGTTTCTGTTTTCAACTATCCCTTTTATTGCCGCATTCATGGGGATTGTCATTCTTAAGGAAACGCTTCGCCCCATTACCTGGGTTTCCATGGGCATCGCTTTTATCGGAATCGGAGTGATGGTGATTGAAGGACTGGAAGCGGGCAGTCTGCTGGGAATAGTCACCGGATTTGCTTCAGCTTGCGGGTTTGCCACTTTTTCGATCTCTTTGCGGATGCGCAAGGAAATCCCCCAGTTTGCCACCGTCGCGTTGGCCGGTATCCTTTGTGCCGTCATTACCGCCGCTGTCATGCAGGTTCAAGGCGACTCCATGATGATGCCCGGCCGGAACATTCTGCTGAGCATGGTTCACGGGTCCCTGGTGGGTGTCGGGTTGATTCTGTTCTCCCTGGGGGCCGGATATTTTCCAGCAGCGGAACTGAACCTGCTGTCCCTTTTCGAGGTTGTTGGCGGGGTCATCTGGGTCTATCTGCCCGTCTTCGGTATCAATGAAGTGCCCAGCATGTTGACAGTTGTCGGCGGCTGTATTGTCTCAGGGGCGATTCTTTTAAACAGCCTGGGATCAAGACATGAACCGGTGCCGGCAAAACCATTGTGAAATTCAGCTCCGCCGTGTTTCAGAAATGCTGCGGAACGAAAGATACTGCGGCAGCCGGAAGTACCATCCAAAGTCAGGTGTCAGCATGCTGGCCGGTGTTTTATTATAAGCTGATCACCGCCGCATCACAGGACATATTTATGAATTCTGCAGCCGAGGCCATGCGGGCCCCTTCGATCAGATCTTCTTCCTTGATCTGCCGGGCAGCGGCACAAGGCGTGCACACCAGGATCGGGACCTCATGGGCCTGAAGATAGGCCAGAAGATCATCGGCCACATCCCCGGTGGCTGCCCGGACATGGGTGATGATGCCCTGTTTGGCCAGATACACCCCTTCATCCAGTAAAAACAGGCTGGTGTTCTTTCCCTCTTTGTGGGCGATGGTGGCCAGGTGGATGGCCCGGGTGGCGCGGTTGGTATCGTTGGTGCCGCAGGATAGTGCAATGACAACGTTGTTTGTCATGTTCTGCTCCTTGTATAAAGATTAATAAACTGGGATTGAAACCCTTTTGCAGGATGGCGGTTCATGTCACCCTGCAAAAAGCTTCTCTTATTTCTGCCATGTGGTCAACCAGAATTTTCATTCTTTAAAGCTGTTGCGGCAATAGGTTTCCCTGACCCTGAATGCGGCGGCCAGGGCCAGAATGGAAAACAGGATCATGGCGATGAAGCCGTTCTGATAGTCGGCGGCACTGTAAATCCGGACCCCGGCTGCCATGGTGCCGTCCCAGGTCAGATCCGCTATGTAGCCCACCAGCGGCTGGGCCAGGGCCGTGCCGACGAAGCAGCCGGTGTTGACCACGCTGACCCCCATGCCGGACAGGTGCGGATGGACAATCTCCTTGGCTGCGGCAAATGTGATGACAAACCCGGATGCGGCAAATCCCATAAAAATAAAAATGATATACCCGGTGATTCCGGTGGTCCAGGACAGGTATATCAGCATGAGCCAGGACAGCAGATAGGCGGCTGCGGCTGAAACCAGAAACGGCTTTCTTTTACCAATTCTGTCGGAGATCCATCCCCAGAACAGGGCGCCCAGGGCGAAGCTGAGCAGCTGGGCTGTTATGAGGTTGGCGGCACCGGCCCGGTTCATAAGATGGACATCCTGCAGATAGCGGATCCCCCAGAGCCCCATAAAGGAATAGCTGCTGCCGATCATTCCCAGCTGGACCCAGAATCCGGGCCAGACCCGCAGGGTCATGGCCACACTTTTCAGATTGGTCACCCAGTGGCTGTTGTGAATTTCAAAGTGGCCGGCATAGGTGTTGGGCGGAACAAACCCCATATCCTGCGGTTTGTTTCTGACCATTAAAAATCCGGCCAGGGCCAGGCATAGGGAAAGGCCTCCGATCCCTGTAAAAACCGTGCGCCACTGAAAAATCGTCAAGACCTGGGACAGGGGGCCGGCCGCCAGGACCGCCCCGAGATTGCCAAAAAAAAGGGTGAGCCCGCTCATGATGCCGAACACCTTTTCATGGAACCACACCGCGTTGTTTTTCATGATGGAAATAAAAACCACAGACACCCCGAGCCCCACCAGAAAACGGCCGGCAAGCGCCATTTCAAACCCGGGAGCCAGGCCGAAAACAATCGATCCGGTGCCGGCCACCAGGTTTCCGAAGATGATGGATGTCCGTGTCCCCAGGGTGTCGGCGATCACGCCGGACGGGATCTGCATCACGGCATACACGGCAAAATAGATGGCGGCCAGAGACCCTAAACGGGCGCCGCTGATGCCGAAGTCCGCCATGAGAAATTCCGACACCACCCCCGGTGCCATGCGGTGAAAATACACCAGGATATAGGTGAGGATGAGAATGGCGAATATGGACCACCTGGCCAGTTCAAACCGGAAATCCTGCGGGTTGGAAGCATTGACAGCGTGCTGTTTCATATAAAAAGCTCCTTTATGGGTATGCAGTTGTCAAACCGATACCCTTTTTACCATATTTTTTGATGGCTTCGGCACTGGTGATTTCTTTGATAGAGGCAGGTTTAACCATATGGGTGTTCAACAGCTATCTGGTTTATATAAATCCATTGTTGCTCATATTTCAATCTTGTTTTTAGATTGCATATATCATTATTTATCGTTGGACGTATATGAAAAAATGGATTAACGTGCGTTTTCAGACACAAAATCAGGCTATCTTTAATTCGATAGCGCGATTGAAAAATGGTGTGTTTGCATTCACCCTGTTTTAAATAAAAGGCATGAAAATGAATATCACTGTCATTCTGGGCCTGGCCGGAACTATCATCGGGCTTGTCCGTGCCCTGCCGCAATTGCTCAGACTATTACGTTCAAAACAAGCGATGGGGGTTTCCGTTGACACCGCTTTGACAAGTGCCATTGTCAGCTCTGGTTGGGCCATATACGGTTTTTTGACGCAACAGCCCTATGTGGCGCTTGCCACCGGCTCATCTGCTGCCGTCTTTTTAGTGATCACGCTATCTGCCCTGAGATTTGGGCGCAGGGTCACAGAATTTCGAATTGCCCCGGTCTGGTTTTTTGCTTTGCTTATTGCGTTTCTTGTCAAAAGAGAGGATGGCCTTGGCATCATATTGCCCATCAGCATACTGGTGTCCAACATCCCTCAGATATATGTGGCGGCCAGGGAAGAAGACCTGACAGATCTATCTCTTGGAACATGGGTGCTATCCATGTCGGACGGGTTTGTGTGGGGATTGTATTCTCTGGTTGCATATGATTATTCAATCATGGTTTTTGCATTATTTCAGCTGGTTACAAGTGGGACAGTCACTTTTTTGAAAGTGTTGAACCAAAAGAAACTGCACGCCGGAATCTAAAACCGATCCGTTGCGGTGGAGGTTTCAAGCACCATGATGCGATGGTCCATTTTAAAATCTGAAAAAAATTGTTTGCCTGCTTCCAATGACATATGGCAGTCCCTGTCCCTGGCATGTGTTAAAATGAGCGGGTCAGCATCTTTCTATTTGGGGCGTTTGCCAATGGAGAATGCATCACCGATTTTGTTGCCGACACTGAAATACGCTTTTTCAGCGGTGGCATAAATAATGGGCTTTAATTTCTCAATGGCAGGCAGGCCGTTTTCCCCTAATATGGATTCATCTGCTTTGATATCCAGTATTTCACCAACAAACTGGGTATGCAGCCCGATCTCCAGTGTGTGCAGAAGTTTACATTCCAGAACCAAAGGAAATTCTTTGACATAGGGGGCATTGACCTGGTCGCTTTTCACCGGGGTCAGTCCGGCGGTTTTGAACTTGTCCGCATTTTTCCCTGATGCCATGCCCAGGTAATCTGCTGCCGCTACATATGTTTCTGAAGGGATACTCAGTGTGTAGGCGCGGCTTTCAACGATACAGTTGTAACTGTAGGTCGCTTTTCTTAAGGACACGGTGACACACGGCGGACTGGAACAGCAGATGCCGCCCCAGGCAGCGGTCATGGCATTGGGCCTGCCGTCTTTGTCATAAGTTCCCACAATAAGCACGGGTGCGGGATACAGGATTGTTTTTGCGCCAATGGATTTTTTCATATGCACCTTCCTTTTCAATGGGTCAAATAATACCCGTAAACAGTATCATTTTTTTTATTGGATTGGTATCCTTCTTCAAATGCCTTTGAGAAATTTCCAGTATTGGATTATCCTTGAGCAGGAAAAATGTATGATATCCAGTGAATCGGTCGGATTTGGAGTGCCGGCAAAAAAGCCGGGCTGCCATCCTGGCTATACACTTCCAGGTGGGGAGTTGAAAGTGATCCGGTGGGGCACGACCTGCTCCTGACTGAACCTGGTTCGATAGGTTTTCAGGGATGCCGGTCCGGGTATTTTTGGGATTTAGTTTTCCGGTTTGTGAAAAGTCAGAAAAAAGGGAACTGCCGCCCCTGCCAGAACCAGGGCCCCGGCCGCCATAAACCCCGCAGCGAAATATCCTTTATCCCCCAGAAGACCGATAAGATTGGGCACCAAGCCGCCGCCTGCCAGAAAGGCTGCCGGTATGGTAAATGACACCGCCACGCTGCGCATCTTTTCAGAGCCGATATGGGACAATGCAGCAAATGCGGGCGGGAAAAAACACACCGCCACCACGGGCTGACAGAACACCCATACCTGCAGAAGAGATCCATTGGACACGCCGATGCCGAACACCAGCATGCCATTCACCGCCAGCACGGTGGCCAGTACCGGCTTCAGGCCGAAACGGTCGGAAATCCAACCGATCACCAGGGGCATGGGCAGCGTGGCCACCCGGGACAGGGTGATCAGGGTGTTGGCCTGGGCCTGGGCCATGCCATGTTCGTTTACTAAAAACAGGGGCAGCATGGCGTAGATCCCCAGGGTCCCGGACACCCCTAAGCTGAACAGCAGCATCATGCACCAGAAGGACGGAGTGGCGGCCAGAGGAGCAAACGCTTTGAAATTCGGGGCTTTTCCGGCAAAATCCCGGATCCGGGAAAACCGCAGAAAAGACAATCCCATCAAGATGGAGGCGGCCCCCACACAAAACAGCACCTGACGCCAGGTCATCCACAACAGCAGGACCTCGCAAAGGACCGGGGCCAGCAGAAAACTCATGTTGGGGGCCAGCTCGTGGATCCCCATGGCTTTTCCCCAGTTTTTTTCAGCAACAGTGGTGGTGAGGATGGCGATGCCTGACGGCAGGTACAGCCCGGCAGCCATGCCAGCGGCAAAAATAGTCCACCGCATGAGGGTCAGATTGTGGGACAGCCCGGTCAGAACCATCATCAACCCTGTGGCAATGGCGGAAAAAACGATGGTTTTGACATGCAGGAACCGCGACGATACAAACCCGGAGCAAAGAAGGGCCACGCAGTACCCGGATGCGGACACCAGAAAAAATGACCCGGCCTGGTCCGGGGTCAGCCCCATGTCCTCCAGGATAGTGGGCATGAGCGGAGAGATGATGATGCGGATGATAAAATTCAGAAAAAAGATGGCGGTCAGAAAAACCACGGCCAGATAGGGGAATTTGCTGATTGTCTGGTTCGGTGCCGGTGTCATGTCACCCCCTTATGCCATCACGGCTGAAACGATGCCGGAAAGATCAGGCCGGTCAATCAACGGAATCCGCCTTTGCTCTGCCGCCAGCGGCTTCCTGCCACTGTATGACAACCCTGTCGGATCATAATCAACCATCAGACTATCCTTGGGCTTTATCCGAGGCCGTATTCAAAACCTCCCGCAGCTTTTCTGCAAGCTCGGCCATTGAAAATGGTTTTTTGCCTTTTCCCACCTCCTTGGTGGTGAAAAACGGCTCGAACAGATTGTCCAGGGTATCCTTATCCATGCCGCATCCATCGTCAGTGACCGCCAGCAGCACAAAATCACCGGGAATGACATCCGGGTTCTGGCGTATACTTTCCTCATCAAAGGTTTTTGTTCCGGTTTCGATGGTGAGTTTGCCCACGCCCGAAATGGCATCCCGGGCATTGACACACAGATTGGCAAGGATCTGGTCGATCTGGGACGGGTCCATTTTCACGGGCCACATTTGGTCTGCTGCCTGCCATATCAGATCGATGTCTTCTCCGATGAGCCGGTGCAGCATATTGAGCATACTCTCCACAGTATTATTCAAATCCAGTTGTCTGGGGGAGATAGTCTGTTTTCTGGCAAAAGCCAGCAGCTGCTTTGTGATATCAGCCGAACGCGTCGCTGCGGTTTGAATTTCTTTCAGGTCGTAATTGATATGATATCTGCCTGTGACAGGGTTCTTGTCATTCCAGATACGGACACCTGCCGGGTTTCCGTGTTTGTCGACCAGCTGATCATTTGTACAGCATTCGCAGGGTTTTGAATTTTTCCTGAAGGCACTGTAGCAGATGGCACCGGTTTTATCCCCGCCGAAATCGGTTATCATCCTTTTGTTCATGAACAGGATTTCACAGGTGTCCATGTTTGCCACATAAACGGTTGAGTCAATACTGTCCAGAATCGCTAGTATTCTTTCATGGGCCAGCTTCAACTCTTTTTCAGCCTGTTTGCGCTCTGTGATGTCCAGGGCGGTGAAGGTCACCCCTTTTGACTGGTTCTGCATGTCCACTGGTGTAGAGCTGAGAAGAATATCCATGATGGTGCCGTCTTGTTTCTGCCAGCGGGTTTCCACTATGCCCGTGCCGTGGTCAGCTATATGGGCATATTTTACCCGGCCCACAAAGTCAAAATCTTCATCACTGGGATACAGTATCCGGGAACTGTGTCCGATCAGATCTGTTTCATCATATCCCGTCATCTCGCACAGGCGGTTGTTGACTTTGATCAGCACCCGGTTGACAACCGACCCAATACCGACGGGTGCACTTCTGAAGATACTGCTGATCTGATTTTCGCTTTCCCGCAGGGCCTCCATGGCTTGCTTTGTCTCAACCATTGAACCGATAAGCGTGGCTGTGCTGTTGAGACATTTTTTTGCCATCTCAATAATATAGGGAGGGCGGGAATCATACGCCCTGGCCTCGCGGATAAGGTCGTCGTGGTTGAGATGATAGATATCAGCCAGCATCTTGAGTTTTTCAGGATCTTTCGGCGGATCTCCGTACCCGAAGTTGATCGTTCCAATAACATTCCCGCCGGCAAAAATGGGCACGGCGTACAATCGAATGCCGCCAGTGCATGCGATGTCCACCTGCGTGCGCTTGGCAATGGCCTCTTTGGAGCAGTCAACCCAGCAGGATTCATGACACAACCACCGACCGGAATTGAGCGCTTCAACATTGTCAAGGGAGTTGCAAAGTTTACGTGAGGCGCTGTCCATCATTCGGCACCAGCCCGAAGCAAAAATCCCGAAAGCATAGTCGCCGTTTACCTCATAGATCGCGGAGGAAGTCCCGAGCAATTCCAGGTAGTCGTTGGCAAAGTTTTTCAGACGTTCGTGACCGATGGATTTCAGGATAATGCCATCACGATTCAATTCGGTCAGGTCGCCATACCCCTGATCGTGATTCTCTGTCTGGGCTTCGACGTTCGAAATCGGCTTCTTGGACAGCATCCATTCAATCCGTTTCAATTCTCCCTCGGCTTGTTTGTGTGCGGTGATATCATGAAATATACAGTGGGTTTGCTGAAAATTGCCTTTTCCATCCCTGCTTATCTTCCCGGTAAAAGAAGCCAGAATAAGGTCTCCGTTTTTCTTGACCATTTCAAACTCAACACCAAGAATTTCACCAATGGACTTGAACCGGGGGAAATTCACTTTTTTCAAACATCCAACCATACTTGCCCCAATTATCTCTGTCCCAACCGAGATTAGCAGGTTTTGAATGGTAATGGTATCCCAAAACAAATGACTATGGAAATTTTCTGAAATTTGATAATCCTTGGGCAGGATAAATTTGTAACGTAGCGGGTCCGGTTGACCGACAAGTTAGACGTCGCCCTTGTTGCCGCAGCTACGACTCAAGAATGGTGAGGGAGCAGACTTGTCCCAACCAGGCCTGTATTCAAGATCGGGTTTCTCACCATAAACACAGGGATTGAATTCATACAGCGGGGAAGCTGACTGCATTCTGTTTCGATCCATGGCCATTAATTTGCGGCTTATAATACCGGCTCCCTTCAATACAGCGATCAATTCGCCAATCTTTTCCCTTTTCTGCCGCATCTATAAGCACACTGCATCCTGAAACATCTTTACAGATTTTTGAAATGCTGATACCAAACAATTGCTTTTGAATTTTGACGGGTCGGATAAAATTTAAAACAGTGGCATGATGAAAGAAGACATATAGTGAGGATCACTGGTGAAGAATACGTGGCAGCAACCTTTGTTCTGAAGGGTTTGGAAAAGATCCGGAAGTGTGGTGGGGCCATAATGTCGAACGCAGATCTTTTACGCATGGAACTGTCCCATGTCTGAAAATGTCTGGTCCAGGTGCCGGTTTCTTGGTCTTATGGCGGCTTCCCTTCCGGGTTTTTCCATGCTCCGGGGGACGGTACATTCGGGCACTGGAATTTTACCGGGCGCAGGAGGTGTTTGAACAGTCGGTGCCGGCCCGGGACATTTTGAAGCAGCAGCTGCTGCAGGCCATTGAAAAATGGGAAGCATCTGCTGATTTAAAAACTGAACAATAAGGATATATAATGAACGAAACAAGGCTGGCTGAAAAACTTAAATTGATTGAGGCGCTGTATTCAGGTGCAACCACAGAGGGTGAAAAGGAAGCGGCCGGAAATGCCCTGGAGAGAATAAAAAATCGGTTAAAAGAGATTCACAAACAAGACCCCCCGATTGAATATAAATTCACCTTGACTAATATGTGGTCAAAGAAACTGTTTGTTGCGCTTCTCAGGCGGTATGACATCAAGCCGTTCAGATATTACCGGCAAAGATACACCACAGTCATGGCAAATGTCTCCAAAACTTTTGTGGATGAAACGCTGTGGCCGGAATTTGTGGAACTGGACACGGTCCTTCAATCCTACCTTGAGGAGATCACCAACAAAATCATTTCCCAAAATATTCACGGTGACAGCTCAGATGCTGAAGTAGTTAAACAATTACATGCAAATTAGCGGTCCGTAGCAAATTTTGAATAGCCACTGGGGTAAAAAAATCATTCTTGCCACCTGCGGGTCCCGGGGGGATGTCCAGCCCATGATCGCCATCACCCTGGCGCTGCAGTCTGCAGGTCACAAGGTGCAGCTTGTGGGTCCCCCTGAAAATGCGGCATGGGCCCAGAACCTGGGATGCCCGTATCTGGGGGGGGGCCGGGATGTGTCAGCGTTTATCAACACCTTTGACCGGCCGGTCAGCCTTTATTCCGGTCTGTCCTTTGTCCGGTTTGTGATGCAGGAACTGGCATGGCAGTTGAAACACCTGCCGCAAATCATTGCATCCGCAGACCTGGTGATAGGCTCCTCGCTGATGTTCGGGCTGTCGTCGGCCGCCGAAGCCCAGGGCATTCCTTACCGGTATATCGCCTTCACCCCCCAGGTGCTTCCCTCGGCATATCACCCGTTTTTACCCATCCAGACCCAGACCCTGCCGCTCCAGGTGAACCGCCTGACCTGGACAATGGCCGGTATCCTGGACAGGTGCAGCGTTGCCCTGTTGATCAATCGGTACCGGAAACGCCAGGGGCTGGCACCTGTCCCCAGTGCCTGGGACCATATTCTGGGGCATCAACCCATTGTGGCAGGTGACAGGGAAATCGCTGCCGTGCCGCCGGATGTTCAGAAAACCGTGATTCAGACCGGGTATCCCCACCTGGACCTTTTGGAACCGCCCAATCCGGACCTGGAACGGTTTCTGGAGAGCGGTGAAAAACCGGTTTATGCCGGGTTTGGAAGCATGCCCCCCAAAGGTCAGAAAAACACCATTCCCCTGCTGGTACAGGCGGTAAAGACTTTAGGCCGGCGGATCATTATCAGGCACCCCGGAAAAACATCTGCAAAATACTCTGCGGGCAGGGATCTGTTTTTTATCGGGAATTATTCCCACCGGGCATTGTTTCCCAGAATGGCGGCAGTTATACACCACGGGGGTGCCGGCACCACGGCCGCGGCAGCGGCTGCCGGGGTTCCCCAGGTCATTGTGCCTCATATCCTGGACCAGCATTATCACGGTCGGAGGATATTTCTGTCCGGCCTGGGGCCTGCACCCATTCCGCTGTCTCAACTTACCAGAGAGCGCTTATCCCATGCACTGGCACACTGTCTCACCAGTGAGCGTATCCGCCAGGCAGCCCGGCACACGGGCCGTGCCATCGATCCGGCACACCGGCTGGAAACCCTTGTGAAAGCCCTGCTGGAACCGTTAAACAGATAGCGGGTTACAGGAACAGGGATGGATGGTCCAAAAAAAGATTCAGCCAGCCGGGATAAATATGTTGGGGATGTTTTTGGGTTATCCGGAAAAAACGGGCATTGATTTTTTGCAGTTTCATGGGGTATACACAAGGGGAAAAAAGATATCAATGCCCTGGAAAAGGATTACCTATGTCCGCCTGTCTGGCCGCCACCTATTTTATCGACAAGGACCATCCCGATATCATCGCGTTTTCAAAACAGCATGCGAAAGAGGGCGAATCCGACCTGGACCGGGCGGTCAGCCTGTATTATGCCGTGCGGGATTTGATCCGGTACAATCCTTACAGCATCGAACCGGACCGGCAGGCCCTGAAAGCCAGTTCCGTGCTGGCAAAAAAGGAGGGGTACTGCGTGGCCAAGGCCGTGCTGCTGACCGCCTGTCTTCGAAGCCGGGATATCCCGGCCCGGCTGGGGTTTGCCGATGTAAAAAATCATTTGAACACCGCGCGGCTGAAAGCATTGATGGAAACCGACCTGTTCGTCTGGCACGGGTTCACGGAGGTGTTTCTTAACGGCAAATGGGTCAAGGCCACCCCGGCATTCAACCTGGGTCTGTGCGAATCGTTTCATGTCAAGCCCCTGGAATTTGACGGGACCTGTGATTCGATTTTTCATCCCTTTGATAATTTCGGCAACCGGCACATGGAGTATGTGAACGAGCACGGCAGTTTTGACGACCTGCCCTGGGACCTTGCACTGGCAGCCATGAAAAAAGCCTATCCCCGGTATTTTGAGACGTATGACCGGAAAACCGGTGATTTCAATGCGGAAGCTGCCCAAGAAAACACCTGACTGCCGGGCCTGGCAACTGTTTGCAGGCCCGGCTTTTTTTCTGTCAGGCCTGGCGGATTTTTTTTGACACCTGTTGTGTGAGTGTGAGCACCTGCGTGGCTGATGCCAGGTCCAGAGAGCCTGTGCCGCAGCTGGGGGTGACAAAGGATTGGGACAGGATTTCGTTTCTGGAAAATCCCAGGCCGGTCACCTGTTTGATCTGATCTTCCAGCTTTTCAGCCAGGCCGTCAACGGTCTGCTCTGCAATCAGCTGGGCATCACCTGTTGGAACAATACCCCAGGCCAGTATGCCGCCCCGCCCCAGAAATGCTTTTATGGCTTTCGGGTACAGGATGAACCGGTCAAAATAGGAAAAGGCATCAAAGGAGATGATGTCAATGGCACTGTCTAAAAGCAGGTCCCATTCTGTATTGGCGCACACATGCACCCCTGCCAGGCCGTTTTCCGCATGGATTTCCTGGGCGATTTCATCAATGCAGGCCTGGGCATCGGCACGGGTGATGGTGATATAAGCGGAGGTGCCGAACCCGGCAAGGGCCGGCTCGTCCAGGAAGATAATCGGGGTTGTGCCGCGCTGTGCAAACTCTTTTGCCTGCCACCGGGCATTCATGGCCAGACGTTTCACTGCCGCATCCCGCAGCTGGTCATTGTAGAAAATATCTCTGTCCGCCTCATCCTTGACAGCTGTGCAAAAGGTGATGGGCCCTGTGACCTGTCCTTTGAGGGCGGTAAATCTGCCCGGATCCCGGTCCACCGTGCTTAGAAAATGGGAAAATCCCTTTCCGGTTTCAGGGGTGAAGGCAAATCTGGAAGCGGCAAAATTTGCGGTTGGTTCTGACAGGGCAAGATAGTCTTCAAAAAATTGGACAAATGCCTCATCAAACTGCGGGCCTTTGGTGTTGATGAAAGCGGCCCCCTCTTTTTGGGTAAGGCCGGGCAGACCGGGAAGAAACTGCTGGATCATGCCTTCCTGCTTGAAAGCAGGCAGCTGCACCCACAAAGGGATGTCCGGGGTATGGTCTAACACCAGCTCCAGGGCTTTTGCATGGTCCTCCATGGGAAGGCTGCCGATGAGCAGGGGAAGTGCGTTCGGGGTAAATGATGCCATGGTATATCTCCTTTAGATATCTAAATATGTTCATTTGTTGTTATGTTGTTTAAAGGTTGTATACCATGTCCGGCAGAAAAATTACACGGTTTTTTATTTTTTGTTGTCGGAACCGTTCTGGCGCACGGCCAGAACCGGGCAGTCAGACCGGCTGATCACCCGGTCTGTGGTGGATCCCACCAGAAATTTTTCCAGCAGGCTGTGGCCCCGGACCCCTAAAACGATAAGGTCCACATCTTTTTTTCCGGCAAAGTCCAGCAGTTCCTTGTAGGGCTCACCTTCCAGCACAGCTGTGACCGGGGTGCACCAATGCCGGCTTTCTTCCGGCACCATGTGGGCCAGCTGACGCTCCAGTCGCTGCATCAGGGTGTCTTTGCGCTCTCCGTCCGGTTCATTGGCATTTTTGGTGAGTCCCAGGTAATCCGTCCGGTTCCAGCCCAGGTAATCCCCTTCCTGCACCTTTATATAATCTGCACTGGAAAATTCCACATGTTCCGTGGGCCGGACCACATGGGCCAGAAACAGTTCTGTTTCAAACTCCTGGGCCAGGCTCAGGCCGTACTGGAAAGCAAGGCGGGAATCCGGTGAAAAATCACATCCCACCAGGATCCGGTTCAACAGCTTTTTTTTGTCACCTGGCGACACATCCGGCGCTGCATCCCCATGGAGAACCATTACAGGACAGGTCAGGATTTTTACCAGCCGGTCTGTCACTGACCCCACCAGGAACCGTTTGACGCCGGATCCCCCGTGGGTGGCTGCCACTACCAGGTCGATGCCGGATGACTCGGCAAGCCTGGCTATTTCATCAGCCGGATGACCGGTGGATACCATGGTGTCGCATTCCATATCCAGGGTCCCGGCAAGTTCTTCGAGCCGGGTGCCGGCATCTTCCCGCCGTTCCTCCTCGATTTTTTCCGAGGCGATATAGGCCTGGCCGGCAGAGGACATCAACACCATGTTGGACACCACATGGCACAGGGTGAGGCTGGCACCGAACTCTTTTGCCATGGATTGGCCGTAGGAAAGGGTCAGGTTGGTGAAATCGCTGAAATCAATGGCGCACATGATTTTTTTTGGTATGATTCTCATGACGGACCTCCTTGTTTTATTCCTGTTGCATGTTTTTCATCATCTCCTGCATCTGTTTCATCATGCCGTCCATCTCTTCTGCAGAGGGCATCTGTCCCTCTGAAAACTGGCCCATATCTGGCATTCCCATGGCCTGCTCCATTGAGGCCGCTTCAGTATACCCGTCAGGTACTGCAAACAGGTGGGCCGGCTGTGCACCGGTTTTGATGTTCTTGAGATGGGTGGTAACCCTGCCCACCGGCGGGGGCATGACACTCTGGGTCTTGATGGGATACTGCAGCTTTCCGGACAGCCAGAATTTCATGGGAGCGGTCTGTCCGGTTTCTTTATCAAGGATGATGGCCCCTTCATAAATATCACATGCAAACCCTTCAACAGTTTCCGTGCCGGTTTTTTTCATGTTGTTTTCTTTTGCCCAGACGTCAAAATCCACAGCCCCGGCCATGGGGTTGTCTTTTTCAAGTTCTGTTACATCGGTCACATGGTATTTTTTTGTATTTGTGAACACCTGATACACATGGGGGTGGTTCATGATGGTGATCATGCCCATCATTTCATTGCGGTTTACCTGATTGTTCTTGACATACAGTTTCCCGCTGACACTGCCGGTGTCCATTTCAGTGACCATGTCTGCTGAAAACGCTTGGGCATAGACAGTTGAAGCACTGATAAAAAATGATACAGCAAAAAACACCATGGTAAAAGACAGGACTACGGCTGTTTTTTTGATCATTGCATTCTCCTTTTTCGGTATGATTCCAATTAAAAGAATTATACCTTTTTTTTCTTTTGTCAGTAAAGGGATATGTGCATTATCTCCAGGTGTGTTTGCAGCCGGTCATCACGGCATGCTTTTTTGTGTAGGGATATTGCCGGCATATGTGGGGTTTGATTTTCTGAATGGCGCATGAAAAAAGGTTGGTGTCGTCAGGGCAGGGCACAAGCCAGGGGCAGGTTTCTGCGGTTTTTCCGGTATCAGGATCAATCCAGATCCGGTATCTGTCTTTTTTGTCCGGGCAGGATTCTTTTCTGACCCAGGCCAGGATATCCCGGCGGTCAAGGGACTGCCAGAGATGATAGTCTGCTTCCGTGCAGTTGTTTTCATAGGCCAGGGACCGGCAGCATTCTCCGCACTGGCTGCAGACAAATTCTTCCATCTGGGAGTGAACCCAGATGCCGGGGATCTTTTTTGTTCCCAAAGGTCCTGCCCGGGTCCGGGTCTGGAAAACCCGGGAGCAGATGTCTGCCAAAGTTTCCAGATCAGGCGGGGCGGTTTCCAGCGCATGGATCAGATAAAATCCCAGATCGTTGTCTGCCACCGGGAGAAACGCGTTGCCCTGCAATATCCGTACGGCTAACCTTCCGCTCTTGTGTATGACGGTGCATCGGTCCCCGAGAACCAGCGGGGCGATGGATGTGAAAAGCGCCGGCTGGGTGCCGTATTGCGTAAAATCAATGGCAATGGCATCCACGGCCTGGGAAGGGGTTAAAAAAGTCCAGTTTTCCAAATATTCTTCTGCCGGGGGATGCTTGTGGTGTTGGGATTTTTTCCCGGTCATGATCTCTCCTTTGTGCTGTACCTGAAGATGAAGGCAGCTGATCCGGCAGTCATCCATTGAGTGGTCATTGCGACATCCAATGGCGTGCGATTATGGGATCCTTCATAAAGAATTACCGTTTTTTCACGGGTTTGACAAGGGTGAAAAAATCAAATAATTTTGATACAGTTCCGGGGCAAAATCAAAATTATTTGATCTGTCATGGCAGATGACACCGGTGCCGAAAAAATACAATTATCTGAAATTATATGCAAAAAATATCATAATGCAACCAGGGGCAGCCTCTGGCATGATGGTTGCTCCATAAAGGCGCAACCACTGTTCAGGCATTTGCGGCCAGGGCAGATATTGGTATTGAAAAAATGACCGGCAGGAGGCATGCGATGGCACGGAAAATGAAAAAAATGAAATTGGGACTTCACACCTACACCCTGCATCTCTGGGGCCTGGGCCAGAACTGGGGCATCCAGGCAGATCCCAGACCCAAAAAGATCGATCTGTTCCAGCTCATGGACATGGCGGTGGATTGGGGCCTGGACGGGCTGCATATCACCGGCTGCGATCTGGAGACCAAAGACGATGCCCGGCTGGCAGCGGTGAAAAAAGCAGCAGAGGACCACAACCTGTACCTGGAATATAATTTTTCCAGGGATGAGGAGTTTGACCCACGGCTCACAGACTCCCTGGAAAAAGGCATTGATATCACCCGCAGGATCGGGGGAGACCTGGCCAAATTCAGCCTGGATATCAGACGTCCCCGCCCCCTTTACGGCTCCTGCTTTCATCCTCAGGTCATGCGCCAGCTGTGCGATGTGCATGACCAGATCACGGCCATCCTGCCTCTGCTGGAAAAAACCGGGATCCGGCTGGCTGTGGAAAACCATACTGAAACCTTTGCCGATGAGGTCCTCTGGGTGATCCAACAGGTGAACCATCCGCTCGTGGGGGCCTGCGTGGACACGGTGAATTCCATGGGGGTGCTGGAAAATCCCGAGGATGCCGTAAAAAAACTGGCACCACATGCATTCTGCAACCATTTCTGCGACCACAAGCTGACCCGGGACCAGTTCGGCATCCGGTTCCACGGCGTGGCCCTGGGAGACGGCGACATCGACTGTTTCAAAACCTATCAGATTATCTGCGACCAGTCCCCCACAGACCGCATCACCTTTGAGATCGAGTGGGACATGGGGGATGATCCTTTGGAAACTGCCCGTGAAAAGGAGATGGCTGCCTGTAAAAAAAGCATCAGATATGCCAGAGAGGTGCTGAAAATTGGTGAACCCTGTGAACAGGGCAATCGCAGGTAACCAAATCCTGCTTGGGTGACCGAAGCCCGCTCCCTGTGGGTGCCTTGTGTCCGGCGCAATTTTGCCGGACACAAGGCCTTTTTCAAATTCCTCAAAATCTGCGAAAGATCAGCTGCCTTTTACGCCTTTTTCAATACGCTCACCAACCTTTTGGTCAATATTTTTCCAGTATTCAAAGGCCCTCTCTAAAACCGGTTCGGTAACGCCTTTCTTTAAGTGCCCGACCACGTTGGACACAAGCCGGTCGCGCTGGACGTCATCCATGACCTCTCGGACCAGGGTTCCGGGCTGGCCAAAGTCATCGTCATCTTTGTGCTTGGTGCAGGCTGCCCGGACGAACTCGCCGCCGGCACTCCAGATGGTCTGTTCCGGATAGCGATCGGGATCGGGCTGCGGGCCGCCCTTGGAGTTCGGGGTGTACACAGGATCAGTAACGTTGTCGATCCGCATCCTTCCCCCCTTGCTGTAACTGCGCACCGCAGATTTCGGACGGTTGACCGGGATCTGCTTGTAGTTGACGCCCAGGCGGGCCCTGTGCGCGTCAGCATAAGATATCAGGCGGGCCAGAAGCATCTTGTCCGGGCTCGGACCGATTCCTGGAACAAAGCTGTTCGGCTCGAAGGCCGCCTGCTCGATCTGGGTGTGGAAGTCAGTGGGGTTCTGATTCAGGGTCAACCGGCCCACCTCCTGCGCAGGATAGTCGCTGTGGGGCCAGACCTTTGTCAGGTCAAAGGGATTGAAGCGGTAATTTTCAGCATCCGCAAAAGGCATGATCTGTACCTTGAGCGTCCAGCTGGGAAAATCCCCCCGTCTGATAGCCTCGGACAGGTCCCGCCGGTGATAATCGGGATCCTCGCCTGCCATCCGGTCAGCCTCTTCATCAGTGAGAAAGTCGATGCCCTGATCGGTCTTGAAGTGGTACTTGACCCAGAAGCGCTCGCCTTTGGCATTGACCCACATGTAGGTATGGCTCGTATAGCCGTTCATGTGCCGATACGTCTTGGGCACTCCGCGATCGCTCATCAGGATGGTGACCTGATGGGCGGTCTCTGGCGAGAGGGACCAGAAATCCCACTGCATGTCATGGCAGCGCAGGCCCGTGTCAGCCCGGCGCTTCTGGGAATGAATAAAGTGCTGAAACTTCATGGGATCGCGCACAAAGAAGACCGGGGTGTTGTTCCCGACCATGTCATAGTTGCCCTCGCTGGTGTAAAACTTGAGGGCGAAGCCGCGCACGTCCCGCCAGGTGTCGGGGCTGCCGGACTCTCCGGCAACTGTGGAGAACCGGGCGAGAACATCTGTCTTCGTACCCGGTTGAAACAATACCGCCCTGGTGTAGGCACTGACGTCCCGGGTGACCTCAAAGTGCCCGAAAGCCCCTGAACCCTTGGCATGCGGCTGACGGTCCGGGATCATTTCCCTGTTGAAGTTGGCCATCTGCTCCATGAGATAATGGTCATGGTGCAAAATTGGACCGTCAGGTCCTACAGTAAGTGAGAATTCGTCGCTGGATACGGGGTTTCCTGCATCGTTTGTGGTGTGATTAAGATCCTTGTCTGTCATGAGATCCTCCTATGTTGAGGGGTTTTATATGAGCCGTCAGTACTCAGTTATCAGTTTCCAGTAAACAGTTACAAATTTTTTTCTGCTGGTTACTACCGGCTAAGAGCTAACAGCTTTCATATTTTGTTGTGCCGTTCAGGTCATGGCCGTTATTTAGAAAGAAACAGATTGTTGCACCACACGCATACTTCATAACCGGTCCAATCTGTGGTCGATATCGAAAATTTCATGGCAGGAAGGACAGATGAACAGCCATTTAATATGGTCCTTTTCCTGCTTCAGCATGGAATGAAAGCCGTCCTGGTATCCGCAGACAGGGCAGATCCGGAATTCCTCTTTAAATGTGATTTTTTTAATGGATTTTTGCATAATGTCCCCTGCAGTTTTATCTTAAAATTAAAGATATTATCTTTCGGAGTAGGCTGATTCAAGAGGGGTCAGGCTTGCATTATTGCGTTTTTGTTTTTTGAGAATAACCAATTTTTGATAAAAACACAATAAAACAAGCCTGACCCCGTTCACCATTGTTGAAGTCCAGTTGAGATATTATATTTTCAATGCCGGTATTTTGCAACCCAACGATGCTTCAGCACACAGATTTTTGTCACATGGTTTTTTCGGTTTTGAACCACCCCAGCACATCCTCCAGGATCATGTAAAAGCAGGGGACCAGGGCCAGGGTGATCAGGGTGGCGAAAACAATGCCGAAACCCAGTGATATGGCCATGGGAATGAGATACTGGGCCTGGCGGGAAGTTTCAAAAATCATGGGAGACAGCCCCCCGAAGGTGGTCAGTGTGGTGAGCAGGATGGGTCTGAAACGCTGGGCTGCAGCCATTGTTATGGCGGTAAAGGCTGGTTTGCCTGAGCGGCGGTGCTTGTTGGCGGAATCCACCATGACCAGGGATCCGTTCACCACCACCCCGGAAAGGGCCACTAGCCCGAAAAGGCTCATGAGGGACAGAGAAAATCCCAGAAGAATATGCCCCAGCACCGCCCCCACAATGCCAAAGGGAATGCAGGCCATGATGATCATCGGCTGGAAATAACTTTTAAAGGGGATGGCCAGCAGGGCATAGATACCGAACAGTGCCAGGATCAGGCCCTGCACAAGGCTCTGGGTACTTTCCTGCATGCTGGCCTGCCGTCCTTCAAATTCGGCGGTCAGGCCGGGAAACCGCTCCTGCAGCCGGGGCAGGATTTCGGTTTTGACCACGGCAAGAATCCGGTTGGTTTCCTGCTGGGGCACCACATCGGCTGTTACGGTGGACACCCTGCGCCCGTCCCGCCTGACAATGGCGGTAAAGGCCCGTCCCTGTGTCATGGAAACCACATCCGTCAGCAGGGTTTCACGGCCGTCCGGGGTGTAGATCATGAGGGTTTCCAGGCTGTTTTCAGAATCCCGCTCCCCTTCCGGCAGCCGGACCTTGACCGTTACTTCGTTTCTGCCCCGCTGGAGCTTTAATGCAGTGGCCCCGTAATAGGCATGCCGCACCTGCAGCGCCACATCCCTGGCACCCAGCCCCAGAGACAACCCTTCCGGTTTCATGGTAAAGTCAAACTGCTTTTTGCCCTGGGCAGATCCGTCATCAATGTCTTTTGTGGAGGGAAAATCAGCCAGTTCATCGGCCAGCATTATGCTGGCAGCATCCAGGGTATCGATGTCCCGGTGACTCAGTTCAATGGTCAAGGAAGCACCGGAACCGGGCCCGCCCCGGTCGGACTGAAAAACAATGGATTCCAGGCCTGGAATGGCACCGGCTGCCTCCCGCCACAGCCGGGTCACTTTAGCCGTGGACATGGGCCGGATATCCGGCGGGGTCAAAAGGATTTGAGAGGTAATCACATTTTCATTCACCTGGGTGTAACGCCCCCGGGAAAGTTGTGCACCGCCGTTGTCCGCCACCACAATTTGTGCTGCATCAGCGATGATCTGGCGCACTGCAGCTGTTTTTTCATCTGAAGCCCCATAGGGCAGGGTCACCGTGACAAAGGCATAATCTGATTCAATGCGGGGCATCAGCGTGGTCGTGATCCGCCCGCTTTGGATATACCCCACCATGATTACCAGAACCGCCACACCCACTGCTGCGGTGATATACCGGTTTTTCACCAGGGATTTTAAAAAAGGGCGGTACATATGCCTTATCATCCAGGTGAGCCCCTGGCTGATGCGTTTCTGCCGGGCGATGATCCAGCCCAGTATTTTTTTGGGGGGGCGGTTTTCATGGGACAGATGGGCCGGCAGGATGAACAGACATTCCGCAAGAGAGATAAGAAATACCATGATCACCACCAAAGGAATCACCTTGAAAATTTTGCCCATGGTGCCGGTGACAAACATGATGGGTAAAAACGCCGCTATATTTGTGAGAATGGAAAACACCACAGGCACCGCCATATCCTTTGCTCCCAGGATGGCGGCTTCCAGAAATTTTTTTCCCTGCTCCCGGTAGTAGTAAATATTTTCACCCACCACAATGGCATCATCCACCACAATCCCTAAGGTCACAATAAAGGCAAACATGGATACAACGTTAATGGAAAAATCCGTCATGGGTAAAAAAACAAATGATCCCAGAATGGATATGGGGATACCCAGCGACACCCAGAACGCCAGCCGGATCTCCAGAAACAGGGCCAAAAGAATGAACACCAGGCCAAGGCCGATATATCCGTTTTTCAACAGCAGGCCGGCCCGCTGTTCAAACACCTGTGACCGGTCGCTGATCATGGAAACACCCACCTCCCGGGGCAGGGTTTCCTGAAACATATTCGCCCGTATCCGTGCGGCTTTTGCCACCTCAATGGGTTTCTGGTCCCCCACCCGGAAAACTTCCACCATGATGGCGGGTTTGCCGTTAAAGGTGGCATACCGGTTGGTCTCTTCAAACCCTTCAGAAATATCGGCAATGTCTTTCAGCAACACCTGTGCACCATCTTCTGCCGTAATGATGGGCAGGCCGGCATAGGCATCCGCCACATCCCGCCGCTCTTTCATGCGGACCATGATCTCGCCGCCACGGGTTTTGACGGAACCGCCGGGCAGTTCAATGGAAAGGTTGCGGATACGCTCAGCCACCCCTGCCAGGGTGAGGCCGTACCGCCGCAAACTGGCCTGGGGAACGGATACTTGAATTTCATAATCCCGGGTGCCTTCCAGTTCCACCTGGGTGATAAGGGGGTCCTGGAGCAGCAGGTCCCGGAAGTTTTCCGCAAGCTGTGTGAGCACTGCCCGGGACAGGTCCCCATAAACGGCATGGGAGATGACATGGCGCTTGCGGGCTACAACAGCGGTCATGGGACGTTCCGCTTCATCAGGAAAAGAGGTGATGGCATTGACCTCGCTTTCCACCTCCTGGGCAAAGCTGCGCACATCCATTCCCTGGCGCACCTCAATGGTGACACGGCCGAATCCTTCCCCTGCAGTGGCATGCATTTTATCAATGCCGTCCAGGCCCTGGACCGCTTCTTCAATGGCCAGAATAATGCCCCGCTCCACCTCTTCAGGACCGGCACCCGGGTAGATGACAGATACGGATACAGCGCCCACCTCAAAATCAGGAAACACCTCCTGCTTGATGCCGAAGGCCATGACCAGCCCCCCCACCAGCAGGACAATCATCAACAGATTGGCTGCCACAGAATTTTTTGCCATCCAGGGGATGGCGCCTGTATGATCGTCTGTGGATACAGGTGTGGTCATGGCTGGTTCCCTGTGTCTGTTCCGGCTGCTGCATCCGGCCGGTCTTTGTTGTGCACACGCAAAGTCATGCCCTCCACCGGAGAGGACAGATCCGACAGGATCACGGCATCACCGGCCGTAAGTCCTTTGGTGACAAACACATGATCCGAATCCTGCCATACGATATCAATGGTCCGGATATCCAGTTGTCCGTCCGACGCCACCCATGCCTGGTTCTGGTTACGCACCATGGGCCTGGGCAGGGCAATGACATCAGATATTTTTTCTCCATGGATAGCCACCTGGACATAGTTGTTTAAGAGCAGCGGCGTATCAACCGGGCGGGACAGGCCCAAAGGGTCATCAATGGCAATGAGCAGCGTGGCCAGGCGGGTTTCGCTGCCCAGTTCCCCCAAGAGACGGATGACACGGCCCTGGTGCCGGGTGTTGTTCTGGTCGGTTATGGTGACCGGGCTGCCGGTGTCATCAGGGGCAGACGGGATCCTGATCCATTTGAGATGTTCCACAGGAACGGCGGCCCTCACCCAGAAAGTATCCGTGCCGGACAGCTCGGCCAGCGTATCCTGGGCAGATATCTGGGATCCGGTCTGTACATGCACAGAAGTGATCAGGCTGTTGAAAGGGGCTGTTATGGTGGTACGTTCCAGGTTCAGCCGGGCTTGATCCAGGTCTGCCCGGGCAGCGGCAATGTCAGCTTTGATCTGGGCCATCTGCGGCTCCCGCAGGGCAAGGTCGGCATCCAGGATGGGGGATCCGGCATCTTTTTGCAGAATTTTCATCTCCTCTTTTGCCACGTCCTGCCTGCCCATCTCCAACCGAAGCGAGGCGGATAACCGGTCCAGGGCAGCTTTTTTTCTGGCCACATTCAGTTCAAAATCTTTTTTTTCCAAAGTGAGCATCACCTGGGCTTTTTCAAATACCCCGCCGGGAATCAGTTTTGGTGATATGGTTTCCACAAACCCGCCCACCCGGGACTTCAGGGTGATGGCCCGGGAGGGCATGACCGTACCCATGGCAGACAGAGAAATCTGGTGGTCCTGCTTTTCCATGATGGCTGTTTCCACCAGGGGCGGGGGGATCTGAGGACGGCCCCGGCTGGCAACCGGCCGTGTGTCATACAGATACTGGGCAATGAATACGCCGGCTGCAATAATGACGACCGGAACAAGAAAGCGGATGATACGTATAAAGATTGGCTTTTTTATATGAGAAGGCGAGTTCATGGCATTTCCTTGGGCACGGGGGAAACAATGGCCTGCCAGTCCCCTCCCAGAGCCCGGTAAAGGGTGATGCGGTTTTTTATTAATAAAGCGGTCTGTTCCAGCAGGCGGATCTCAAGTTCCTGAACATTGAGCTGTTCGGTCAGAAACGGAATAAAGGGATCCAGGCCCTTGATGTAGCGGCGCCGGGCTTCTGCCAGGGCCTGCCGGGCGGTTTCCAGCTGGGCTGTCAGCAAAAGAATGTGTTCCGCCTGGTGTTTTTCCGCAGCCATGCTGGTTTCCACCTCGGCAATGGCGGTGTGCACCACTTTTTCATAGGTAGCCAGCCGCTCTTGCACCACAGCAGCGGCCTGTCGGGACAGGGCTTTTTTTTGTCCCCCGTCAAACACGAGGCCTGCAAGACGGGCCCCCAGAGTCAAAATCCAGTTGTCAAGGAGCAGATCCAGGGCGTTGTCCTGAAACAGAAAATTTCCCGTAAGAACCAGATCAGGCAGGCGGTAGATCCTGGCAGCTGCCGCATCCCAGTCCGCTGCCATAAGGCGCTGGCCCTGGGCCCTGACATCCGGGCGCAGCACCAGCAGATTGGCCGGCAGCCCGTTGTGGGGCAGTTCCGGCAATGTTTCAGGCAGATCACCGGTGATGGTGAGACCGGTTCCCGGTGTCTGTCCCAGCAAAAGATGCACAGATGCTTTCAACTGCTGTATCCGGTTTTCCAGGGGCGGGATTTTTGCCTGGGTCTGGGCCACAACTTCTCTTTGCTGGAGAACATCCAGGGCTGAGGACATGGATTTTTCAAACCGCAGTTCCAGAAGATCGCGTACCGTGGTGTGGACTTCCAGCTGTTTTTTCACCCGGGCCAGCTGTTCTCTGGCAGTGATCAGATCCACCCAGGTGCGGGCCACCTCTGCGGCAATGGTCATGGCAGCGGTTTCAAGATCCGATGCCGAGGCCCGGGCAGCCAGTGAGGAAGATGTCACTCCTGCATTTATGCGGCCCCAAAGATCCACTTCATAGGAAGCAGCCGGCCCAAGGGAATAGGTGTTGAAGGAGGTGGTGTCCTGGTCGGTCTGGGAGCGGTTATATCGGGTTTCCAGGGTGATAAGGGGCAACGCATCTGCTTTTTTGGCGGCTGCCAGACTGGCGGCCTGATCCAGTCTGGCCCGGGCCTCTCTGATGGTAAAATTGTGTGTCAAAGCCCGGGTAATAAGCTGGTTCAGTTCCTGGTTGTTGAACTGTTCCCACCATGGAGAGGCAAGAGAAAAATTCAGTCTTTCAGGAGATTCCGTATGTACTGACGCCGGCAGGGTCTCCAGAGTACGGGAATCAGGTGTTACCATGCTGCACCCCTGGAACATCAGGACAGCAGCAAGAAACAGGGCCGCCGGAACTGTCGTCCGGTTACCGGGCCAGAAGCGGGCCATATTCATCCTGGTGGCGCTTGATATAGGTGTCAACATAGGAGCAGGTGGGAATGACGGTGAAGTGGTTCTGTGTGGCATATGCAAGACCGGCCTTCACAAGATCTGCTGCAATGCCCTTCCCCCTGAAAATTTCAGGCACAAAGGTGGATCTAAAATCAAGCACAGTATCGCTTTTTTGTTCATATGCCAGATATGCCCGGGTAAAATCTTTTTCTATGTAAAATGTTTGTTTATCCTTGTCATGCTGAACGGTCTGTGTCATGGCATGGCTCCTTTTCCGGTACAGCTGCGGGAGTTACAGTTTTTGTATCCAGTTAATTATAGGGATTTATTTTACCGGGTCAAGGTACGATTAACCCTGCCGGTCCGGGATCTGTACTTGCATTCAGGCGTGTAAAATAGTATTTATGAATCCTGTATGAACCTATCACATATCAAGGAGGATAATCCCTATGACCACCACTGAAAACCTGGCCGCTGCATTTGCCGGAGAAAGCCAGGCCAACCGGAAATACCTGGCATTTGCCAAAAAAGCGGATGAAGACGGCCTGCACCAGATTGCAAAGCTGTTCCGGGCAGCAGCTGAAGCGGAAACCATTCATGCCCATGCCCACCTGCGGGCCATGGACGGGATAAAATCAACCCTGGAAAACCTCAAGACGGCTGTTGAAGGGGAACACCATGAATTCATGGAAATGTATCCTGGATTTTTAGACCAGGCCAAAAAAGAGGGTCATAAAAAGGCGGAATTTTCCTTTGCCTATGCCCTTGCCGTGGAAGAGATTCATCACGATCTGTATCAGAAAGCCCTGGCATCGGTAAAAGATGGTACAGACCTGCCCGGTGCCACCATTCATGTGTGCCCGGTTTGCGGCAATACTGTGGAGGGCCAGGTGCCGGACATGTGTCCTGTGTGCAGTGTACCCGGGAAAAAGTTTTTTGAGATTTCCTGACCGGAATGCTGCCGGCTGAAAGAATGTGTCTTGTCTTCGGGTTGAAAAAAAAGGAGATGTGATGGACAGGCGACCGGAAAAAGATACCATGGGAGAAATTTTTGTGCCGGCAGATCTGTATTGGGGCGCCCAGACACAGCGGTCTTTACAAAATTTTGCCATCGGCAGGGAGATAATGCCCCTGCCGGTTATCTGCGCCTTCGGCTATATCAAAAAAGCGGCTGCAATGGTTAACAGAAGTTTCGGGTTGCTGTCTCCTCAAAAGGAACAGCTTATCATACAGGTGTGCGATGAGATCATCCAGGGAAAACTGGATGACCACTTCCCCTTAAAGGTCTGGCAGACCGGTTCCGGTACCCAGACCAACATGAATGTCAACGAAGTGATTGCCAACCGTGCCCGGGCCTTGTCCGGCACCTCCCTTGACCGGGAAATGCCGCTGCTGCATCCCAATGATGATGTCAACAAATCCCAGTCCTCCAATGATGCCTTTCCCACGGCCATGCACATGGCCGCCTATGCCATGCTGGCGGATGTGACCATTCCGGCACTGGAGGGGCTCCGGAAAGGGCTGGCAGAAAAAAGCCGGGAATGGGAATCCATTGTCAAAATCGGGCGGACCCATTTCATGGATGCAGTGCCTTTGACCCTGGGCCAGGAATTTTCAGGATATGCCGCCATGCTGGACCAGGGCATCACCCTGGTAACACGGAACATGACGCTTTTGACGGAACTGGCTCTGGGCGGAACAGTGGTGGGCACAGGCCTGAACAGCCCCAAAGGGTTTGATGTCCGGGTGGCAGCACAACTGGCGGATCTTACCGGCCATCCTTTTGTGCCGGCTGCCAGCAAATTTGCCGCCCTGGCAGCCCATGACAGCCTGGTGGCATGCCACGGTGCTCTAAAAACCGTGGCTGTGAGCCTCATGAAGATCGCCAATGATATCCGGATGCTGGGGTCCGGGCCCAGGTGCGGCATAGGTGAACTGCACCTGCCGGCCAATGAGCCGGGATCCTCCATTATGCCGGGCAAGGTCAACCCCACCCAGGCAGAGGCCGTCACCATGGTGTGCGCCCAGGTCATGGGCAATGACACCACCCTGTCGGTGGCAGGATCATCCGGTCATTTTGAACTCAATGTATTCAAACCGGTGATGATTTATAATTTTCTGCAGTCTGCACAGCTGCTGGGTGATGCAGCCGCCTCTTTTCAGAAAAACTGCATCCATGGCCTTGTTCCCAACAAAAAAAACATCCAGGCCCATTTGGAAAATTCTTTGATGCTGGTCACGGCCCTGGCACCGAAATTCGGGTATGACAAGGCTGCGGTGATAGCAAAAAAAGCCCATGCAGAAGATATCACGCTGGAACAGGCTGCCTGTGATCTGGGGTACCTGACCAGAGAAGAATTTCACCAGCTGGTGGATCCCGGTGCCATGACCGGTCCGTTTTAAGGGACCGGGCCTGGTTACAGGCAGGGGATGGCGGTATTTTAAGGTTTCAAAAACCATGCGGTTATGGTTAAATCAAGAACTGGATAGATACAAAGAACTGGATAGAGATTTTGGTGCGGGAAAACCGGACCCGAAGGGAAAAGTCATGGAACATGAAGTTGCACTGTTTAAAGGGTATGGCTTTAAGATTGGACAAAAGATCAGAATTGAGGATTCTCCCCGTTCCGGTGACTGGGAGGTGGTGGATGTCACAGACCATAAGGTGACCCTGCGCTGCCCCCTGTCAGGTAAAGAATTCACCTGGGGCCGGTTCTGCTATCTGGTGGAAGAAACCAGGCAGAAATGGCCGGCACAGGATTAGACCGGCGGAAAAGAGCATGGATGTTATTTTACTGATGGCCATGACCCTGGACGGGAAAATTGCCAGAAGCCACTCAGAGCTGATTAACTGGACCGGGAAGCAGGACAAGCAGTATTTTGTAAAGGTCACCCGCCAGGCCGGGGTGGTGGTGATGGGGTCAAAGACATTTGACACCATCGGGCATCCGCTGCCGGGGCGCAAAAATATTGTCATGACCCGGGACAAGACCCGGAAAAGTGACCACAAAGACCTGGTGTTTACAGATCAGACACCGCAGCAGATTCTTGGGGATCTGAAGCTTCAGGGATTTGATCAGGTGGTACTCATCGGTGGGTCTGTTGTGAATTCTTTGTTTGCAAAGGAAAATCTCATCACCCGGATCCATGTGACCCTGGTGCCGATCGTATTCGGTCAGGGCCTGTCCCTGTTCAATACCGATCTGGGACTGTCTTTGGAGTACGAAGAGTCCCGGGAAATTGGAAAAGGCCATCTGCTGCTCATGTACAAGGTGAAAAATCATGTCTGAGAAAAAAAAGAAAAAATCAGTGTTCAGGCGGTTATTGGAGTGGTTTATAAAGGGCAACGAAAAAGCAGCCCGGGACGGCAGTTTCTGTCCCTCCTGAATCCGTAAAAAATGACCGGCCGGGGGCCGGGTTGAAAAATTTTCAGAGGAATGGCATGCACCCACAGGTTGAGACTATTTTAAAAAAAATATCATACATTGAAATGGATATGGAGCTGCACAAACAGATCCTTTTTTCCATTCCATCAGACCAAAAAGATGAAATGGAAAAGGTGATGCACACCATAGCCGACAAAAAACAGCTGGTTCAGGATCTGCGCTGTGAGATCAAACGCCTGGATCCGGCCGCCTATGACCAGATCATTGCCATAGAAAAAGGCACTCAGGATTTCAAGGCCATGGCCCGGGACAAACAGTTCTCCCGGGTGGATACACCCGACGACACCGGAACCTGCAGTATCACCCTCAATGACGGCACCAGTCTGGACTGTCTGGTGGCGGCAAAGGAGGAAAACGGCAACTGGATGGTTCTGACCAGAGAAGGAAAGGTCAGGCAATTTCCCGGGGGACTTGTGAAACAAGGAGATATTTCATGAAAAAAGATGCGCATATTCGCCGGCATGTTGTCAAGGCAACGGTTCTGGCAGTGGCTGTGATGGTTTTAGGATGGGGATCTGCAGTTATGTCTGATACCCCGCAAACATTTGACCTGGACCGGTTCATCGACCCAGATACCTGTGCCGGCTGCCATTCTGATATTTTTGAGCAATGGAGCAATTCCATGCATAACCTGTCCCATAAAGATCCGGTGTATACCAGGGTGGCACTGTTTCTGCGCCAGGGCCTTACCGATCAGGATGAGATCGACGAGGCAGAATCCTGTGTGAAATGCCACACCCCGGTGGGGAACATCACCGGATTTCCCTTAAACCTTTCCGATGACCTGTCAAAAACACCTGACATTGCCACCAGGGGTATCCAGTGCGATTATTGTCATTCTGCTGTAAAGATCCGACAGATGTACAACAACGGGCTTGTCCTGGAACCGGGCTATGGTGAAGATGACCCCGGTGTCAAGTACGGACCCTTTGACGATGCAGAACCCGACTTTCACGAAGCAGCCTATTCCGCCCTGCATCAAAGCCCTGAAATCTGCGGTACCTGCCATGATGTCAAGCATGTCAGCTTTGGTACGGATCTGGAAACCACCTATACGGAATGGAAAAACAGCCCCTATAATTCCGATGATCCGGATGCACGCATCACCTGCCAGGGATGCCACATGTTTCAGCGGCCCGGGATTCCTGCCACCGGCATTACAGAGCGGCCCAAGAATCCAGGGGCTGCCGCTGATTACAGCATGGAGCGGCCCCATATCTTTACCCACTATTTTGTGGGGGGAAATTCAGGGGTACCGGCCCGGTTCGGAGATGCGGAAAAAGCAGACATGGCAGTTGCCCGCCTGCAGCATGCAGCACAGCTGGAACTGGATCTTTCTTTTCTGGACAAAAAGCAGCTGAAAATTGTGGTTTCCAATATCGGGGCCGGGCATTCTCTGCCCACAGGGGTAGGGGATCTGCGCCAGGTATGGCTGGAGGTCACCATCCAGGATAAAAGCGGTGACCGTGTTTTCGAAACCGGATTTATGGATGAAAAAAAGGAACTGCCGGATGATACCCTTATGTTCAGAACCGTTTTCGGGGACGGCAAAGGAAATCCTGTGATCAATCTGGCCAAAGCCAGAGAAATCCTCAAAGACAACCGGATTCCTGCCAAAGGCCGGGCAGAGGAAACCATCACCCTGGACCGGGTCTTGGAAAAGGGATCACAGATTCAGGTGCGGCTGTTGTACCGGGGCATGCCCCAGAAGATTCTCAACCTGCTGCCCGGCGAGGCCATGGATCCTTTGCCGGTGGTGGAAATGGCCCGGGTTTCCCATACGCTATAGATTATCGGGTATGGGACCAATACTATCGGGCAGGCGGGTCTGCAAACACAAGGCAGTTAATTAAAACGGCCAGAAGCTGTTATCATCCCAGATCTGCTGCTTTAAGTCTTCCTGCAGGGTAAGCAGTTTTTTCAGATGGGTCTGCTCCCAGGTCGACAGCCACTGGTAGAGCTTTTTTTCCTCCGTATCAGTGGCGGTTTTGGCCCGTTCCCCATAAAGTTCAACCGCTTTTTGTTCAAACCCGACAGCAGCGGTGATGGCAGTGGCCTCAAACCCGGCGGCATTGATTTTGTTTTTCAGGTTTTTATCCAGGATATCCGGCGGGGTTTGGGCCGCACCATCGGTTTCATATCCGCCGGCGGCAAATTTGCCGGATTTCATGATGGATTTGAACTGGGTTTCAAGAATGGCCATATGTTCCTGCTCGTCTTTGGCAAGGCTGTCAAAAAACTCTTTTACCGCATCATCTTCGGCCTTGTCCCGGGCGGTTTCATACAGGTTTTTGCCCTGGCGTTCCATTAATAAGGCATTTTTGAGAATATTGAGCGCATTTGATTTTTCCATGGGTCTCCTTTATCTTGTCAATATGGTAGTATAGTACACCACGAAGGGCACGAAGCACACGAAGTAACAAAAGCACAAAGAACGAATTTCTATAACCCATACTTCGTGGTCTTCGTGCCCTTCGTGGTATCATTCGAGCGATCTTAATTACATTGCCAATCTCCCGATATTATATATTGTGTGGTCATGAGTCAAGGGCACAGCGTCTTTAAGTGCCTTGAGAGAAACTTTCGTTCACCCTGGGACTCACCAGTGTTTGATACATTGTGTGGTGCTGACAGCTAACCGCTAACCGCTAACGCTAAAAAACGTTTTGCAATTCCATGCCGGAGTGGATAGAATATCCTGATTTGACGGTGCAAATAAGAGGTGCGGATTGGGAACAGCAGATGTTTTACTGATCGCCTTAGGGATGGGCATGGATGCGGCAGCAGTATGTCTGGCAGCCTCGGCTGCCGGATATGCCAGTGATGGCCGGGCTGTGTTCCGGCTGTCGTTTCATTTCGGGCTGTTCCAGTTTCTTTTCCCGGTGCTGGGCTGGTTTCTGGGGTTGGGGCTGCTGGTGTTCATCCAGGGCATCAGCCACTGGGTGGCTTTTGGCCTGTTGCTGTTCGTGGGCGGCCGCATGGTAAAATCCGGCATGGACAGCTCTGAAGAGGCCCATCCCAGGGATCCGTCCCGGGGCATGACCATGGTGCTGTTGAGCATCGCTGTGAGCATTGATGCCCTGGCTGTGGGGTTGAGTCTGGCCATGCTCCAGGTGAATATCTGGTACCCTGCCATTGTCATCGGCGTGGTAACCTCTGCCATGTCTCTTGTGGCCATCCGCATCGGCCGGCATCTGGGGGCGCTGCTGGGCAAACGCATGGAAATAGTGGGGGGGCTTGTGCTCATCGGCATCGGCACCCGGATTCTGCTGGTGCGGCTGCTGGCATCAATTTAAAGATAAACCCATGAGACTAAAGATACACCTATGCATGCCATAACAACCATCAGCCGGGAAACCGGTGTGTCTGAAAAACAGGTCACCGCTGTAAAGGAACTTCTGGATCTGGGTGCTACTATTCCTTTTATCGCCCGGTACAGAAAGGAAAAAACCGGTTCCCTGGATGAAGTGGCCATCACCCTGATCCGGGACCGGCACCAGGCCCTGGAAGAACTGGCTGCCCGGAAACAGGCCATTGTCAAATCCCTGATTGCGCGCGAACTGTTGACCCCGGGCCTTGAACAGGCGATCCAGGATGCCGGCACCCTGGCGGTGGTGGAAGATCTGTATGAAAAATACCGGCCAAGGCGAAAAACGCGGGCAATGTCAGCAAAAGAAAAGGGCCTGGCACCTTTGGCGGATTTTCTGATGGCCCAGTCCAAAAAAGATCCTTTTACAGAAGCCAAAAAATTTGTGGATGCCGCCAAAGGTGTGGATACCACGGAAGATGCCCTGGCAGGTGCGAAAGATATCATTGCCGAAGCCGTGAATGAAGATCCGAAGGTCCGGGGGGCGGTGCGCAGCCTGTTTGAAAAAGAGGGGATTATCCAGTCCCGGGTGAAAAAAGACCAGGATATACAAGGGGCCAAATTCAAAGACTATTTTGACTGGTCAGAACCTGCTTTCAAGGCCCCGTCCCACCGGGTTCTGGCCATGTTCCGGGGCAGCAGTGAAGGCATTCTCACCCTGCATGTTCTGGTTGATCCGGACAAGGCCATCCGGATCATGGAACGGTTTTATCTGAAAAACCATCCTTCCCCCTGCCGGGACCAGGTGCAGGCAGCCATCCAGGATGCTTATAAGCGGCTGCTGGGAAAATCCCTGGAAAAAGAATGTTTCCAGGCCTTGAAATCTGCTGCAGACCACCAGGCCATCCAGGTATTTGCCAAAAATATGAAAGCCCTGCTTCTGGCACCACCCCTGGGAGAAAAGCGGATACTGGCCATTGATCCGGGATTCAGGACCGGGTGCAAAGTTGTCTGTCTGGATGCCGGAGGAGATCTGCGCCACCACGGGGTGGTTTTTCCACATGGTGGTGACCGGAACAAGGAACAGGCCGGCAAGACAATTGTTGACCTGGTCCGGCGGTATGACATAGAGGCTGTGGCTGTGGGAAACGGCACTGCCGGCAGGGAGACCCAGGCATTTGTCCAGGAACTGGGCCTGTCCCGCAAAGTGGAGATCGTGATGGTGGATGAAAGCGGGGCATCGGTGTATTCCGCCTCCGACATTGCCAGACAGGAATTTCCGGATGAAGATATCACTGTGAGAGGAGCGGTTTCCATTGGCCGGCGCCTCATGGATCCTTTGGCGGAACTGGTGAAAATCGATCCCAAATCCATTGGCGTGGGCCAGTACCAGCATGATGTGGACCAGAAACAGTTGCGCCAGGCCCTGGATGACACGGTCACACTCTGTGTCAACCAGGTGGGGGTGGAGGCAAATACCGCTTCCAGAGAACTGCTGGCCCGGGTGGCAGGCCTCAATGACACCATTGCCGCCAACATGGTGCGGTTCAGGCAGGAAAACGGACCGTTTCTGACCCGGCAGGCATTTTTGCAGGTGCCCCGTCTGGGCCCCAAAGCGTTTGAACAGGCAGCCGGTTTTTTGCGTATCCGCAGCGCCAAAAATTCTCTGGATGCCTCGGGTATTCACCCGGAATCCTACGGCGTGGTGGAGCAGATGGCCAGAGACCAGGGCTGCAGGCCAGAGGATCTGGTCATGAACGCGGATCTGGTAAACAAAATTGCACCGGAAGAGTATATCACCGATGCCCTGGGTATGCCCACCCTGAAAGATATTCTGTCTGAATTGAAACAGCCGGGGCGGGATCCCAGAAAAACGTTTCAGACATTTTGTTTTGATCCGGGTGTTCATGCAATCACAGATCTGGTACCGGGGATGCGTCTGCCCGGCATTGTGACCAATGTCACGGCATTCGGGGCATTTGTGGACATCGGGGTGCACCAGGACGGCCTGGTGCATATCAGCCAGCTGGCGGACCGGTTTGTCAAAGATCCCGGCGACATTGTCACGGTGCGCCAGCAGGTGCGGGTCCGGGTGCTGGAGGTGGATGTAAACAGAAAACGCATCTCCCTTTCTTTGAAAGCCAATTGAAAAAACAGGGGGACATCAGCATAAAAAAACAGATGTACCGTTGAAAAAATCCAGGATGATATTACTATGATTGAAAGTGCGATGTAAGAAAAACAGGTGGATTCCTGTGGATTCCCACCTGTAATAACTACACAAAAATCAAGGAGAATCATCATGGCATCTACCAAACTTGGGGGAAATCCGGTTTCCCTGGCAGGCGAATTTCCGGTAAAAGGGGTTGCAGTACCTGATTTCACAGCTGTCAATCAGGATCTTTCTGAAATCAGCCTTGCCAGCTTTGAAAAGAAACGCAAGGTGTTAAATATTTTTCCCAGCATTGACACCGATGTGTGCGCCACATCGGTGAGAAAATTTAATGAAAAAGCAGCAGGCCTGGTAAACACCCAGGTGATTTGTCTGTCCCAGGATCTGCCCTTTGCCCTCAAACGCTTTTGCGGGGCTGAAGGTATTGACAATGTCGTATCAGGCTCCCTTTTCCGGGACCAGGGATTTGCCAGGGGAGTCGGCGTGCTCATCACCGACGGCCCCCTCCAGGGGCTTACGGCCAGAGCAGTGATTGTTCTGGATGAGAACAACATGGTGCTGCATGCCGAGCTGGTGGATGACATTAAAAATGAACCGGATTATGAAGCAGCCCTGGCGGTCTTATGAAGGGGATACTCAAGTGGTTTATCGGGATTGCTGTTGTCCTGACGGTTCTGGTGGTGGCGGCAATTATCCTGGTTCCCATGTTTGTGGATGTGCAGCAGTATAAACCCAGGCTGGAGGAAATTGTATCCCAGCAGACCGGCCGGCCGTTTTCCATGGGGGATGACATGGACATATCGGTGTTTCCCTGGGTAGGGGTCCGCCTGTCTGATCTGCAGCTGGGCAGTCCCCGGGGATTTGCGGCAAAAGAGATGGTGACGGTCCGCAGCTTTGAGGTGCACCTCAAGGTTCTGCCCCTTTTGTCAAAGAAGGTTGAAATCAGCACCTTTGTGGTGGATACCCCCCAAATTTTCCTTGAGCGCCGCAAAGACGGTCTGGCCAACTGGGAAAATCTGGGTGCTCAGGGAGCAAAAAAAGAACAAACCGGGACCGCCCAAAAGGATGCAGCACTCCCCATTGAGTCACTGGTGGTGGCAAATTTTGCCATCAAGGACGGGCTGGTCTCTTTTACGGACAAGGCTGCCGGCGTGGAAAAACAGATTTCAGATTTTAATGTGAGCCTGACAGACATCAGCCTGGAAGATCCCATAAAGCTCAGCATGTCAGCCTTGGTGGATGGAAAACCATTGGCCCTGGACGGCAGCATAGGTCCTGTGGGCAGAACCCCGGGCAAGTCGGATATATTGTTTGACCTGGCTGCAAAGGCCTTTGGGGTTATGGATGTGAAACTGGCTGGAACACTGAAGGACCCGTCAGGCAAACAGCAGGTGGATATGGACCTGGCAGTGGCCCCGTTTTCTTTGCGAAAGCTTATGGATGCGCTTGATCAGCCGTTTTTCATGGAAACCGCAGACCCAAAGGTATTTGAAAAAATAGCCCTGAAAACAAAGATATCAGGGAATGCAGACGCTGTCTCTTTTTCAGACGGTCACCTTACCCTGGATGATTCCTCCCTTGATTTCAGTGCAGGGGCCAAAGCCTTTGAAAAGCCGGACATCGCCTTTGACCTTGTCCTGGACCGGATTGATCTGGACCGGTACCTGCCGCCGCCGGCACAGAAAAAAACAGCATCCAGTGCCGGCACATCCGGCAAAGAAGATGCAGAAACAACAGGGGCGAAAACAGCAGAGGCAAAACCGGATTATGCCCCTTTGCGGAAACTTGTGCTGGATGGAAAGCTCAAGATAGGCCATCTTACGGCCGCCAACCTGTCGCTTTCTGACATAGCGGCCCATGTCCAGGCCAAAAACGGCCGGATCACCATGGATCCCTTGTCCATGCATCTGTATGACGGAAGCCTGGCCGCAACTTTGGGCCTGGATGTGCGTCAGGACCTCCCCGAAACCCGGATCACCCTGGATGTCAAAGGGGTGCAGGCAGGCCCCCTGATCCAGGACGCAGCAGCCAAAAAAATCATCACCGGAACGGTACAGGCTGCAACAACCCTGGACATGACAGGTGATACACCGGAAAACATCAAAAAGACCCTTGCCGGCAGCGGAGAGATAACCTTTACCGATGGCGCCATTGAAGGCATAGACATTGCCGGTATTGTGCGGGATGCTGCCTCCAAAGTGGGGCTGGGAAAGCAACCGGAGAAAAAACCCAGAACGGATTTTGCAGAATTAAAAGTGCCGTATACCGTGGATAAGGGGGTTCTGCATGTCACCCAGGCCGGGATGATGTCCCCGTTGCTGCGGGTTACGGCTGCAGGCAAAGCGTTTCTGGTTAAAGAAGAGCTGGATTTCAGGGTGGAACCCAAAATTGTGGGTACCCTCAAGGGCCAGGGAGACACCAAGGACCGGTCCGGCATCATGGTGCCGCTGCTGGTCACAGGCCCGTTTGCATCGCCCAAAATCCGTCCGGATCTGGCCGGTATGCTGGGAAGCGGGATTCCGGATGCAGACAAACTCAAAGAGGTGATTGACACCAAAGAACTGCCGGATACAAAATCCCTGGAAGAAGAAGGCAAAAAAGTATTGAAAAATTTGATGCCCGGCCTGAAAAATTAATGCTGTTTTTCAAGAAGGAGGCACCATGAAAACTGTTCGCGTAACACTTTTGTGTCTGGCTTTGCTGGTGACAACCATGCCTGCCGCGGCATCAAACTCCTGGTTGCAGAAAGGCACGGATACCCTGAAATCCCTTGGAATGGGTGAAAAAAAGACCACTGCTCCGACTGCCCCGGGCACGGGTACCGCCCTTCCCATGGCAGATATTATAGCCGGTCTCAAGGAAGCGCTGACTGTCGGTTCCGGCAATGTGGTACAGCAGCTGGGACAGGCAGGCGGGTTTTACAAAGACCCGCAGATACGCATCCCGCTGCCGGATACACTGGCCACGGTGAAAAACGCCCTGGACAAGGTGGGCATGGGATCTTTTGCCGATGATCTGGAACTGAAGCTCAACCGGGCTGCGGAAGCAGCTACGCCTAAGGCCCGGGACCTGTTTGTAAACGCAATTTCCCAGATGACCTTTGAAGATGCCAGGGTCATTCTCAATGGATCCGAAGATGCCGCCACCCGGTATTTCAGGGAAAAAATGTCCCCGGACCTGGCCGAGGCCATGGCACCTGTGGTGGATGACAGCCTGTCACAGGTGGGGGCGGTGCGGTCCTATGACAAGATGATGGGACAATATGCCACACTGCCTTTTGTGCCGGATGTGAAGGCGGATTTGACCGATCATGTGGTCCAAAAGGGCATGGACGGCATCTTCCATTATATGGCAAAAGAAGAGGCGGCCATTCGCGCGGACCCGGTGAAACGCACCACAGACCTGCTGAAAAAAGTGTTTCAATAACGGCCATGTCCTGCTGAAGCTGAAGCGAAGAACCAATTATTTAATGAGGTGAATATGGAATGTCAATTTCTGGGTGCAGCCGGTGAGGTCACAGGCTCCATGCACCTTCTGGATGCTGGAAAAGATCAGATACTCATGGACTGCGGGATGTTTCAGGGCAGGCGAAAGACAAGCGATGAAAAAAACCGGCAGTTTCCGGTGGATCCGGCAAAGATTACCAGCATGGTCCTGTCCCATGCCCACATAGACCATTCCGGAAGGATCCCCTTGCTGACCCAGTCCGGGTTTTCCGGAAGGATCATCACCACCCGGCCCACCTTGAATGCCTTGAACTACATGCTTCTGGACAGCGGGCATATCCAGGAATCAGATGCCCAGTACCTGAATTACAAATCCCTGCGGTCCTTTTTATTTCAGGAAGAACAAAAAAAACGCAACAAACAGCTTTCCGGAAAGGAACAATCCAGTATCAAGCGCCTGCTGAAAAAAAATCCCCACGAGCTGGATGTGGATGCCATAGCCCGTCTGCACCGGCAGCACGGCCTGGAAACCATTGTTCCTCTGTACACCATGGAACAGGCACGGCAGGCCCTTTCCTTTATTGATGGATATCCTTTCAACCACCAGGTTTCCATCGGCCACAACACAACGGTGAAGTTTTATGTGGCCGGGCACATCCTGGGATCTGCATTTTCCCTGATAACGGTCACAGACAGGGACCGGACAAAAAAAATTCTTTATACCGGCGATGTGGGACGTTTCGGCAAGCCCATTATCAAGGATCCCACCCTGATTTTTGATGAAGAGGACCGCGATATTGACCTGATGATCATGGAAAGCACCTATGGCGACCGGGAGCATGACCCTGTGAAAGACCTGGGAAAAAGCTTGAAAAAAGTACTGCTGGAAACCTATGACAGGGGAGGTTCCCTGATTATTCCCTCCTTTGCCTTCGGCCGGACCCAGGAACTTATCTATGTGCTGCATGAGTTGTACAAAAACAAAGAGGTGCCTGCCCAGCCCATCTATGTGGACAGTCCTCTGGCATCCAACATTACCCGGGTGTTCGGGGAACACCCGGAGACCTATGACAAGGAAACCCATGCTGTTTTTCTTGAAAAAGGCCTGAATCCCTTTTATTTTGACAAGATAAAGTTTGTGCAAAGCGTTGAGGAGTCCATGGCATTGACCAGGGATGAAACCCCCCATGTGGTGATTTCCGCTTCAGGCATGTGTGAGGCAGGCCGAATCCTGCACCATCTGCGCTATAAGATACACAACCCCAAAAATACCATCCTGATAGTGGGATTTATGGCCGAGCATACCCTGGGCCGCCGTATCCAGGAACTGGGGGTCCAGGCAGCTGAAAACAAGAATGGCCAGGATCCTCCTGAAGTTAAAATTTTAGGCAAAAGCTATCCTCTGGCCGCTAAGGTGGAAAGCATCGGGGGATTCAGTGCCCATGGTGACAAGCATGAACTGGATAAGATTGTCACCGAATCCAACCTGAATATAGGCAAAATCGCCATTGTCCACGGTGAGGCCTCCCAGAGCAGCGCCTTTGCCGGGCATTTGAAACAAAAAGGGTATGATGTGGTCATCCCGGCCTTCGGGGACCGCATCACGGTGTGAAAGGTTTGAAAACAAGGACAAAAAATAAGGAATATATTGGACAAGTGGTATTTGGCACTTATGTTACTGATGGGTTCGTTTTTCCCGGTAAGGGAAATATTGTGAATGACCGGCGCTGAAAAAAAGGACCAGGGCCGGCGACCGGGGCAAATAATTTGCCCTGAAAGGATTTTTTAAAATGACTGAAACCATCAAGGCAGGCGATACCATTTCTGTGGATTATACGGGGAAAAAACAGGACGGTACCATATTTGACACATCCGAAGGCAAAACCCCCTTAAAATTTACTGTGGGGGCGGGCATGCTGATCCAGGGATTTGACAATGCCGTTCTGGGCATGAAACCCGGAGAGTCCAAAACCGTTGAGGTTCCGCCGGAAGAGGGATACGGTCCCCGCCATGAAGATGCTATTGTAAATATTCCCAGGGAACATATTCCTGAAGAAATCCCTTTGACAGAAGGGATTGTGCTCCAGCTGCAGGACCCCCAGGGGAAACCTGTGCCGGCCACAGTGGCCGAAATCACGGATGAAGCCGTGAAAATGGACATCAACCATATGCTGGCCGGCGAAACACTTACCTTTGACATCACCGTCAGGGAAACAGGACTGGAACCTGAAGCCCATGACTGCGGTGCCGGCGGCTGCGGATCAGGTGAAAACGGATGCAGCGGCTGCTGATATCCGGCATAAGATACAGACCGTTACTATCAGCACAGATCAGGCCCGGGTTCCGGGCCTGATCTTTAAGGACGCAAGACATGAAAATTGCCATGTGTCAGACAAACCCGGTGTTGTTGGATGTTACCGCCAATGTTGAAAGCACCATTGAAAAGATCAACAAGTGCAGGGAAGAGGGCGCTGACCTGATCGTTTTTCCTGAACTGGCCCTGACCGGTTATTTTGTGGGGCTCAATTATCACAAGGCTGCCCTGCAGATGGATTCTTATGAGATCAGGCGTATTGCAGCAGCCACCAGAGGCACGGCAGCGGTAGTGGGATTCATTGAAGAATCCCAGTCCATGAATTTTTACAACTCCGCCCTGGTGGCAGTGGACGGAAAACTGTTGTTTGCTTACCGGAAACTGAACCTTCCCAATTACGGCGTGTTTGAAGAGCGTAAATTTTTTGCTTCCGGAAAGCATATAAAGGTGTTCCGGTTATTCGGGCTGAATATTGCTGTGTTTATCTGCAATGATCTATGGCACCCTTCTTTACCGTACCTGGGCATTGCGCAGAAAGCCGATATTTTTCTGACCCTGTTTAATTCTTCCGAAGGCTCCATGTCGGATGAATTCAGCAATATTGAAAGCTGGGAAATTATTAACCGGTTTTATTCCAGAATTTTTGGTATTTACAATATCTGCGTCAACCGGGTGGGAGAAGAAGGCCCTGAACAGATCCGGTGCGGTGTTTCCCATAATGGGGATACCAGCTTTCCAGATGCTTTCCGGCTGCCGGAAGTGGCAAAATCCTACCATTTCTGGGGCGGCAGTGAGATCATCAATCCCTTTGGCCAGGCCATCTATTCGGCCAAAAAATTCCAGGAAGATACGGTACTGGGAAGTATTTCAAAGGATATGCTGCGCCGTAAAAAAATTGTTCTCCCCTATTTGAAAAATGATGACCCCTATTTTACCCACCGTGAATTGGGACGTATTTTATATGCTTCCGGAGAAAAACAGCCATGACCGAGAAAAAAAGACTGATACTGGCAGTGGATGACAACCCCCGGAACCTGCAGTTTTTAGGCAAACTGTTGTCTGACAATGGATTTGAAGTGGCCATGGCCCAGAGCGGGCAGCAGGCCTTAAATTTTATCCGTAAAAATGATCCGGACCTGATCCTGCTGGATATCATGATGCCGGAAATGGACGGATTTGCCGTCTGTGAAAAGATCAAAGCTGATTTTGCCGCATGCCATATTCCCATCATTTTTCTGACAGCCAAAACCGATACCCGGGATGTGATCAAGGGCTTTGAAGCAGGCGGGGTGGATTACGTGACAAAGCCGTTCAATTCTGCGGAACTGCTGGCCCGGGTGAAAACCCATGTGGAGGTCAAGATACTCAGGGGACTTTTGCCCATCTGTTCCCGGTGCAAGAAGATCCGGGATGACAAGGGGTTCTGGAAACAGGTGGAAGCGTATATCGAAGCCCACTCCCAGGTGAGCTTTACCCACGGTATCTGCCCGGATTGTCTGGACATGCTGTATGGAGACTCTGGCTGGTACCGGAAAAATAAAAAATAATTCCCCTCCCTCTTTTTTTGCTGTTTTCCTGAAGGGCGTTTTTACACACCACGTGTTGCTTTTTTCGAAGATTGCGTTATGTTAATACAGTTATGAAACCAACCTGAATACAGGAGTGACTATGAGTTGTGTAATCGCCATGGCCGGCAAAGGAGGGGTTGGAAAAACAACTGTTTCCGCGCTGGTTGTCAGATATCTTACAAAGCATTTGAATGATCCGGTTTTGGCCATTGATGCCGATCCCAACAGCAATCTGGGAGAGACCCTGGGCATGACCATTGAAAAAACCGTAGGAGACATCCGGGAAGATTTCATGAAAGATCCCCAGGGTGTGCCTTCGGGCATGGACAAGGTTCTTTACCTGGAAATGCTCATGAACCAGGTACTCATTGAACAAAAAGAGTTTGACCTGCTGGTCATGGGACGGCAGGAAGGCCAGGGCTGCTACTGCATGGTCAACAATATTTTGAACCGGTTTTCCGAAGAACTGGAAAGCAATTACAAATACCTGCTGGTGGACAATGAAGCCGGCATGGAGCATTTGAGCCGCCGCACCAGCGGAAAAGTGGATATGCTGATCATGGTTACGGATTACGCCCTGCGGGGGCTGCGTGCTGTGGGCCGCATCAATGAGATGTTAAATGGCCTGAAGCTGGATGTCCGGCAGAAATGCCTGGTGGTCAACCGGGCCCCGGAGAAGCTGAACCAGGCATTTTTAGACGAGGTGGCACAGATCGGGGTGCCGCTGCTGTGCACCATTCCCCAGGACGATAACCTGCTGGAATTCGACATGGCCAGACGGTCCATGCTGGAGTTGTCTGACGACTCCCCTGCGGTAGTGGCGGTGGACAACCTCATGGAAAAAGTTATGCAGCAGGTGGTTGCCTGACCATGGGATATGTGTTTGATTTCACAGAGGCCGGTCTCTATGATGCCTGGTTTGAACAGGCAGGGAACCGCCATTGCCTGGATCTTGAAATCAAGCTGATCATGAATCTGCTGGACCTGCGGCCGGGCCAGCGTATTCTTGATATCGGGTGCGGTACCGGCATAAGCCTTGTGCCCCTGCTGGACAAGGGGGTGAGCCTCACCGGTATCGACCCGTCCGTACATATGCTGGACAAGGCCCATGAACGTTTGGGTTCCCGGGTGGACCTTCACCGGTGTGCCGGCGAAGACCTGCCCTTTGAGGACAATGCCTTTGATACGGCCATGTTTTTCACCAGCCTGGAATTTGCGGACCGCCCGGCCAAGGCCATTGAAGAGGCCTGCCGGGTGGCAAAGGACCGGGTGGTGATAGGGGTGCTCAACCGGTATGCCCCTGTGAACATATACCGGCGGTGCAAATGTTTTTTTTTCCCCGATATCTACACCCAGGCCCGGTTTTTCAGTGTATGGGACCTTAAAAAGATGCTGTTCGGTATTCTCGGCGATGTGCCTGTACACTGGCGGACTACGGTCCAGCTGCCCTTTGTCCGTGGCAAAATAGTGTCTGCCATTGAAAATACCAGGTGGGTGCAGCGCTCTTTTTGCGGAACATTTATCGGCATGCGCATCAAACCCGTGCCAAAATTCAGGGTCCGGCCCTTGACATTGAAGATTCAGAAACAAAAAATGCACAAGCCTGCCACAGGACTGGTCACCACCTCAAGGGCCAGGGATGGACATGGAAGCTAAAGGCATTGCCATGATCCTGGGTGTGAAAAAAAAAATAAAAGATTACGGGAAAATGATCAAATTTTCCCATACGGTTTTTGCCCTGCCGTTTGCCTTGTCAGCCGTGGTCCTTGCCTGGCAGACCCATGAACCGTCAGCAAGAGAGCTGTTGTATATTCTTGCGGCTATGGTGGGGGCACGGTCGGCTGCCATGGGGTTCAACCGCATCGTGGATGCGGATATTGACAAAATCAATCCCAGAACCGCCATCAGGGAGATTCCAGCCGGTATTTTGTCTGCCAAAGAAGCCTTTTTGTTTGTGGGGATCTCCTGTCTGGTGTTTGTGGGGGCTTGCGCCATGCTGTCCCCGATCTGTTTTTGGCTGTCTTTTCCTGTCCTCTTTGTTTTGTTTTTGTATTCCTATACCAAACGCTTTACCCCATACTGCCATCTGGTGCTGGGGTTTGCCATCTCCCTTGCACCGCTCGGGGCCTGGGTGGCTGTCACCGGCACCCTGAACTGGGGGATTGTGTTTCTGGCAGCCGGCCTCTGGTTCTATATTGCCGGGTTTGATATCCTGTACGCCTGCCAGGATATCGGTTTTGACACAGAACAGGGGCTGTTTTCCCTGCCGGTCTTTTTAGGGGCTCATCGGGCCATGCAGGTGTCTTCGCTGTTTCATGTGATTTTTTTGGGTTTTTTACTGGCCATGTATCTGCGGTTTGATATGCACCCGGTGTTTTTAGGCTTTTGGGCTGTCATCGCAGGCCTGCTCTTCTTAGAGCACCGCCTGGTCAGACCGGATGACCTTTCCAAGATAGATGTGGCATTTTTCCACATCAATTCCGCTGTATCAGTGAGCCTGTTTTTCGGAATTGTTGTCGAAACCTTTTTCAGGGGATAATAATGACCCGGAACAGCAAAACCATTGTGGTCGCCATCTGCGGCGCTTCAGGATCGGTCTGCGGGGCGCGCCTGGTTGCCGCATTGCTCAGGTGGGGGGATTGAAAATCCAGTTGTTTGCTGAACCGGTACGCAAAATTTTGCATACGCTTCATGCCAATGGCCATGCCGCTTTTGTGGTGGGCGGTGCTGTGCGGGACATGTGCATGGACAAAGTCCCAAAAGATGTGGATATACTGACCGATGCCGCTATTCCTGCCATTGAAGCCCTTTTTGCCGGCCGGAAGACCCGGACAGTGGGGAAAACCTTTCCTGTCTGCCTGGTCAATGGCATTGAGGTGGCTGCCTGCCGGGCCGGCACAAAAAATTTTCCGGAAGATGATCTGGGCATGCGGGATTTCACCATCAACGCCATGGCATATGATCCTTTGGGGGATGTTTTTAAGGATCCCTTCCATGGCCGCAAAGATCTGGAAGACCGGATTATACGGTTTACAGGGGACCCTGCTGCCCGGATTGTGGAGGACCCGGTACGCATGATACGCGGATGCCGGTTTGCAGCGCTTTTGAATGCCCGGCTGGCCCAATCAGCACAGACCGCTATCAAAGACCATGCAAAAACCCTGGTTTGCGGGATACCAGGGGAGCGTATCCGCAGAGAACTTGTCAAGGCCATGGCCATGAAAACCCCCTCATTTTTTTTCGCACTCCTGCATGCCGCAGGACTGCTGTCAGAAGTGCTGCCCAGCCTGGACAGGTGTTTTGGCTTGGATGGCGGGCCTTTTCACGGAGAAACCGTTTTCGACCACTGCCTGCTGGTGGGGGATGCCCTGCCGGCCAGGCAGCCTTTGCTCCGCCTGGCCGGATACCTGCATGATACCGGAAAAAAAGATGCCCAGGCCATCAAACAGGGCCGGATAACCTTTGCCGGCCATGAGCACCATACCAGTACCATGGAAGCAGATCTGGACCGGCTGCGGTTTTCCTCTGCCGAAAAAACCTATATTATGGCCCTTGTCGCATGCCATATGCGGCCTTTGGCACAAAAAACCGGTCCCAAAGCTGTGCGGCGCCTGCTGGCTTTTCTGGCAGCAAACAACCTGGATTTTCATGATTTCATGCGGCTGCGCATTGCTGATAAAAAGGCCAATCTTGCCAAATCACCCTATACCCTGTCTGATATCCGTATGAGGGTAAAAAAAGTCACAGATGAAATAGCCAGGCAGACCGCTTTTCATCCGGATGATCTGGATATCACAGGCCATGAGATCATGGATATCACAGGACTGGAACCCGGTCCGGATGTGGGAAGGATCAAGCAGCAGCTGTTTGAGCAGGTGCTGGATGATCCCGGCCGCAATACCAGAGAACGTCTGGTGCAGATGGTGGCGGCCATCTATCCTGGCTGATTTTTTCCTGCCACCGGCATTCGGCAGGGATATATAGTAATAATTACCGGTTCAGGCAAAAGGAAAAAAGCTATGGGAGAAATATTCCTCATCAACATCACAGGCAGGGACAGAACAGGCCTGGATGCCTGTTTCATGTGCATTCTGGCACGGTATGATGTCAGGATACTGGATATCGGCCAGTCGGTTATCCACGAACACATATCCCTGGGCATCCTGGCTGACATTCCCTGTGCAAAGGATTTTTCAGAAATTTTCAAGGACATGCTGTTTGAAGGCTATAAGCTGGGTCTGCAGGTGGACATCACGCCCGTGGATTCAGATAATTATGAGAAATGGGTCCTTGCAAAGGGCAGGGAACGCAGGATCATAACCATCCTGGGCAGGGCTGTGAATGCCCGGCAGATTGCCGCCATTGCATCGGTATGTGCGGAAAATGATCTGAACATAGATTATGTAACCCGTCTCACAGGGCGGATTTCCCTTCAGAATCCTCAGCCCAAACCCAGGGCCAGTATCCAGTTTTCCGTTTCAGGCACCCCGAAAAATATCCGGCAGATGCGGGGCAGGTTCATGGAAATTTCCCGAACCGCAGGCATTGATATCTCATTTCATGTGGACAATATCTATCAGAAAAACCGCAAACTGGTGGTGTTTGATATGGATTCCACCCTGATCCAGGCGGAAGTGATTGTGGAACTGGCAAGGCTTGCAGGCGTTGGTCCTCAGGTGGAAGAGATCACCCGGCTGGCCATGCAGGGAGAAATGGATTTCAAGGAGAGTTTTCGCCGGCGGGTGGCCCTGTTGAAAGGACTTGGCCAAAATGATCTGGAACAAATAACCCGGAGCCTGCCGCTGACCGAAGGGGCTGAACTGGTCACTGCCACTCTGAAACGGCTGGGGTATAAGCTGGGAATTTTATCCGGCGGATTTACCTTTGTGGGAGAATATCTGCGCACCAGACTGGGATTTGATTATGTGTATGCCAATGAACTGGATATGCAGGACAACATGGTAACAGGCCGGGTAATAGGGGATATTGTGGATGGTGAAAAAAAGGCCAGCCTGCTGCGGGAGATTGCCCAGAAAGAAAACCTTTCCATTGAACAAACCATTGCCGTGGGTGACGGCGCCAATGACCTGCCCATGATTTCCATTGCCGGACTCGGAGTGGCCTTCAATGCCAAACCCGTGGTCCGGAAAAAAGCGGATAACACCATTACCACCATGGGGCTGGACGGCCTGCTCTACCTCATGGGCATCCATGAAAGGGAAATCCAGGAATCCAATCCGGAAAAAAGAATCTGAAGCAAAAAAATGCAGCCAGCCATCTGGTGCAGCGCTATGTCTGCCGATAAGCTGCGCCGCAGCCGGGGCTTTCAGACACCTTAACCTGGGTCACCTGGATATGATCGGTGTTGAGTCTTCTGCCCATTTCCTTGTAGAGAAATTTGGCAAGGTTTTCTGAGGTGGGGTTGATATTGCCAAATTCCATGACATCATTGAGCCTGGTGTGGTTCAACTTGCCAAGCACATCCCTGAGAACGCTTTTTACATCCCTGTAATCAATACCTATGCCCAGCTGGTTAAGCCTGGTGCACCGGATATGGGCTTCAACCGTCCAGTTGTGACCGTGAAGGTCAGCCCAGTTTCCGTCATATCCCCTAAGGGCATGGGAGGCGGCAAAATGGTCCTGGACAAAGATTTCGTATTCACCTGGCATAAAACCCCCCTGACTGCAAATAAAAAAACCGGATATGCCCCGAATCCTGCTTGAACCTTTGAAAGGCCCGTCACTAAAGGAATTTCTATAATTACAATTTGAAAAAAATGTACCAAAAGAATGTACACCGGTCAAGTCTTAAATTTTCCGGCTGGATATTTGCCATAAGCATGCCAGGTTTTCGATCGCTGTGTGCAGCACTCTGTTTCAAGCCCCGCCCCTGGTGATGTCCTGTGCCCGGCCCGATCCTCCGGGGGCCTGTCTGCATAAGAACAATGAAGCGCGGCAACCCGTCCCCTGGTTGAAAACCATCCTGGCATATTTTACCAGGCCCCCTCCGGCTCTGACGCTCCGTTCACAGGACACCACCGGGGACTCCCCATAAAAGCGCACGCAACTATGGCAAATATCCATAATTATGTGCCAAAGGTTAATTGATGCTTATACTATTTGTGGAAGGCGTAAGGCCGTTGACCTGAATACCAGGGCGCGGAGAATACGGAACACATTATAAACGCCCCCCGGGGGGCCACAAGGAATACCATCATGGAGTTCCAAATTAGCGAGATTAATAAAAATGTAATGCGTAACTGCCATGTTATTAATGCAGAAAATCTGAGTGCTGCAAAAAATCACGCAGCAGACAATCAAATTTTCCATTGGACCACTCTTGTTGTTGCGGATATGGCGGGCTATTTACTCAGTCATAAAAAATCCCGGCATAAATGGGAAGACAACGAACAGGCATAACACAACCAGCCCCGGTGCAACAGCCGGTTAACATAAGAAAAAGAAAGACGGCGCCTTGCCACAACAGGGTGCCTTTTTTTTTATTTCATTCGGAAGAAAATTTACAGATATTCTCAAGGCCGCTGTATAAAAAAGAAAAACCCACCCACCGGCAATACCGCTACCGCTTTAAAATAAATTCAGTATCCTTAATTTTCTACGGCCCTGAATACTCATGCAGTGGATAATCTTGACTGTTATCGATGGAAGGAATTCCCTTACAAAACATTTTGGCTTTAATTGTAACCCCTTGGACTTTTAATAGTCTGGGCGTTTAAATCCGGTATTGAAAAATTTCGTTTTTGACATAGTCCACAGTCTGCCAGGAGGATTTGTGCAGAGGGAGTGTATATGAGAAACCAAGGTTTGATCAGGCAAAAAGGTAAAATTTTGTAAATTCGCTATATTTGGTTGATTTCACAGTGATTAAACGTTATTGAGGTCTTGATACGGGTTATAAACAGACAACAAGATCGGTACTATGGCTGTTATCAAAATATTTTTTCCAGGACCAGACATGATATTTTCTTAAAATGAACCAAATCCCTGGAAAAGGCAATTTAATTCCAAGCTGTCTGATGAAGAAAAGCATTATTGTCATTACAGCCCATATTTTTTGACAACCACAGAGTAAAGATAGTGCTTGATAAAATCAGGTTGAACTGAAAAACTGTCTGCCATGAAAACAGAGAAAGACACCAGAGCTGAGCTGATTGACAAGCAGCTGCAAAAAGCGGGATGGAATGTCGATGATCCAACCCATGTTGTGCAGGAATTCGATATTCTTGTCGATCTTCCAGAAGGTGTTGTTGAGGCGCAAACGCCTTACCAGGGCCATCAATTCAGCGACTATGTTCTTTTGGGGAAAAATGGCAAACCTCTGGCTGTGGTGGAGGCAAAAAAGACAAGCAAGGATGCAGCGATCGGCAGGGAACAGGCAAAACAGTATTGCTACCATATCCAGAAACGGACCTGCGGATTTTTGCCTTTCTGCTTTTATACCAACGGATTGGAAACCTATTTCTGGGATCTGGGAAACTATCCGCCGCGCAAGGTCATTGGATTCCCCACCCTGGACGACCTGGAGCGGCTGAACTATATCCGGCAGAATCGCAAACCGCTCACCCGTGAACTGATCAACACCGATATTGCCGGCCGCGACTACCAGATCAGGGCCATCCGTTCCGTTCTCGAAGGGATTGAGAAAAACAAACGCTCTTTTCTGCTGGTCATGGCCACCGGAACCGGAAAGACCCGTACCAGCATCGCCCTTGCAGATGCCCTGATGCGGGCCGGCCATGCTGAAAGAATCCTTTTTCTGGTGGATCGCATCGCCTTGCGGGAGCAGGCATTGAACGCCTTTAAAGAGCATCTGCCGGACGAACCCAGATGGCCGAATGTGGGTGAAAAGCTGATCCGTTTGGATCGGCGGATTTATGTTTCCACATATCCCAGCATGCTCAACATCATCCGGGATGAGAACCAGTATGTGTCTCCTTATTTTTTTGATTTTATCTTTATTGATGAAAGCCATCGCTCCATTTACAACACCTATGGCGAGATTTTGGACTATTTCAAAACCATGACTCTGGGGATGACGGCAACCCCCATGGACATGATCGATCATAATACCTTTTCCCTGTTCGATTGTGAGGATGGTCTGCCGACATTTGCCTATACCTTTG
>JAABSO010000008.1 GCA_011390335.1 Desulfotignum sp. | reverse complement strand
TGTGTTGTCCAATTTCAATACAGATGGTGCCTGACCTGCATGCGATTGCCCTGCATGATAAAACCCTTGATTTTTCCTACTGGGCCTGATAAATTCCATAATTGAAACTTGCGGCTGAAGCCGTTGCTATATTAAAATATCCTGCCGCCCTGCGGCAGAAAAAACATAGAAAAACATTAAAAAGGCCATGAAGGTCCATTCTTTTGTAAAAAAGAAGACGTCCTCATGGCTTTTTTTTGTCTGGCTTTTTTTTGAAGACAATCCGGGCCATGGGCAAAAAAAGTGTTCATTGTCATGAAAATTTTTTACCATATTTTACAGCCAAAAGGAGATACCGTTCATGCGTACAAAAATGATTACAGCATCCTTTATTGTGACAGCATTCCTGATCCTGGCAGCCTATCCGGCCCTGGCCCATTTCGGTGCCGTTATCCCGTCTGATGACATCGTAACCCAGGATGATGATAAAACGCTGGATGTTCAGGTCAAATTTATCCATCCCATGGAAATGCATTATATGGAGATGGTCAAACCCAGGCAGTTCGGTGTGCTCCACGATGGCAAAAAAACCGATTTGCTCGGCAAACTTGCGGCCGTAAAAGGAAAAAGCCCGGACCAGGATCAAGCGTTTACCTTTTGGACCACCGGGTATCAGATTCGCAGGCCGGGTGATTACACCTTTTATGTTGAACCCGCGCCCTACTGGGAGCCGGCGGAGGATCTTTTCATCGTTCACTACACAAAAGTCTGTGTGAATGCATTCGGCCTGGAAGAGGGATGGGATCAGCATGTGGGACTGGAAACTGAAATCATCCCATTTACACGTCCTTACGGGCTCTGGACCGGCAATCTGTTCACCGGTCAGGTACTGCTCAAAGGCAAGCCAGTGCCTTTTGTCGAAGTGGAGGTCGAATATTTGAATGAATCTCCGGGAAATATCAATGTCGTGCTTCCTCCGGCAGGTCCCTATGTCACCCAGGTGGTCAAGGCCGATGAAAATGGTGTATTCAGCTACGCCATGCCGAAAGCCGGCTGGTGGGGCTTTTCAGCACTGAATGAAGCTGATTGGACACTCACCCATGACGGCCGGGAAAAAGGCGTGGAGATAGGCGCCGTCTACTGGGTCCGGACACGGGATATGAAATAAAAGGAGGATAATATGAAGCACGTGAATTGTTTGATTGCTGTCTTGTTTGTTGTATTGTCAGCAACGGGTACAGCCCTGGCACACAAGGTGAACCTGTTCGCTTATGCCGAAGGTGGGACCATTTTCACTGAAAGCTATTTTCCTGACGGCAGACCCGTGGAAGGGGGAAAGGTACTGGTTTATGACAGCAAAGACAAGCTGCTTTTGGAAGGGATGACCGATACAGAGGGGTTGTTCAATTTTGACATTCCAAAGGGTGATGATTTGAAAATCGTGATTGATGCCACCATGGGGCACAAAAACAGTTTTACACTCAAAAAAGCCGAAGTGGAGGCCGGGAAATGACACGTATGCATAAAGGACTTGCGATGGCACTGCTGTGCCTGTGTCTGGCAGGTTCTCCAAGCCCACTTTGGGCCCAGAATCCTGAAGATGTCAGCACCAAAGAGGTCATCGTTCTTTTGAAAGAACAAAACAGCAAACTTTCCCGTGATCTCAGGCGGATTCAGCGGGAGATAGCAGCGTTGCGGGCAGATCTTGACAAACCAGGTGTGAAAGATGTGTTTGCGGGTATCGGCTATATATTCGGGCTGTTCGGTGCGGCCGCCTTTGCTGCATCCCGGCGAAGGGAGTAATTGGATGCATATTTCCGACGGTGTTCTCCCCATTGCTGTAACGATCGGCGGTTATGCGGTCAGCGCCGGGATTGCGGCCTGGAGCGCCCGCCGCATTCACAGCCGGGATCTGCCCAAAGTGGCGGTGGTCACGTCCGCCTTTTTTGTGGCCTCCCTAATACATATCCCCTTTGGTCCCACCAGTGCCCACCTGCTGCTGCCGGGCCTTGCCGGGGCCCTGCTGGGACCGGCGGCATTTTTGTCCATCAGCCTGGGCCTTTTTTTGCAAAGTATATTGTTCCAATTTGGCGGGATCACAGCCTTAGGGGCCAATGCAGTGATGATGGGGGTGCCGGCGGTGATCTGCGGGTGGTTTTTTCAGTACTTCAAAGGCAGAACTAAGGCGCGTCAGGCTTTTACAGGTGGTCTTGCCGGGGCTTTGGGAACCTTTTTGTCCGCCGTTTTTCTGGCAGGGCTTCTGATGACCGGGGGGGAAGATTTTTTCGGGGTTGCCAAAATCGCCCTGATTGCCCATGTGCCGGTGATTGTGATTGAAGGGGTGGTGAGCGGGTTTACCATCGGGTTCCTGGCCCGGGTCAAGCCGGCCCTGCTGCAGCCTGTTAGGTCCTTTCATGACTGATGTGCATCACATACAGGTGCCGCTATGGTATCTGCCGCTGCTGGTATTGATTCCGGCGGCAGTGGCAGCCGGCGTGGTGCCCTGGCTGGGCCGTCGGGCCAGAACCCGCGTGGTCCCGGAAAAAGATCCGGACTGGTCCATCCCGCCCCTGGCTGACAGCCATGGGCAGGGGATTTCCCTGATCCACCGCTGGGATGTGCGCTGCAAGATCGTGACAATGCTGGCCTACAGCTTTGCCATTGCCTCGTTGCGCCACCTGTCTGCTGCAGCGGCGGCCCTGTGTGTCTCCCTGGTGGTGCTCCTGGCAGCAAAAGTGTCGTTTCACAAGGTGTTGCTGCGGGTTTTTGCCCTGGCGGGTTTTCTGGGAATGCTGCTGGTGGTGATGCCCCTGACCGTGCCGGTGCATCCAGGCGATACCATACTGGTTTTTGGATCCCTGGACTGGCTGAATGTGAATCTGCGCGGGGTTGTCCTGGCAGCCACCATTGCGGCCAAGGCAATGGCCATTGCCCTGTTGATGGAACCGCTGCTGTCCACCGCCCCTTTGCCCGTGACCCTTCACGGGCTTTCCCGGCTCGGGGTGCCGGATATGGCCGGCCAGATGGTGCTGCTCAGTTACCGGTATCTGCATGTGTTCACACATGAAGCCCGGCGCATGACAGCCGGCATGCAGGCCAGGGGGTTTGAAAAAAAAACAAATATGGCCACCCTGCGGGCCCTGGCCAATTTTCTGGGCATGATCTTTGTCCGCAGTTTTGAGCGCACCGAACGGGTGTTTGATGCCATGCAGGCCAGGGGGTACAACGGACGGTTCCCGGATCCCGGTCATCTGCAGATCCAATGGCTGGATATCCTGCAGACAGGCGTATGGGTTGCGGCCGGAACCGCCCTTGTGCTTTTTGATTATGTCAAAGTGTAAAAAAGGAACCATCATGGGAGATAGGCCGGCAGACCGTCACACAACCAGCACTTTTCACGGCACAAATGTTTCCCGCAGCCATGGTGCGTGTCCGGAACCTGGCGGGCTGGCTCCCCTTTTTTGCGTGCAGAACCTGTGGTATGCCTATCCCGACGGTATCCAGGCACTGTCCGGGGTGGACCTGGACATTCTTCCCGGAGACCGCATGGCGCTTGTGGGGCAGAACGGGTCCGGCAAGACCACATTGATCAAACTGCTCAGCGGGCTGCTTGCGCCGGCACAGGGAACCGTCTGTTTCAAAGGCAGGGCATTGACCGGTGACCATCTGGACGAAAGCCGCCTGGGCATTGGTGTGCTGTTTCAGGATCCGGATGACCAGCTGTTTGGACACACGGTGATGGATGATGTGGCGTTTGGTCCCGGAAATCAGGGGAAATCCCGAAAAACTGCGATTCTGTATGCCAGGCAGGCCCTGCACCAGGTCAACCTGGAACATCTGGCCTACAAAGAGCCCCACAACCTGAGTTACGGCCAGAAAAAGCGGGCTGCCCTGGCAGGTATCCTTGCCATGCAGCCCGGGGTGCTGATACTGGACGAGCCCACCGCCAACCTGGATCCGGGACAGGAGGCGGTATTTTTGGATTTGCTCAAAGGGTTTGCCGGCACCCTGATCTGCATCTCCCACGACCTGATTTTCCTGTACGAATTGTGTGAAAAAGCGGTGGTCCTGCACAAGGGGGGCATTCACCATAAATATACCATGCGCGAACTGGTTTCCAGGCGCAGCTCCTTGCGGGACCACGGCCTGGATTTTTCCTTCCGCCTGTGCACCCCGGCCAATGGTGTGCATGCCCATGAAGAAGATAAAAAAAACGGCAGTGAAACCCGGTCAAATGAATATGCCAAAATCCTGGCTGAGCCATCTGCGCATCCTTCTCTGGTCCGCCTGGAAAAATACCGGTATGTTTACCCGGACGGCACCCCCGGGCTCCAGGACTTTTCTTTGGATATCCATGAAGGGGAAAAGATGGCCATTGTAGGGGAGAACGGGGCAGGAAAATCCACCCTCCTGGCATGCCTGTGCGGACTGCGCCAGGGCCGGGGGACCCTGTTTTTCGGAGGAACTCCGGTGACCCGGAAACGGTACAAAAATCTGTGGCGCCGGGTTGGCCTGGTTTTCCAGGATTGTGCCGATCAGCTGTTCTGTGCCAGTGTGCAGGAAGAGATGCTGTTCGGCCTGCGCCGGCTGGGGCTTTCTTCTGACGAGTGCCGGCACCGGGCCGCTGATACCCTGGCCCGGGTGGGGCTGGCCGGATTTGAAAACCGGGTGCCCCTGCACCTGTCCGGCGGGGAGCGCAAACGCCTGGCCTTAGGCTGTGTTCTTGCCATGGACCCGGATCTGCTCATCCTGGATGAACCCACCGCAGGACTGGATCCCCGGGGAGAAGAACTTCTCATGGCCATTCTGGAAACCTTTGATAAAACCCTGCTGCTGGTGAGCCATGATCTGTTTTTTATTGAAAAACTGACCCATCGTACCCTGGTGATGCACCAGGGCCGGGTCATAGGGGATCTTCCCACCCCGGTTTTCATGCAGGATGACAAACTGTGCAATCTCAACGGCCTCTCTTTTTCCTACCGGCAGCGCACCACCACCGCCATCCAAAAATTGCAGCATGAACATGAGCACCGCCACCCCCACCTGCATATCCATGACCACCCTCACCATCATGGCCGGACCGTGCACACCCACCCCCATGAGCACCTGCATGATCACCCCCACCGGTTTGTGCACACCCACCCGGGGGGCCAGAAAAACCATGACCATGCCAACCGCCTGGTGCACGACCATGCCCATCCCGGCCATGATGCCGAGCCCCATGACCATTCCCATGAATAAAGAAAGGAAACGTTTGCCATGAATAAGTGCATTGAAATTTGTAGAATCCGGTATTGCAGCAATTACATATGATTACCGCTTCTTTGGAGAAAGCGGCGGAGAGCCAAGGTGCATAGCTCATACTTAAAATACATATAACGTCTGGCGTAAAGTGGACCATGTCCACATGGCCGCTGTCATCGGCCACTGCCAGCTGGCAGGCACCGGGGGATGGCAGCGGAATGGCGCCGGCATTGACCAGCCGGTCATGAAATGTCTGCGGCCCAAAGGCTTCCAAAACCTGCACGGCCGGGACATTCAGGGAGAGCCTCAATGCCCGGGTCATGCTGACCGGCCCGAATGGCTTGCATTAAGGTGCGAAAAATTATAAAATAATTATTTTTGTTAATAACACTGAATGAAGATGAACGTCTATGAAAAAAATTTTCGTGGCACTTGCCTGTGTTGTTTTTGTGTCGGGTGCGTATGCGTATGATGAACTTGAGTTCAGCGGGGGAAAAAATCGTGGTCCTGTGTTATTTGATCATGAGCTGCATATGTATGACTTTGACTGCCTGGATTGCCATCATGTGATGGAAAATGGAGAAAATATTCTGGATGACGCGGATCTTTTTGAGGGCAATCCGGATATTTTGTGTGCTTCGTGTCATGATTCCCAGTCTGAAATCGACAAGACACAAGCCTTTCATTATCAATGTATGGGGTGCCATAATAATTACAGTCTGACTTCAGAACCCACCGGGCCAACCCTTTGCGGAGAATGCCATATTCTTGATAAATAGGTGTGTGCCCTGTGATTGTTTTTTTACCAGTGCAATGATGTTACAGATACTGATCCCGACATTAGGATTAGAGGATACGACAAAACGTGGAGGCAAGACGTGATCAAAGCAAAAATAAAGCCCGTTCAAGAGATTCTTGATGCCATTAACGGGTATGAAAAAATTTTAAATGTGGGATGTGGCGGATGCGTTTCAGTTTGCCTTGTGGGGGGGCAAAAAGAAGTGAATGCCTTAAACGCAGAGCTTAAGGTTCATTTGAAAAAAGCGGGAATCCAGAAGCAGATTGACGGGTATACGGTTGAGCGCCAATGTAATGAATCCTTTTTAAAGGAGCTTGACAACAAAATACTTGAATATGACTGCATTGTTTCCATGGCGTGTGGTGCCGGTGTGCAGCACATGGCCCAGCGGTTTTCAAAGATACCGGTACATCCGGCTGTGAATACGGTTTCAATTGGTGTTGATAGGGACCTGGGCATGTATGAAGAAAAATGCCGTGCCTGCGGTCATTGCGTTCTGGGGTATACAGGTGGCATTTGTCCTGTGACAAGATGCGCCAAGGGGCTTTTCAACGGACCCTGCGGCGGGACCAATGAAAACAATTGTGAAATCAGTAATGAAATTCCCTGTGCCTGGCTTGATATCTACAAACGGCTCAAGGAACAGAATCGTCTGGATGATATTTTAAAAGTTTATCCACCCATGGAGTGGCAGAACCAATCCCCCCGGACCATTATCCAGGAACCCTATGAAAGAAGGTATCTCGCCTTGGGATAGAGGTAACATAAATTATGGCATTATCACATATTTTTTCCTGGACATTTATATATGATTTTATCAGAGGTCCCATGGTGTGGATCTCTTTTATCATATTTTTCTGTGGTGTGGTTTTTCAGGTTCTACGGTTTATGTATTTGCTCAAAGAACAGCCGGTACAGAAGCTTGAACCCGGACCGGGTAATATTATCCATAGTCAAACGGTCAGCCATGTAAAGGTGGATCGGGTTAAGACTGGCTGGTTCAAAAAGGGCTGGTTCAAAAAGGGTCCGGATAAAAAGGACTGGATGCTATGGGTAAAGCTTTCCATTGCAGGGGTTAATCCTTTCATGACGATTGTTACAACAATTTTCCATGTCCTTCTTATCGGTGTGCCTGTATTTGTGCTGGGCCACAATATATTGCTGGATAATGCCTTTGGTGTCAGCATGGTTTCTTTGCCTGAAAATGTGTCTGATTTTTTAACCGGCATTGTTATTTTCTGCACCTTGATTTTTTTATTTCGAAGGCTTTTTCTTGACCGGGTAAAAATTATTACAAGCTATGCGGATTATTTTTTTCTAAGCCTTGCAGCAGCACCCTTTGTCACTGGATATCTTGCATATCACCAGGTGTTTTCTAATTATAAACTCTTGATCTCTTTGCATATGTTATCTGGCGAACTCATGCTGATGGCGGTGCCGTTTACAAAATTTATGCATATGATTTACATGATTATTGTCCGTTTTAATGTTGCGGGCGAGTATAGTTTCGGCAATGCCACGAAAAACTGGTAACTTTGCAGGGACCGGAGAACAAACATGTTCAGAAAAAAAAATACAGCGGGTGTCAACAGTAATGAAATACGGGCAATATTAGACGAAAAAAAGGCAAAAATGAAATTGTCTTTAAAGGCGTGTGCACATTGCTCTCTTTGTGCGGAAAGTTGTTTTTTGTTTATGGGACATAATAAAGATCCCAAATACATGCCGTCATATAAGTTTTTAAATTCAGTGGGTGTTTTATACAAAAAAAAAGGAAATGTCGATAAACTGGATCTGGGGGAGATGAGGGATCTTGTTTGGGAACGGTGTGTGCTTTGTACCAGATGTTATTGCCCTATTGGTATAGACATACCTGATATGCTGGCGCTGGCAAGAAGGATATGCCGCAGCCAGGGCGTTTATCCGCAATATGATAGAGAATAAAAGAAAGTGCAAAAAGGATTCAACAAGATGGAAAACAACGATATGAAGTCAGCAGGTAATTTTGAGAAGATATTGCGGGCAGGACATTTTGCTTTCACGGGTGAGCTTGGACCGCCACGGGGGGCAAATATTGATATCATTAAAGAAAAAGCAGCCCCGCTTAAGGGTATGGTGGATGTGGTCAATATTACAGACAACCAGAGAGCCATGGTTCGAATGTCCTGCTGGGCCGCGGCGTTAGTTGTTATGAATGAAGGTCTTGAACCCAACTACCAGATGGTATGCCGGGATAGAAACCGTCTGGCCATGCAGTCGGATGTATTGGGCGCATATGCCCTGGGGCTTAAAAATATTTTGTGTATTTCAGGGGATCACCAGCAGTTTGGCGATCATCCCAATGCCAAAGGTGTGTTTGATATTGATTCCATGCAGCTCATTGCAATGATCAAAAAAATGAGGGATGAAGGCAGGTTTTTAGGGGGGGCGGATATTGATACGCCGCCAAAAATGTTCATTGGTGCAGCCGCCAATCCCTTTGCTGAACCCTTTGAATGGCGTATCCATCGCCTGGCCAAAAAAGTGGCTGCCGGTGCTGATTTTATCCAGACCCAATGTGTATACAATATGAAAAAAATGAGGGAATGGATCAAACAGGCCAATGACATGGGATTGTCGGAAAAGGTTTATATCCTTGCCGGCGTGACCCCCCTGAAAAACATTGCTATGGCCAAATATATGAAAGCCAAGGTTCCGGGTATGGAAGTACCCGATGAACTTATCAAACGCCTCCAGGGAGTTAACAGAAAGCAGGTTGCCGATGAGGGAATTAAGATCGCCTGTGAGCAGATAGAGGAGTTCAAGGAGATGAAAGGTGTGGCAGGCGTGCATCTAATGGCCATTGAATGGGAACATAAGGTTCCTGAAATTGCCGAAAGAGCAAACGTCCTTCCCAGGCCAAAGGTGTAACCACCGTGAACGTACTTTTCAGTTGAATAATAGATTTTGTGAGAATATAATAAACAGCATATGCGGACAGAGAATGAAAAAAATCTTTTGATACATGCCATTGATTCACTTAACCGTTCGATCATTGTCATTTCTCCTGACTGCAAAATATTGTCCTTTAATTATAATCCTGAAATATCAGATTCTGCTATAGGGTCTGGAAAATTTTGCTATCAGGCGTTGCATGGACGGAATTCTCCCTGTCCCAAATGCCCTGTAAAACAGGTTCTTAAAACAGGCAAACCTGCCAGAAGAAGAGGGCATGACGGCATCATGTCCCTTGAAAAATTATCCTGCCTGTATTCATATCCCATTTTTTCAAAGGAAAAAATCACTTCCATTGCCGTTTTGGACTTTCCCATGTCAACAATGGAAAAGATGGAAGAAAGACTTCATCAGTCCAATTCTTTTTTAAACAATTTGATTAAAAGTGCAGTGGATGGAATCATTGCCTCGGATATGACCGGCGAAATTCTGATTTTCAATGACGCGGCATGTGAAATTTCAGGATATGAGGTCGGTGAGGTTATCGGCAAACTCGATATTCGAAAAATCTATCCCAATGATGGCGCAAAGAATATCATGAAAATGCTCAGAAGCGATGAATATGGTGAAAAGGGAGCCTTAAGATCCTTCCGGGTGGAGATTCAAAAAAAAACCGGAGAGAAAATACCCATAAGCCTCAATGCCGCAATTGTTTATGATGGTGACAAAGAGGTGGCCACACTGGGCTTTTTTCATGATTTAAGGGAAACCCTGGAAATTGAGGCGGAACTTGAGCGAACAAACGTCCAGTTACTCCAGGCGGAAAAAATGTCGTCCATTGGAGAATTAGCCGCAGGGGTTGCCCACCAGTTAAATAACCCTTTGGGTGGAATCACCCTTTTTACACAATTGGTTATGGAAGAGTACACTTTGCCCGAAGGTGCTGTAAAAGATCTGAAACGAATTCTTAAAGATGCAAAAAGATGCAGGTCTATCGTAAAAGAATTGCTGACATTCGCAAGAAAGACAGACAATGAAATACACCCCCAGGATATCAAGTTGATATTGTCACAAACCCTTTCTCTTGTTGAAGACCAGGCATTGTTTCAAAATATTACGATTCATAAGGATTTTGATGCACCCATTCCCCTTGTACCGGTTGACGTTCAAAAGATAAAGCATGTGTTTATGAATATCATTTTAAATGCTGCCGATGCGATGGATGGAACAGGCACGTTAACTTTATCCTGCTGGGTTTCACCGAAAAAAGATAAGGTTTTTGTTGAAATTACAGACACAGGGCCTGGAATACCGGATGAAATGCTTTTGAAAATCTTTGATCCGTTTTTCACCACCAAGGAACAGGGAAAAGGAACCGGCCTGGGATTGAGTCTGGCCTACCGGATTGTTGAGGACCATGGAGGAAAGATTTATGCTGAGAGCACGGAGGGCTCAGGCACGGCATTTGTCATTGAATTGTTATTGTCACCACCGGATATGGAAGGACCCGGTCATGGAAGGTAAAGAAGCTATCCCTAAAATACTGGTAATTGATGATGAAATGGATATAAGGGATGGGTGTGAACGGATTCTTTCCCGGATGGGGTATGATGTGCTCTGTGCAGAAAATGGACAAGACGGGTTACAGATTCTTGAAAACGAAGATATCTGCATTGTCCTTTGTGATATTAAAATGCCCGGCATGGATGGTTTTGAAGTCCTGGCAAAGATCAAAGAACAGTATAAATCTGTTCTGGTTATCATGCTTACAGGCTTCAGCACCGTTGAAACCGCCATTGAAGCCATGAAAAAAGGCGCATATGATTTTATCTCAAAACCGTTTACACCGGACGAACTGAGAATTGTAATTAAACGGGCATTTGAAACCCTGCACCTTACGCTGGAGGCAAACGCCCTTAAACTGGAACAGCAGAAAAATCTAATTGATCTTGAAACAGAACAAAGCCGAATCCGTACGATTATAGAAACCCTGCCCCATGGCCTAATGGTGACCAATATTCGGGGTCAGATTGTTTTGATGAACCCTGTGGCTCGAAAATATCTCGACCTGGGCCAGGATAAGTGTGTGGGTAAAAAGATCGAGCTGTGTATTGAGGATAAAGGCTTGTGCGATTATATAATGCAAATCTCCAGAGGCCATTATAAGGCAGAAGAGGATATGCCTTCCTATGAACTTGCCTTATCCGAAGAGCGGTTTATCCTTGCCGAGGGCCGGCCGGTTTTAAACGAGGATGCCAAATGCATGGGGGCGGTGGTGACGCTCTCTGATATTACGGATTTGAAAATATTTGACCGGTTGAAATCCGAGTTTGTGGCCCAGGTGTCACATGAGCTTCGATCCCCTCTGTCTGTCATTCATGATCAACTTGGCATGGTTATCAAGGCAAGTGATTCAGAAAAATCAGGGAAATCTGAAAAGAACCAGTATCTGCTTGGCCGTGCCAGGGATAAAACCAAAAACCTAATCTCTCTTATCGGTGATCTTCTTGATATTTCGAGGATTGAAGCCGGCGGTAAGGAATGCCTGGAGCCGGTCAAGGTGAATGCGGAAGATATTTTAAAAAAAATTGTCGAATTTCAGGATGTCCAGGCCAGAAAGAAGAACCTGTCCATTGCGTTGAAGTTGCCGGATAAAAAAACGCCCTCATTGATCTGTGACCCCACAGCACTTGAAAGTATTTTTGGTAATCTGATCACAAATGCCATAAAATATACCCAGGACGGGGGTAAGATATCCATAAAACTGGATAGCAGAGATGAGAATATCCGGGTAACAATAAAAGACAACGGGTTTGGCATTGAACAAAAACATCTGCCCAGGCTTTTTGAAAAATTCTACCGGGTTAAAGATGATAACACCCGTTTCATCAATGGTACCGGCCTGGGGCTTGCTATCGTTAAATCACTTGTTGACTCTTTGAAAGGCAGTATTCATGTAGAAAGTGAACCCGGCCGTGGCAGCCTGTTTACGGTAATTTTACCCTGCAATGCTCAAACCGGACAAACTGAATAAGTAACTTTACTTTACTCTAAAAGTGATCGGATGCTTTCCAGGATCTCCTCATATGATGCCGGTTTGGACAGATAATCATCTGCCTCCATATCCACCCCCTGCGAATGGGAATACTGTGTTGAGCTGACATGGTCTGAAACCGCAGTGAGTAAAATAATTGGAATATCTGCATACTGATCATCATTTTTAAGCTCAGAACAGACCTCGAAGCCATTTTTTTCCGGCATCATGATATCCAGTACAATGGCATCCGGCGGACTTTTCTTTACTTTTTGAATTGCCTCGATCCCATTGTAAGCAACTTCAACAATATATCCTTCATCTTGAAGGGTTTGTTTAAGCATTGTCACAAAATCAGGCTCGTCATCAACGATTAAAATTGTTTTTTTGCCCATAATTCACCCCTTCTTGTGATTATTCCTTACAACAATATTTTTTTATTAATACCATGCTGAAAATAATTTGTCGATATTATCATCAATTTTTACCCCTTGCGAGTTTTGCGTTAAACCAGCCCTTTTTCACTCTCCTCAAACATTTCTAACGGTATGGGATGCCGCAGGTGCCATACCATCTTGATGGGCCTTTCACTCTCATGGCTGACATGCTCGACCGGGCTTAAAAAAACAAGCAGCATTGTGCAGCCGTTGTGTCTTTTTTCGATCCTGTGCCTGGCGTTCATGTCAGATTTAGGGCATAGCGGATCTCATCTTCAAGCACACCCGTGCTGCCGGGCAGAAACCCCTCCAGGGCGGCCCGGGACCGCTGGCCCCCGATCCGTCCCAGTGCCCAGGCACACATGGACCGCACCCGTTCATCACTGCTTTCTCCAAAACATTGGATCAGGTCTTTTGCATACCTGGTATCACGGGTATTGCCCATGGCACGGGCCACATTCATCTTCCACTGCCACAGCCTGTCCGGACCCATGTAAAACATATGGGGCCATACTCTGGACGTAAAATAGGATTCGTCCATGTTAAGCAGGGAAGAAAGGTGGAAATCCTTTTCCCTGGCGGCCACCCGCTCATTGACCGGCAGATCGGCAGCCAGCCATGGGGCATTTCTGGGACAGACATTCTGGCACCGGTCGCATCCATAGACATAAATGCCCATGGGCTCCCGAATCTCTCTGGGGGTAAGGCCCTGTCCGAAATAGGTCAGAAAGGAGATGCATTTTCTGGGATCAATGGTGCCGTTCCCCTTCAGGGCCCGGGTGGGACAGGCGGAAATACAGGCATTCCGGCACCAGTCCGGGCACCCCATCTCAACGCTGGGCTTGTCCGGATCAAAGGCCCGGTCCACCACAACGGCGATGGGCAGAACCCAGGAGCCCTGCCTGGCTAGCTTATTGGAGTAGAACAGGCAGTTTTTTCCAAAAGTGCCCATGCCGGCCCGGGCCGCCGCCACCCGGTGTGGCAGGTTAAAGGGGACTTTCGAGTCAATACCGCTGTCCCGTAGAAAAGACCGGAATGCCTTGATACGCCTGGACAGGCCGTCCTTGGTCACCCGGTCGTCGTCCAGGTAGCACCGGCCGAAATGTCCCTCCATCTGCCGGGGAAACCGTTTTTTGAAGTAGACCTCCATGAGGACAATGATGGTCCGGGCACCGGGCATGACCGTTTTCGGATCGGTCCCGTCCATGAGCTTCAGCCCTGTTGCCTCAGTCCAGCCGTATTCATCTTTCCGGTCTTTCAGAAAACCCAGATGGGTGTCAAAAGGCTCGGCCGTGGTAAACCCCACATCCTCGAACCCCAGTTCGCTGGCCTTTGCGATAATATCCTCTCTGGTCAGGGCGGTCATATTACCCCCCGTTTCCGGGCCTGGTACATCATCTGATCGGCCATACTTTCCGGCGGCATCCGGTAATCAGACCCGGATTTGGGCACAAGGGTTACGGCTTCCACAGGACAGACAGACACACAGAGGCCGCAGCCGATGCACCGGTCCTGATCCACCCGGACACTGTCCTCTTCACTGACCGCCAGCGCTCCCATCTGGCATCTGTCCAGGCAGGTTTCACAACCGGTGCATGCATCGGCATCCACCCGGGCAAAATGGTTGGAAAAGACAAGATCGGCCGGTTTCGGATGCTTGTTCAGTGCCCGGAGCACCCCGCAGCAGTCCCCGCAGCAATTGCACATGCCGCCTGGGTTCTGGGAGGTGGCGGGCTGGGTCACCAGTCCGGCCTCCCTGCAGTCTGCCAGGATCTTCTCCGCCTCTTCCAGGGAAATTTTTCGTCCCATGCCCCGGTCCAGGTAATACTGCCCCATGGAACCGAACATGAAACAGGCCTCAAGGGGTTTGCCGCAGTCATGGTCCACCAAGGCGGCGGTCTTGCGGCAGATGCAGTCGGTGACCACAATGGCGGATTTGTTCCTGAGAATGGCCAGGGCATCCTCATGGCTCGCCACATGGTGGGTTACGTCAACGGACTTGTGGACCGGGATGGTCCTCAGAAAATATTCCGCCCCTTTTTGCATGGCATGGTCAAAAGCCTCTTCAAAATACTGTCTGGCCATGGCGGCAAACTCGGGTTTGAGGTTTTTGACCTGGAATTCGAACAGCCCATGGACAAAGGGAATGGCCCCGTATCGGGCCTCATCCCCTCTTTTCAGGCAAAAGAGCAGTCCCTTGTCTGCCATGCCCTCCAGCTGTTTTCCCACCGCCTCTTCGGGCTGTCCCATGCGGGCGCTGACGGTTTGGGCTGTTTCCAGCATGGGGGTGAGCAGGGAGAATACTTGTGCCTCCTGTTCTGTGAATAAATACTGGAGAATCCTGATCTCGATTCCGGATGCTGTTTCAGGAAATCCCATGGAGTACTGGTCCAGCTGCTGCTGTAATCTGCGGTAAATGTCTGCTGCCATCTGCTCTTTTCCTTTGTTTTTGTTACGGGTGTTCACTTTACGTGTTCATATTTACACTTTGACAGACAGGAAAAGCAATAGGTATATATGACTAAGCCCAGGCATTCATGGAGGAGATTATGCAGAACCCATCTCCTTAGAAACCATGGCATCTGACTTGGGCATCAGTTCCCGCCATTTCAAGTACCGGTTTAAACAGGCCACAGGGGACCACCAAGAGCGTGGCCCGAAATCCCTGCATCGATACATCCTGTGGCGTATTCTTTTTTTGTCTGGGAGGTCGTGATCACCATCGATCCGCTTTTATGATCCCCCGCATCCATGCGGGCCTTGAAGTCCTGCCTCGAAATGTAGTTGTATCCGACCTTTCTGCACTCTCCATTGCCGGCCAGAAACAAGACCAGAACCGCTGCCATTACCGCCATCAATCCGGTATGCCGTTGAATTTTCATGCTGTACGTTCCTCCATGTTACGTATTTGTTTTATCATCCGTTTAGTAAACAGTTTGTTGCCGCCTGATACACCCAGGCAGGCGGTTGCCGTTTTATTGCCTGCCGTTCCCAGTTCTAAAGGCCGGACATGTTGCACTGCCGGCGCCAGTTGTTTTTTGAACCGGTTTTTGAGCCGGATGCGGTGAATATAGGTGAACGGGGCCCTGGTCACTTTGAAACGGCCGCTGAGGGTTTTTGAGGTGTCAAAGATCAGGTCGGCCAGGTGGATGGTGGGGGTCAGCCGGCCTAAGAATCCGGCGCAACCGGCACAATAGGTCACCAGTGTCCTGCCTCCGGCCTGCTGCTGCCGGGTTGCGCCCCAGGTCTGGGCCAGGTCCGGACGGACACATCCCACGCTGCCTCCTTCCCCGCAGCACAGGGTGCGTTTCTTCTGGCTGCGGATTTTTTCCACCGCCATCCCCATACGGGAGACAAGGGATCTGACAGCATTCTGGATGTCATCCTCCTGCCGCAGCGGACAGGGGTCATGCACCAGCAATTCACCCTGTCCATGGGCCGCTTCCGGCAGGGCATGCCGGTCCATAATCTCCCAGACAGTTTCCACCGTTATCCCGTCGCCGTATGCGTTAAACATTTTGTAGCAGTTGGGGCAGGCCACCAACACCTTTTGAATATGGTGTTTTTTCAGAAAGTCGTGCAGGTGTGTGAACATGGATTCAAAATGGTCCTGGCGGCCCAGGTCATGGCTGATTTTGTTGCAGCAGTCCAGGACAACGCCCAGGGAAGGGATTATTTTCTGCAGATGGGTGAACATCTGCCAGGTGGTCCGGGAACGGGTGCCGGGCAGGGTGCATCCCGGGAAAAAAATAGTCTCACACCCTTCGGGCAGACCGTACCAGGAGAATAGGGGAGAGTTGCCTTTTTTTTCGTAAGCCAGGAGTCCTTTGTATTTGGAAAGGTCTACCCGGTCCACAGATACCGCTTCTTTGCGGGCCAGAAAATAGAGATGGCCCGGATCCAGTTTTTCCGGACAGACTGCTTTGCACAGGTTGCACAGACTGCATTCAAATGCCTTGAGTTGATGGTCCGGATGTCTGAAATCATAGGTATCCAGCATCTCTGAAGGGGTGCCGTATTCTTTGAGAAACCCGCACTGGCTTTTGCAGGCACCGCAGTTGGTGCAATCTTCCTGCATCCGGGTCAGCGCGGAAATAAATTCAGGGGAACTGTTGTGCGATACCGGTGTGTCCAGGGAGGGGGTGCTTTCGGACCGGCCCTGGCGGAAAGCAGCCAGCAGTTTTCTGGTTACAAGCGGGAAAAGGCCCAACAGGACCAGAGAGCCGATCAGACCTGGTGAGACAACGCCGGCCAAAGAATCGATGCGGGCGATCTGGCTGCCGGCATTGACATAAATAAAGGTCCCGGGCAGCATGCCCAGCTGGGATACCCAGTAAAAGGTCCACAACCGCATGGGGGTCAGGCCCATGACCATGTTGATGACAAAAAACGGGATGACCGGGATCAGGCGCATGGAAAAGAGATAAAAAGCCCCTTCTTTGCGGATGCCTTCATTGATCCGTTCCAGGCGGTTGCAAAATTTTTTCTGGACCCAGTTCCGGAACAGATACCGGGAAAGCAGGCAGGCCAGGGTGGCACCGGTGGTTGAGGCAAACGAGATGATCACGGTACCGGTCAATGCACCGAACAGGGCACCGGCGGCCAGTCCCAGAATCGTTGCTCCGGGCAGGTTCAGGGCAATCACCGGAATATACAACGCCACAAACACGGCAATGACCCGGACCGGCTGGCGGCTGTATATTTCCAGGAACCTTTCCTGGGATGCTTTTACAAATTCAAGGGTCAGATACTCCTGAAGCCCAAAAGCGAAAAACAGGACGGCCACTCCTGCTATCAGGATCAGAAGGAACAGTTTTTTCATCAGCCTGGAATCAAATCTCATGGTTTCCTCAATTGATTATGGTTCTGTATCATGGCCAAAAGCCGATCCGGGGCCTCAATCCTCAACGCCGACCCAGGGTTTTCCAGGGCAATGCCATTGTTTTGCCGGATAAAATAGCCTGTAGGGAAAGCCATTGTCTAATTCTTAATTTGTATGGATGCGTACGCTTGATATTGAAAATTCCAATATCATGTCAGAGTAGGAATGAATGGTTCTGCATATTGAAGAATCCTATGTGAAAGATGAGAAAGAATTCAAAATCGGAAAAGTGTGCCCCTATCTGGAAAGCGCGGACATGGTCGTGGGGGAAAACACCTGTGACGGCAAGAAAAAAGCCTATGATACCTTGGGGACCCTGGTGGACAACCTCTATGTCATGGATCTGCCCCAGACCAAGACCGTTCAATAACTGAAGCTGAGTTCATTCATAGAATCAATTTTACATATCCTCCTGGAAAATATAAATATTTGAGTCAACGGTCTGGGTGCAGCTCCGGCTGCTCTTGAGAAAGCTGCCGGAGCTGCATTGGATTTGTTGCTTAATCGAGGGTTATTCCGGCATCCGCGGCAGCATCGATGGCATTGTCAACAAAAATCCTGGCGAAATCATCGTTTTCACCAAGTCCCTCATTTAAGCAGACAACGTCAAACCCATTTTTTTTCAATATGGATTTCCAAGAATCTTTTTCATCGCTTGACATATCATTAAGCGAGTGATCACCGGCGACAACCATGAAGGGTTTAAGAACAACTTTTTCTACTTTGTACAACTTCAAGATTTCTATGACGTTTTCAATCCCGGGATAGCCTTCCACGCAACCTATTGCGGTAACCACTCCCGGATACATTCTGCGCATGACCGATGCCAATTCGAGATAGGAGCCACCGTTACCGGGTAAAAATTCATTTCCGTGCCCAAGATAGACAAGGCCGGCTTTTTCCTTCTTCGCCAATTTAATATCCGGCGCCAATACCGTAGCAATCCTGGCAATGTCTTCCGTGTAGGGGTGTCGGGTGCCATAGGTGCCCAAGGCCGGTCGGCCAAGGGCAATTTTGTGGAACGGTTTGTATTTTGGTTTTTTCATAGTTCCCATGTTCATCAAGGCGTCAACGTATGTGTGTAAATCGAGGAATTCTTCGCCCATCGAGATATGGGTGGGTTGCAGAACAATGGTGTCAAACCCCTCGTTTTGCAAATCCGCGATGGTCGCAAGGGGTGTCTTTACATGAAGAACATCGGGGGGAATTTCAGGATGTGCTTCGATATATGCAGGGTCTTCTGCTCGGAGTTGCCATTTTTTACGAACGATGTTCGATGTAAAGGCAATTCTCACGGGTGTATGGGGGTATTTTTCCATAAGCTGGGAACGGATATTCAAAAGACCATTGAGGCCGGACTCTACCGTGGTGCCGAACATGGCAAGAACAATGGCATTTTGGTGTTCAACATGATAATCGCCGCTTGCATGGCTGTTTGTCACATTTCCGGAAAACAGAAGCGTAACCGCGAAAAAAAATGATACAAATCTCATAACAACCTCCATCTTTTCCGGCCTGAAAAGGAAAAACCCCCAGGCCAATTGATACATTGATCTGAGGGTCCCTGATTTTTCCACAGATATCACAACACGCCCTCGTCCACGGGGCAATGTCAATTCTGCAATCAAGGCAGGTCTTCTGACTCCCGGATCATCCTACTTAACGCCCCTTCCCAACGTATTTACGTCAGTGGCAACAGCGAAGTTCGTCCTCGGTCACAGCGGCGGGCCCGTTCCCGATTTTCACGGGATTCCCTATCAAGTCCGTTCGGACACCTGATTAACAATAAACGGCAATCTATCAATGAAGTGGATCCAATGTCAAGACCGATTTGAACATGAGTACCATGCTGCTAAACGTCTTCAGGGCTGCTGCATCATGCAGAACCTGAAGAGCAGTTTTCACATGACATTTCACATTATTTTTTTTATACTCAAAAAAGAAGTTGATGTGCCGGGCTTTTTAATGAATTTCTTCAATAAAATGATCTTGAAAAGACGGAAACGGTAATGAATGGATCCAAATACAGCATCCTGGCTGGCGTGATATGTATCCTTTTGGAAAGGAAGTGAGGATTGACCAAAGCATTTCAGACAGGCAATGCATCAGAATCGAACCATTCTTCGATGGATCGGGATAGAAAAATACGCAAGGTGACATGGATTGGTCTGTGTTTAAATGTTGCTCTTTCTGCTTTGAAAATTTCTGCCGGTGTATTTGGGCATAGTCAGGCAGTCCTGGCTGATGGTATTCACAGTATTTCAGATACGGTGACAGATTTTGCAGTTATCATAGGGTCCTACTATTGGTCAAGGCCCCCGGACAGCTGCCACCCATATGGACACAGGCGGCTTGAGACACTGATCACAATGTTTATCGGTGTCATTCTTATTGGTGCCGGGGCCGCCATTGGATGGGAAGCGATTATTACGATAAAGGAAGAACATGCCCAGCCGCCATCAATGATAGCGCTGTCGGCTGCGGTGATTTCAATTATCGTAAAAGAGTTACTGTATCAATGGACAGCAAGGGTCGGTAAAAAAATCAAAAGTATGTCACTGGTGGCCAATGCATGGCATCATAGACTTGATTCCTTTAGTTCCATACCTGTTTTCATTGCCGTCGGCGTCTCAATGATTTTTCCGGAATGGACGTTTCTGGATCATGTCGGGGCGGTATTTGTTACAGCATTGATTTTTCATGCCGCTATCAAAATAATTTGTGGCGGTATCAAGGAATTTGTTGATATCGGAGCCTCTGAAGAAGTTCTAAAGCAAATCAAATCACTTTCAGAGAGCCATCCTTCCGTCCTCCAGGCCCATGGCATCCGAACAAGATATATGGGCAGTAATCTCCAGGTAAGTCTGCACGTGGTTGTCGACAGTCACATGACGGTTTTCGACGGTCATGAGGTTGCGGAAGCGGTTAAAAAACAGATTCTTGAAAACGGTCCCGAAGTCATCGATGTGGAAATTCATATTGAACCATCTGAATCTAAAATCGCGGAAGAATAGTCCATAGAACCGGATGGGGGCTTGGTCACTGTCAAAACAGCATCATCAGGTCTAATCTATTTCTCCCGTTTCAAATCCAGCCCCTTTCCAGGCAAATATGCCGCCGGAAAACCGGTATACATTTTTATATCCCAGTTTTTTTGCCCAGACAGCCCCGTTATGGCTTCTGGTGCACTTCACAAAGCCGCAGTAAATGACGATGGTTTTTTCCAGATCATCTCCAAGGAGGGCTTTAAAGTCTTCTGTGGTTTTCCCCCCGGTTTCCTTGGTATCCCATGTGGTCATATCAGAGATGGGAAAGAGAAACTGTTCGGCTGACGGCACATGTGCCTTTTTATAGCTTTCTTCATAGGGCATGGTGTCAACGATCACCATGTTTTTTCCCTGATCCATCCAGCCTTTGAGTTCTTCTGCAGTCACAAGGTCATAGTTTCCTTTTTTGACATCTCTTGCAAGTTTCACCGCCACCTTTTCGGTTTCAAGTTCGGCTTCAAATTTGTTGCCAAACAGGGCCCATGCCGGAGCAGTGATGCTTACAACCAAAAACAGTGCAGCTATTGCGGTCAATAAAGCGTGAACAGGTTTCATGAAAACGGTCTCCTTTTTTGTATAAAATGGGTAAATAATTGATTCCAGGAAACAGGGGTGTGGCTTTTCTGCCGGCGCCACAGATAAAGAAAGCCGGCCATGCCGGCCATGAACAGATCCCTGACAAGGGCCTGTCTGAGGCTGTGAAACGCTTGTGCTTCAGGATCTGATTCGCTGAAACAGCCGCAGTCGATATCATAACCCATGCTGATTCCGTAAGTAAGGACGGCCATGAACATCACCAGCAAGACGGTGATCGTACCAAGGCTGGCCCTTATATCCAGAATCAGACCGGCACCGGCTGCAGCTTCAGTAAAAGCAATCACAAGGGCGGCCATGTCTGTCAGTTGCCGGGGAAGCATGCCCCAGGCCTCAATGACCCCTGCAAATGCTGCCAGATCAGACAACTTGAGTACACCGGAATACAAAAATATTCCGCCCAGAATAAACCGGACAGCCATATAGGTGTTTTTTGATCCCAGTATTTTTACCACAGTTGATCCCACATATGCCTGTTTCCTGTCTGTTTGCAAGGGTCTACTCTGCCCAAAATCGATGGGATAATCAAATTGATAATTCAAATGAAAACAGGCAGGCAGATTTAAAAAATCTATGCAGACCAGTGGTAAAAGCGGCTGCCGTAACAGGATATGTTATTGCCGTAAGGTGGCCATGATCCGTTCCGGTGTTTTCAGCAGGGCAAATACATCCAGAATATCTTTGACCACAAGGTCGGCGGTAAAAAGGGCGGCGGTGGCCAGGCCTTCTTCCTGCAGCACCGCGACCCCGACAGCGGCGTTTCTGAGCATCAGTTCATCATTGGCACCGTTGCCCACGCAAAGGGTATGGTCCGTCCCGAGGGTTGAAATAAAATCCAATTTGCTTCTGGCCTGGTCCCCGGGGGGTATGATGGTCACCTCACAGTCGATATCCGATACCTGTTCAGTGACAAACCCGAAGGTGTCTGCCGTGATGACATGAAATGCGGCCTGCCCGGCAAATGACCGGATCGCCTCTTTTACCCCGGGGATCAGGACCCCGCCGATGGCAATGGTGCCGTTATAGTCGAATACAATATGATGGATCTCTTTTTTTTCCACACCCGGAATGTCGATATAAATCATGGTTTTTTCCTGTTGTTACGTAATTAAAATGATTTAGCCAATGAGCAAAACTATATCAGAAAGCGGTGTGCTGTCCAATTTCAAATATTGATAGGGTTGGAGATTTGTATCGGTTTTTTCGATTGCATGCCCGATATGAATGATGCACATCCTTTGATTTATTTCCTGTTCAAAAAACAAGGTGTGTGCTACCTTTGAGCGGTTTTGGGGCAGCTGGAAAACCCATTTTTGACGGAAGTCACATGCATAACCGAACAGCCATTATTGTTATGGTAAAATATCCGCAGGCAGGGTCGGTCAAAACCCGGCTCGGCAGGCAGATCGGTATGCAAAAAGCCTCGGAACTGTATCGCGGATTTGTCAGGACCATGCTTGCAACCTGCCGCTCTTCTTGCTTTGACACGGTGATCAGCTGTCATCCGGATCATCCTGTTTCCGATTATCGGGAATGGCTCGGCAGCGGGTTTGATTTCATGGTGCAAAAGGGAGAGGATATAGGTCATAAAATGCGGAATGGGTTTGAACAGGGCTTTGCCATTGGGTTTAACAGGGTAATTCTGATCGGCAGTGATCTGCCGCATCTGCCGGCTGCCACCATTGAAGAAGCCGTACAAAAGACCGGGGTGTGTGATGTGGTGATCGGGCCTGCCCTGGATGGGGGGTACTATCTGGTGGCCATGAAACAGGACCGCTTTTTCCCCAAAATGTTTGATGATATTCCCTGGAGCACACCGGACGTGCTGAGTATGACGCTGGAGAAAATCGCGGCAGGCAGGCGCAAACTCTGTTTGCTTGCAGCCATGAGAGACATTGATACCCTGGAGGACCTGAACGCTGTTTCAGCGGAAACAGGACTGTTTGTCAATTACACGATTCATGAAACCAGGTAAGGCAGTCCGTGATATGAAAATTTCCGTCATAGTGCCGGTATACCGGGAAGCAAATACTATCAATGCATTTCTTGAAACCGTGCAGGCGGTTTTTCCCGCACCGGCCCATGAAATCATTGTGGTTGACGGTGGTCCGAAAGCCGACACCCTTGCAGCGGTTTCTCTGCCGCAGGTCAAGACGATCCATTCCGGAAGAGGGAGGGCCAGGCAGATGAACCGGGGTGCTGCCATGGCCAAAGGAGATATTCTCCTGTTCCTGCATGCTGATACCTTTTTGCCTGAAGATGCTCCGGAATTGATAATAAGCCTGCTTTCCGGAGATACTGACCTGGTAGGCGGGGCGTTTTCTTTAGGGATCGACGATGACCGTATTCCTTTGAAAATCATAGAATGTTCCGCCAATCTCAGATCCCGGATGACCCGAGTCCCCTACGGTGATCAGAGCATTTTTCTCAGAAAAGACTATTTTGACCGGATGGGTGGATTCAGGAACATCCCCATCATGGAGGACCTGGAACTGATGACCCGGATCAGAAAAAAAGGCGGCAACATCCATATCTTGAAACAGAAATCGGTGACATCCTCACGGCGGTGGAAAATGGAAGGGGTCGTGGCCTGCACCCTTCGCAACTGGCTGATCCGGTTGTTGTATCATTTCGGGGTTCCGGCGGACAGGCTGGCAGCATTTTACAAATAACCAATTGTGTCCATGACACTGGAAATGCGGTCGGCCCTGGCCTGTTCCGTTGGTATTATTTATTTGTTCGGACAGCGTAGACTGCGTTTTCAGCCATCCCGCCGGTGAACGGGTTATTGAAACAAACGGTGTGGGCATGAACTTCCGGGAACACGGTTTGCAGCAGGGCTGTGAACGCTTTTTCAGGCGGATCATCGGACCACAGGGCGAACACCCCGCCCGGGGTCAGGTGTCCGGCCAGCTCATTTAGGCCTTCGGGGGTATAAAACCGGGTGTTGGTCCGGTGCAGGACCCGGTTGGGGGTGTGGTCGATGTCCAGAAGAATGATGTCCTGTTTTTTTCCGGGAAAAGCCGGATCAAATCCCTGGTTGATATCCCGGCATCGGGCGAAAAAATCGTCATGGACCATCCGGCACCGGGGATCTGTACATAACTGTTTCCCCAGAGGTACCAGATTTTTCCTGTGCCAGCTGATCACCGGTTTCAGATACTCCACCACCACCAGGGAATTTACCCGCGGATCTGCCAGGGAGGCTGCCGCAGTATAGCCCAGCCCCAGGCCCCCCACTACCACATGCAGGTCCGTTTTGGTTGTCATGGCCAGGCTGATCTCCGCCATTTTGGTCTCTGCTTCATGGAACAGGCTGGACATCAGAAAATGGTCCCCCAGCTTTACCTCGTAGATCTCCTTGCCTTCCAGCTGCAGCAGTCGCCGCCGCCTCAAGCTCAATTCCCCCAGCAAGGTCTGCTGATAATCCAGTTCTTCAAAAAGAGGGTCCATACGTCTCCAAAATATCCGGCACTGTCCTGCTGTGCCTGTTACGGGTCAAATTACTTTTCTTGGTTAGAACAGGTTCCCGGCAAACAGATTCAACCTGTCACGAACCATAGCACAGGCGGGCATAGATTGGAAGATCAGATCGCTTGACATGGTTCAGTATATGAGTTATTAATGAACCATGATAACACTGAATATCCATGAGGCAAAAACACATCTGTCCCGGTATCTGGAAAATCTGGCAAAAGGGGAGGTGATTATTTTGTGTAAACGCAATGTCCCGGTTGCCGAGATCAGGGGAATTCATTCCCGCAAAAAGGAATCACAACGTCCCATAGGCCTGGCCAAAGGGGAGTTTACAGTGCCTGAATCCTTTTTCGATCCCCTGCCTGAAGATCTCCTGTCGGCATTTCATGGGGGAACTGGGTGAAAATTCTGCTTGATACCTGTACCTTTTTGTGGATCATTACAGATGATGCCAGTCTTTCCTCCAAAGCAAGGACCCTGGTCGCTGCTTCGGAAAATGAGGTTTTCCTCAGTGTGGCCTCCACCTGGGAAATCGCTGTAAAATACAAACTGGGGAAACTGCCGCTGCCGGTTTTCCCGGATCAGTATATTCCCCAAAAAAGAGAACAGCACGGCATTGACAGTCTCATGCTTGATGAACAGGCAACTCTGTATCTGTCCAAGCTTCCGGATCTGCACAAAGATCCTTTTGACCGTATTCTCATTTGTCAGGCCATCCTCCAGGGGATGTGTCTGCTGACACCTGATCCGCTGATCACCCGCTACCCTGTTCATACGCAATGGTAGGTATGCGCAGTCAGATTCTAATAAACACCAACCGATTTAACATAGGGAAAATACAATGACTGATTTATTTGACATCACACAGATTAACAGCATGACACTGGCCAACCGGTTTGTCCGGTCCGCCACCTGGGAGGGGATGGCTTCTGAAGACGGGGCTGTGACCTCTAAACTGATCGACACCGTTAGGGACCTTGCAGCAGGCGGGGTGGGCCTGATCATTTCCGGGCATTCTTATGTGCTGCCGGAAGGCCAGGCAGGTCCCTTGCAGATGGGAATATACAAAGATGATCTGGTCGACGGTCTGAAATCCATGACCGATGCAGTCCACCAGGCAGGCGGAAAAATGGTGGCCCAGCTGGCCCATGCCGGCACCTTTGCCGCCGAAACCCTGACCCGGACCCCGCCCCATGTGGTGTCCCTGTTTGACGGACTGGCCAAAACCCCCCGCCATGAACTGACCATCTCAGATATCCGGAAACTGGTGCCCGCCTATGTGCGGGCTGCTGAGCGGGCAAAAGCAGCCGGGTTTGACGGGGTCCAGATCCATGCGGCCCATGGATACCTGTTCAGTCAGTTTCTGTCTCCGGTCTATAACAGGAGGCAGGATGCATACGGCGGTTCGCTTGAAAACCGCAGCCGGGCCCTGTGTGAAACAGTGGCTGCGGTGCGGCAGGCAGTGGGGCCCGATTTTCCCGTGCTGGTGAAAATCAATGCCTGGGATGATGTGGAAGGCGGCCTGACACTGGAAGATTCTGTTGCGGCAGCCGGACTCCTGCAGAATGCCGGCATCGATGCCATTGAGGTGTCCGGCGGGATTCTCACCAGCAAAACATTGTCCCCCAGCCGGCTTGGGATCAACAAACCGGAAAAAGAAGCGTACTTTGAGCAGGGGGCAGCCGCATGTAAACAGGCCCTGAACATCCCCGTCATCCTTGTGGGAGGGATCCGTTCCCTTGAGAAGGCAAAGGAGCTGGTTGCCGGCAATATTGCCGATTATATTTCTATGTGCCGTCCCCTGATCCGGGAGCCCGGCCTGATCAACCGGTGGCGCAGCGGGGATACAAACCCGGCCCTGTGCAGTTCGGACAACCTGTGTTTTCGTCCGGCCTTCAAGGGAGAGGGTATCTATTGTGTGACCGAAGAGCGCGAACGCTCTGAATAACGTTCATGCCCTGCCTGGGACAACACATCGTGCCTGGATGATCCTTCGTGTGCTTCATTCCCTTTATGGTGCAATGGATCGTTGATGCATGCCTACCGGGCCGCATGTTTTTTTTGAGGGAATCAATGCAGGTGGATCTGAACAAACTGAAAACCTTCTACACACTGGCAAAAGCCGAAAGCTACACCGTGTGTGCACAACGGCTGTGTCTGACCCAGTCCGCCGTAAGCCATGCCATCAGAAAACTGGAGGCCGACCTGGGGTTTGACCTGGTGGACCGTGCCGGCCGCAGGTTCCGCCTCACCCGGGAAGGGGAATTTCTCTTGCGACGGTGTGCCGGTATTTTCGACCGGATCAACGATACCCTGGACACGCTTGCCACCGGCAGGGGGCACCGGATATCCATTACCCTGGGGGCCCCGGTGGAGTTGGGATCATCCGTGCTCATCAAGGGGATGGCTCCCTTTTTAACCCGCCACCCCCATATCCATGTGGATTTTTTCCTGGATCCTTATCTGCTGGATCCATTGATCGCAGATGATCTGGATATCATTGTGGACTGCATTCCCCACGTACATGAAAGCCTGGTGTGTGTGCCGTTGATGAGAGAAGAATATGTGGTGATCGCCACCCGATCGTATGTGGCAGACCGCAGGATTCAAACCATTGCTGACCTGTCCCGGTGCAGCCTGCTGTCCTTTGACAAGGACCTGCTCTGGTGGAAAAATCTCATCAATGCCCTGGCCGGCAAGGCGGATTTTGGATGTGACACCGTGATCCGGATCTCCAGTGTCCGGGGGATCATCAATGCGGCCCTGACATCCATGGGGGTAGGGTTCGTTCCCCGGTACACGGTGTTTAAGGAGCTGGAGAGCGGTCAGCTCATCGAGCTGTTCCCTGAAACCGGGGTGCTCAACGACCAGATCAACATCTACCTGAAAAAGCGCAATTTTGAAAAACCGCCCTTCCCGGACCTGATCCACCACATCCAGTCGCTGCGCCTGCATTGATCATTTCATCCCCCGGCCAGGGGACCGTGGAGGGTCAGGACACTATCGGTTTCCAACGGCGTGTCCACCGATATTTTCCGGTTGTCCAGAAAAATCATGGGCACCAGCAGGGGGCTGATGCCCTGTTTCAACAGGACCTGCCGGACCGGGGTGTGTTTTTTGACCCGGAGCCGGCAGGTTTCCTGTTTCGGGCAGCCCATATCCTTAAGGATGCTCAGCAGGCTTTCCGATATTTTCAAGGTGAGGGTGATCATTCAACCGCCAGGTTGAATTTTTCCAGGGTTTCTTTTGTGGGGATGCCGTTTGAGTCCCAGCCCCGGGCTGCGTAATAGGCATCCAGCATCTCTTCGATCACGGTGAATTCCACAAGGTGGCCCTTGTTGGGGCCGGAGGGGATGGATTCCTCGTAAAATCGCGGAGGTGGATAATCGTATTTTCTGCCGAAATCAGGGATCTCTCTTTTGTTGAACATCCGGTTCAGGTGCCAGATCTTTTCAGACAGGGTCAAAAGATCCTTGTCGAAATCCAGTTTTTTTCCGGTGGCATGATAATACAGTTCCTCGTAGTAATGGGTTTCCAGGCCGATCTCCATGTACTGGAGCCGGCAGGTGCCCAGGATGTCGAATGCCGGCCGCAGGTGCTGGGATTTGAGTACCAGGGGTACCACATTTTTGTGGTCCGCCTTGGGAATTACCTCAAAATCCGCACCCTGGGAAATGAGATCATGGACATTGGCATCCTGGTTGCCGCCCACGGCATTGGCCACATCCGATCCTAAAACCCAGCACCGGCTGTGGTGGGCTCCCACATCCGCAGTCATATATCCCAGCATCATGCCCGGCGCGTTTCGAGATTCATACCCGGTCCACTCCAGTCCTTTGACATGGATGGCAAATTTGGCACTGTCACCCCCGATTTTTTCCGCAGCCTTCTGCACCCCGTCCGCCAGCACATCCCCGATGCCCTCTCTTTTCGCGATCTTCTCCAGAATATAAACGATGGAGTCAAGATCCCCCCATTTGACATCCATGCCCATCTCATCTCTGGATATCAGGCCTTTTTCATAGCACTCCAGGGCAAAGGAAACCACAGCTCCGGCAGAGCAGGTATCCAGCCCCAGTTCGTCGCACACCCAGTTGACATGGGCCACGGCATGGATGTCGGAAAGTTCGCAGTTGCTGCCCACCAGGGCCAGGGTTTCGTATTCCGGGCCTTCCACATATTTATTGCCCAGGGCAGTTTTTGCCACCCCGTATTTGCCGCAGGGGATGGGGCAGGAAAAACACCCTTTGTCCGTGATTTTCAGTTCATCCAGAATGGCTTTGCCGTTGATCTTGTCTGCATAATCGCAGTGGGAGGTGGTAAAGTTTCGGGTGGGCAGGGCCCCCACATCATTGCACCAGTTGGTGATGCCGGCCGTACCTTCCGGGGTCCAGCCCTTGAATCCGGGTTTTTCCCGACAGGCAGCATAGGTCTGTCTGCCTTTTTTGAGCAGCCCTTTGGGGTCGAACACCGGGATGTCTTTTGTGCCGCGTACGGCAATGGCCTTAATATTTTTGGATCCCAGGACCGCGCCGATGCCGGTGCGGCCGGCCTGGCGCCCGAAATCATGGGAGATGCAGGCAAAATTGACCATGCGCTCACCTGCCTCGCCGATGGTGAGAATCTGAAACTCCTGTCCCAGATCGTTTTTCAGGATCTCTTCCACCGCAGTGGAGCCTTTGCCCCACAAATGGCCTGCAGGCCGGATCTCCACCGTGTCGTTGTCAATGAAGATATAGGAAGGGTCTTTGGCCTGGCCGGTCAATATGGTCACATCATACCCCGCGTATTTCATGGTCACCCCGAAATGTCCCCCCATGTTGCTGTCACCGTATCCACCGGTGGCAGGGGATTTGGCGGCAAAATGGGTTTTGCCGGCTGCCGGGACAAACAGGCCGCTCAACGGCCCCATGGCAATGATGAACCGGTTTTCCGGTCCTAAGGGGTCTGCGCCGGGCGGGGTTTCATCGTACAGGATTTTGGCGGTGAATCCCCGTCCCCCGATAAATTCGTCCACCCATTCCTGTTTTAAAGGTTCTTTTTCAATGATGCCGCTGCTCAGATCGATCCTGAGGGTGTGTCCTGCATATCCGTATAACATGATGGTCCTCCGATTTTTTCTAGTTGAAACTCAGTGCATCCCGGGGACACACCTCCACACACTGCCGGCAGTTGATGCATTTGTAGGGCATGCCGTCATCATCCACCTTCATCACATTTTCCGGGCAGGCAGGTACACATGCCAGGCACCCGTCACATTTTTTCATGTCAATGCGCCAGGTGCCCTTGACCAGGTGGATTGCCCCGGTGGGACAGGCTTCGGCACACGCCCCGCACTGGTTGCAGATATCTACCTCATAGATGCCGGGATCGGGAAACCGGGCCGTGACCCGCAGCATGGCCTTGGATGGATTGATTATTTTCAGATTCTGCAATGAACACACCAGTTCACAGGCCCTGCACCCGGAACAGGTTTCATGGTTGAATGATAGTGTCATCCCTGTCTCTCCTTGGCTTGAATGGTTGACCTTTTTTGACCTTGTCCGCACCATAGCATATTTTGGACAGGGTTGTATAACGCATTGTTTTCATGGCAGGATATGAACAGGATTCATACTCACTGCTGCCCTGAAAATGCAGGTGTTTGGATCTGTTTGAAGGGACGGAAAGTACCGGGGTCAGGCCATGCCTTTTTTGCGAAAGCTGCGCATCAAAGACAGGTCCAGGATGAAAAACAGGCCCACAGGCAGCAGCAGAAAAATCAGGGTCAGAACAGCTGCAAGCGATCGGTTGGAGGAAGACAAAAGCGGCATCAGCAGACCGGTGAAGGATGCAACCCTGCCGCCGCCCATGAGAAATACCAGAAAATATTCTGAAAATGCCACAAGAAAGACCACGCTGCCCCCGGCAATCACTGCCGGCATGAGCAGGGGCAGCTCCACCTGCCACAATATGGAAAATGGTCCGGCACCCAGGTTGCGGGCACAGATCCGGTAGTGTTCTCCCATGGTCTGGAATCCTGCCACAAGGGCACGAAACATATAGGGATAACTGAATATGGCCAGGATGAGCACCACTCCGGGCAGGGTGTCTGCCAGAGACAGCTTGATGAAAAAAAAGTGCAGCCCCATGGCAAAGGTCATGGGCGGCACCAGTGCCGGTGTGAGGAGCAGCCCTTCCAGAAAGGCTTTTCCGGTAAAATCGTTTCTGGCAAAAACCGCAGCCGGCACAAGGCACATGAAAAAGGTGACACCAACCGTGAGCAGGGAAAACACAAAAGAGGAGGCCAAAGAGGAAAATATCTGTTCTTTTTGCTGCAGGAAAAATGCAATGCCGGAAAAAGAAAAAGCTGCAGGCAAGACATCCGGGAAACGCCACCCCGGTGCCAAACTGATGAGGACCAGCACCCCTGCAGGCACAGCAAAAAACAGCGCCAGAAGGAGCAGTGTGAAGGTATGCTTCATAATTTTCGTACCCCGTTTTCCAGGCGCTGGACGGTTTTGGAATAGGCAATGATGAAGATGACGGCAAAAAAGAACATCATGGTTAAAATGGCCATGGCTTCAGGCCGCCTGGCAAGGTCATGTTTGAAATACAAATTGTACACATGGATGCTCAGCATGCCCGGCCGACTTTCGCCAAGGATAAACGGGATGTCAAAGGCCCCGAAACCGTACAAAAATAAAATGATGAAGCTGGTGTGCATGGCAGGTGCCATCCGGGGCAGCACAATGGAAAAAAAGATGCGCATCCCTGATGCCCCGAGCATGGCTGCTGTCTGGATCTGCCGGACATCAAACCGCATCAGCAGGGCCAGGACCAGGAGCATGGCAAAGGGGGTGCCTTTCAAAGTATAGGCCAGGACCATGCCCAGGCCCCATCCGGAATACAAAATATTGGGGAATTCATACATGGTCTGGATAATTCCCAGAGAATGGGCCATTGCAGCCAGTATGCCTGAAGGGCTCCAGAAGACCAGCACCACAAACGCCACGGAGATATGGGGCAGGATCAGCGGGATTTTGTAGATCAGGGCGGCATTGGCCAGCTTTGCTGGCAGCTGCCAGACCCGGTAGGCCAGAAAGGTGCCGGCTGCCACCGCGCAGAAGGCAGACACCATGGCCACCCATAAAGAAAACCCGAAAGAGGTGAAAAATGCCGGGTCAGTCAGGATTTTTGTATAGGCATCAAGGGCATCGCCTGCATGGGGCAGGGGGGTGAAAACACCAAAGGACTGGCAGATTGTCAGCATCACCCCGCCGCAGAACAGCACAAGGTACGGCAGCAAAAGGGGGGCAAGCCCTGAAACCAGTCTGCCTGCCCTGTTATTTGTCCAGGACATGTTCCTTCCAGCCCTGTTCCAGTGCTTCCAGATAGGCAGCCGGGATTTCGGGAACTGCCACAGCTGCCAGCTGACCTGGTTGCAGGGTGGCGGAACCCAGGTCCACAGCCTGGAAACGGTTTCTCTCCTGGGCAGACAGCCGGTCCATGTCCAAAGCGGGAAAATCTCCCCAGTTTTCCGGTATGTATTTGGACAGCTGGGCATCCACGGAGATGAGGAAATTGGCCAGCACCATGGCCCCGGCCTTGTTGGGGGCGTTAAAGGGAATGGCGGTGAAATGGGTGTTGAATATGCTGCCGTCATCCAGGACAAAGGTTTTTACGGTTTCAGGATATACTTTCTGCAGGATCAGATTCTGGGCATGGGGCGGGTGGTAGGACATGCTGAATGCCGCCTCTCCCCTGGAAAACAGGGTATCTAAAAATGCACTGTCTTTGGGGTATGTCTTCCCCTTCTGCCACAAAAACGGCGCAATGTCATTGAGCCAGTCCCAGAGCAGCGGCGCTTTTTGCGCAAACAGATCCGGGTCCCACCCGGTCATGTATTGTTCATGCCCCCCGGTGACGGCATAGAAAACATGGCGGATAAAGGCGGAACCGGTGAAGTCCGGTGGCTGGGGATAGGTGAAGCTGCCGGGATGTGCCATGATCCATGCCCTGAGTTCAGCAATGGTTTTAGGAGGTGCCTGCACCCGGGCGGTGTCGTATTCAAACACAAACTGGGCCCGGCCAAACGGGGCTTCATATCCTGCCACAGGAAACCCGAAATCATGGGTGATGCTGTCCGGATCCACATATTTTTGCACATTGGGCAGGCGGCCGGCAAAAGGGCCGAACAGCAGGTCTGCTTCTCTGGCGTTTTTAAAGTTTTCTCCATTGATCCAGAGCAGGTCGATGCTGCCTGTTTTTCTGCCGGCGGCTTTTTCATTGAGCAGCTTGTTGATAAACACCCCGGCATCCATGGGTACCCGCACAAGGTCGATATCATGGCGCTTTTTCATCTCTTTTGCCACATAGGTGTCCACCCAGGTGTTGACATGGGCCCATCCCCCGAACATATACCACCTGACCTGAGTACCCCGTGCCTGTTCCTGGATTTGGGCAAAAGGGGTTTTCAGCAGGGTGTCACCGGGTGCCCGGGCCGGCAGGGCAAAAGTCAGCAGGGACGGTAATACAAGGATAAGCAGCATGAGAATAAGCGTGCATCTGCGGGGCATAATATCTCCTTTGGTTTCATGGGGTCATGGTTATATAGGTTCTGTCGAAAAGTCCGGTCAAAACTTACACTTTAAACCGGCCCATCATTTCAGACAGGAGGGCTCCCAGACTGGTCACACATTGGAAAAGCAGTATACATGCACCATACCACAGCAAAAATGGGAAGTAAATTTGTATCTGCAGGCAAAAATGGTGGCGCATGATTATGGTCTAATGTGTAAAGGTATAGTAATAAACGGTCTGCTAATAAGGGGTTATCTGCAGGGTCACACGACCTCCGACAGGGAACCGGTCATCCTGGCTGTATACGGTGTATGAGTGGTTTTCTATGGCCACATTGTATACGGTGTAATGGCCTGCAAAGGTCTTGTCTGTGATGCGGCCGGGACCATTGGCATCTTCTGTCATGACCAGGTTTTCCGGACGGGCCATAACCGGGTTGCCCGGGTTGCCTGATACCGGGACAGCAGTATCCGGGCTGCCCCGGAAAAAAGACAGGTATCGTTCGGGAATCAGGTTCACCGGTCCCAGAAATTGGGCCACCTTTTTGGAAACAGAGTTGAAGTACACCTGTCTGGGGGTGTCGAATTGCTGCAGTCGTCTGTTCAGCAGGACCCCGATGCGGTCGGACATAGCAAAAGCTTCTTCTAAGTCATGGGTGACGCTGATGGTGGGGATGCCGAATTCCTGCTGGGTGCTGCGGATAAACCGGGCGGTTTCCATTTTCAGGTTCCGGTCCAGGTTGGCAAAGGGTTCATCCAGCAAAAGCACGGCAGGGTTGACGATCATGGCCCTGGCAATGGCCACCCGCTGCTTCTGTCCGGCAGACAGCTGGGCCGGATACTGGTCAGCCTGGCGGGTCAATTGAAAATAGGCCAGCATCCGTTCCACCTGCTCTGTGATCGGTCTTTTTTTCATGTGCCGGGCCTTCAGGCCGAACCCGATATTGTCTTTCACCGTCATGGACGGAAACAGGACATAATCCTGAAAAACAATGATCACCGGATGTTTTTTGCTCAATGGTTCGGAATATATCACCCGGCCAGTGTCTGGCGTATCTATGCCGGCGATGATCTTGAGCAGGGTGGTTTTGCCCACCCCTGAGGGGCCGACAATGGAAACCAGTTCTCTGGGGCCCACATCAAAGCTGATGTCTTCTATTATGGTGTGGTTTTTGTAGCGTTTGCTTACGCTGCGGACTGCAAGATCCATGGAATATCAGCCAGGTATTGTTTTATTTTGGCAAAGGTGTCCGGGTTCTGGATCGGCCGGTCTGTCTGTGTATACTCATACCAGGCCATGAAGCACCAGGACAGGGCCCGCAGCAAAATGGTCTGTTCCATTATCCGGGATTTTTCCATAAGGTCTGTAAAGGGTATGTCCGGGCAGGCATGTTGGTGATAGGTTTGCAGAAAGGTTTTTTTATCTGTCGGTGTTAAAAGGAGGTCGGTTTTCCACAACGTGGTGGTGGGCACCATGAAATGGCCCAGGTCCTGGTAGCGGCAGGAAACCACAGCCTTTTCCCAGTCCACCAGACAGGCCCGGTCCGGGCTGATGAGAAAATTACCTGAATTCACCTCGGTGTTCACCAGGCATAATGGTTCCGTTGCAAACAGGGGACGCGTCTCTGCAGCCAGGGCCTGGACGGTGTTGCAATAAGACAGGATCTGGGCCTGTTCCTTTTTCAGAGGGTGATCGGCAAACCGGTGGAGCAGGCCGAAGCTTTCATCCGCAATGGCTGTCACCGGATCTGCCTGGATAATCAGGCTGTCCGGCACAGGAACCGTGTGGACCCGGGCAAAGATGCGGGCTGCTTTTTCCAGGTCGTGGCGGTAATCCAGGGGCCTGCCAGGGATGAACTCCATGAGCAGGGCTCCCCCACCCAGGGGATCGGGCCGGGGATGGCAGGCCAGAGGCTTTGGTGTGACCCCGGAATCCGCCAGGGCCGTGAGCACCGTAAATTCATAGGCGATCTGATCATCTCCCAGGCCCAGCTGGCTGCCGTGGTTGATGCGCAGCACGCTCCGGCCGTTTCCGGATGCAACCAGATAGTTTGCATTGTATTCCCCGGCTGCCAGAAATGTAACAGAAAATGGGGGGGATACCCAGCCTGTATCTGAAAGAAACTGCTGTATCTGTTCGTGTCTGTCTGTATCCGGCATTGTTGTGTTGCTCCCGGGTGCTGAATGTCTGGTCGCAAAAAAAGCGGCCCCAGATTTGGTTTTGCTTATACTGCCGGGGTTATACCATCTTTGGGATCACGGGTAAATTTTTTTTAAAAATTGTCTGATTCTCGGATCAGCGTCAGCGGCCAGGTCATCGAACGTGCCGTCAAAAAAGATGGCGCTGGTTTTTAGAAACAGGACCCGGGCCGGGCATAAAAAAAGCCCCTGGACAGTATACCATCCAGGGGCTTTCGGTCAGACTATATAAACTGGGTGATTACACCCTGGTTATCTTACAGTCACATTTGTTGCAGCGGGTCCGCGCTGGCCTTCAGTGATGTCAAAAGAAACGCTGTCCCCTTCATTGAGGGATTTGAAACCCATGGCATTAATGCCTGAGTGATGCACAAATACATCATTTCCACCGTCTTCTTGTTCAATAAATCCAAACCCTTTTGCATCGTTAAACCACTTTACTGTACCATTCGCCATGTTGGCATTCTCCTAAAAAAATAAAATAAAAAAATTCGCTTCGCACTTTGAGGAATAAATCACAGATTGGATCTTGATAAACACCGAAAAGAATGAAACATCTTTATATAATACAGACTTTGAAATTTAAGTCAAGCATTTAATTGTTTTTTTTAGAAGTCCAAACGAATGCCGCAGTGACGATCAGCCGGTCAGGCCAGCCTGGCCACCTCCGGGTTGTCTGCACCTATCAGCCGTTCCGCCAGCACCATGCCGATCATGGCCAGGCATTCCATGTCAAGGTATTGGGCAGCCTGTTTTTCAAACAGCAAAGAGCAGTCCGATGGAAAATCCTCGTCCGCGTCATTGAAAATCAGGTGGATCCGCACCCTGGGCAGGGCCTCGAACATATAAGACAGATCACAGGAGATCCCCAGGTCACTCGGCATTCCCCCCAGATGCCGGCAGCCGGCCTCAAGTTCAGCAAGCCGGCCGGCAAAAGACCGGGAAACCGGTTTTTGTGCGGTGTTGTCAAACCCCTGCACATATGGGGCCGCATCTCTGAAATCCCGGTACGTCACCAACTCTCTGCCGTCATCCAGGTCATCAGGGCTGAGCAGCAGATACTGGCACAAAATGACACACACTGAATGAGGGGGTCTGCGGCCGTTGTGATCTACAATCTTCAGGGGAGTAACCGTGCAGGTTTCATTGAAAAAGGGGATGGTGATGGTCTGCCCGTCCACCTCTATTCCCAGCAGATCCTGTTTTCCTGTCAGGTTCAGGCCGGTCACCCGGGTCAGGTAGTCCTGATAGATTTTTTCAAAAACCGGTGCTTTGGATGCCATGTTCTGCGAATCTCCTTGTGTTTTTATCAAGTTGATAACAAACGCTATTTTACCATATTACTTTTCAGTCTGAAATATCCGAGTTTTTTATTTTTTCTTCGGAAAAACGAATGCGGGTAATTTGATTAGCCAAAGCTGACGGAATGCCTGGCTCTGCAGCAGCAGAAATTTCACATGTTTTTTTAGGGCATGATATGATATATCTATGAGATAATAAGATTACGGAGGAGTTCCATGCAAATCATCGACCAGGGGTACGAGATCATCAGCCTGCCGGATGACCTGCTTCAGACCATTGAAGCGGCGGGCCGCACCTGTTACAAATCCGAAGACAAAATCACGTCCGATTCCGCGGCCGGATTTGTGGCAAGGATGCGGGACCGGGGCCACCATGCCATGGTCGAATTCGGCGACATCATCGTCCGGTTTGTCACCAACCGGGGGGTGACCCATGAACTGGTGCGGCACCGGTTGTTTTCCTTTGCCCAGGAATCCACCCGGTATGTGCGGTACGACGGAAAAATGGCATTCATCCGGCCCTGCTGGTGGGAAGACAGCACCCCGGCCCAGCAGGAAACCTGGGAGTCAGCCATGAAAGAGGCTGAGAAATACTACCTGGAGCTGCTCAAAAGCGGATGGCGGCCGGAACAGGCCAGGGAGGTGCTGCCCAACTCTTTGAAAACCGAGATAGTGGTCAAGGGCAATATCAGAGAGTGGCGCCACATGTTTGCCCTGCGGTGTTCCAAAAAAGCCCATCCCCAGATCCGGGCCTTGATGATCCCGCTGCTGTCGGAACTTAACAGGCGCCTGCCGGTGGTGTTTGAAGATCTTGTGTCCTGACATGAAACACGGACCCGGTGACAGAATGTCCTGTCACCGGGTCCGTGTTTCATGTCAGGTGCAGTTCGCAGAAAGATATCAGGATGACATGCAGCCGTCATCCTTTTTGATCACCTTGGTGTAACATTCATCGCGGTTTTTGTCATTGTCAGATGATTTGTCACAGTCGCTCATTTTTTCCACGACATTTTTCTGGTCTTCTGCGTCGCAATGATCTTTTTTCTTGTCCTCTTTTGCCATTATATGCCTCCTTTGCTGTCAAAAAAAATTTTTGTCCAAGTATATTGTTACTATTAGGTATAGTGTAACGTTCTGCGGCAAAATGTCAACCAGATTGGGTAACACTGATTTCAGGAGGTGTTTTTTTTGAACAGGATCCGCAAAAGATTGATCTATATCAATGATACTTTGTAGTAACCAGGGTAGGCTGTTAACGTATGGAACCAGAAAATTTCAGGTTCAGAATCAGGTGAGGCAGGTGAGAAAAATACCGCAGACTGATATTGCTGTGATCGATTCCATTGCCCGGTACGGCCGTACCCATAAACTGGAAATCATGATGCGGTATAAATTCTCCAGCGCGATTACCCCGGGTCTGGCATGAATATGCCTTGACATTTGAATCTCTTATGAGAATAATGTCTGCTCATGAAACCTGCATACAGGCTGCAGGAAAAATATCAAATTTAAGGCGGCAGGCAGCGACTTTGGCAGACAACAGCAAGGTAACAATTTTAACCATTGATGATGAATCCTGTATCCGCCAGAGTATCCGGACATTTCTGGAAGATTACGGGTTTTTGGTGCTTGAGGCGGAAAACGGTAAAACAGGGATTGATCTGTTTTATAAAGAACGGCCGGATCTTGTGGTACTGGATCTGCGCATGCCGGAAATGGGAGGGCTGGAGGTACTGGATGCACTGAACGGGTCATTCCCGGATGTCCCTGTGGTGGTGGCATCCGGCACCGGCAATATTGATTCTCTGGTGCAGGCACTGCATCTGGGGGCTAGGGACTATATTCTCAAACCCATACTGGATATGGAAGTGCTGTACCACTCCATTCAAAAATGTCTCAAAGAAACCCGCATAAAAAAGGAAAACAGGGCATATCAGGAACGTCTGGAAGAGCTGGTCAAAGAAAGGACCCTGGCCCTGGAACAAAGCGAACAGCTGTACAAAGCTGTTTTTGAATATACAGGAACAGCTGCGATTATCCTGGAACCTGACGGCACCATTTCCATGGCCAATTCCCGGTTTGTTCAGCTGGCAGGCATGGACCTGGATGATATTCAGGGCAAAAAGAAATGGACGGAATTTATCGCACCCCGGGATGTGACAGCCCTGAAAAATTATATCCAGGCAGGGGAAAAAATTGACGGTTTCTCCGGCTTGCCGATCCAGTATGAAGCAGGTTTTCTGGATGAAACAGACCCGAAAAAATATGTATATGTCAGTCTGGGAAAAATTCCCGGCACCGGCCGCCTGGTTATGTCCCTGCTGGATGTGACCGAGAAAAAAAAGGCGGAAAAACGGTGGCAGGGCCTTGAAAAACAATTGATAAAATCCCAGAAGATGGAAGCCATTGCAACGCTGGCCGGCGGTATTGCCCATGATCTGAACAATATTCTGAGCCCGATCCTGGGGTATGCCGACATGATCATGCGTGCCACAGATCCTTTTACCAACACCTACCGGCGCAGTGAAAAAATCCGCAGAGCAGCGCTGCGGGCAGCTGACCTGGTGGGCCAGGTACTGTTTTTCAACCGAGGTGAATCCCGGGAAAAACAGGTGTTTCAGCTGCATCCTCTGATTGCGGAGGTGATCAAGCTTTTGCAGGCATCCATCCCCTCCACCATTCAGATCATTGATCAGGTGGAAAAAAACTGCGGTTTGGTCAGGGCGGATCCCACCCAGATCCACCAGGTTCTCATGAATCTGTGTACCAATGCCTATCATGCCATGGAGGAGACAGGGGGCATACTGACCGTGGGATTGCGGCAGAAAAAGCTGAACCCGATTGATATGATGGAATATCCGAACCTGGCCCGGGGGCCCGGGGATTACCTTGTCATTGAAGTGCGTGATACAGGCTTCGGCATGACCAAAGATATTCTGGAACGTATTTTTGATCCCTATTTTACCACCAAGGAGGACGGCAAGGGCACCGGTCTTGGCCTTGCCATGGTATACAGCATTGTCCAATCCCTTAACGGGGATATACTGGTTGAAACCAGGCCTGAAAGTGGCAGCTGTTTTTCCGTTATCCTGCCGGCGGTAACAGACCGGATCTGTTCACAACAAACTGATGCCTGCCGGACAGAATGTCTGCAGGGATGTGGTGAACACCTGCTGGTGGTGGATGATGAACCGGATGTGGTTGACATGTGGAAAGAGGGGCTGGAACTGCTGGGGTATGCACCAAAGGCATTCATATCCAGCCCAAAAGCCCTGGCATATTTCAAAGAATGCCATGATCAGGTGGATCTGGTGATAACAGACCAGACCATGCCGGAGAAAACAGGGATCGAGATGGCAAAGCAGATGATAGCCATAAAAAAGGATCTGCCGGTCATCCTGTGCTCAGGATATGCCGGCCCTGCCACCAGGAAGATGGTGGCAGATGCCGGAGTCAAAAAATTTGTCATGAAACCGGTGACGGTTGAAACACTGGCAGGAGAAATACAAAAATTATTGTCTCAAAGATGATCAGAATATGGCCGTAATCCACATGAGGAAACTGATATGAATCAGGGCGCCAGACAATTTTTGATTCTGGATGATGAAGAAAGTATCCGCCAGAGTATTGCCGCGTTTATGGAAGATGAAGGGTACAATGTCTTCCAGGCTGAAACCAGTGAAGAGGCCCTAGAAATTGTAAAAAATAACCACATTGATCAGGCGGTGGTGGATATCCGTCTGCCCGGGGTTGACGGCAACACATTTATGGTGGAAGCGGCAAAAATAAATCCCCGCCTGAAGTTTGTTGTTCATACCGGATCTGCCGACTATATTCCTCCTGCAGCTGTCAGGGCTTTGGGTGTTACTTCCGAGTGCGTGCTCATCAAACCGGCCCTTGATCTTACGACATTGGTTTCAGCCCTGAACAAACAGGATGAAACCCCCTGATCCATGCAGATCCTGAACCCATCCCGGTGGTATCTTCATCCGGTATTTATATTTGCCTGTTCCATTTTCGCCCTGGCCACCTTTTTAGTGCTCACGGTGAGCCTTTATATGGAAATCCGGTCTGCTCTCGAGGTGGTCATCTTAAAATTTCACATCGACCCCCAGATGATTTTTCCCTCCAAGACCGGCATGACCATCCTGGTGCTCAGTCTGCTTATAGCCGTGGTTCTGGCCGGCATTCTGCTGGCATTCATCTATTACCAGAAAACAGTGAACCTGTTCCGGCTTCAGCACAATTTTATCTACAATTTTACCCATGAACTCAAAACGCCGGTGACCTCATTGCGGCTCTACCTGGAAACATTTATCCGCCATCCCCTGGAACCCCATGATATTAAACACTATAGTGAAAATATGCTGGAGGATATCAACCGGCTCACCGACAATATCAACCGGATCCTGAACCTGGCCCGCATTGAAAGCCAGAATTTCGGCTCTGAGGTGACCAGAGAAAGCCTTGTGGATCTTGTACAGCAATTTATCAAAAAAAATGATTCATTGTTCCGGGAATGTGATATTGAAATATTAAATCCATCCAAGGCCAGGTTTGAATTTCCGGTCAATTTGTTTTTGTTTGAGATGCTGCTCATGAATATCGTGACCAATGCCATGAAATACAATGAATCGGACCGTCCGGAATTGAAAATCGTATTTAAATCCCATATCCAGAAGGTGACAATGGATTTTATCGACAACGGCATCGGTGTCGACCGGCAGGAGGTAAAAAAGATTTTCCGCAAATTTTACCAGTCCGGCCGGGAAAACAGACAGCGGGTATCCGGATCGGGCCTAGGGTTGTATCTGGTGTCCAGCATTGCCCGGATTCATGGATGGCGGGCTTCGGTTCACAGTGAGGGAAAAGGATGCGGTGCCCGGTTCACCATTACCATACCCCGGGCCGGCATCGCCAATGTCAGGGAGAAAAATATATGGAAGCAGCTGAAAAAAAGCGTATTCTGGTCATAGAGGATGAGGCCCGCATCGCAGAGGGTCTGCGGCTTAATCTGTCCCTTGCCGGTTATGCTGTATCAGTGGCCGGTGACGGCATTGACGGCCTGGACCAGTGGCGCGCCTGGCATCCTGATCTCATTATCCTGGATATCATGCTGCCCATGATCGACGGGTTTTCCATCTTAAAGACCATCCGCCAGGAGGATGAAAAAATACCGGTGCTGATCCTGTCCGCACGGGGGGACACCCGGGACAAGGTCAAAGGCCTGCGGTACGGGGTGGACGATTACCTGGCCAAACCCTTTGACCTGGAGGAGTTTTTACTGCGTGTGGAGCGGCTCATCCAAAAAAGCACCTGGTATAAACCTGCTGCATCCGGCTCAGACGCCAATCAATGTATGTTCCAGGGCGATCAGTACCGATTTGGAGACAACCATGTGGATTTTATCACCTTTAAAGCCTGTTGTGCAGCAGGGGAAATCATCCTGACGGAACAGGAGATCACCCTGCTGAAAATTTTCATCGCCAACAGGGGCAGGCCCCTGTCCCGGGAGATGCTGCTCAATGCCGGATGGGGATATTCCAGTGACACCTCCACCCGCACAGTGGACAATTTCATGGTAAGATTCAGAAAATATTTTGAAAAAAATCCCAAAGATCCCCAGTTTTTTAAAAGCCGGCGGTCTGTAGGCTATATTTTTGATCACGCCTGATCTTCTTTCACCGTGAAGCGGATGGTCATATGCTGCCCGGGCATGCCGTACCGGTCCAGGAATACCGTGGTCTTGTGTCCCTGTCTGATGTCCGGCGGAAAATGAATGATGATGGGGATATCACCGGACAGCAGCCCTTCCTGGTCACACTGCCGGCACGGATAATGGCCTGTCCAGCCCCGGCCGCTGCACTGGGGGCGGTTTCATACACAAAGCCATGGTTTCTGCAGTGTTTTGTTCTATGCGTGGGACTAAAGTAGGATAATCTTATTACCTTGTCAATAAAAAAATTATTAGTAATGAAAATTTTCCTTGACATGAAACCGGCCTGTTTTATTTTGGTTGCATACAAGGAGAAAGTGGGTAATACGCCTGGAATATAATTTAAAAACAGTATGTTGCAATATATGTACTGCGTGATCCCTAACCCTGTAAAAGGCAAGGAGGTGGCATATGGATATGAAAAAACTTGCGCCATGGAACTGGTTGCAGGGTCTTATGGAAATTTCCAGCGGATCCTGTCTCTGCCTGACGATGCTGACCAGGATAATGTGAGTGCCAGGTTCAAAAACGGCATTCTCCAGGTGAAGATTCCAAGAAAATCTCTGCCTGCCCCCGAGGTCCGGCAGATTGAAATCCGGTCAGAGTGATGGCTGGAACAGAAAGGTTATATTACTAATAATGAATTTAAAAAAAAATAATAGCCAGGTATTGACATGGACTCATTGATAACTAAATTCTGCTCAAAGAGTCAGGAAGGTGAAAGCAGCGGCAGATCTCACGCACGCAGCACAAACAGACAGGGATTTCATGACAGTGTCGCATTCAGTGCAATCACATGCCGGCTTTCACAAATAACAAACCATAGAATATTATAAGGGAGGATGTGTCATGTTTACAAGATTCAGCGATATCGACAGATTGTTCGGAACCATGGACCTGCTCCGGCAGCGGCTGGACAATTTAAATACCGACTATGGCCGGCCCTATGGAACCAGATGGCTTATGGATGAAGGATTTCTCCGGGCCAATCTGTACCAGACCGGCGATGGCTTTGAAATGCGGCTGGAAGTTCCCGGCATGAAAAAAGAATCTCTGGACATCAAAATTCAGGGAAATTATCTGGAAATCTCCGGTTCCCGGGATCAGAAACTGCCCGAGGGATATAAGGTGCACAAGACGGAAAGGGTGAACGGTACCTTTTCCCGCAGCTTTACCCTGCCTGATGATGTGGACGGCAACCGGGTAGAAGCCACCTTGAAGAACGGTATACTCTATTTGAGCCTGCCCAAGTCCGAGGCGGCAAAACCCAGGCAGATCACCATCAACTAAACCGAAAATATTTCATTGCCCATGGAACTTAAGACCATCGTATATTTATGGAGGCGTATCATGGATAAAAAGACTGAAATCGCAAAAAGAGACGATCAGAATATCGAAAAAACACGGGAATTATACGAAGTCGCACCGGCTGTGGATATCTATGAAAATGAAGACGAAATCCTTTTGTATGCAGACATGCCCGGTGTGGTAAAAGAAGAACTTTCCGTGAACATAGACAATGGCAGGCTTTCCCTGTCAGGTGTGAGAAAACTGGAAACCAGCGGGGCAGCTTCCTGGGAAGAGTTCGGGACTGTGGAGTTTGTCCGCAATTTCTCCGTGCCCCAGACCATTGATGTGGAAAAGGTAGAAGCAGAATTGAAAAACGGGGTGCTCGCCCTGCACATGCCCAAATCAGAGGAAGCCAAACCCCGGCAGATTGAGATCAAGACTGCATAATGTGTATTTGTAAAAACCAAACCCGGAGATGTTGATCCTCCTTTGACATACCATAACCCGAACCGGGAAGCCTTCTCCGGGTGGCTTCCCGGTTTTTCTCTGATGCCAGCGCTGCAACGATCAATTGTGTTTAAAAATATCCCCGTAAACAAGTCCTATGGCATATTGGTTGTCCAGATGCGATGACCAGGTAAGAACGTTTTGTTTTTGGCCATGGTAATAGATTTGTCCTTCTATAACCGCCACACTGTGCAGGCTCTCATTAAAACCCAGGCCTACATATTTTAAGAATGCTTCTTTTAAGGTCCAGTTTGCAAAAACTGCCCGGGCTTCTGCAGGCATGTGGGCAATCTCCTCTGTGGTAAACGCGGTTTTCATAAACGATGGTTCCGGCAGTCCGCCGATCTTTTCAACATCAATACCCAGGCCAATGCCGGGATCCCGGCCCATGGCCGCAGCCGTATAATCGCCGCTGTGGGACAGGGAAATGGGAATCTGCGGAAACTGTGGCAGATAAGGTGCGCCTTTTTCTTTGTATGCAATCTGGAGCTCCGCAAGGGACATGTCCTGTTCCAGGGCATCTTTTACCAGGATTTTTACGGCAAACCGGCCGCAGATCCATTCCACTTGCTTTTTCAACGCCCTGAACCGGTTGACCTGAACCATCTCATCATCCGACAGAAACTGCTTCGCAAACATCGGATGGTCAAATACCCGGTTTTTCATGGATTGACCATCCGGCTGCATCCCGGGATGAAACACCGTATCCCGAATATCTGAAATTTTGGCGGCCTGAACAATAATCGGTTTTTCAGTATGTCCAGGCAGACCGATGGACCGTCGGTGATGGATATCCGGGTTGTATCTCATGCCAATAACAGTACCTCCTGATTTGGTTTTGGGAATCATTGCCCAAATGTCCGGGAATGTCAAATTATCGGCATTTTTTTCGAAAATAGTGGTGGTGAGTTGCCGGGGGCGGTGTAAGAACCGCCCCCGGGAAAATCCATGCCAAAGCTATGCCCGGCATGGATCAGTGTTTATTTGATTAGGGCCTTGTGGCTGGTGATCAGGTTGCCCACCACATCGGAATCCGCCAGGGTGGAGATATCCCCCAGCTGGTCATATTCATTGGTGGCGATCTTGCGCAGGATCCGCCGCATGATCTTGCCGGACCGGGTCTTGGGCAGCCCGGGCGAAAAATTGATGATATCCGGGGTGGCAATGGGGCCGATCTCATCTCGCACGTGCTGTTTGAGTTCCCCCAGCAGTTCCGGGGAAGGTTTTGCACTGACCACCAGGGTGACAAAGGCGTAGATGCCCTGGCCCTTGATGTCGTGGGGAAACCCTATAACCGCAGCCTCGGCCACCAGCGGGTGGCTCACCAGGGCGGATTCCACCTCAGCGGTTCCCATGCGGTGGCCGGACACGTTGATGACATCATCCACCCGTCCGGTGATCCAGAAATATCCATCCTCATCACGGCGGCAGCCGTCCCCGGCAAAATAGTACCCGTCAAACATCTGGAAATACACCTTTTCAAACCGGTCGTGGTTGTTGTACACCGTGCGCATCTGGCCGGGCCAGGGTTCCTTGAGGGCCAGAATCCCGTCGCAGGCGCCCTCCAGTTCTTTTCCCTCTTCATTAAGCAGCACCGGCTTTACCCCGAAAAAGGGCAGGGTGGCGGACCCGGGTTTCTGGTCAATGGCATAGGGCAGGGGAGAAATCATAATGCCGCCGGTTTCCGTCTGCCACCAGGTATCCACGATGGGGCAGCGCCCTTTGCCCACATGGGTGTGGTACCAGCGCCAGGCTTCCGGGTTGATGGGTTCTCCCACCGACCCCAGAAGGCGCAGGGAGGAGAGGTCATATTTTTCCACCCACTCCTCTCCCTGGGCCATGAGTGCCCGGATGGCGGTGGGCGCGGTGTAGAACTGGTTCACCTGCCATTTGTCCACTGTGGCCCAGAACCGGCCCGGGTCCGGATAGGTGGGCACCCCTTCGAACATCAGGCTGGTGGCGCCCTGGGACAAGGGGCCGTACACAATGTAGGAGTGGCCCGTAACCCAGCCGATGTCTGCAGTGCACCAAAAGATGTCGCCGTCATGGTAGTCAAAGATATATTTAAAGGTGGTGCCGGTATACACCATGTACCCTCCCACATTGTGCTGGACCCCCTTGGGTTTGCCGGTGGAACCCGAGGTGTAAAGGATGAACAGCGGGTCTTCCGCATCCATCCACTCCACAGGACAGTCGGGCGACTGGGCTTCGGCGGCCTCGTGCCACCACATATCCCGGTCCGGAACCATGTCGATGGCAGTTCCGGTACGTTTCACCACAAAACAGGTGTCCACCTGGTGGCCCCGGTCCCTGCACAGGGCCATGGCCCGGTCCGCTGCGGTTTTCAGAGGAACCGCCTTTGCCCCGCGCATCACCCCGTCCGTGGTCACCAGCACCCGGCACAGGCTGTCTTCGATCCGGTCAGCCAGGGCTTCGGCGGAAAACCCGCCGAACACAATGGAATGAATCGCCCCGATCCGGGCACAGGCCAGCATGGTGGCGGCCAGTTCCGGGACCATGGGCATGTATATGGCCACCCGGTCTCCCTTGCCCACCCCTTTTTCCCTGAGGGCATTGGCAAACCGGCACACCTTTTCATGGAGCTGCCCGTAGGAGATGGTCAAATCTTCTCCCATTTGGTTGCCTTCCCAGATCAAAGCGGTCTGGTCCTTTCGTTCCGGCAGGTGCCGGTCCAGGCAGTTGTAGGCCATGTTGGTCTTTGCATTGATAAACCATTTGATGGAGATGGGGCCTTTGGACAAATGATAGTTGTATTCCCGGACCGTGTCCCATTTTTTTTCCCAGTAAAACTTTGCTGCCATGTCTTCCCAGAAGATATCCGGGTCTTCCGTGGACAGTCTGTACATGGCCTGGTATTCATCCATGGATTTTATCCAGGCGTTTTTCCGAAATTCGTCAGAAGCGTGAAACAGATTCTGGGTCATGATACTCTCCTTTTTCAGATGCGGTTCAGCAAAAATACGGGGTTATGGGGTTCAGTTACAGCTGCAGGCCGGGTACGGGTATCAGTTTTTTCCAGGCACCGGCACCGGGACACCCAGAAACGGGGTGTCGGTTCTGGTTTCCGGGGCTTTTGTCACTAAGGCCAGCACAGCACCTATCAACAGCAGGGCCGCTGCCAGAATATAGGCCATTTTGGGGGTGCCGGTATAGGCCACGATCATCTGGGACACCCGGGGAAAGATAAATCCGCCGATCCCCCAGGCAGAAAATACCAGGCCGTAGTTGACCCCAAAGTTTTTCAACCCGAAAAAGTCCTTGGTGGCTGACGGGAACAAAGACAGATTGGTGCCGTAATTGAACCCGATAAAGGTGGCAGCCAACACCAGAAGAATCACCTGACCCGAAGCGATGAACATAAGTGAAAAGATGATCAGGGCCTGGAAACTGAGCATGATGAACAAGGTGTTGGCCCGGCCGATCCTGTCGGAGAGAATCCCTGCCACCACCCGGCCGGAAGCATTGCCCACAGCCATGAGGGCCACCACGATCCAGGCGAGAGACCCCATGCCGGACTTGGCCATGCCGGCCACACTGCCGATGATCATCAAGCCCGCGCCGGACCCCACGCAGAACATGACCCACAGTTTGAAAAAAGTACCGGTTTTCATCATTTCGGAAGGAGAAAAATCGATGCCGGCGGGTGCCGCCGGTTTTGTGGCCGTGGCCCGGGCATCCGGATGCACATATCCGGCCGGCGGGTTGACCAGAAACTGGGCCAGAAAACAGACCACCACCAGAAAGGCCACACCGAAAATCAGCATGGATTGGCTCAGTCCGAACCGAAAGATCAGCCAGGTCCCCAGGGGTGCGATATACACGGATGCCAGGCCGAATCCCGCCACCACAATGCCGGCGATCATGCCGGTTTTGGCCGGGGGAAACCATTTGATGGCCGGCGGGGTGGCAGATGCATACCCGAACCCCAGGCCCGCGCCCATGAGGACCCCAAATCCCAGTATCCAGACGATCCAGGAGGAGGAAAATGCAATGAGAATCAGGCCGGCCCCGGTCAGGACACCCCCCATGATGGCTGTCATCTTTGGTCCTGTTTTGTCCTGGACCCGGCCGGCCAGAATCATGGCAAAGGCAAACACCAGGCAACACACAGCATATGGGTCGTTCAATGCAGCCAGGTTCCAGTCGAACCGCCCGTCCCCGGCCACAATGGATTCTTTGATGGATTCCTTGAAAATACTCCAGGTGTATAAAATCCCCAGGGCCAGGTTAATGCCCAGACCGGCAAATGTGACCCGCCATCCAATGTTTTTTACCTCTTTCATGATGTGCTCCTTGATGAAAACTGGTTTGCGGTGCAGGCGCCATTCTTTTGCCTGCTTCCTGAAAGTCATTCATTTTCTATAGGAGCAATCAGCGTGCCACAGGATAAATATTATTTAACATATTGATTTTATTAATTAATTTATCTAAAATGGGTGGTTATGCAAGAACGGTATTTCTACAATAAAAATTGTACAAAACAGAAGTTCTGCACATACAGGCAAAAGGGGTAAGCAGGAGGGGCGGAGGGTATGGACCGTATTACAACCAAAGTTGTGAATACAACCCAGGTTGTGGGATTTTCGGGTCCCTGCCGGCGTAACCCCAGGGGCGGTTTGTGAACCGCCTCTGCATATTTGGACCGGTTTTCCCTTTATTTTCGTATTTTCTGGAGCCGCTTGCTCAAGGCCTGCTGGGAGATGCCCAGGATTTTGGCGGCAGCCGACTGGTTGCCGTCGGCCTGCTCCATGGCTTTTTCCACCAGGATATTGGAGGCCTGCTTCAGGGTGGGCAGGCTGTTGCCGGTTTCCAGGGCAGGGGCGGTGCTTTCCGGAGTATCTTCTTTTTTTGTCAGGTCCAGTCCCTTGAACAGGTCTGCTGTGATGGGGCCTTTTTTATACCGGGACAGGGCATCATGGACCATGGATTTGAGTTCTCTGATATTGCCTTTGAAGGGATAGGTTTCCATTTCTTCAATAAGGGTCTTGGGAATATCAGGAATGGGTTTTTCCAGTTCTACGGCTGCCTGGCACACAAACCGGTCCAGAAGCAGGGGCAGGTCCAGGAGACGTTCCCGCAGGGGCGGCAGGGTCAGGGTGTGGGTGGACAGGCGGTAAATGAGATCTTTTCTGAATTTGCTTTGTTTTTCCAGGGCCCAGAGATCCTGGTTGGTGGAGGTGAGGATCCGGGCATCGGAATGCCGGGTTTTGTCAGATCCCAGGGCCAGGTAGTCACCCTCCTGGAGCAGGCGCAGCAGCTTGACCTGGGAGGTCATGGCCAGGTCTCCGATTTCATCCAGAAACAGGGTGCCGCCGGCTGCCGCCTCTATCAGCCCGGACCGGGGCTTGTCCGCACCGGTAAAGGCCCCGGGCACATGGCCGAACAGGGTATCGGAAAACACATTGTCATCCAGGCCGGCCACATTCACCACCACCAGTCTGCCTTTGCGGCTGCTTAGGGTGTGGATGCACTGGCCGATCAGTTCTTTGCCCACCCCGGTCTCGCCGCAGATGAGCACCGGCTGCAGTGACGGGGCAATGGCTTCCACATAGTGGAAAATGGCATGCATTTTTTTGTCCTGGGTGATGATGTGCCGAAAGGCGGCCGGATTTTTGATTTGGGCAAACAGGTCCTGGTGCAGCGGCTTTTTACCGGTCTCACTTGTCTCTTCCATGGCCAGGGCCTGTTTGACCGCTGCCACCAGCCGGTCTTCCTCCACAGGCTTGACCACATAATCCAGGGCACCGATTTTCATGCACTGCACTGCCGTGTCCACTTCGATGGTACCGGTGAGTACGATCACGGGAATCCGTGGCCAGGTTTTGCGGATGATCTTGAGGAGCCGGCCCCCGTTGATGTGGGGCATGTTCAGGTCCAAAAGAATCAGGCACGGGATCTCCCGCTCCATGTGCCGGATCACATCTCTGGCATCATTGATGGTGATGATGTTGTCAAACCCGGCCATGCGCAGGGTGGTGTCCACTGCCACCAGGATTTCAGGTTCATCATCCACTACCAGGATGGGTTTGTCCATTGCCGTATTGTCCATGTTCTTTTTATAATTTATTTTGCCTTGCAGGGCAAGCGGATACTGGCGGTTAATCCCTGACCCGGCTCAGATGAAAACTCCAGAATCCCCTGAAGATCGGAGATGATTTTTTCCGAGATAAAAAGGCCCAGGCCTGTGCCGCCGTCATCCCTGCGGGTGGTGAAAAACGGGTCGGTTATTTTTTCCAGTATTTCCGGTGCCACCCCGGGGCCGGTGTCACAGATATCTATGAAAACCACGTTTTTGTGCTGGTTTGTCCCTGTTTTAACCGTGATAGACTGGTCCGGCCTCTCAAGGGCCTGGGCCGCATTCACCAGCAGGTTGATCACCACCTGCTGCAGTTTCTGAAAATCTCCTGACACCGGCGGCAGGTTTTTTCCATAGATGACCGACACCCGGGAGGTGGCTTTTTTGAGCACGGTATGGGTCAGGTCCAAAGATTTTTCCACCACCTGGTTGATGTCGATCTCCTGTGTGTTTTTTTTGTCCCGGCTGTCTGCCGGCCGGGAAAAGTCCTTGAGATCGGAAATGATCTGCTTGATCCGGGTGGATGAATCCAGAATGGCTGCCAGCATGAGCTGGATGCGGCTGCGCAGGTCCGGGTAGGTCATATTGCAGACCCGGGTGTCCGGATGCCGGGCAAAGTGGTCATCCAGAACCGGAATAAAGGCTTCAAAAGATTTTTTCAGGTTCGGGGCGTTGAGCATCAGGGTGGTGGCCGGGTTGTTCACCTCATGGGCTACCCCTGCCACCAGGATGCCCAGGGATGCCATCTTGTCCGCCTGGGCCAGCTGTTTTTCCTGGAGCTCAGACCGGGCTATGGCCGCCAGCTTCTCTTTTCTGGAAGCTGCCGCAGCCCAGATGATATAGCCGGACAAAAGCAGGACCACCCCCATGATTCCGGCACAGGCCAGCATCAGCTTCCGGGTGACAGTAGATATCTGGGCTGTGACATCTTCCACATAGATGCCGGTGCCGATGATCCATCCCCATGGATCAAAACTTTTGACATAAGATATTTTGGGTACGATATGCCCGGGATCTTCTTTCCATTGCCACAGGTAGTCCACAAACCCGGATCCGGATTTTTTGGTGATCTCCACCATTTTTGCAAACATGTGTTTGCCGGAAGGGTCTGTGAATTTTGCCACATTCTTTCCCTCCAGGTCCGGGCGGTAGGGGTGCATGACCATCACCGGGGTGTCGTCATTGATCCAGAAATAATCCTTGCGGTCCGGCCCGTACCGCAGCTGCGTCAGAATGTCAATTGCTGACTGCCGGGCCTGTTCCCCGGAGATCAGGCCCTGGGCCTCCTGGTCATGGTAAAATGTAAGAACCGACCAGGCGGTTTCTGTCAGATGCATAGTGGTTTCTCTTTTGCCGTCCATCATGGATTTTTCCATCATGGGAATGATAAGCAGAAAAATGGTAAGGATAAACAAAATAATGGTCAAGGCCACCGGGATGATGATTCTGACCGGCAGAGCCTGCAACGGACTGGCACTGGTATCGGGAAAACTGGTTTTGGCCACTGTTATGCTCCTTTTGTATTTACAGGGTACCATAAACCGGGAATACATAAATTTCAAGCAGTTGAAATTTCATGCATTATAAGAAAAACGTTCCTGCAACAAACAGGGCATATGTTATCGCCCTGTCGGCTGTCTTTGATATAATGCAGTTGCATTTTACTGGTTTGTGATTATTTTTTTTGAAAAGAGATAAAGACACGGTTGAATTGAAAAACATATAACCAATTGAGGAGATATACATAATGAAGCATTTTGCCTTTATAATGATAATGTCCGGTTTTTTTCTAATGGCTTCAACGGGAACTGCTGCACCTGTTTATGCCTCATCCTGCGACCAGGAAAACTATCAGGCTTCCGGCGAAAACACTATGTTCGGTAGACATTTCACTGATATGGATATTGATGGAGATGACAGCCTTAGCTTCAAGGAATTCAAAAAGGTGTTCACATCAACTGATCAAAAAGCCTTTGACCGTCTTGACAGTGATAAAAACGGCACTTTGAGCCGTGAAGAGTGGAACCAGTTCAAAGAAATGCATAAAGCGATGGGAAAAAAGTATCACCATAAGAAAAAATACCATACAGAAAAACTGCCTGATCCTTCAAAATTCAATGCCCATTTTCCAGACATGGACAGTGACCATAATGACCAAGTGACTTTTGATGAATTCAATCTATATTTTACAGATGCAGTTGATAAAGAACAGGTGTTTAACGCTGTTGATCTTGATGAAAACAGTTACATAGATCATGGTGAATGGCATGAGTTCAAATCTGCACATGGGTTGAAGCACATGGATTGACCAGATATCATCCATTCCAGGCCGAACATTCCCACCATGTTGAAATAATAAGGCGGATTTTTGGAAAATCTATACAGATATCAACCCGCAGCAATTGTCAGCGCAGGACAGGCCGGATTATTGTCAGTACCTGTATCAGCGGTATTTCTCACAAAACGCCTGTGTGATTTCCCACAGATCAGGGGGCAACAGGTTTTCCACACGGGATTGAATCTCAGGCGGGATTCCGCCGAAAAAGGCGTCTGCCATACCGCCGGCAATGCAGGCCAGGGTGTCGCTGTCCCCGCCCAAAGACACGGCATTGCGGACTGCATCTTCATAGGAGGTGGCTTCCAGAAAGCAGATGATGGCTTCGGGTACAGTGCCCTGGCAGGAGATATCAAAGGTGTAGGATGGGCGGATCTCATCCAGTGTCCGGTTCAGGTCGTACCCGAATTCCCGGGATATGCGCGTTTTTATGGTATCTTTATCAAGCCCGGTCCTGGCGAGAAAAACAGTCAGGGCCGTGGCCTGGGCTCCTTTAATGCCCTCCGGGTGGTTGTGGGTGATGGCAGCGGTTTTTTGGGCCTGGTCCAGTACTGCATCTTCGGTAAAAAAGGCGAACCCCACGGGACTGACCCGCATGGCAGCCCCGTTGCCCCAGCTGTTGTACGGTTTGGGATTTTCTGCATGAAGCCATCTGATAAAACTGGCACCGTAACCTGCATGGGGATGGCGCTGGCCGATTTTTCTAACCGATGCCAGGAAGGTTTGTTTTGAGAGGATGGCATCTGCAATGGCTGCCGTTAGAACCGTATCATCGGTAAAACGGCACTGGTTGTCAAACAAGGGAAAGTCTTTGGTTTTTATGGGGTGATGTTCATAAATGGATCCGATGATATCTCCTGCAATGGCGCCGATCATGGTGTTTTGTCTCCTGTCATGGCTGTTTTATTTTTCCAATAAAAAATGGGGGATGAATCTGGGATCCATCCGGCTGGGGGGAACCGTGCCGTATTCTTCCTGGATTTCTGTCACCAGGTCTAAGAGCAGGTCGGTCAACGGGCCTGGCAGATCTGCTGTGTCATCTAAACCGCTGGCTTGTGCGGCCCACAGGATCAGGTCCCCGGGCCTGGGATCGCCGGCTTCATCGCTGATACCAGGGGCTTTTTCACTGGTGCTGCCGGCTGATCCGGCGGTGTTTTCTGTAAACAGGGCCATGAAAAATGGTTTAAAGGTGTCGGCTGCAATAGGGGACAGGTCTTTTTCAAGGCCTAAGCGGTCTTTGGCCCAGAGGGTGAGGATAAGACTTTTGTAGGTGAGCACCCCTTTTTTAAAAGAGGCAAGGTTCGGTTCCAGGTGTGTCAGCAGCTGGTCCAGCCCCATGATCTGGTCCAGGGCCTGTCTTGTTTTCTTGATATCAGATAAAGAGGCAAAATGCCGGTACAGTTCGCCGGCTGCAAAATTATCAAAATACAGGGGCCGGTCCAGAAACAGGCCGCCCATGATACCGAGAAAATTTTCCCCCAGAAAGCTTAAGGGCAGGTTCTGTTCCTGGATATAGCTGTTTTTGTACCAGGTTTTTGCCCCTGTTTTGAGCTGGATGCCGGCCCGGGAACCAGTCCTGAAAAGATCTTCCAGATAATAGGTCTGGATGAGGTCTGCTGCAGCTTCCAGGCTGATATTTTCCTGGAGTATGGTTTCCAGCCCCAGGCTCAGGTAGGCGGCGGCCTTGTGAATGGTTTTTTCCATGGTTTCTTTGTCCCGGATTTTCTGCCGGTCCGCAGAGATGATCTTGTTGATCAGGGCGGCCAGCTCCGACTCCAGGGTAAAAATAAAATCAGACGGCAGCAGGGCAAGGCTTTTGACAAACAGGTCCTGTCCGGACAGAAACCGGGTAAAACACTGGGGGGGCAGGGGCAGTTCAGGATCAAAGGTATCAGGGCCGAATACCAGGGTTCTGGGACGTTTTCTCAATGATGCGATATCAGTGGGCTGGTAAATGCCGATGGCCTCATGCACGGGAAGAAATCCTTTTTCCGCCAGGCGGATGTTTTTCAAGCGGAACTGTTCTTCTTCGGTTTCTGCGGGCAGGGTGCTGAGGGTTTCCAGCAGCAGGCCGTGGAAGACGGACAGATCCATATCAGAAAGTTTTCTGACCATGGCATCAATGAGTTCCGAAGCCTTAACATCTTCAGACAGCGGGGCATCTGTATCTGTGTCCGGATCAGGTGCAGTATCCTGTTTTTTTTCAGGAAACCGGAAATAGAACTTATCGTCCAGGGTGGTGTAATCCTCAAATTCCGATGGCGGAAATTCATCATGCTCCCGGATTTTGATATCCATGTGCTGGAACAGATAAAATTCAAAATAATCGGGTTTTTCCATGATGATCCAGCGCAAAAAGCGCTCCGGGTCTGCCTGGAAAAGCAGGTCAAAAGCCCGGGTCATCACCTGTGTGTTGAGCCGGTCTTTGTCCCACACCTCCACATCCAGGATGTATTCCCACTGATCCGATGCTGCCAGGGACAATATGGGTATAAAATCGGAAGGCCCGATTTTATGCATGAGATAGTACAGGTCCTGGTCCGGGAATGACTGGACTAAGGTGGCCGGGCTCGGGGCATCCAGTATGGTATCCAGAGCGGTTTCCGCGTCCATGTCCAGAATCTCTTTTCGCCGGGAGCGCAGTTTGAGTTCCCGGTTCTGCAGGTTTACCAGGTGGTGGTCAAAGGGTTTGTTCATGGGTTTTTTCCAGTTCTTTGCTGCAGATGGACACATAGTGTCTGACATCTGCAAATTGGTTGAAAGAAGACAGGCAATCCAGGGCGGCGCGAAATTTTTTTTCGTTCATCAGGCAGATGCCTTTGCACAGGCACAGATCCTTGCTGCCGGCAAAATGGGTCAGTCCCTGGTCCAGCACCTGCAGGGCCCAGTCAAACTGTCCGGATTTCTGCAGCAGCATGCCCAGGCCTAAAAATGCCCTGAAATCCGGATGATAGGTCAGGGCTTTTTCAAAAAGTATCCTGGCAATTCTGTCTGAATCCTGCACCCGGTCATCTTCTGCATAGGCCCCGTGGGAAAAGGTCATGGCCAGCCTGGAAAGAAAATCTGCATGAAACCGGTACAAGGAAGGGTCATCAATGAGGGAAACCTTTGCTGCAAAGTCTGACAGATGGGTGTAAAACGCCTGGCGCAGTGCATCACCAAATGCTTTTACCTGTGAAAAATCCAGGGTGTCATCCACCGCAAACCAGGGCAGGTCTTCCATTTTTTTGTGCCAGATTTCTTCTGTCACCCATCCTTTTTTTTTGGCCCGGTCATACAGCCCGGTGCCGGGAAACAGCGCCAGCATGTAAAAAACAGCCCCCAGGGGCTGCAGGGCCATGAGCAGATCAATGCTCTGGTTTATGGTATCCATGGTTTCACCGGGAGATCCATAGATAAAATAGGCCCGGGGTACAATCCCGTGGGACGCTGTCCAGTGGAATGCCTGGACGGCAAGGTGATTGGGAACCGGTTTGCCCAGGCGTTTTTTTATGGCATCTGATCCGGATTCCACGCCAAAGCTGATCTGTATGCACCCGGCTTTGCGCATCCAGGCCAGAAGTTCCGGATCCACATGATCCACCCGGGAGATGGCATTCCAGGTGATGGACAGATCTGCTGCGATCAGTTTTTGGCATAAGGAGATCACCCGGTCCCTGTCCATGGTGAAGGTGTCATCGGAAATATAGAAATGGGAAATGCCTTTTTGGGCAAGGGCCGTGATTTCATGAACAAACCAGTCGGCAGAGTGGCTCCGTACCTGGCGGGTGCCCCAGAATTTGGGGGACCCGCAGAAGGTGCAGGCACCGGGGCATCCCCGGGACATGGCCAGGTGCTGGAATCCAAAATACCTGGATGGATGGACCAGCTGGTCCAGATCCCGGATCAAAGAAGGATTTCCCGTATCTTTCAGGCCCGGGCCGTCCCGGAATACCAGCCCCGGTATCTGCTGGGCATCTGGTGCATCCTTTTGTGCCAGGGCTTTTACCAGGGCCAGACAGGTTGTTTCCCCTTCTCCCTTGACAATGAAATCAACAGCAGGGCAGGCAGCCATGATATGGTCCGCCATAAAGGTGGCACCCGGCCCGCCCATCATGACCCAGGTGCGGGGCGTAAGATTTTTTGCCGTCCGGGCAAGGGACATGGCTGAAAACCGGGAGGCACTGGTCACGGAAAATCCGATGATATCGGGTTTTTCTTTTTGGAGGGTGGTTGTGAAGACCAGTTCCGGATCTGTTATTTCAGCCTGTGCCAGGTTGAGAATGGCGGCTTCAAACCCGGCATCCAGCAGCTGGGCGGCCAGGTAGTAAAGCCCTATGGGCACCACCTGTGCATCGGTGTCTGTGACGCGCTGGTCCAGGCATGCCGGGTTGACAAACAATATCTTCACAACACCGCCTTCATGACAATCCAAACTTGTGGGAAAAGCAACCCACTTTAGTGCCTTACTTCTTAGTTTCTGTTAAAAAACAAGAAAATGAGGATGGGCACCTGGGTTGCGAGTTTCCCGCGTTAGAAGGTTTTAAATAGGAGTTCCTGTGTACCTCTTTTGGGTACATGGTGAACCTGATTTTCATCCCGGAAATATTTGATGCTCCCGTCCGGACCCACCGGGTCAATGACCGCCTTTTCCGCAGGTTTGCCCAGGGCCACCACCAGCTTGACCTCCAGGTGGTCGGGAATATCCAGAAAGGTTTTGAGTTTTTTGATGTTTATGGCCCCGAACATGCAGCCGGCAAGGCCTTTTGCCCGGGCACCCAGTAAAATGGTCTGGGCTGCTATGCCGTGATCGCACCAGAACTTGTCGGAAATGGTATGGTCCCCGGTGATAACAATATAGGCAGATGGCTGTTCCGCCGGTTCCGGCCCGGGCCAGTCCGTAAGATAGGCAGCCCAGCCCAGGCAGGAAAAAATATCCCTGTTCGTCTGTTCATCGGTGGAAAGGATGTATTTCAATGGCTGGTTGTTGGCGGCTGACGCGCAGTGCCGGGCCAGGTCCACCAGGTCTTTCAATTCATCCATGGTGATGCTGCCGGCATTGTCAAATCTGCGGCAGGAGCGGTTTTCCTTTACCAGGGCGGTAAATGCTTCAAAGTTTGTCATGGCGATATCATCCTTTTTTGCATGCCACCCGTTCAAACCGGGGCATGTTGATGTCGATCCACTCCAGGATCTTGTCCATTTCATCGGCCACCTGTTTCAAGGCTTTGCCCCGGTGGCTCACCCGTGCTTTTTCTTCCATGCTCAGCTGGGCAAAGGTTTTGTCATATGCGGGAAAATAAAACAAAGGGTCATACCCGAACCCATTTTCTCCGGCCGGCTTTCTTGTGATGATGCCCTGGCAGGATCCCTCGTATGTCAGGGCCGCCCCTGTGGGAACAGCAATGGAGATAACGCATGCAAATGATGCCTTTCGGTTTTCAAAAGGTTCCAGATTTGCCAGCAGTCTGGCAACATTATCGGCATCACTGGCGTTTTTTCCGGCATAACGGGCGGAAAACACCCCGGGTGCGCCGTCAAGGGCCTCCACGCACAGACCGGAGTCATCAGCCATGGCAGGATACCCCAGCATCCGTGCGGTAAATGAGGCTTTTTTATAGGCATTGTCGTCAAAGGTTTCACCGTCTTCAATGACTTCTGGAATGGGGCCGAAATCATTGAGGTTTTTGATGTCCAGGGGGAACCCCTTTAAAAGGTCCTGGATCTCCCGGGTTTTGCCTTTGTTGGTGCTGGCCAGTACCAGTATCTGTTTCAATGGTCTGCTCCTGTGTGTTTATGAGGTGGTGTCGGATTCATATTTTAAAAATATAAGACCGGGCCTGGACTTTGTAAAGACAGCCTTTTTCCTGATTTTCTGTCATGCAGGATGCATAGGGTTTTTGCAAAAATTTTTTGGCACAGGATCTACAGACTTGATGACAGGACCAGCATATTCAGGCCGGCTATCCAATCGAAACAAAGCTCATCCTGGGTGTTCGATAAACTCAGAACTTGCCTGATGGAGCTGGCGGAAAAGGAGGTGAGGGCATAACAGGGGATTAAGTTTTATTATAATCCCCTGTTATTGTTTTATCTATTATACAGCTGACCAGGCGGCTGCCTGTCTTTTGGGCTTGAGGCCTGAAGGCAGCCAGTTTGTGTTTTTGCGCTGCCGACCGGTATCCGGTTTTACTGTTTTTGCAGCCGGCCTGGATTTGGGAGAACGTGACTCAGGTTTTTTGGCAACAGCAGTCTGAAAAGTTTTTTCCACAGCACTGACCTGGGCCTGTTTCACAGGCAGCTGTTTTTTTAGCAGCCGCTGGATTTTCACCAGCAGGTCCTGTTCATCGCTGCTGACCAGAGACAGCGCGGTTCCTTGTTCACCGGCCCGGCCGGTGCGGCCGATCCTGTGGATATAATCTTCAGGCACATGGGGCAGATCAAAATTCACCACATGGGGCAGGTGCTTGATATCCAGGCCCCGGGCCGCAATATCCGTGGCCACCAGGGTCTGGACCGCCCCGCTTTTAAAATCAGCTAAGGCTCTGGTCCGGGTGGCCTGGCTTTTGTTCCCGTGGATGGCGGCAGCAGTGATGCCGTCGCTGAGCAGCTGTTTGGTCAGACGGTTGGCCCGGTGTTTGGTGCGGGTAAATACAAGGGTCTGGTGCCAGTTGCCGTCTCTTATCAGGCCTGACAGCAGGGTGCGTTTGCCGGTCTGGGAGACCTGGTATATTTCCTGGTCAATGCCCTGGGCAGCGGAGTTTCCAGGAGAAACTTCGATCTGTACCGGGTTTTTGAGCAATCCGTCGGCAAGCTGCCGTATCTCTTTGGTATATGTGGCGGAAAACAGCATGTTCTGTCGTCTGGCAGGCAGGCATTTGATCACTTTGCGGATATCATGAATAAATCCCATGTCCAGCATGCGGTCAGCCTCGTCAAGCACCAAAAACTTCACCCGGGAAAGGTCAAGGGTTTTGCGGCCCAGATGGTCCAGCAGACGGCCGGGGGTGGCCACCAGGATATCCACGCCTTTTTGAAACTGCTTGATCTGGGGGGCGATATTTACCCCGCCGAAAATTACGGCAGTGCGTAAAGACAGAAAGCGGCCATAATCTTTAAAATCATTTTCCACCTGGGCGGCAAGCTCTCTTGTGGGGGTGAGGATCAGTGCCCGGGGAAGATGGTTTTTCCCCTTTTCCTGGTCCAGTTGCTGCAGAATGGGCAGCGCAAAGGCAGCGGTCTTTCCGGTTCCGGTGCGGGCACCGGCCAGGATATCTTTTCCCGTAAGAACTTCGGGGATGGCCTTTTCCTGTATAGGGGTGGGGGTGGTATGGCCCAGTGCTTCAACAGCACGGAGCATAGGGGTCTGAAGACCCAGGGTGTCAAACGACATAGGTAATTCTCCTTCTTAAAAAAAGCCCGCCTGCAATAAACAGAACCGATCCAGGCAAAAAAATATACATTGGTAAGGATTGGGGCAAATTTTTAAGATTAAGGAATCGACCGCAATACTCCAGGTGCCGACCGGATGGCACCAGCAAACAGTCAATATATCACAATGCAGTAAAAAAGCAAGCTTTAATTTCTGGTGATACACCCCGGCCGGTTGAATTGTTGGTGCGCCTGTGGTAAAAACAGGTCATGTGACAACCAGTTATCTTATCGGAGACAGATCATGTTTGCCAATGCCATGGAAGTGTTTAAACTTCTTGATAAATCCAATTGTAAAAAATGCAATGAACCCACTTGCCTGGCCTTTGCATCAAAGGTGTTTCTCGGGCGCAAAAAATTGTCGGAATGTCCCCACCTGGATGCTGAAATTCTTGCCCGATACCAGGAAAATGCCAACCAGGGACACATACCCGGCGAAGCGGAACAGGAAAAAGAGCTTGCCGCCCTGAAACAAAAACTGGCAGACCTGGACCTTGCCGAAGCTGCCGCCAGGACCGGCGGAAAATATGATAAGGACAGACTCACAATCCGCATTTTCGGCAAGCCGTTTTCAGTGGACAATGCCGGCCGTTTCCGGTCTGATATTCATATCAATTCCTGGATTACAGGGCCTGTGCTGACATATGTCCTGGAAAGCAAAGGGGTCCCCCTTACCAATGAATGGGTGCCTTTTCGGGAGCTTGCCGGCGGCCGGGAACTGAACGGATTATTTGTAAAGCGCACCGAAGAGCCCTTGAAAAAAATTGCCGATACCTATCCGGATCTGTTTGAGGACCTGGCCATGATTTTTAATGGAAAACAGGTGGAGGAGCTGTACCAGTCAGACATCTCTATGATCCTGCAGCCACTGCCCCTGGTGCCCATGATGATCTGCTACTGGAAAAAAGAAGACGGTATGGCATCGGACCTGCACCTGTTTTTTGACAGCAGTACTTCTGAAAACGGGGGCAGTGACATGGTGTTCCGCCTTGTGGCCGGCATTGTCCAGATGTTTGAAAAGCTTGCAAAAACCCATGGATGGCAGGCTGCCGCAGATGTCGGATAGCCTGCTGATCAGGTGTCCATCAGCTCTTCAAACTGGTCCGTGGCCAGATCAACGGCATCCCGGCACAGCCTGTTAACCTGCCGGATATCAGGCAGAAGGGAAAATTTTTGTTTGGTCTGCCGCAGGTGCAATAAAATAGGGTTCCGCAGGTCCGGATCTATATTATTTGCTGCCATATCAGCTGTCAGTTTTGTGATGACCGCATCAATTTTTTCTTTTGCCTGCCTGCGGCAGTCTTCCAGTTTTTGGGATTCAATCTCTTTGTGACATGTGTTGACGATATTGAAAAGATCCCCTGCGGTCTGGATCTGGTCAAAGGGGTGAGAAGAGGAAACAATGTCAGCCAGGTGGCTGTATGCAGCTGCGGCATCAGGGTTTTCTTTGATGTGGGGCAGGTTCTTATCAAACTGCGGCATGGTTTGTACCAGCTGGTCCCAGAAGCCTATATCTTTTGTGTAAAATGTGCGGATGGTTTGAAATGTCCTGACAGCAACAGGCAGATGGTCCAGCTGTTTGAAACAGTCGGTTAAAACAGCATGGGCGGTCTGGTTGTGCAGCAGGCGGCCTGTGAATGCAAGCAGCATTTTCATCTGGTCTCTGCCCGGGCAGGCATCAGTGCGTGCCCGGGCATAAAAGCTTTTTACATCACGATGCCACCGCAAAAACATCTGTAATGCTGCGAATGCAAATGCATGCTGGTCTTCATAATCTGCAAACGGCGCCCCCACCTGCTGAAAAGCCTGCTGCACAGCTTTGAATGTCGCTACCGGCACTTTTTTGTTCAAGACCACCCGGATCTCAGTGTCAGGCGCGGCCATCAGCTTCTGTTTGGCTTCCAGGGCCGGTATCTGCCGGCCCTCAAGATAAAAACAGAGCTTGAGTTCATGCACAAATCCAAAAATCATCTGGAGGATTTCAGGTGCAGGCAGGCTGTTTTGGGTTGAAACTTCCGTTATGATATGGCTGAGCGCTGCCTGTCCATGCATGTTGCATTGTTCTGTAATACAGGACAAGACAAGGTCAGTGAGCCGTGCATCATCCATTGCAAGCCCGAACAGGATCTGCCTGGGCCCCAGTTCAATCTCCTTGATCCATTTTTTTTTCAGAACAGATTCCATGTATTTTCCTGTCAATAGGTTTGTTCTGAAACTATTAACTGCTGTGACAGGAGTTGACAAGCATAAAATAAAAATATGAGATTTCCAAACGCCGCATCTACTTGCGATTACCCTGGCACGACACTGAATATTTGCTATAGTAGCGTGCGCTCCTATGGGGAGCCCCTGGTGGTTTCCTGTGAACGGACCGTCAGATCCTTAGGGGGCCTGGTAAAATATGCCGGGATGCTTTTCAACCAGAGGGCGGGTTGCCGCTCCTCATTGTTCTTATGCAGACAGGCCCCCGTAGATCTCGGCCGGGCACAGGACACCATCAGGGGCGGAGCTTGAAACAGAGTGCTGCACAGAGCGATCGAAAACCTGGCATGCTTATGGCAAATATCCAGGTATGACAATATTGTGCTGGTATTTTATCATGCATTATGGCAGGCTGAAGATTCCAGAAAAAATTTTAAGGAGTTATCCCATGAAGGTTGTGCACTGGAAGGATTGTGAAGAAAAATTAATAGATAAGTTTCCCTACAAAGGCAAATACCTGGATGTGATCGGCACAAGCATCCGGTGGCTGTCTCAGCACGGTGAAGATGAAAATGGGATTCCGGAATACGGCCTGCGGTTTTTCACCATTCAGCCGGGGGGACAGATCCCCATTCACAACCATTTTTATCACCAGACCATGTATATTCTGTCCGGAGAATTCGAATGCTGGGAATTTGATCAAAAAACAGATGAATTAAACAAAAAGATGGTCTGCGGGCCCGGGACCTCCATCTACATCCCCAGCATGCAGCCCCACGGAATGAAAAACATTACAGACGAACCTGCCACGTTTTTATGCTGTATCTGCAATGTCTATGATGAAGAAGCCGTGCTTTAGAACGGCGGGAAAAAGGGGGCCGGCAAAAGGTTCAACAGCGCTTGTGCACAATGGATCAGATCCGGTTGATGGGTACATTTGCCAGCTGCTCTTCAAGATATTCATCCATCAGGTCTTTGTATCTGGCTTCAGGATAGTTCCGGCTGCAGGACCTGCAGCAGAAGAAAATCTTTGTTCAGGTCCGTTTGATGTAAAGATCCCCGCCGCAGGCAGGGCATTTTTCTGTAATACGCATAAGATGGTCTGTCCTTTTTAAAAAACTGTATGGAAAATATTCATACAGCAATTCATGGAATTTTTCAAATACCTTGTGCACATATGGGAGAAAATGGAAAATGGAAAAGATGCATAAAAAAACGATCACCCTGGTGCCGCCAGGTTGAACAAGGCCTGTGATACAAGAAAAGAGCCGGAGATGTTTTTAGCATCCACATAAGGGGCCATTCCGGCAGAAACCATAAAATACCCTGTAAGAGGCAGCAAAATGATAGAAAAGTACCGTGTAAAAACCGCAGACTTGGCCAGGCAGTGCACAGATGACCCTTTTGATTTCACCACGACAGCCGACCTGGACCCTTTAGACAGTGTCATCGGGCAGCGCAGGGCGGTTGAAGCCATCCAATTCGGACTGGAAATGACAGGCCCGGGATACAATATTTTTATCACAGGATATGAAGGAACCGGCAAATCCACTATAACCAGAGAAATCCTAACAGCCTTTGCAAAAAACCAGGACACACCCGATGACCTGTGTCTGGTGAATAATTTTGATGACCCTTACTGTCCCAAGGCCATGCAGCTGCCCACCGGATCAGCCGTGTTTTTTTCCCGCCGTATGATCCAGTTTATTGAAACTTTGAAAGTGAAACTGCCACAGGCGTTTGATAACAAATCCTTTCAGGAAAAACAGGACCGGATCCAAAAAGAATTTATCCAGAAGCAGGAACAGCTCATGTCCCAGGTAAAAGCATTTGCCGCAAAACTGGATATCGGCATTGTTGAAACCGAACAGGGATATCAGGCAGTGCCAATGAAAGACGGTGAACCGGTTTCTCCTGAGCAGCTCAAGGAATATGACCCGGACACCAAAGCTGCTGTTGAAAAAAATCTGGACCAGGTGCAGGGGCAGATGAATGATCTGTTCAAACAGATGCAGATCCAGGCAAAAAAAATACAGCAAAATTTTCAGGACATGGTGGCGGCAATGGCCGACACCATGTTTGCCGAAGAAATGGACCTGGCATTTGCTGATTTTAAAACCTGTCCCCAGGCCCGGCAGTTTCTGGAGGATGCAAAAAAAGACATGAAAGACAACATCCCCCTGCTGCTCAAGTCCCTGGATACTGAAGCGGAAAATGGTTCTGAAGCAGGCGGCATGTCCGCGTTTCTGGAAAAAAGATACCAGGTCAATGTGCTGGTGGACCGGCGGGGGGAACATGGGGCCCCCGTGATTTTTGAACCTGCCCCCACTTTTCAGAACCTGTTCGGCAAGATTGAAAGAATACCGGCCAAAGGTGTGGCAGCAACAGACTTCACCATGGTCCAGGCAGGCGCTCTTCTGCGGGCTGACAAGGGATTTCTGATGCTTGAAATTGATTCCCTCATGCGCAATCCTGTTGTCTGGGAAACCCTTAAGACCACATTGCAGAACAAGAAATTATATATCCAGGATGCACCGGATCAGGCCGGCATGGTTCTGGCATCTTTGCGGCCTGACCCCATCCCGCTGGATGTCAAGGTCATTCTGGTGGGCCGATATGATATTTTTCTGGCCCTGCAGGGATCAGATCCGAAATTCAACAAGATTTTCAAGGTCAGGGCGGATTTTGACCATGAAGTGGATCTCAATCAGGAAAATCTGCGCAACTATGCCCGGTTTATCGCCCGGGCATGTAAAACTGAAAAACTGCCGCCCTTCACTCCCTGCGGGGTAAGTGCCATTGTGGTATACGGCAACAGAATCGCTGAGAACAAGCACAAACTCTCGTTGCGGTTCGGCAGAATACTGGACATGCTCAAGGAGGCTGCCTTTTGGGCAAAAAAGGACCGGGCACCTGCTGTGACCGGCGACCATGTGGTGCAGGCCCGGAATGCCTGCCGGTTTCGCCATAATCTTTTTGAGGAAAAGATCCAGGAAAAATATGATGACCACTCCATTCTCATCGATCTGACCGGTTCAGTGGTGGGACAGGTTAATGCCCTGGCGGTGTATCAGATCGGGGACCTGGCATTCGGCCGGCCCTCCCGGATAACAGCGGAATCCTACATGGGAAAGCCCGGGATCATCAATGTGGAGCATGAAGCCGATCTTTCCGGTCAGACCCACCACAAAGGCATGATGATCGTGGCCGGATACCTGGGCAGGATGTTTGCCCAGGATTATCCATTGAGCGTTTCCGTGAGTATCACCTTTGAGCAGAGCTACGGGGGAATCGATGGGGACAGCGCTTCTTCCACGGAACTGTATGCGGTACTATCCAGCCTCTCAGGCTATCCCGTCCGCCAGGGAATCGCCGTCACCGGATCCGTGAGCCAGAAAGGGGAAATCCAATCCATCGGCGGGGTGAACGAAAAAATCGAAGGATTTTTTGATGTCTGTGCCGCCCGGGGGCTTACCGGTGATCAGGGGGTCATGATCCCGTCGGCCAACGTGAACAATCTCATGGTCAAAAAAGCGGTGCAGGATGCGGTGCAACAGGGCCTGTTTCATATTTACCAGGTATCGTCTATTGAACAGGGCATCGCGGTGCTCACCGGTGTGCCGGCAGGCCGGGCTGATGAGAATTTTGTTTACCCTGAGGGTACGGTATTCGGAGCGGTCCAGACCAAACTCAAACGGTTCCATGACCAGTCTGTGGGGTGCAACAGGTGAGCGTGTCCTGGCAGAGATGCCGGGGAAAGTACAGGATCAACTTTCAAACAAAGGGATCTGCAACAGCTTTTCTTTAAGATCTCCTTCCAGTTTCAAAGGCCTGCCGCTGGTGCCGGCAATGACAAAGGTGACATCCGCATCAATGCACACAGCCCCTGTTGCCTTGTGAACAATCTGCTGCTGGAAAACAGCACTTTTGTTGCCGATTTTTTTCAGGCCGGACCGGACGACCACGGTGTCTCCTACCCGGGCCGGGCTGCGGTAGGAAATATTGATGTTGACCACAAAAAATGAAAATCCGCTTCCCATGAATGTTTCAAGGTCCAGGTGATCTTCCAGCAGCTGCCACCGGCCTTCTTCAAGAAACTCAAGATACCTGGCATTGTTGACATGCTGGTACAGATCTGTGTGATATCCTCTGATTTTAATTTTTGTGTCCATTTCCAACTCCCGGCAGATTAATATGTTCAAAAACTGAATATTCTATCACCGGGTTTGTTTTTTTTAAAGAAAATTTTCAGTATCAACCAGAGAGACTGCTCCGGATGCATATTATGCCGGAACCGTGCCAGTTATTAAAAACAGCAGGCAAAATTGCGGAATATCCGGGAATCTGAAAAAAGGTTTGTGCAGCTTGTCATCGTGTGGACGGACAATTTCTTGACTTGGTAAATCTCTTGTGTCAAAAATAGCCCCACAAATTTTGCTTGAAAAGGAAGATGGATATGGAATACCGGACCCTGGGAAAGAAAAAACTGCAGGTATCGGCCCTGGGACTGGGATGTTGGGGCATGTCCCATGCCTATGGAAGGGCAGATACAACCCTTGCTGAAAAAACCATTCACCAGGCCCTGGACCGGGGCATCAATTTTTTTGATACCGCTGATGTTTACGGTGCCGGCGGCAATGAAGAGCTGCTGGGCCGGGCTCTGAAAGACCGGCGCCAAAAAGCGGTGGTGGCTACCAAATTCGGATTTGTGGGAGATGAGCACGGGGATCTCGTGGTGGACGGCCGTCCCGAGTATGTGAAAACCGCATGTGAACAAAGCCTGAAGCGGCTGGGCACGGATCATATTGATCTGTATTATCTGCACCGGCTGGATCCCCGGGTGCCGGTGGCAGACACGGTGGGGGCCATGGCACAACTGGTGACAGCAGGCAAAATCCGGTGCATCGGACTGTCCGAGGTGTCAGTAACAATTTTGGAACAGGCCCATGCTGTCCATCCTGTGACAGCCCTGCAGTCGGAATATTCTTTGTTTGAAAGATCTGCTGAAAACACTGTTTTGCCGGTGTGCAGAAAACTTGGCATAGGATTTGTCCCTTTTTCTCCTTTGGGGCGGGGAATGCTCACCACCTCCATGAACAAAGATACCCGGTTTGAAAAAAAAGATTACCGCCTGGATCTGCCCCGGTTTCAGGAAGAAAATTTCGTAAAAAATATGGAGGTGAAAAAAAAACTGGATGATTATGCCGGACAAAAAGGGGTCTCTGTGTCCCAGATCGCCCTGGCATGGCTGCTGGCCAAAGGAGGGCAGGTGGTACCCATTCCAGGGATGAAAACCGCCCGATACCTGGATGAAAACCTTGGGGCCATGGATCTGGTATTGTCGCAAAAACAGATGGCGTTTCTGGATCAGGCCACCTGCACCGTATACGGCAGCCGACATAATGCATCCAATCTCAGGTTTATCCAGGCATGAAACCGATGTCCATGGCCCATAAACCCGAAATGTTTGCCTGTTGTTTTACCGGCCCGGTGTTTCCTGCCCGGGATTTGTTGCCGCTGTAAGGAGAAATCTATGCAGATATTTCAGATCATCAGCCCTGACGGGTATATTGCGGAACTCCATGAACAAAAGGAACCCAATGATATCTTAGGTGCCCGGTTTTGTTTTCCTTTTGTGTCCGACTATATCCGGGGGGCCATTCAGGAGAAAAAGCCCTATATTTTCAGCGGCAGGAGCGGTAACGCCCAGATCGGCATTAAAACAGATCTGGCCGATGACGGCGGCACTCCCGTGATTGAAGGATCTGACATCTTTGTGGAAGCCCGGCTCCAGAACCTCAATCTTCTGTTGGGAAATGCCCTGGATCTGTTTAAAAAAGGCGATGAGATAGGGCGCCTGGTGGTCATGGACCCGGAGCTGCGGATAAGCGATGTCAGGCATTACCTGCACAAACGCCTTTTTGTAGGAAAAAAGACGGGCAAAGGCTATTATGAAGGATTTGACATCTGCCAGGAAACAGATCCTGCCACAGGCCACACCTGTGATTATATCGCCATGGAGCTGGAGCCCTACCAGTATTGTTTTGAACCCCATGCCATGACTACCTCCAGCATCAACGCTGTCATTAAAAAAGGCCGCAGTGCCTTACATTCCATCCGGTCCCGCATGTCTTTTGATATTGACAACACCTGGCTCAAACCCGGGGATCTGTTTGTGGGTGCCATCAAGATCTCCTTAGGGGATATCTACGGCATTATCGATGTGCAGACAGACCCACAGGGTGCACAGATCGCACACCTGCCGGCCCGGGTCCTGGATCCTTTCAGGACCTTCAGGGACCGCCAGGTGGAGCTGTTTCACTTTGGCACGGAACCGGTTGCCCTGAAACATATCCGGGTGAAGATCCGGTTTTACCGGGCCAAAAATCCCTTGACCGTGCCCCTGGAAAAAACCAAGGTCAAGGATGGGTACCGGCTGAGCGACCTTCTCACAAACGCGGAAATCGCCAATCTGTTTTCCGTCATGGATGACGGGTCTTTAGGCCTGATTCTCAACAAGGCCAATTTCATCCCCATTCCCAAGGCCCTGGACCCATTCGGCCAGGCCCAGCTGGAGATCATCCGCAATGCCATCCTGGAATCCACGTACCGGAAAAACACCCCCCTGGTGCCGGAACGGGGCAATGGGAAATTCAAAAACACCCTGGACAAACTGTCGGTTCTGGGCGGGGTAAATTCCCGGGTGTTCATCGGCCGTGCCTTTCCTGACCTTGCGGTGGTGGATGCCTTGAAGACAAGCGGGCTGAGAACCTTTCTCATCCAGATGAACAACCCCTCCTTTGCAGACGATTATGTCAAAAAAATGATCCGGCTTACCCATTCAGACCATTCCGGGTGCGAGTTTCTGCGCTATGATTCTGACACGGACAAGCTCTACAGTTTCTATCACGGGTGTTTCATGGAACCGGACGACAAGGAACGCTTTGACCGGGTCCGGTACTGGTTTGCATTTTACGGATCACACACCAATGAGGCTGACAACCGGCTGACCATTGATTTGATCAGCAGACTTGCCCTGCAGCTGGGGTATGAAATGGGCATTGTCCACGGCGGGGGTCCCGGGCTCATGAAAGAGGCCAATGACCTGGCAAGACAGCATAACATCATGAGTGTGGGCATTGCCATTGACCTGGAAGGGGAGCACCAGGCACCTTTGACCACCTGCGACGGGCTGATCAAATACAATGAAGGGCTGCGCCTGGCCCGGCAGGACCATCTCCAGAAACTGAGCAACCTGCCTGTGGTTAATACCGGGGGGTATGGCAGTGCTGAGGAGCTGGCCATTACCATCACCTCCATGAAGCTGCATGAAAATGCCCTGGCACCCATTATTCTTCTGGACCCGGACAATCTGTGGGAACATGCCCAGAAACAGACCTGGAAAATTGCAGCCAAAAAATACGGCCCTGCTTTCGCCCCCAGGTTGATTCAGTCATGCAGCACAGCCGAAGAAGCTGTGAAGATTCTACTGGCGTTTATCGGGAACCCGGACCAGTGGTACCAGGCCCATAAGATTCCCAAAGAAAATGTGGACCGGGCACGGGTGAAATCCGCCCGGATCCGGCAGCAGGCCCTGGGCCAGACAAAGGTGGAAACCTTTGATATGCCGAATTTCCGTCTCACACAATAACGGGTTTGTTTCGGCTGGCAAAAACCCAGGGGAAACTATATCCTGAGGCCCGCCGGGCATCATGCATCCAAAAACTAACGCGGGAAACCCGCAACCCAAGTGCCCTCATCATTTTCTTGTTTTTTGTGACAGGAACTGAGGAATAAAGCACTAAAAGGCAGATTTTATGCAGACACAGCACCAGATTTTCTTTGAAGATTCCCGGGACGTGGGGGTACTTGCACAAGACAGCATTGATCTTGTGGTAACATCACCGCCCTATCCCATGATCGCCATGTGGGACCAGGTGTTTGCCGCAATGGCGCCTGGTGTGGAAAAAAAACTGGCAAAAGGAAACGGTCCGGATGCATATGAGATGATGCACAGCCAGCTTGACCGGGTATGGCAGGGCATTTACAGGGTGCTGAAACCGGGGGGCTTTGCCTGCATCAATATCGGTGATGCCACCCGCACCCTTGACGGTCACTTTATGCTCTATCCCAACCATGCCAGGATCATGTCCTGCCTGCTGGCACTCGGGTTTACCGCACTTCCGGCGGTGCTGTGGCGCAAACAGACCAATGCCCCCAATAAATTCATGGGTTCCGGCATGCTGCCGGCCGGTGCCTATGTGACCCTGGAGCATGAATATATCCTGGTTGTCAGAAAAGGGGGGAAACGGGTGTTTAAATCCCCGGAAGACAAGTTCAGACGGCATGAAAGTGCCTTTTTCTGGGAGGAAAGAAACCAGTGGTTTTCCGACATATGGATGGATCTGAAAGGCACCCGTCAGAAAATAACCGATGCAGCACTGCGGCTGAGAAGCGGTGCTTTTCCCTTTGAGCTTCCCTACCGCCTGATCAGCATGTATTCTGTCAAAGAAGATACCGTGCTGGATCCGTTCATGGGCATCGGCACAACCGCCCTGGCAGCAATGGCTGCCGGCAGGAACAGTGTGGGCTTTGAAATTGAAACCGGTTTTGCCCCTGCCATTGATTTGCGGGCGGATGCCGTTGTCCCATTTTCAAATACAGTTATTTCCCGGCGGCTGGACCATCACCAGGGTTTTATAACACAGCGGCTGGAAAACAATAAACCTGTCAAGCATACAAACATGCATTACAGGTTTCCGGTTATCACCAGCCAGGAAAAGGCCCTGCTGCTCAACCGTCCCCTGGCAGTGAAAAAGGTTTCTAAAAATGGTTTCCAGGTGGATTATGCTGATGGGCCGGAAAATCCGGAAAAAATTATAGTGGAGGATACTGCATCTGCTAAAGCAGCAAAGACCGGAGAAAAAGCGCCGGAACGTATCAGAAAAGTAACCCGGGGAGAACAGCTGGATCTTTTTGATACAGTGTGATGGAAAAATTTGTAACTGTTTACAGGAAGCTGATAACTGAGTACTGAAGGCTAACCGCTAACAGCCCCTGCGGGTGCCCTTCTCAGACCCTGGCGACAAGAATCTTTTGAGCATTCCCTTTCATGCAACCTGAAATTGCAAATGATTCATTTGACGCAAGACAAAAAATAGACCACAATACGCCGTAAAAAAAATATATATGCACATGTTTTACATCAAGGAGAGATACAAATGGGTGAGAACTATTTTAATACACTGCCGTTGCGGCTGCAGCTGGCGGAATTGTCCCGGTGCCGTTTTATGGATACCAGCGAATTTTCAGGGGCAGATGCCCTGAAAGGCAAAAAAATCGTGATTGTGGGATGCGGCGCCCAGGGGCTTCACCAGGGACTCAACCTGCGGGACAGCGGACTGGATGTTTCCTATGCGTTGCGCGATGCAGCCATAACCGAAAAGCGCCAGTCATGGAAAAATGCCACAGAACACGGATTTGTTGTGGATACCTATGAAAACCTGCTGCCGTCCGCTGATCTGGTGATCAATCTGACACCGGACAAACAGCATACACCGGTTGTCAAAGCCGTCATGCCCCTGATGAAAAAAAATGCCTGTCTGTCCTATTCCCACGGGTTCAACATTGTGGAAGAGGGCATGAAAATCAGGGAAGATCTCACCGTGATCATGGTGGCTCCTAAATCTCCGGGAACCGAGGTCAGAGAAGAGTACAAACGGGGGTTCGGGGTTCCCACACTGATTGCCGTGCACCGGGAAAACGATCCGAGAGAAGAAGGTTTCGAACTGGCCAAGGCCTATGCTGCCGCCACCGGCGGACACCGGGCCGGGGTGCTGGAGTCCTCGTTTGTGGCAGAGGTGAAGTCCGATCTCATGGGGGAGCAGACCATCTTGTGCGGTATGCTCCAGGTGGGCTCTTTGCTGTGTTATGACAAAATGATGGAAAAAGGCATGGATGAAGGATATGCCTCAAAACTGGTGCAGTACGGTTGGGAGATCATCACGGAGGCGTTGAAGCACGGGGGTATCACCAACATGATGGACCGGTTGTCCAATCCTGCCAAAATCTTGGCCCATGACCTGAGCGAAGAGTTGAAAGAGATCCTGACCCCGCTGTTCAATCGGCACATGGATGACATCATGACCGGGAATTTTTCCAAGACCATGATGGCAGACTGGGCCAATGATGATGCCGACCTGCTTAAATGGCGGTCCTTAACAGCTGACACCCCTTTTGAAAAAGCGGTGTCCCAGCAGGCGGATATCCCGGAACAGGCATACTTTGACCATGGTATTCTCATGGTGGCCATGGTCAAGGCCGGGGTGGAACTGGCCTATGATACCATGGTGTCTGCGGGTATTGTTGCAGATTCCGCCTATTATGAATCCCTGCACGAGGTGCCGCTCATCGCCAATCTCATTGCCCGCAAAAAGCTGTATGAGATGAACGTGGTGATTTCCGATACCGCAGAATACGGGTGCTATCTGTTTTCCCACACAGCAGTACCCCTGCTGGAAAAATTTATGGTAACCATAGATGTGGATGTCATCGGCAAAGGCCTTGATCTCACAGACACCGGTGTGGACAATATCCGGCTGATCCAGGTCAATGATGCTATCAGTACCACGTCGGTGGAAAAGGTGGGCAGAAAGCTGCGGACCTACATGGGGGACATGAAATCCATCCTTTAAAGCGCATTTTCTTGTTTTGTTTAACAGAAAATTGAGGAGTAAGGCACCAAAGAGGGGTATCCCGATCTATCTAAAAAATACAGTGCCCCATTTCGGGGATCACGGCGTGTAAAAACCCTGGTCGGAAATTTCTATGGTCTGCAGGATGGCTTCTTGTTCATCCAGGATCTGGTCAAGGGTTTCACCGGTGGTGTAGGGGTTCATGATGACTGACCGCAGCACCACTGCCGTGTGGCTGTCACCAGGGCGGATTTTCAAACAGGTTCTGGACACAAAGCTTTTGCCGGCCTCCCGCTGAATCCGCTGGAGATGTGTGTTGATTTCATCCAGGCAGGCATCCAGGTGCTGCCGCCGGGATTGCGGCAGGTGAGCATCCAGGTATTGCCGCAGGTGTGCAGGCACTGCCCGGTAGGTGAGGATGTTGAGCACAGGGTCTGTCACCAGCTGGAACAGTGCCCTGTCCCTGATTTTTTGTGCAAACAGTCTGGTGGTTTCAATGCCGTGATCGATCATCAGGCCATATCCTCTGGATCCCATTATTTTCAGGGCACTGTCCAGGATCAGGGAGCTTGCCTCCCGTGATCCCTCCAGGGTCTTGATGCCCAGGTCCACCGACCCTTTGCGGTTTACGTATCCGGCATGGTATGCGATCTGGTCCAGGACCTTGGGGTCTTTGAAATAGACCATGCCGGCACTCATGGGCATATAAAACTGCTTGTGGCAGTCAATGGTCACGGAATCAGCCGCCTGTATCCCGGTCAAAAGGCTGCTGAATTTTTCCGACAGCAGTACCGGACCGCCCCAGGCAGCATCCACATGGAAATGGATCCGGTGTTTTTTGCAAAGGGCTGCCATCCGGGGCAAAGGATCAATGCTGCCGGTTTCCGTGGCACCGGCAATACCCACTATGGCGACAATCTGTGTTTTTTTATCCTGTGAAAATTTTTCGACCAGCCGGGTCAGTTTTGCCATGTCCACCTGGTGGTTTTCATCCACCTCCACTGCAATGATGTTGCGGTTTCCAATGCCCAGTATACCGCCGGCTTTTTTCAAAGAAAAATGGCCCCTTTCCGACACCAGCACCACCAGTCGATCCAGATCATGGGCTTTCAAGGCTGCGGCCATGCCGTCTTTTTCAACTCCCAAAAAATGTTCTGTGGGGGGCAGACACAGGTTTCTGGCCACCCACAGGGCCGTGATATTGGCTGTGGTGCCGCCGTTGGTGAACAGGCCCAAAGAGGTATCCACATTCTGGACATGGGTATCATAGAATGTGGGCGGTTTGTCAAAGATCATCCGGTGCATCTTGGCCAGTACCTGTTTTTCCAGCACTGACAGCACCTTGGAGGTTTCCAGTTTGATCAGGTTCTGGTTCAAAGCAGCGGCAATGGCCTTGAGATGCACCATGAAAAAGGGTATGGCCGAGGTCATGTGGCCGATAAAATAGGGGGACGCCACATTCACCGCCTTTGGTGCGATCTCGTTGATGATATCCTTGATAACATCAGCCAGTTTTTTTTCCGGGTCTTTGTTGATCCTTGTATCGGTATAAGATTCGGCCAGGGTTGCAAGGGGAATGGCTTCGGTCACCCCCACATGGGTGTTGAGAAAATCATGGAGCCCGAACAGAATCTGTTCCATGTATTTTACCAGGGTCTGCCGGCTTTTTTCATCTTCAGGCCGGATAAACACCCGGTGAAGGGTGTTCCAGTCCGCCACCAGGTCTGAGGGGATTTTTTCAGGTGCTGTCATGGCATGTTTTTTGTTTTCATTGTTTACAAAACCTGTATGATGGACTTTTGGTGAACAATAGTCAATGTCAAAATTTTCAGAGGAGAGACTATGGACCTTCATGTAAATGATATACTGACCCGTATTTCCCGGTATAATCTTATCCGGAACGGCCGGATGATTTATATCGATGTGCACCAGAAAATCCAGGGGCATCTGGCAGGTGCGTATATTGCCGTGCCGAATCTGGTCAATATCGTGGCAAAGCCGGAACACCAGGGTGCCGGAGACACAGAACCCCAGGCCCTTGAAGACTGTTTGAAAAAGATCAAGGGGCTTGATGTCCAGGACCTGTTTCCCACAGGGAAAAGTGTCGCCAAAGGGCAGCCAGATCTAAACACATCTCAATGACCTGCCTGGTAGTTCCTTACTCCTCAGTTTCTGTTAAAAAAAAAGAAAATGAGGAGGGGTACCTGGGTTGCGGATTTCCCGCGTTTTATCTTACCTGGGCCTGCTTTTGCCCCCTGCGGGACAGCACCTAAATCAAAATCCGGGGTAAAAATAAGCACCCCTGGTGCATAATCTGCATTCACCAGGGGGTGTTTTGTTTGCATTGGGAAAAAAGGACGATAAAATCCTTAAACGGCTGCAGCTTCCCCCATTTTCATGCCCAGTTCCAGGGCTTTTTTGTTCATATCCATGAAATCTCTGGGAATGGAGGTTTCCAGGACCTTGAGAATGGATTGGGCCTGGACCAGGCGGGTGGCGCCAAGCAGCGCCCCGAGCATGCATATGTTGAACACGATGGGTTTGCCTATTTTTTCCATGACCGTGTCATACATGGGCAGAGAAATATGTTTGGCATCCACTTTTTTTTCAATGGAAACAAGTTTGCTGTCCACAAGCAGCAGACCGCCGGGCCGGATAATGCCTGAAAAGGTATTGTAACTTTCCTGGGTCAGGCTTATCAGGATATTGGGCTGGACCACTTTGGGAAAATAGATATCTGATTCAGATATCAATACATCGCTTCTGGTGGCACCGCCCCGGGCTGCTGCCCCGTAGCTCTGGGACTGGGTGGCATTTTTTCCTTCAAACAGCACGGCTGCCTTGGCAAGGAGGATGGCAGCCGTAATCACGCCCTGGCCGCCGGAACCTGAAAAAACAAGTCGTGAACGTTCCATTATGCGTTTCCTTTCATTGCAGTGGCGATGATCTTGTCATATGCTTCACAATATTCCGCCTTTTGTGTGTCTTCCACAAAAATACCCCGCTGGATAAGGTCAGGATTTTTTTTCAGTTTTTTGGAACCAAGCTTTACGGTATTGGTTTTGAATCCTTCCATCATCTGGACTGCATCCCCTTCTTTGTTTTTCCTGCCGTAGTAGGTGGGGCACTGGGACAAAATTTCCACCACGGAAAACCCCTTGTGGGTGATGGCCTTTTTCAGCATATCCTTGCATTCCGTGGCATGGAAAACCGTTGATCTTGCCACAAAAGTGGCACCCGCGCTTTTTGCCAGTTCCACTATATCAAACTGGTTGTCAATGGTGGTAAAGGGGGCAGTGGTGGCTTTTTTGCCCAGTCCGGACAAGGGAGAAAACTGGCCCCCGGTCATGCCGTAAATCCGGTTGTTCATCACAATGGCGGTGATATCGATGTTGCGCCTGGCAGCATGGATAAAGTGGTTCCCGCCGATGGCAAGGGCATCTCCATCTCCCATGGGAACGATGGCGGTAATTCCGGGCTTGGCAAGTTTTACCCCTGTGGCAAAGGTCAGGGCCCGGCCGTGGATGGTGTGCAGGGAATGAAAATCCACATATCCCGAGATCCGGGAAGAACAACCGATGCCCGATGTCATGACGATCTCGTTTTTGTCCAGGCCCAGTTCATGGATGGCCCGGAGCAGAGAGCCCAGAACAATGCCGTGACCGCAGCCCGGGCACCAGATATGGGGAAAAAACCGGGACCGGATATAGTCTTTGAAATCAAATTCCTTTGTGGCCATGTTATACCCCCTTTCCCTGGATCATTCTGAGAATGGTTTTGATGTCAGTGGGTGAGATGAGCTGTCCGTCAATGCGGTTGGCCAGAAAAACATTGTTGGGATTGTCCACGGCATTCTTCACCTGGGTGACCACCTGGCCCATGTTCATCTCCACCACAACCACGGCTTTGGCATTGGCGCATTTTTCTCTGACCATGTCGGTGGGAAAGGGCCAAAGGGTCTGGAGTTCCAGGACCCCTATTTTGACGCCCCTGGCCCGCCGGTTTTTGGCGATGTGGATGGCGGACCGGGCTGAAGATCCGTAGGAAACCAGAATGTAATCAGCATCATCCAGCCAGTATTCCTTATACATGGTAATGCTTTCAACATTATTTTCGATCTTGTCCACCAGGTGCCGCAGCAGTTCGCTTACCACCTTGGGGTTGTTGCTGGGAAACCCCCACATGTCATGAAAAAGGCCTGTGACATTGTACCGGTGCTCTGCACCGAAATCAGACATGGGCAGGCGGCCGTCTTCTCTGGGAAGATAGGGGTGGTAGTCCACACCCTTGGGAACCGATGTGCGCATCCGGGTTACCACCGGTATTTCATCAGGCCCAGGGATGGTCAGTTTCTCCCGCATGTGACCCACCACTTCATCCAAAAGAATGATAACCGGGGTCCGGTAGGTTTCCGCCAGGTTAAAGGCTTCCACCGTAATTTTAAAGACATCCTGGTTGTTGGATGCAGTCAGGGCAATGATGGCGTGATCCCCGTGGGTGCCCCACCTGGCCTGGTTCACATCCCCCTGGCTCACATGGGTGGGATTGCCTGTGGAAGGCCCGCCCCGCTGCACATTGGTGATGACACAGGGAATTTCAGCCATGCATGCATATCCTAAAGCTTCCTGTTTCAGAGAAAATCCCGGACCTGATGTGGCGGTCATCACTTTTTTGCCTGTGAGGGATGCCCCGAGAATGGCACCCATGGAAGCAATTTCATCTTCCATCTGGATAAATTTTCCACCCTGCCGGGGAAGCCTGTCAGCCAGGTGTTCCGCTATTTCCGTGGACGGGGTGATGGGATAACCTGCGAAAAAATTGACCCCTGCATAGAGGGCCCCTTCAACACAGGCTTCATTCCCCTGAACAAACCTGATATTATTTTGTGGATTCATTTTCCCCTTCCCGCATTTCTTGTATTTGTATTGCCAGATCAGGGCATCGAAGTTCGCACAGCTTGCACGCGATACAATCTTCGGGTCGAACTGCCCGGGCTTTGCCTTCTGTGTCCAGTTCCAGTACATCTTTGGGACAGAAATGAACACAGATTCCACACCCCTTGCACCAGTGTGTATCAATTACATGTGTGACTGATTTGCCTTTTGCCATAATATCCTCATATTCATATGATGCTGCTAAACCAAAATTTAAGGGCCTTCATTAAGTGATTTGGATGGGCTTGTCAAGGATTACCCATATAAAAAAGAACAAAGTATATTATTGGGGATTTTTTTGTAAAAATCAAGACAAAAATTTTGCTATGACCTTGAATATGCTTGTGATTTTAAAAATTTTGAAATGGTTTGGCCATTTGACCCGCAGCTGTCGGGGCAAAACCGGTTTGCCTAAACAGGTTCGGGCATGGTATAGCCATATGTTATGGAAAACAGGTTTTCACCACAGATCAGTGTGATCATTCCCACCTGTAACCGGGCGTGGAGCCTGGAAAAGGCCATTGATTCCGTCCAGGCCCAGACCCTGCCGCCCACAGAAATCATTGTGGTGGATGACGGATCCACAGATGATACCCCGGATCTTCTGGCTGCTTATGGCAAAAGTATCCGGGTGTTCACCCAGCCCAACCAGGGGGTGAGCGCAGCAAGAAATCAAGGAATCCGGCACAGCAGCGGAGATTATATCGCCCTGCTGGATTCTGATGATTCCTGGAAGCCGGAAAAGCTGGCCTGCCAGATGGATTTTTTCTTCGATCACCCTGATGCCATGATCTGCCAGACCCAGGAGATCTGGATCCGTAATGGAAAGCGGGTCAATCCCATGCAAAAGCACGCAAAACCATCCGGCATGATCTTTGAACCATCCCTTCACCGCTGCCTGGTGAGTCCTTCAGCCGTGATGATGAAAAAAGCGGTTTTTGATCTCAAGGGCATGTTCAACCAGGATTTTGCGGTGTGTGAAGATTATGACCTGTGGCTGCGTATCAGCACGGATATCCCCATATACCTTATTGACAGGCCCCTGACAGTCAAGTACGGCGGGCATGATGACCAGCTTTCCCGCAGCCACTCCCAGGACAGATACCGCATCGCTTCTTTGCTGCACCTGGTGCAGTCAGGAGCGTTGAACCAGGAACAAAAAAATGCTGCAACAGCCGTATTACAGGAAAAATGCCGCATTTACGGCAATGGGTGCAAAAAGCGGGGGAAAAATGCGGAAGCACATAAATATCTCGGGCTTTATGCGCAATTGTCAGGCACGGGGCAGGGATGATAGAAAATATAAGGGGGCGATTTCATGAATGACAGCCAACCCGGTTACCTTGGATTGTCAAAAAAAGACAAGGGCCGCTTGATGATGGACATGGTCATGCGCATGGTCATGCATTACGGATTCTGGTTCGGGGAGGTGCGGCACCAGATGGGCATGGAACAGGCACTGGATATGATGGATGCCGTGATCCCGAAAGCCATGAATATCACAATGCACCGCATGGCAAAAACCCTGGGATTTGCCATGCAGGACGACCTGCCCAAAGCCTTGTCAGATATGGATGAAGATCTTATGAACAGATGCTTACAGGACCTTGCCAAAAACTGGCTGGTCATGGACGGTGTCTGGTTCCAGGCAGTGGAATCTTTTCATGGCATGAATGATGCCAAACGGTGTAATGATTCCTGCTGGGGCAAATTTTCCCCGTATGAAGCCCATGGGATTAAGAAATTTTTGGATCTGGGCAAAAATCCGGGACTGGCCGGGCTTAAAAAAGCCCTTGATTTTCGGATCTATTCTTTCATAAATACGCAATCAATTGTTGACGAAACACCACAAAGTTTTGTATTTCAGATGAATGCATGCCGGGTCCAGGCGGCAAGAAAGCGCAAAGGCATGCCCGACTATCCGTGCAAATCCGCAGGACTGGTTGAATACACATATTTTGCAAGGGCAATCGATTCACGCATCAAAACAGCATGCATCGGATGCCCGCCGGACCAGCACCCGGATGACTGGTTCTGTGCATGGCGGTTTACAATAGAATAGACAATGCAGCAAGGTGCCGTTAAAATTATCATTAATGCATCAATAAGGAACATGGAAGGAATTTCTATTATGGGAGCCACATCAGACAATATCCAGATTCTGAAGCAAAAAGAGCAGGAAATTCTGAAAATGGGTGGTGACGCAGCATTGGCCAAAAGGCAGGAACAGGGACGGCTCAATGCCAGAGAACGCCTTGAATGTTTGTTTGATAAAGGCAGCTTCAGGGAACTGGATATGTTTGTCACCCACCGGTGCACCAATTTCGGCATGGAAAAGGTACAGATACCGGCGGACGGTGTCATCACCGGCCATGGAAAGGTGGACGGCAGAATCGTGTTTGCCTATGCCCAGGATTTTACAGCACGGGCAGGTTCGTTAGGGGAAATGCAGGCCAAAAAAATATGCAAGGTCATGGACATGGCCTTAAAAGCAGGGGCTCCTGTCATCGGCATGAACGATTCAGGCGGAGCCAGAATCCAGGAGGGTATCGATGCCCTGTCCGGATACGGGGAGATCTTTTTCAGGAACTCTGCCTGTTCAGGGGTTGTTCCCCAGATATCGGCCATCATGGGACCCACTGCCGGCGGGGCGGTGTATTCTCCTGCCATGACCGATTTTGTTTTCATGGTCAAAAAAAGTGCGTACATGTTTATCACCGGCCCCAATGTGATCAAGGCGGTGACAGGAGAAGAGGTTACTTCTGAAGACTTAGGGGGTGCCATGGCCCATAATGAAAAATCCGGTGTGGCCCAGTTTGCCTGTGAATCAGATGAAGACTGCATCCTTCAGATAAAGACCCTGTTGTCCTATCTGCCTTCCAATAATATGGAAGATCCCCCGTTTATCTCTCCGAAAGATGCCCCTGACCGCATGGATGCTTCTTTGGACACGGTGATTCCGGACAGTCCCAACCGGTCCTATGATATGAAAAACGTGATCCGGTCCATTGTGGATGACGGGCAGTTTTTTGAACCCCACCAGTATTTTGCCAAAAACCTGGTGGTCTGCTTTGCCCGGCTCAACGGCCGGTCCATCGGCATTATCGCCAACCAGCCCAACCACCTGGCCGGGTGCCTGGATATCAATGCTTCTGACAAGGCCACCCGGTTTATCCGGTTCTGTGATGCCTTCAACATCCCCATGCTCACCATTGCGGATGTGCCGGGCTATCTGCCCGGTTCCAACCAGGAATGGGGGGGCATCATCCGCCATGGGGCCAAACTGCTGTGGTGCTATTCCGAGGCCACGGTGCCCAAACTTTTGTTGATCACCCGCAAAGATTACGGTGGTTCCTATATTGCCATGTGTTCCCGTCACCTGGGTGCGGACATGGCCTTTGCCTGGCCCAGCGCCGAGATTGCGGTCATGGGGGCGGAAGGGGCGGCCAATATCATTCATGCAAGAGAGATCAAGGCGGCAGAGGACCCGGCAGCCAAACGCAGGGAAAAAATCGCCCAGTATAATGACCAGTTTTCCAACCCCTATTGTGCGGCTGCCAGGGGGTATGTGGATGCGGTGATCCAGCCGTCTGAAACCCGTCCCCGGCTCATTGATGCGTTAGAAGCCATGGCCACCAAACGGGAAATGCGGCCGGCCAAAAAACATGGAAACATTCCAGTATAAAAAAGGGAGATTGCATGGATAATAAAAAACGGGCAGCTGCCATGGCTGCGGTGTATGCCCATATAAAAACCAGTGAAGAGCGTAATGCCCAGACCCTTGCTGAACAAGGGGATGCGGCTGGGGCCGGATCATTTGTGGGCCCAGGATTTTCCGGATCGGTTCCCAATATCTGGGGGATGACCGGGCGCCAGTCTCTGATGCAGGCCAATACCATGATGCAGCTGCGGATGTTTAGATAGAAGCTAATGACAATAAATTATCGGGAGAAATAGCGATGACTGAACACACCCAGGTTAAAACCGTACAGATGAATTATGACACAGCCAGGCCGGCAGCTGAAAATCCTCTGAAAGTGGAGGATATCTCCCTGCGGGACGGGCACCAGTCTCTGTTTGCCACCAGGGGCAGAACAGAAGATATGATTCCCGTGGCCGAACGCATGGATGAGATCGGTTTCTGGGCCGTGGAGGTATGGGGCGGCGCCACCTTTGACACCATGCACAGGTTTTTGGGGGAAGATCCCTGGCAGCGGCTGCGGACATTGAAGCGGTATTTTAAAAAAACCCCGTTTTCCATGCTGCTGAGGGGCCAGAACCTTGTGGGATACCGAAATTATGCAGATGATGTGGCAAGGCTGTTTGTGAAAAAAACCGTGGACAACGGCCTGGAAATATTCCGTACCTTTGATGCCCTCAATGACTACAGAAATTTTGAAACCGTGGTGCCTGTGATCAAAGAATGCGGTGCCCATTTTCAGGGCTGTATCTGCTATACCCTTACCGAGCCGCGTCTGGGCGGAGAGGTCTACAACCTGGATTATTACATCAAAAAGGCAAAAGAGCTGGAGGATATGGGCGCGGACAGTATCTGCGTCAAGGATATGGCCGGGCTGATGGCCCCTTATGATGCCTTTGCACTGGTCAAGGCCCTGAAAGACAATGTGAAACCATTGATTCACCTGCACAGCCATTTTACGTCCGGCATGTCTGCCATGACCCATCTCAAGGCGGTAGAAGCCGGGGTGGACATCATTGATACCTGTGTGACCCCCTATGCCTACCGAACCTCCCATGCTGCTTTGGAGCCCCTGGTCATGACCCTTCTGGGCACAAACAGGGACACGGGATTTGATATCAAAGCCCTGGCAGATATCAATGAGATTCTGGAAAGAGAGGTCATGCCCAAGTACAAGCATCTTCTGGATGACACCAAGGTGTCTCTCATTGACATCAATGTGCTGCTGCACCAGACCCCTGGCGGCATGCTTTCCAACCTGGTGAACCAGCTGCGTGAGATGGATTCTTTAGACAAGATCGACCAGGTATACAAAGAACTGCCCAGGGTCAGAAAGGAACTGGGCCAGGTGCCGCTGGTTACCCCCACCAGCCAGATCGTGGGCACCCAGACCGTGAACAATGTGCTGTTTGATACAAAAGAAGAGCGGTACAAGATGGTATCCGGCCAGGTGAAAGATCTGTGTTACGGTCTGTACGGCAAAACCTCCGTACCCATAGATAAGGAGGTCCAGAAAAAAGCGTTGAAAGGCTATCCCAGGGGAGAAGAACCCATTTCCTGCCGTCCGGCCCAGGTGCTGGAACCGGAACTGGAAAAAGCCCGCAAAGAGATCAAAGATCTTGCTGCAGATGATGAAGATCTGTTGCTGTATGCGTTGTTTCCTGTGACAGGCAAAAAATATCTCAAGCAGAAATACGGCAGAGAACAGGTCCCGGACAGCCTTAAACCCATCACCCTGGAAGATGTCAAAAAACAGGATGCGCTGATCAAAAAAGCCAAAGCCGGGGAACTGGTGGAAAAGCCTGCCTTTGAAAAAACGGAGAACACCCGGGTTTTTACGGTTTTTGTGGAAGGAGAAGCCTTTGAAGTGGGGGTGGAAGAGCAGGGCGGATCTCCTGTGATCACCCATGCAGGCCCGGCCGGCTCCTCCCCCAAAGTTCCACCACAGCCAGGACCTGGTGCCCGGGAACAAAAATCTGCAGCCCCTGCGGCACCGGCACAGGCGGCAGATCCCAAATCTGACTTCAAATCTGCTTCTGCCCCGGCAGCTGCTGACACAGGCACTCCCATAAAGGCTCCCATGCCCGGCATGGTGATCAAATATGAAAAAAAGGTGGGGGACACAGTGGATGAAGGGGAAACCATTGTGGTCATCGAGGCCATGAAAATGGAAAATGCCCTGCCTGCGCCTGTGGGCGGTGTTGTAGCAGCCATACATTTTGATACAGGAGATTCCGTGGCAAAAGATGATGTGCTGGCGGTTATCAGTCCTGCATGATTGACAAAAGAGGGGGGCTGCTTATTTTCTTTTTCTGAAGCCGTCAGAATTACCAAAGGAGATAAGAATAATGGCATTTGAAACCAAAGAAGAACTGCTTGAACGATACATTCAGATGGATAAGCCGGCCTGCCCCCACTGTGAACAGAAGATGAGCCTGTGGGAAGTGCCGCCCATCAACTTTTCAGATGGTCTGGGATGGGGCACCCCGTACCTGTTTGTCTGTTTTAACGATGACTGTCCCTCCTTTAAGGGCGGGTGGCATCACCTCCAGGAAACCATGGAAGCACCTGCCTCCTACCGGTGTATCAACGAACCGGGACAGAAAAATTTTGAATACATGCCTGTGTTCAGCCCTGTGGGTGCCACCGGCGGCAAACTGGATGATGCCGCCCTTATTGAGCAGGAAGCAAAAAAGGAGTTGACCAAAAAAACCTTTTCCATTCTCACCGATTATTATATCGCCAAAGACTGGGATGAGATTTTAAAAATTGTTCTGGATCCGGCCATACCCGGCAGGGCGAGGCTCAAGGCCGCTGAAATGGTGGGGGAACTGGGGGAAGTGGAAGCCATTGAACATCTGGTAAACCATAATTTCCCCACCCCTGTGCTGGTTGAAGGGGTGAAGGCTGCGGTTGAACAGCTTCATGAACGCCATTTTACCAGGGAATGCCCCTATTGTGCGGAAATCATCAAAAAACGGGCCACGCTTTGCAGGCATTGCAACAAGGAAGTGTCCAGAGCATAGATCTGTTTTTATCTGTTGATTTTTTCCATATTAAAGGAACGGTAAATGATCATTTCCCGTTCCTTTTTTGTTTTGTCAAGAGGCGTAAATGTAAGATCCGGCAGCATCTTTATGATTTTTTTTCGGGAGAAGATATCAGACATTTTTTTGCCCAGGGTCCGGCCGGAAACAGTGTCCATGATAACGGCATTTTTCCCGTCCGTGGACACGGCAAAGGGAATCTGATAGTCACCTTGATCTTGCAAAAGCCTTGCCCCTGCCAGGATTTCCCTTTCATAGGAACCGATGGAACCGGCCACACAGGTGATGGCCATGACCGCTTTTTTGTGCACACACACCACAAGGTCAATGGATGAGCAATAATCGTTTCCCTTGAACTGGACAGTCAGGGGCACATCCACCAGGATCTCATTTTTTTTGTAGCCCTTGGTCTCCACCAGAAATTTTTCACAGCTCTGGCGGCTGACTTCCGGTCCGACATTGTCGATATCTTTTCCAGTGATATAATCTTTTATCTGTTCCATAGTCAGTTTTTGATAATATCCTTTGTCAATTGTTCATTGCTCTTGGTAGTTGTTCACCGGTCTGCTGCACGGCACCCCCATGATCAGTACCCGTTTTCATCCACATGGTCATCAGGGGGTCTGGCCAGATGATGCAAATTCAGACAGGTCGATGCGGGGGGCATCACTCCACAGGCCCTCCAGGTCATAAAATGTTTTGGCCCGGGTCTCAAATATATGGATGATGAGGCTGCCGTAATCCAGTAACGCCCATTCTCCTTCCTTGATGCCCTCTGTTCCCAGGGCAGTGATTTTATCGGCCTTCATCCGGGTGATGATATGTTCGGCAATAGCGGAGACCTGGCGGTGGGAGCCGGCTTCCACAATCACCAGCATATCGGTGTAGGAGGTATACTGGTTCACATCAATGGCAATAACAGATCTGGGTTTTCTGTTGAATACAGCAGATAAAAAGGGCCTGAATTCTTCTAAAATCACTGTCATAGGTATAAATTCCTTTTGCTGATAATCTTTTCCACAGGGGAGGGGACAAGTCCTTTTATGGAAATATGGTGTTTCACCCGGTTGCGTATCATGGTGGATGAAATATCAATTTTCGGTACATGGCAGAGATATACGGGCTGCAGTCTGTCATGGATAAATTGTTTTTTTTCCCTGTTCCATGTGTATCCTTTTGATATGTTTTCGTCAAGAAAGGATGCAATGGCCCGGCTTTGTCCGGGTTCTCCCCTGGGCATCACAATAATGGGAACAGCTGCAAAAATAGCGGTATGCCTTTTCCAGGAAGGGGTGTCAAAAAATGCGTCTGATCCCATTAACAGAAAAAAACGGGTGTCCGGTCCGCACTGTTTCTCAAAGGCATGGATGGTGTCTATGGTAAAGGAGGGACCTGATCTGGACAGTTCAATATCAGATGCATAAAACCCCTCCATGCCGGCCAGGCTTTGTGCCACCATGGCGTACCTGTCCTGTGCAGGTGCCAGGTTGGAGCCGGGTTTGTGCGGGGGGGTTGCAGAAGGGAAAAAAAAGATCCTAGAAAGATTGAATTGCTGTTTCACATGGCTGGCTATGCGGATATGGCCAGTGTGAATCGGGTTGAATGTTCCGCCAAAAAGCCCGGCATCCATGGGGTTACACGTGCGAAAGTCTGGTTGACAAAAGTTTTACAAGTGTGTCGATCCCTTTGCCGGTGATGGCTGAAATGGTATGGATTTCAAGGTGTGGCAGCGCGTTTCGAAAACAGTTCATCCGGTGTTCGGTCCCGGCAAGATCAATTTTGTTGAGAACCACGATCTGGGATTTTTCGGCCAGAGAACTGCTGTAAAGGGCCAGTTCCCGGTTGATCATGGTAAAAGCGGAAAGGGGTGATTCCGGATCAATGGCACCTACGTCAATGAGGTGGATCAAAATCCCGGTGCGCTCAATATGCTTGAGAAATTTGATGCCCAGCCCGGTTCCCTGGTGGGCCCCTTCAATAAGTCCGGGAATATCAGCCACGGCAAAGGGTTCACCAAACGGCGGTTCCACCATGCCCAGGGTGGGCGTGAGGGTGGTGAAGGGGTAGTCTGCAATTTTGGGACGGGCTGCGGATATGGCGGAAATTAACGTGGATTTGCCTGCATTGGGCAGCCCCACAATACCCACATCAGCCAGAAGCTTCAGCTCCAGCTTCAGTGTGATTTCAATACCGGGAAGACCCGGCTGGGAATACCGGGGGGCCCGGTTGGTGGAAGTGGCAAACCGTTTATTGCCCCGGCCGCCCTTTCCGCCCCGGGCAATAATGACTTCTTCGCGTGCATCAGTAAGATCAGCAATCACCTCTTTGGTGTCTGCGCTGGTTACCAGGGTCCCGGGTGGAAGGTCTATATAGCAGTGACTGCCGTTTTTGCCGTGTTTCTGCTTGCCCATTCCCGGAGACCCGTTTTCAGCCCGGCGTATTTTCTGGCGGCGAAAGTCATACAGGGTGCGTTTGCCCGGATCTGCCCGGAGAATGACATTCCCGCCGTCCCCGCCATCTCCGCCATCAGGCCCGCCCCGCTCAATAAAGCGCTCTCTGCGAAAAGAGGTGCATCCTGCGCCCCCATCACCGGACCTGATGGTAATAACTGCTTCATCTACAAATTTCACGCGGCATAAACGCTGACTTTTTTACGGTCCCGGCCCTGTCTTTCAAAGGTCACCACACCGTCAATCTTTGCAAAAAGGGTGTAATCTCTGCCCATGCCCACATTGTTTCCCGGATGGATTTTTGTGCCCACCTGTCTGACAATGATATTGCCTGCCACCACTGTTTCTCCGCCGAATCTTTTGACCCCCCGGCGCTGGGCGTTTGAGTCCCGGCCGTTCTTTGAACTGCCGGCTGCTTTTTTATGTGACATCTAAATATCTCCTTTACGCTGAAATGGATTCGATTTTGATTTCAGTATAGGGTTGTCTGTGTCCCTGCATCTTTCTGTATCCCTTGCGGCGTTTATACTTGAAGACCAGCTGCTTTCTGTTCCGGCCCTGTTCCATAACATGGGCTTTTACCACCGCGTTTTCCACCAAAGGGTTTCCCAGGGTAATATTTTCCCCGTCTGAAAACATGAGAACATCATTGAATTCAATTTGTGAACCTTCGGTGCCGGAAATTTTTTCAACCTTCAGGGTCTGGTCTTCATGAACCTTGTATTGTTTGCCGCCGGTTTTGATCACTGCGTACATGTGTAAACTCTCCTTGTTAAATCAATACTTTTCACAAGCGTATAAAAACTCTTTATACTATATATTTCAGTGAAATATGTCAATGTAAAAATGTTAAGGAACAGTTTTAAACAGATCCAGAAATTGGGCATACCCCTGTTTTTCAAGCTCTGCAACCGGGACAAACCGCAGGGCAGCTGAATTCATGCAGTACCGCAATCCTGTGGGGGGCGGTCCGTCAGTGAAAACATGGCCCAGGTGGGAGTCGGCAACAGGGCTGCGCACTTCGGTTCTGGTGGCGAAAATCAATTTTTTGTCAGTTTTTTCAGTCAGAGAAACCCCTCTTATGGGCTGGGTAAAACTGGGCCACCCCGTACCGGAATCAAATTTGTCCGCAGAACTGAAAAGCGGTTCTCCTGATACGATATCCACATAGATGCCGGGTTCCTTGTTGTCCCAGTAAGCATTGGAAAATGCCGGTTCAGTGCCGTCTTCCCGGGTGACATGGTACTGGATTCTGGTCAATGTTTTTTTAAGCTGCGCATCCGCAGGTTTGACAAAAGTGCCGGTGGTTTCTTTAACTTGATCCGCAAAACTTGCCTTTGCTGCATCATTCCAGGTTTTTTCCAAAAAACGGTCCCTGCCGGAACCGGCCCGGTAATATCTGTAGCGCAAAGGATTTTTCTTGTAATAGTCCTGGTGATAGTCTTCAGCCGGATAAAATGTTTCCATGGGGCGAATCTGTGTGACAACCGGATCATTGAACAGTCCGGATGCATCCAGGGCAGCTTTGGCAGCTTCGGCTTCTTTTTTCTGCCGGTCATTGTGATAAAATATTGCAGAACCGTATTGTTCACCGCGGTCCACAAATGATCCGCCTTTATCTGTTGGGTCAATCTGCTGCCAGAAAATTTTCATCAGGGTGTCATAGGAAACCGTATCCGGATCATAGGTGATCTGCACCACTTCAAGGTGGCCGCTTGAACCGGAAGAAACCGCCTCATAGGTGGGATTTTCCAGGTGGCCGCCGGCATAACCCGATACCACGGATATAACCCCGTCGATTTTTTCAAAAGGGTGTTCCATGCACCAGAAACACCCGCCGGCAAATGTTGCTTTTTCGTGTGTCACCTTATCCTCCATGGCAAACGCCTTGTGTCCGGTAAATGTATATAAAAGCAAAAAAATATATATGGGCAAAATTACAAAACAGTTCGTATGATAGGTCGTATGATAAACAGCTTTCATTGCATGCCCTCCTTTTTTTACAAAATAAGTATCCAAACGTCCATTGTAAATGGGTGCCGCTATTTTCCGGCACTGCCCGGGTCAATGCACCCTGTGACATGTCGTCAGACCGGTGTAATTTCAACACCAGACCGGTCCTGTTTTCTCTGCTCCGGGTCTGTTTTTTTTGCAAAGCTTTGCCAGGAGGCATTCCCAGTTGTTTGATTTCTTCTGGCACATATCCTGCTGTCGCTATTGTCTGCACACAAAAATCAGCAACATATCAGGAGAAAATTATGAAAAGCAACTGGCTGGGAAAGAAAATGGTGATGATCGGCATGGTGATACTGCTTGTCGGTCTGTTCGGCAACAATGGCATGGCACGGGAACAAGGACCATACATGACAGGGCTGCCGGAACTGACCCAGGAAGAACTTGCGTGGCAGAACAAACATATGAAAAAGGTGAAAAAGGTCAAACTGAACAAAATTGCCCTGGAACGTATCAACCAGTGGCGGGAAAAACAGGGCAGACAGCCTGTTGGAAAAGACCGGCATTCGGTCTCCCAGCCGGGCGAGGAACTTGAAGTGATGACCGGTACAACAGGCACGGCTGATACCACATCATCTGTGCCCCTGGAAGATCTACCTGCACATGTGGACAATAGCAGCCTGAAATTTTTCCCCCCTATCCGCTCCCAGGGATCTTTGAACTCCTGCGGGGTTTTCAACGGGGTGTATTATGCCATGACCCATATGTATGCCATGGCCCATGATCTGGATGCCAAAAACGGTGGCGACGGAGCAAGATTAAGTCCCAAATGGGTCTATAACATGGTCAATGGTGGAACAAATTCAGGCTCCTGGTACTACTGGGCGTATGAGATCGGCCAGCAGCACGGTGCTGCCACCTGGGCGGATTTTCCCTATGACGGGGATTACAGGGCATGGAATATGAATCCGGATGTCTGGGAAGATGCATTATACCGCAGATTTGATCAATACGGGTATGTGATGGACACCCATACGGACACCGGCATTGAACAGGTCAAGCAGATGCTTTTGAACGGGTATGTGCTCAATATTCCCACCTACATCTATTCCTGGAACTGGCAACCCATTTCCGATGACCCGTCCACACCAGATGATGATGCATTTGCGGGCAGAAACTGTGTGACCTGGGTCAATGGAACAGAGGGCTATCATGCCATGACAGTGGTGGGATATAATGATGAGATCTGGGTGGATATTAATAAAAACAGCCAGATCGATGCCGGTGAAAAAGGTGCTTTCAGAATTGCCAATTCCTGGGGCACCGGTTGGGGAGAGGCCGGTTTTGCCTGGATGTCCTATGATGCACTGAAAAATCCATCCGCTGTTACAGGGGGCCCTTCTTCCAACCGCATATACGGCTGGTATCCCTCCCGGGCCCACTGGGTTACCGCCAGATCCGGATATGCCCCGAAGCTGATCGGAAAATTTACATTGAACCATGTGAAACGGGACCATTTGCGCATGAATCTCGGGGTTTCAGGAATAGATAAATCAAGCCCGTCTGACATCTGGATGCCGGAAATGATATATAACCAGGGGGGTGCATACGGGTTTGACGGTACCACCACAGCCAGAGACGCTACATTTGTATTTGATTTTTCCGATATTCTGCCTTCCGGCGGCGGGTTGTATACCTTTTATCTTGGGCTGCAGGATGATACAGCCGGTGACGAGGCGTTGTTAAAATCATTTACACTCATTGATGTTTCCAACGGGTATGTCCAGACACAGAGCCTGGGACTGCCCCTGACAGCGGATAATGCCCAGTATTATGCCACTGTTGATTATGATTTTTTTGACGGCAATTTTGCACCCACTGCCACAGTCCATGCTTCGGTTATTTCCGGCCAGGCGCCATTGCAGGTGGCTTTTGACGGATCTGCTTCCTCTGATATGGACGGCTCTATTGTATCGTATGAATGGGATTTCGGGGATGGGGCATCCCAGACCGGGGCCCTGGTGGAACATCTGTATGACCTGCCGGGTAATTATACAGCCACACTGACCGTTACCGACGATCTGGGGGCTACAGACAGTGCCGGTGTTTCCATCGAGGTGCTGGCGGATCTATCCAGAATAGTCCATATCTCTCACATGCAGGCATCCCTGGCATCCAACCCGGCCGGAAAAACAGCCAAGGTCCTTGTTCAGGTGTCGGATCTGGATGGATATCCCATGCCAGATGCCCTGGTTCAAGGGACATGGTCAGGCCTTGTGTCAGGAGACGTCTCCGGCACAACCCCTGGGGACGGCACCATCGAATTTACGTCAAAAAAGACCAGAGAATCCGGAGATATCACCTTTACAATCACCTCGGTTACAGTATCGGGCTATACATATGATGCTGCTTACAATGTATTGTCCAGTATCAGCATCTCCACATCGGAAACCTTCAACCAGGCACCTGAAGCTGTTCTGACAGCAACCCCGGTCAGCGGCACAGCCCCCCTGGAAGTCTTTCTGGATGGATCAGGCTCCCATGATGCTGACGGTACCATTGTTTCCTATGAATGGGACTTAGGGGATGGCACCACAGCTTTTGGCCCTGATCTGGTCCACTGGTATGTGGAACCCGGCACGTATGAAGTAACACTCACAGTAACAGACGACCAGGGTGCCATTGACACGGATACCGTGTTGATCACAGCTGCATCCGGCGTGGAAATTTCCATGCATGTGGATGGTATCATGATGGGAATTGATCAGCGGGGAGTGAATGTCAATGCCTTTGCAAAGGTCACTATTGTTGATGAATATGGTCTTCCGGTTGAAAACGTTTTGGTTTCCGGAAAATGGAGTGGTCTGGTTTCAGAGGAGCAGACCGGATATACCGATGCAGATGGACAGGTTGTGTTTACCTCCCAGCGGACAAAAGAATCCGGTACCTTTGTTTTTGAAGTTACCAAACTGAATGGTTCCGGGTATATCTATGCCTCGGAAAACAATACTGAAACAAGTGATGTCATTGATACCCCATAACACATTGCCGGGTTAATGCCATAAAACAGAAACGGCCGGACATTGAGTCCGGCCGTTTCTGTTGAAATAAGACTTTTCTTGTTGGCCATGCACTTGACTCCTGCAGGCACACCATATAATGTCAACAGATAAGCATGACGGGTGCTGAAATACCAGTGCAATTGCGTGTAAACAGTCGGGAACCCGGATAGCAGAATAATGAATAATGCGCATAACCCATTGACCGCCGGTGCAGAAACCAGCAGCATCAATTATACAGATCTGGTGCATGACACTACATTGGGACAGATATTTACAATGGATCCCTTTGCATTCAAAGATCAGGATGCATTGTTCCGGCATTTTCACCATCAGAAATACAGGGATGCAGCCGGTTTTTTTTTCCAGGCTGCTGCATCCGGGCAGGCAGCCCCGGATCTGTTTTCCTGTATGACCCGTCTGTCCCGATGGCTGGCAGAAAAACCAGGATCCATTGTATTCGGGATCACAACCGGCCTGGATCCAACCCAAAAACCGGTTGAAAAAAAACAACTGGCCGGGTGGCAGGAAAACGGGTTGAAACTGGTCCATTGGCAATGTGTGCCGGACCTGGCAAAGATACCGGATCAACTATTGTGGCCGATTTCCAGGCAGGGCATATGGAACCATGTGACACTCCCGGCATCTTTGGGGAAAAGGCCTGCCGGACCTGTCGTAAAATTTATCATGGACAACCCCCATATTGTGCATTCATATGATATTCCCGAAAATGTTGGACTGGTTGCCAGCGCCTATGATATGGCAGCCCCTCTGCCGGGCAGGCCGGCCTGGGAACTTCTGGGAACGCCTGAACGGCTGCTGGCATGTCTGGCAAGATTTCCTGTGGATCACCTGGTCCGGCTGCGGTACCATGGCACTGATTTGCTTACCCTGGGCCGGGATATTGCCTATCATTTTACACCGCCGGCAGATCTGCCAAAAGGGTATCTGGACATGGTCTGCACCATGGTGGCGGCAGGGGGATCCGTGGACCTGGCCCATGTCCGCTCCAACCTTGAAAAAGCCTACCTGATCGGGTATGCTGTGGAAAATGGGGTGCTGGTGGGAAACTCCTGCCTGAAACATCCCAGAAAGGCCTTGACAGCCCGGCTGAAAACAGCAACAGGCCTGGATTTTTCCGGGTTTGTGGAACGGGGATACACCTCGGTGCGGCCGGAATACCGGGCCCTGGGCGTGGGCAGAAAACTGCTGGAGGGGCTGACGTCAAGGGCAGGAAAATACAGAGTGTTTTCCATTATTGACGAAGACAACCTGGCCACCCGGAAAATTGCCCTTCGAAACAATACCAAAAAAATTACAACCTATTACAGTGAAAAGGCAGGTAAACACATGGGCATCTGGATGCCGGCACACATGATCTTACCTTTGGAAATCCCAAAAGACACCGGCCTGTGAATATCGGGATTCTCACGGTGCACGGGTTCGGGTTTCATCCCAATGGCCGGCTGCAGACAGCTGCCGAAACTGCCGGTCACAGGATCCAGCTCATCAATCCATACCAGTTGATCTGTTCTCTGGAAAAACTACATTCCGGCATGGGAGGACTTTTCTCCGATAGCCGCTCCTTCGGGGCGATGCCCGGCACCAAACCGACTGGCAATTCAGATGATTTATTGAAAAGCAGTATTCCCGGTGATTTGCCGGATGTGGTGATGCCCCGCCAGGGGTCGCCCATGGGGGAATACGGGTTTGTTTTGCTGCGCCAGTTTCAGGCAATGGGCATCCCCCTGGTGAATGCATTAGAAGGGGTAACCATTGCCCGGCACCAGTTTATCACCCTCCAGACCCTGTCTGCGGCAGGGATTCAGGTTCCGGATTCCTGTTTTGTCACCAGGTCTGACAGCTTTTTTGCTGCCGTTGACCAGTTGGGCGGGTACCCGGTCATTGTCAAACAGCCTTTCGGTTTGGGGGGTGACGGGGTGGTGAAAATTGATGACAAATCCGGGGCCAAAGCATGTGTTGCAAACATGCTTGATCCGGTAAAGGGGCTGGTGGTGCAGCGGTTTTTTTTGCCCAAAGCAAGGGTGGATGCCAGGATTCTTGTGATCGGCGGCCGGGTGGCCGGTGCCATGCAGTTAACGCCGGCACCAAATGATTTTCGGACCAATATCCACCAACAGGGAAGTGCCAGTGCATTTGATCCGCCCAAAGCGTGGTCGGACATGGCTGTTTCAGCCGCCAGAGCCTGCTCCCTGGATATTGCCGGCATAGATATGATGGTGGAAAAAGGGGGCCTTCCCCATGTAGTGGAGGTGAATTATTCCCCGGGCTTCAGGGGGTTGGAAGCGGCCACTGGAAAAGATATTGCCCAAAAAATCATTGCCCATGTGCTGTCCGTGGCCGAAACCTGTTCACTGGACAAGCGTGAACCTGTATGACAAAAGGCAGCCTATGAAAATCACCAAAATACAATTGACACAGGACAGCGATTTTGTCACTGCCTCTGCCAGGGTCAGTTTCGAACAAAGCGATCATCCTGACAAGGATGTCTATTTCAAGACCCCGAAGGCATACGCCCGGGGATTTGGTGCCAACCCGGATGCATTCCTGGTGGGGTGTCTGCTGCCGGCGCTGCATCTGGGAGAAAAACGCATTTTTGTGGAGGGCGCTGTCTGTCCGTTTCTCAAAGAAGGCGTGCATGTGGCCATGCATATTCTGTCCCACTGGACACAGGGGCGGTATGTTCCCATTCCCGTAGAATCCGGTGTCCGAAAACACCAGGATCCGCCGGCAAAGACATCGGCTGGCATGGTCATGTCCGGTGGTATGGATTCTCTGGCTGCCCTGCGCCAAAACCGGCTGCATTACCCTGATACCCATCCGGCCTATGTCCGGGACAGTTTTTTTCTCCATGGATTCGATATCGGCGGGGTGCAGGAGAGGGGGGCAAAACTGCATGTGTTTGACCGGGCCCTGACTGCGGCATCCTGCATCACCCGGGATGCCGGCACAACGCTTGTGCCGGTGTACACCAATATCCGCCATTTGTGCGATGACCGGGACCTGTGGCTGGACAGTTTCTTTGGCGCGGTACTGGCAGCCATGGCCCATGGTTTCAGTAACCGGATTAATCTGATGTTCATTGCCTCATCCTATGATATCCCCAACCTGCATCCCTGCGGCTCCCATCCGTTGCTGGATCCGGAATACTCCAGCTATGGCATGAGAATCCGTCACAGAGATTATGAGATGTCCCGGCTGGAAAAGATCCAAATCGTCTCTGAATGGGATACGGCATTTCAAAATTTTAGGGTCTGCCTGGCCAATGTCCCGGGTTTGCTCAACTGCGGCAGGTGTGAAAAATGTGTGCGCACCATGACTGAGCTTACTGCCTTAGGGCTGCTGCACAAGACCCGGGCCTTTGCAGCAGAGGAGGTCCTTCCCGAAGATATATCACGGTTTGACATCACCATCCGGGTCCGGCCGCCTTTTTACCGGCCCCTGATCCCTCTGCTCAGAAAACAGGGAAGGGGCGATCTGGCTGATACCATTGCAACCCTGCTGGATGGACCAGGCAGCTGAGAAATGTAATGAAAACAGGGCTGGTACTGGCACGCCTGGCAGGCGAAAGGCATTTTTGCCATCATCATTTTATTTTTTTGCGGATTTTCAGCACTCTTTTTCCTGAACCAAAGAATGCAGGTGCCTGATCCGCCGGCTGAGAACCGAACAGATCTGCAGGGCTATGCGTGGAAATTCCATGGCGGTTTCCTTGAATTCCTGTTTGTGGAGAATGAGAAAGCGGCAGGGAGTCATGGTCCGGATGGTGGCAGATCTGGGGGAATCATCAATCAAAGCCATTTCACCAAAGGCGCTGCCTGAAGACATCTGGTCAATGTGTTCCTCTTTGCCGTTTTCTTTTTCCATGATCACGGACACCTTGCCGTCAATGATCAGAAAAACGGTTTCTCCGACACCGTTCTGTGTGATGACATCCTTATCTTTCGCATATGCCATTTCTTCGGTGACACCGGCAATGGCCGCCAGTTCTGAAGCACTCAAACCTGAAAAAATTTCGATTTCCTTTAAAAGAAGTATTTTTTCCCCCAGAGATAATTTTTGGGATGAATCTTCCCCCTTGGAGTCCCCGGACTTTTTGTTTTTGTTCCATATCATGTCAACTTCCCTTAAAATATGCTGGTTATCAGATTGTTTCAAGTTATGGAGCAGCTCCTGGTTGATGGATATGTCTGGTATTTCTCGCAGAATCCCCAGTCCAATGATCACATCTACCCAGTCTGCAGAGGAAAGCAGATTTGATACTGCCTGTTTTCCCTCTGTGTCAAATGTTTGTATTTTTGTAAGCTTTCTGCCCTCTGTCAAAGCCATTGAAGGGTTCGGGCTTTCCAGAAGCGGCAGCATGATTTTAAAGGTTTTGTTGTCCAGAACATTATTAAGCAGTTCAATGGCATTGGCCCGTTGGCGGGAGTCAGAAGAGAAAATTCCCTGCCAGGCGGATTTCATCCGTTTGGTCTGGTCATGGATGGCCAGAACCTTGAGGATGTTTTCCAATACCATCTCTTTTTTTCCCACAAGATGTTCCATGGCAAGATCCTGCATCCCGCCCTGGGGAAGATTTTCCAAAGATTGGGCCATGGCCAGGTATTCATAGGCTTTGGAAAGGTTTTTTTTGGCGAACAGCAACACATCAAACTCTTTTATATCCAAAGTTTCCAGCAGTTTAAAAAGTCCCCGTCTGACCCGGGTGGATGGCAGTGCCAAAGATTCCACCAGCAGCAGATTGTTCTGATGATCCGCAGTTTTGATTTTTTCCAGGGCAAAGTCATGGATGTCATCTGAAGGGTCCCCCAGCAGAAGAACCGCTTTTTTCAGAGCGGTGTCATCTGCAATGTCAAGGGCATCCAGGGCAGCCATGCGCACAGCCTTTTTTTCATGGTGGAGAAAGGAAACAGCCACTGCATGGCCTGCCCGGGTCTCCAGCCGGGACAGTGCCCTGATGATGTCCGGGATGACCGGATCGGTATCCGGTTCTTTGAGCATGGCCTGCAGTTTGGGAATATATTCCCTGCGTCCGCTCAATCCGGCGCTGATGACCCCGGATTTTCGGTATGCCATATCGCTTCGGGACAGCCAGTCATCGATACTTTTTTCGAGAGATTCCGGCTGCTCAGCATACCGGCATGCACAGGCAAATCCCCTGACCACCGGGTGAGAACTGCTCAAATAGCTGGAGAAATCAGATGGGTTCACAGCATGAATACCATGCCGGATGATAAGCTTTAAGATGGCGATGGTGGTTTCATGGCGATGGGGGGACAGATACGGGACCAGCGTTTTGGCAACCGCTGGTCCGGATTCAGGGGTGATCATTTTGATAAGGCCCACCTGGGTATCTTCATCCTGGTTGTCCAGATTTTTGAGAATCAATTGGTCCAGCCGGTCGGCGGAAAAATTTTTCATCAACCTGGCATACCAGAGTGCATCAGGGCCCCTGGCAGCCAGAAACGAGTTCTCCAGGTCTGCCAGGGTCTTTTCCTGGTTAAAGATCTGGCCCAGTTCTTTTTGGTCAAGGCTTTTGATATCCAGCAGGTTTTTGGAGATCATATCCAGTAAAATTTTTGAGTAATGGGCCTTGAGCACAAACGGGGCTGCCACCCAGGCAATGAGAAAAGGCAGGGCCACCAGGGTCAGGTACCTCGGATGAAACAAGGGTGTGGAAACAAGGATCAGTGCAGACCCTGTGAACAGGGCCAGCCTGACAACAGTGCCCCGTAAAAAAGGGCGGATCATGTCCCGGTAGGATTCAGGAAACAGACCGATGAGAATACTGTTGGCAGGGCCGTTAATGGTGGTACGGATGATGTTGGTGGACATCTTGGCATACATGGCTGAAAACACGTCAAACCGCAGCAGAAAAGCCATAAATGCCAGCATATAGTTGAAAGGGTGGAACATGAGGGCCACGGGCATCCCCCACCGGCCGTAAATACGTCCCACAAACAATAAAATAATCAGGCTGACGATATACAGCACCCCCCTGAAATTACCGAAAAACTGGATCATGGCGCTTTCCGAGGCAAACTGTTCATTTACAGCATAATTGAACTGGTAGTTCATGATGGGAATGAGTACATTGGGCATGAATGTCAGAACCAGGACAATTTTTACCAGGATGGAATCTTTTACCAAGGGGTAGACCCGTTTGATTTCTTCGATCATGGGAGGCCTTTTTTTGCCTGATGTCCCTGTTTTTTCAGTAAATATCAAGGTGGCATAACTGCGCCCCATGGCCTGAATCATCAATGCACCGAAAATGGTGGTGACCAGATACAGATACAGCAAATTGTCCATGCTGAACAGGCTTGCAAAATACGGGGTGCCGAAACTGCCTAAGATGAGCCCGATGACACCCCCTGCAGTGAGCAAAGGAAACAGCCGCTTGGACTGTCGGGTGTTGAACAAATCATTGCACATGTTCCAGAACAAAAGGGCCTGGAGCAGTTCAAACTGGCTTTTGAGCATGAAAAGCAGGGGGTAGAGCAGGTCGATGCCAAAGGGGATGAGCAGCCGGATCACTGTGACAATGGTGCCTGAGAAAATAAAGATATAAGACAGAAGTTTTGCCCCCGGGGTTTTGCTTAAAAAAGCCGTCAGCAGTCCGGTGACAAAAAAGGTGGCCACTGCATTGAGCATATTGACCATGGGCAGATATTCCACCCCGTAGCGTTTTAAAAAAGCGGTCTCCGCATAGTTGTTGAGGATGATGCCGGAGCTGCGGATGATGAACAAAAGGGCGGCTGTCCATAAAAAAAGACTGATTTCCTCTTCATAAATCTTGAGAAGATCCAGGAGTTTTGCGCGCATCAATCTGTCTCACGGACCAGCCTGAAACCGGTGGTCTGGAACCTGGCGCCGGGATGGGCATAGGTACGGTTGGCGCTTCTGAGAAACTGGCCATACTTGTACCAGCTGCCGCCCCGCCGCACCCTGGGCCTGGAAGAGAAAAGATCATAGGTGTTGACCCCGGGGGTGCGTATGTCATCGGAATATACATCGGCACACCATTCCCAGACATTGCCGTGCATGTCATAAAACCCCCATGGGTTGGGGGCAAAGGATCCCACCGGGGCAGGCCCGTTTACCGGCAGTCCCACAGACCGGTAATAGTCACAGCAATCGCACAATTTTTTCTGATTATTGGCATACATGGCTTTGGAACAGTCAATATCATTTCCCCAGCTGTATGCGGTGGTGGTGCCGGCCCTGCAGGCATATTCCCATTCCGCTTCCGAAGGAAGCCGGTATTGCGCGCTGCCTTTTTTGTTGAGTTTTTTGATAAATTTCTGGACATCATAAAAAGAGACACGGGTGACCGGGGTCCGGGCTGTGCCGTCTCGTTTGATAAACCAGCTGTTTCCCATCACCGCCCGCCATTGTTCCAGGGTTACTTCGTTTTGCTGGAGGTAAAAGGATTTTTTGATGTGAATCTGGTGCTGTGTTTCATTGCCTGTCCGGTGTTCTTCAGTTTCAGGGCTTCCCATGAGAAATGTGCCGGGTGCCACCCGGATAAAGGTCATGCCCAGATGATTGGTGATCCGATTTTCTTCGCCGGCAGCAGCCTGGGTTGTAAGGATCAGACAAAAAAACAGGAACCAGGCCCACCATTTTACCGGTATTTTGCCATCAAAGGATACAGCTTGTCCGCGCAGTTTGTTTTTCATTTTTGAAAGTTCCTGAAGGTATCATATTTCAAAAACCGGCAGTGAAAATTATATGCATTATCCAAATACTTTTTTGAGATCTTGTCAAGGAAAAAGCCTTGGCCGACAGGGCAACCGCATTAAGATGCGACGGCACATATATTGAACAAGCACCCCCAGTGGGAGTCTTGTGAACGGATCGTCAGATCAAAAATATCGGTCCGGTGCAAGCTTTATACAGGTGGCGGGCACTGATCAACCAAAGGGGTTCTGGTTACATGGAATTACCAGGCCCGGGCCACAATGGCGCATCACGGTCAGGCAGCTGCTTCTGCCATCCATCTTCTGATGACAGCCCGGTCCTTTTCTTCCATGGCGGTGACATGCAGCTCGCAGTGGTGGCTGCCGCGCACAGTTTCAGTGGCAGTGCATTTGGCATAAATATCGCCGAAACAATGGGCCTCCAGGCAGAAATCAAAGTTGAGCCGCACATCTGTCAGCGGTGCGACAGGGCGCGTGGTCCGGATATGGATCTGGGTTTCATCCATAAAAAGGGTGGTGCCGGCGAGAGGGATGGATGCAAGTTTTTTGTCCTGGATAACCCAGCAGTGCACCGGTATCTGGATATCCACCAGGGGGCCGGGGACGGCGGGCACCTCAATGGCAATTGTTTTTTTCTCCATCTCAATGGCATATACCGCATAAAAAACAAGCGGCTTTTTCATGCCTTTCATCATAATGGTTTTGGGAGGATCGGTTTTCAAAACAGTCTGGACCGCTTTGCAGGTGGATTCGCCGATGAGCACCTGACCCCCGATACTGTTGGATTCGATCCTGGCTGCCCGGTTGACCGTTTCACCGACAATGCCGTATTTCATGCGCAGCTCTGATCCGATATTTCCCACAATCACACTGCCTGTATTTATGCCGATGCCCATTTCAAGGGATGGATATCCTTCCTTTGTGAAGGCTTTGTTGAGGTGGACCAGGCAGTTCTGCATTTTTAGGGCACAGGCAATGGCCCGTTCCGGATCATTTTCATGGGGTTCAAGGGCGCCGAATACCGCAAGGATGGCATCCCCGATGATTTCATCGATGATGCCGTCATATGCCAGGATGATGGCGGACATTTTTTTCAGGTACCGGTTGAGCAGCTGTACCATCTCTTCAGGGTCCCGCGATTCCGAGAGGCTGGTAAATCCCCGCAGATCAGCCATGAGCACGGTAACGGTTCTGCGGGCCCCCCCGATCTGCCGGCCCTTTTTGGAGGAAAGAATCTCTTCGACCACTTTTTTTGAAAGATACCGCCCAAAGGTTTCCTTGATAAAATTCACCAGGTGGAGTCTTTCGTCAGATACCCGGATGATCCGCTTAAGCATGTCTGCCCTGGAGGTGACAATGGTTGTGATCTCATCCGGGGTGTCCGGCGGCAGATCTATGGCATCTGCCCTGGAGAAATCTTTTTCTATCTCCTTGTTGGCCCGGGCGATACGTTCCAGAGGATCAATGATTTTTTTTGCCAGAAACTGTTTCAGGCTCACCACCATGAAGACAACGATAATGGCCACAAGCACAATAATTCTTACGGCATACCAGAAAAGATCAGCAGGTCCGGCATCTTCGGCCAGCCAGCGGTAAACAAGAGAATATACCAGAAGGACCGCCTCAATAAAAAGAATCCGCCAGAAAACCCCCATCACAAGGATTTTTCGGACCCCGTTATTTCTGCTGTTTTTCCTGAACATCATCGGGTCTCCCAAAGGGGGTGGCAATTGGTTATCCGGCTTTTATCTCAAAATTTTTGCCTGTGATGTATCATTTCAGGATAACCATCCGGATTTTGTTGTCAATACAGTGTATTGCCGGATAAAGGCCGGGCTGAGGTGTGACACTATGCCTGTCCCTTGTTCAGATTTTTGTATCCCTGGAGTGCGATGCCTTTTTCTTCGCAGATTTTTTTCATGATACGGCCGGCACGCAGGTTCAGATCCTGCTGCTCCGGATTGACCCGTACATTGAATCCGCAGTTGAAGGGCCCCAGCCGGATACTGTTTTCTTTCCCGTCATAGGTGTCGTAAATTTTGGTATAGGGATGGGCAAACAGCCAGCGCAGTTGCAGGGTTGTGACCGTGTGTGCAGACAGATTTTTCATGAATTTTTCCAGATCCCGCAGATCCTGCTCCACCAGGTTGTTCCAGCCCAAAATGAGATTGGCGTTGACCTTGAAACCGGTTTTTGTGCAGAATTCCAGGGTTTTTATCACCTCATCCATGCGGGTGCCCTTGTTCAGGTATTGCCACATGCGGTCAGAAGGAAATTCGATGCCGAATCCCAGGGTGCAGTCCGGGATCCCGCCTTTCATTCTGGAGACGGCCGATTCCATGGCCCGGGTTTCCGCAGCTGCCGCCCGCATGAAAAACCGGTATTCCATATCCGGGCGTACAGGCAGAATGGGCAGAATGTTTCTGATATGTTCCGGTGTCATGGATCCGGTGTTGAGCCGGACGATCTTGTGTCCGGTGTAATCTAAGTTTGTAAAGGCAAGATCCAGCACCTTTCTCTTCCTGAAATGTTCAGAAGCATGCTGGGCAATGGAACAAAATGGACATTTTTTCCAATAGCACTGGTTTTCAAGGGTATAGGAAAAATAGACCCGGCTGTTTTCCGGGATCTGTTTGGGTATTTCCAGATGCCATCTGCCGGAAAATTCGGGCACCCCGAACAGGGATTCAACGCTTTGGCCGGTTAAAAAAAGATTGGACGGCAGGGGCTGTTCCACCCTGAAATGCACGGAATGCCATCCCGGTGCTGCAGCATGCCGTTCCGATGCCACAGGACCGCCCACAATAAAATTAATGTCCGGGTACTGAACCGCCCACAGGTATGCCTGGTACAGCTGGTTTACGTAACTTGCGCTTATATATACCGTCCCTTTTTCAATGGGCAGAAAAATCGGGTGATACGCGGTTTCATCATACCATTTGTCTGTGTCCTGTTCCAGGGGAACCCATAGAAAATCCCCTTTGCTGCGGCACAGGTCAAAGGTGTCTGAAAAGCCGTTGCACAGGTCAAACCATCCGCTGCCGGTCCGGCCGTAAAATTGGATGAAAAGGGTGTCTTTCATTTTATCCTTTCATGTGTTTGCTTGTTGGGAAAACCATTCCAAATTAAAAGAATACACCAATCTATAAAATTTGTCTTGTAGTTCATTAAATTTGGCAGGGAATCTTAAGTAGATGCAGCGTCACCATATTACCATAGCCCCCTTTCGGTGCCGTGTGACAGGACCGTCAGATGCCAACCTCTGGCCGGTCCACGGCACCCGCAGGGGGCGGGTATCAAGCAGCTGAACAGGATGTGATTACATGCGATGGCCTTTGTTAAATTTGGGTAAGGGTTTGACAATTGCGTCTACTTTACTTATCATAAATTGATAAATTCATAAAAAATTTTAATTCAGACAGGCAGACACCCGGAGGTCTTAAACAGGTATCATGGAAATCGCATTTTTAATGGATGATTTACGGCAGATCGACCCGGTCTGGGATACCACTGCCCATATCATGTATGAGTGCAACCAGCGGGGCCATGAGGTGTATTTCCTTGAACCCCATGATATCTACGTCCGGAAAAATGAAGTGGTGGCAAGAATGCGCCATATCTCTGTGCCGAAAGACCATTCCATCCAGGCTTACTGGACGGATCTCCTCCATTGTCTGGACAAAGAAGAATTGATATTTGAAACAGTGACAGACCTGGATGTTCTGTTTTTGAGAAAAGATCCGCCCATCAATTATGAGGTGCTGGAGTTTTTGGGACCGGTGAGTGATCAGGTGTTTCTGGTAAACAATACCATGGGCCAGCTCAACGGCAGCAGCAAAGCCTATATTCTCAATTTTCCGGATATTATTCCTGAAACCCATGTGTCCAGGGATCCGTACCGTCTGAAGAAAATCATTGATGATTTTGGCGGTGCCATGGTTATCAAACCCCTGCATGGCCATGGGGGCCACGGGGTGATCAAGGTGAGCAACCAGGACCAGGAAAATCTTAACTCCCTGATCAACTACTATGTCAAAGCGGGAAAACCCTATCCCGAGCGCCGGCCCATCATGGTTCAGGAATATTTACAACAGGTCAGAAAAGAAGGGGACGTGCGTATCCTTCTGCTGGACGGAGAAATTCTGGGTGCCATGGGCCGCAGATCCGTGTCAGGAGATTTCCGCACCAATGTCCACGCCGGTGCCCTGGCCTTCAGGCACGAGATTACGCCGGCCCAAAAAGCCCTTTGCCGTCGCATTAAACCAAAATTGTTACAAGACGGCCTGTATTTTGTGGGTATAGATATCATAGGAGATAAGCTGGTGGAAGTTAATTGCGTCAGTCCCGGAGGAATCCCGCGGATCAACCAGTTCAACAACCAGAAACTTGAAAAACGTGTGGTGGACTTTATTGAGGAGAAAATCAGTGCAGCAAATCCAGAAAATAAAAAAGAACCAATCCAGCAGGTGGTGTAAAACGGTATGCAGACTGCTGCTGCCGGCCATTTTATTGATGGTGGTAACAGGGGCACTGTTGTCATGCCAGAAATCCGAAGAGAGTGCGTATTTAAAAATAGGACTGCCTGAAGAACCTAGATCTTTGAATATCTGGCTGGGAACCGATATCAATTCGCGCAATATTCTGTCCCAGATCTATCAGCCGCTTTTCCGTCGTCACCCCAAGACCCTGGAAATCATTCCCTGGCTGGCAAAAGAAGCACCGGTGTTTGATGAAGCCGCATTGACTTATACCATACATCTGCGAAAGGCCAAATGGTCTGACGGATCCGATTTTACCAGTGAAGATGTGCTGTTTACCAAGCAGCTGTTTTTTGATTTTAAAATTCCCAGATACTACAGCAAATGGAAAATAATTGAAAAATTGGAAGCCCCTGATGCCCATACCGTGGTCTTTCATTTAAAAGAGCCTTCCGCTATTTTCATGTCACGGGTCATGACCGCTCCCATGGTGTCTAAAAAAGAATGGGAATCTGTGGCCAAAGATGCGTTGACCAAAGAAAAACCCTTGCGTATCCTGCAGGATTTTCAGGTGGAAAAACCCTTGGGAACCGGCCCTTTTATACTGCAGGAATATGAGAAGGGCGCCTATATACACATGACAAAAAATCCTTATTTTTTCGGGCAGGGCAAAAATATTGCCGGCTTTGATCTGGGCCCTTATGTGGACAATCTTTTGTTCAATATTTACGGGACCACGGATGTGGCGATTCTGGCTTTAAAAAAAGGGGATATCGATTATTACTGGTGGGATATCCAGCCCGGCTATATCAAGGATCTGGAAGAAAATAGCAATATAGACCTGCATTTTAATAAAAAAAGCGCCCTGTATTATCTGGGATTCAATCTGCGCAGGCCCCCTTTTGATGATAAAATCCTGCGCCAGGCAGTTGCAACGGTGGTGGACAAGCAGTTCATTCTGAGCCGGATCCTCCAGGATTACGGCAATCCCATGGATTCCATTATACCTTCCGGCAACCATTTCTGGCATAACCCTGATGTGAGAAAATACGGGGCGGGTATGGACGAAAAACAGCGGATCACCGCAGCCTGGAATATGCTCAAATCTGCCGGATATTCCTGGAAAGTACCGCCGGTAAATGATGACGGAACACTGGCCACCCCCTCTGACATTATCCTTCCTTCAGGGGAAAACATGGAGAAATTTGTGATTCTCACCCCGCCGGCAGATTATGACCCCAAACGGGCCTTTGCCGGCACCATGATCCAGGAGTGGCTCAGAAAGCTGGGCCTGCCTGCCTTTGCAAGACCCATGTCCTTTAATTCCCTGCTGGAAACAGTCAAGGGAAAACATGATTTTGATGCCTTTGTCCTGGGCTACGGCAAGCTGGATCTGGATCCTGATTATCTGGGGGCGTTTTTCTCTTCGGAAAATGACAGGCCCAATGGCTGGAACATGAGCGGATACACAAATGAGACGTTTGATACCCTGGCCGCAGAGCAGCGCCTGGTTGTAGATGACCAAGAACGCAGGCAGATGATTTATAAAATGCAGGAAATGCTCCTGGAAGATGTGCCCTATTATCCCTTATACAACCCCCATATCATTGAAGCCACCGTAAACAAACGCTTTGAAGGCTGGGTGGAAAAAGTGAACGGCATCGGAAATATCTGGTCTCTGTGCGTGGTCAGGCCGATAAAATAGGCATATAAAGCGTTTGGGATAAAATGAAAAAATCCAGCTATATTCTGGTAAAACTGGTGGAAGTTGCCTTCATTTTTTTTGTGATTTTAACGGTGCTGTTTTTTTTGTTCCGTTTGTCTCCGGGAGATCCCATATCCAAGATGGTGGATCCCATGCTCACCCCTGAAGACATGGCCCATCTTATCGAGCAGATGGGACTGGACAGACCATTGTGGGAACAATATCTTATTTATGTTAAAAATTTTTTCACCGGTAATTTCGGGTTTTCCTTTCATTATGGGGAACAGGTTTCCACCATCATTTTAGACAAACTCAAATGGACCATTCTGCTGTTCACCACATCCACGGTCCTGGCGGCATTTGTGGGGATTTTTTTGGGTAAAATTGCCGCCTGGCATAAGGGATCGCATCTGGACAATGTCATGTCCATTTCCGCCCTTGTGTGCTACACCCTGTTTATTCCCTGGTTTGCTTTGCTTCTTTTGTGGGTTCTGGGATTCAAGCTGGGGCTGTTTCCTCTGGGCGGGGTGCTGTCTCCACAACTCTGGGTGGGAAACGCGTCTTTATTTGTTCGGATTCTGGACGTGCTTCATCACCTGATGCTGCCGCTGATGACGCTGTTTATCATCAACCTGGGCTCTTATCTGCTGCTGATGCGCTCATCCATGCTGTCGGTTCTCAGAGAAGATTATATCATTACGGCCCGGGCAAAGGGGTTGAGTGAAAAGGTGATCCGAAATAAACATGCTGCCCAGAATGCCGCTCTGCCCGTAATCACGTCTGTGGGACTTTCCCTTGCCTTTTCCATAAACGGCGGTGCCCTGACAGAGCAGATTTTTACCTGGCCCGGGATCGGCAAAGAATTGATTTTTGCGGTGAGCAACAATGACTATCCCCTGGCCCAGGCCTGTTTTCTGCTCATCGCCCTGGTGGTGCTGGTTGCCAACCTGATTGTGGATCTGTTGTATGCCTGGCTGGATCCCAGGATCACATATTAGTTACAAAGGATGTGCCTGTGCTGAACAAGTATTCTCTGCAGCGGTTTTACAAAGGATGGCAGATTTTTATTGAAAATCCCCTGGGCAAAACCGGTATCATTATCCTGGTGGTATTCATGTTCATGGCCATTGCCTCTTTTTTTGTGCCCCTTATCGGGCCCATGTATGATCCCATGACCGGCATCGATCCGGATATCAGGGTTTCCACAGGACCCAGCCTCACCCACTGGCTGGGCACGGACAATGTGGGCCGTGATCTTTTTGCCCAGCTTCTGGAAGGGGCTAAAGTGGCCTTTATTGTCGGGCTTTCCGCAGCATTTTTCAGTATTGTCATCGGCACCCTTGTGGGGATGGTGGCCGGTTACACCGGCGGACTGCTGGATGCCTTTCTCATGCGCACGGCAGATATCATCATGGTGCTGCCCTCCCTGGTGATCCTGCTGATTTTGGCTTCTTTGTTCGGTCAGTTCAACATCTGGATCATTGTGTTCATCATTGCCATCATGCGGTGGCCTGCCGTATCCCGGGTTATCCGGTCCCAGACCCTGTCATTGAAACACCGGCCGTTTATCGAGGCATCCCGGGTGGCCGGGGCTTCGCATCTGCGTATTATTTTCCGGCATATCATGCCCAATGTTCTGCCCCTGGCATTTTTGTACATGACCTTCCGGGTGACTGCCGCCATTCTGGTGGAAGCGGCATTGTCCTTTCTGGGGTTCGGAGATCCCAGCCAGGTGAGCTGGGGCATGATGCTCCAGTGGGTCTGGAAATCGGGTCATATGTTTCAGGCCCCCTACTGGCTGATACCACCGGGGGTGTGCATATCGCTTTTGACCCTTGCCTTTTATCTGCTGGGCCGGGCCATGGACGAGGTGCTGGATCCACGGTTGCGAAAGGAGGGGCAGGCCTGATTCCATGACACTTTTATCTGTAAAGAACCTGACCATCGGATACCAGACCAAAAAAGGCATGCTCAAGGCAGTGGACAATATCAGTTTTGATCTTGAAAAAGGCAGGCCTTTAGGGTTTGTGGGAGAATCCGGCTGCGGCAAGACCACCATCGGCATGGCTTTGATGGGGCTTTTGCCGGACAATGCCGTGATCCTGGGAGGCAGTATTCAGTTCCAGGGAGAAGATCTGGTGCGTCTGACTGAAAAACAATGGCGCAAGGTGCGGGGGGCGAAAATCGCCATGATATTCCAGGCAGCCATGAATGCATTGAATCCGGTGCACCGGGTGGATGAGCAGATCAAAGAGGCCATCATCACCCACCAGCCCGACATGTCTGATGCGGATCTGGCAGACCGGTTGAATGCTTTGTTCGATCTTGTGGATATCCCGGTGGCGCGCATGAAAGATTATCCCCATGAATATTCAGGGGGCATGAAACAGCGGGTGATCATCGCCATGGCCCTGGCCTGTGATCCGGATCTTATTATTGCGGATGAACCCACCACTGCCCTGGATGTCATTGTCCAGGACCAGATTCTCAGAGAAATCAAACAGGTGCAGGAAAAAACCCATACCGGCCTGATTTTCATCTCCCATGACATTGCGGTGGTGGCATCGGTATGTGATGAAATCTGTGTGATGTACGCCGGTCAGATCGTTGAAACAGGCACCAGAAAAGAAGTGTTCACCTCGCCCCGGCATCCCTACACCCGCAGCCTGCTGGGTTCTTATCTGTCTTTGGATAATATCAATGATATCGTGATTCCGGATATGCAGGAATCGCCGGATCTTTTATCGGACATCGGGTCCTGCCGGTTTGCCGATAATTGCAAGGTATGTTCCGGTTCCTGCAGAAAAAAAGCACCGGGCTGGGTAGAGATATCTTCCACCCACAAGGCGTTTTGCTGTGAGCCCGGCATTATCAGAGGTGGTCATGGGAAAGGCTGATCCGAAAAAAAATCTGCTGGTTGAAATAAAGGGTGTGACCAAAACCTATTTTCCCGGAAAAACCCTTTTTTCCAGACAAAAGAAAAAAGTTCTGGCCTTGAACAGCATTGATCTTGGAATTGAAACAGGGGAGATCTTCGGGCTGGTGGGACAAAGCGGGAGCGGCAAAACCACCACCGGCAGGCTGCTTGTCAGACTGGAACAGCCCACTGCCGGTCAGATCCTGTTCAACAAGGTCCCCATCAGCGATTTAAAAGGATCAGCCTTAAAAGCATACCGTTCCCGGGTCCAGATGATTTTCCAGGACCCCTACCAGAGCCTGAACCCCCATCTGTCCATTGCAGAAACCGTGCTGGAACCCCTGATTGTCCAGAAAATCGGTACCCCTGAAACCCGGTCACAAAAGGTGATTCACACCCTGGAAACCGTGGGGCTGTCTCCGGGGCATGCGTTTTATAATCGGTATCCCCACCAGCTTTCCGGGGGACAGCGCCAGCGGGTGGCCATCGCCAGGGCCATTGTGGTGGAACCGGAATTTATCGTGGCGGACGAACCCACTTCCATGCTGGATGCCACCATTGCCATTCAGTTGTTCAAGCTGCTCCAGGAAATCAAAGCAACCTTTGACATGACCTTTTTGTTCATCACCCATAACCTGGCGGCCGCCAGATACCTGTGCGACAGGATTGCGGTTATCCACGAAGGCCATATTGTGGAGATCAACACAGCAGAAAACATTATCCAGCACCCGGAACATCCCTATACCAAACAACTGATAAAAGTGCAGCCCGGGTTTAAATACGGCAGATAATCTTTGGAAGAGCAATCTTAAAAAAACACCCCGTCTTGTCACCCGCCAAGGCATGGCCGTTATTGCGTTATCGGATTCCATGATCTATATCTGCTACGCTGATCAAATTTCCTGTTGCCATTTTTTTTATGAAATGCAGTGCGATATCTTCATCCTTTGTGATTGCCATGACATCCTGGAAGCCGAATGTGCTGTCTCTCAGAGTGTCCATTAGATCAGATTGCTGTTTGTCCATAAAAACCTGATGATCGCGATTTTCAGATATATTGACAACCATATAATCGCCTTGTCCATGGAAAGCATGGTGCATCACCCTTTGGCGGACCAATAATTTTTCAAAAGCAAATACAATTCCTTCCATGTCAGTACCGGACCCGGCTGCTGTAATCCTGTCCAGACAGTTTTTAAATTTTTGCTTGTTTTTTATCTCTTTGTTCAATTGGCCATAGCGTTCTATAATGCGTAATTTTTTTTCATGTGTCATCCCCCTGGGATCGTCAAAAGCCATTGATGATATTCGTCCATGCAGATGCTGATTCTCTGCGCTGCTGTCTTTAATTTGTATACCATATTTTTGCGGGTTTTTTCCCATATCAGACGTTGGTGTCAAAGTGAAAATGCCGGCTTTAAACTGGGTAAAAATATCGGTATATTCCCTGCAGAACGCAAGTGTTTCAAGTTCCTGATCATAGGTGGCGCCGGGGGTACCGACTATAAGATTCAGATGGTTGTTCTTAAGTGATGCGGCCCGGAGGTTTTCAAAAAATCCTCTGATAATTTTTTTGTTGTATCCTTTATTGAGTGTCTGCAATACACATTCATTGGCAGATTCCATCCCTATGGTACAGTTGAATCCGCTCCTGGCCATTGATTGTAATATCTTTGTGGTAAATCCCGCATCAACGCGTAAAAAAGAATGCCAGGAAATATTCAACTTATTGTCCAACAAGGCAGTTGCAATTTCACCGGCATGTTTGGGATGTATTGCCTCAGCCAGCATGCGAAAATTTGTAAATTTCAGCGCGTGATAATATTTTATGTCGGCAATGATTTCGCTGACAGGCCTTGGCCGGTATATTTTGTCTTTGTGAAGATTGATGTAATCACAAAATGAACATTTTTTCCAATAACATCCGGTTGACTGGGTTACAGGGATGGGGGCATTTTTTGAGAAATACCCCATATTTTCCTTTTGGAATCTATTGTGGGTGTGAACCTGTTTACCTTTCCGATGGTGGGCGGCATCAGACAGGTCCGCACTTTTGTTTAATCCATCATGAAAGATCACGTTTTTTGTATCATCAACAGCCTGACCCCGCAGTTTATAACGTAATACCTGCAGCAACGGCATTTCCCCGTCAAATCTCACAAACGAATCCACAGGTGCGACTTTTATCACCTCTTTCAGATATTTTTCAGACAGCAGGGTAATGATCGGACCACCAAAACAAATATGCACATCTTGCATCTTTTCTTTGATATCACTGGCCAATATCATTGCAGGAATAAACTGCTGGGCAAAAGGAATAGAAAATCCAATGACCGGTATCTGTTTATCGATGATGGAATTTTGTATCTCTTCATGCAAAAGCGCTTTGATGAGTATGGCTTCAGGACAGGAGAAAAAAGTCTTTAGATCTTCTATTTCCGGAATATTTTTTTTGTAAAAAAGGCCAAAGTACTTTTTAAACAGGTCAATGAATATCCGTGTATATCGAATGCCGCAATTTTCCATATCCATCAGATTTTTTATATGATGGTGTTGTGAATGGATACGCCTTCCATACAAAAGTCTGGCAGTTGATCTCAAATTTTCGGCATATGCTTCTCTTTTTTCCTGTGAATGAAGACCTGATTTTTCCAGCCCGACTCTGGTTGATGCGACGGTTTCTATCTGTTTGTCCAGAAAATATGGACTGGTAAGTTTGCTGAGTGCAATAATATTTAAATCCAACGGTCTTGCAGAAAATTCATTGCTGTTGATAAATGAAGACAAAAAATGGGGAGCCGGATAGACCCGGGCAATACGGTCCATGGGCGGAGGAAATACGATGACTGCATCTGGATTTTTCATGCCATATTTTCCTTATTTTTTACAAATCGGTCTGCAACAGGATCATATGCTGCGGGATGTGCCTGGATAAACCGGATGACAGCCCGGGTGTGGCGATCAAAAACCAGGGCCGTGACATAGAATCTAAACAGGTCAAAAAAACCATTTATATCATGTGAAAGCAGGTGTTGTACATCTGTTTTCCGGGCGTTTCGGCCATAGCGGTGTGCCAGTTGATCTGCTTCCGGCTTAATGAGATGGGCGATGATGGTTTTTTTATCTTCCTGCTCCGCCAGAAAATTTTGGGCAGCCTGTAAAAAAAACGACACCGCGCAGATTCGGGATTCTTCCACAATCGTTTTGTTGCAAAAATCCAGATGGGCGTAAATTTTCTGCCGGTACAGCCGCTGTTGTTCATGTGTCAGGTCATGGTATCTGCCATGGGGGAAAAATTGCTTTTTCAGCCCCTGAACAATTGACCGGGTCATGTGTTTGCGCTGCAGCCGGGCTGGTTCCTGAAAAATGGTGAAATATTCCTTAAGATTGCGCATGCCCGGGGGTGACAGGTCCATGGACCCGTTGTCCAGCAGCAACGTTTCCACCTGGACATCCAGCAGTTTAGACAGGTGAAAGGGGGTTTTTTTGTGTCCCACCACTTCCAGGGGTTTGAAATAGTCTTGCAGCAGGGCCTGCCGCCCGATTTTTTTTACCGGGAAAACCGCTGTTTTGCGGGTGACCGGCAGTTTTTTGTGGCCCATGGGATGCAGGGCACAGGTGAAGGTCGGGATGATGATAAAGGCCCCTTCCGGGGTAATTTCCGTACCATAGGCGTCGGTGATGGAGGATTTCACCGTGGTAAAATCCTCATCCAGCCCTGCCGGTATGAGCAGGTCATCGGAGTCGTGCTGCTTGGCAAGATTTATGCCGGTTTGCGTTTCCAGGGCGGTGATGCGGTCCCGGTTTGCATCTGTCACACTTACGGACAGGGCGATATTCCGGTGGACCAATGTTTGTAATACCCCCTGTCCGGCCCTTGGCACCTTGGTCAAAAGACTGAAGCAGGCAGCGCTCCCCACGGGTGTCAGAAGATCTGCCAGGGTATGGGCACCGTCCTGCCAGTCCAGGGGATCTGATGCACCGTACAGGGCGGTATCTGTGTTGCGCTGCACCAGAAGCTGTTTTATGATCTGTGCGGCGGCATCGTATGAAAAATGGCTTCTGATGCCGGGCAGGGCCCATTCATTGCACCGCCGGCAAAAATGGGAGCATCCGGAGGTGAGCTGCACGGTAATGGCGTTTTTAAATAACAGATCCATCTGCCAGGGCATCAGGTTTACACGGGCATGCCAGTCTGTATAAGATACATGGTACACCGCACGGCACCGAAACTTTACAACATCCGCCAGCAGGGTTTTCAACGCCTGAAAGGGGGCTGCAAGACCAACCTGGGGGGAGGTTAAAAAGGGTTTGAAGCGCAGAAAGGCTGTCTGTATCTGCCGCAGCAGTTTTTCCCGGGTTTCCCCTGGTTCCGGCAGGCTCTTTCGCGCTGCATCCAAAATCATAAGAAAGGATGTGCGGGTTTTTTGGGCATCCTGCCGGTAAATTGCGGCCAGAAACCGGTTTTTCAAGGTTTCCAACGAAATCTCATGGTGTTTCACATATGGCATCCTTGCAGGTTCCATATCTGCCTTAGTTTTTTGCACACACATAAAAAAAACAGGGGGGTGCCGTATGTCACCCCCCTGTCGTCAACATCCTGGGGTCATGCGATGCAGGATATCATGGTATCAGCACATCAGCCGCCCACCTCTTCTTTGACCTGGGTGGCCAGTTTGTACAAGATGGTGAGCACCAGAAATCCTGCGGCATATACTCCCAGGGTGATGATGATTTCCTGGAGAGTGGGCATATATTCGGTCACATGGTGCAGCGGAGAGGGAACAAACCCCCCGGCGATCATGCCCATACCCTTGTCGATCCAGGCACCGAAAAAAATCATGGCACAGGCCACCGGCAAAAGGATGTAATTGTTGCGCAGTTTTGGAATGACCAGAAAAACCGCACCAACCGCCATGAGGATAAACCCGCTCCACATCCAGGGAACCAGGGCATTGTATCCATGGTATCCGAACAAAAGGTACTGGAGATGGGTTTGGTGTCCGGGAATGCCTGAGTAATACACCACAAAAACCTCGCACAAAAAGAAAAACAGATTGGCGATGACGGCATAGCAGACGATCTTGGACAGGGTCTGCATGGCTTCCCAGCCTGGATCGAATTTGGTGAATTTTCTGATAATATAGCATAAGATGATCAGAAAAGCCGGTCCTGCAGCAAAGGCTGACGCCAGAAATCTGGGGGCCAGAATCGCGGTAAGCCAGTATCCCCTTCCCGGCAGGCCGCAGTACAGGTAGGCGGTGACCGTGTGGATACCGATGGCAAAGGGAATGGACAGGTATATCAACGGTTTTGTCCATGCCGGCGGTTTGACCTGGTTCCGTTCCGCCTCCAGCACTTTCCAGCCGATGACAATGTTCAAAAACAAGTATCCGTTCAGAACAAGCATGTCATAAAACAGCATCGATTTGGGGGAAGGGTACAGCAGCACATTGAGCATGCGCACCGGCTGGCCCAGGTCCACGATGATGAACAAAAGGCACATGACCAGGCTGGCCACGGCCAGAAATTCTCCCAGGATGGTGATCCTGTGGAATTTCTCATAATCATGCAGGTAATAGGGAATAACCACCATGACCCCGCCTGCTGCCACCCCCACCAGAAAGGTGAAGTTGGCAATATAAAATCCCCAGGAAACATCTCTGCTCATGCCTGTTATCATCAGGCCGTTGAAGAACTGATCCAGGTATGCCACCGTTCCTGCACCGATCACAATTAGCAGAAAGGCGATCCACAACCAATAATTTTTCGTTCCTTTAGTCGCTATTTCAAGCATACGCGCCTCTCTTAAACGATGTAGTAAACAGAGGGCTCTGTACCCAGAGACTGTTTACGTCTGATTGAATAATTTTCCCTGAGAAGTTTCCTGATTTCTGATGCAGGGTCTTCCAGGTCTCCCACCACAATGGCGCCTTCAGCGGCTTCTACACAGTGCGGCTGTTCACCTTTTGCAAGCCGTTCCGCACACAGGTTGCATTTTTCCACCACCCCTTTGGACCGGGTGGGAAAATCCGGGTCTGTCTCAGCGATAAACGGCTGGGGATCCCTGAAGTTGAAGCTTCGAGATCCGTAAGGACAGGCCGCCATGCAGAACCGGCACCCGATACAGCGGTGATAATCCATTATCACGATGCCGTCTTCCCGGGAAAAAGTGGCCCGGGTAGGACATGCCTGAACACAGGGCGCATTTTTGCAGTGGTTGCACAACACCATAAACGGCAGGTGGTGAAATTTTTCATTCAAAAATTCATCTTCCTTATCCGGAAATGCGTAATGAAATTTTTCCTTCCAGATCCATTTGATTTCCTGGTTATGGTTCACCGGGCGGGTATCGGGAAATTTTTGTGTATCCACTTCATGGGTAAAATCCGGCACATTATGCTGGGTATGACAGGCATGGGTTATCTGTTTGGCAATTTTATCATTGATTTTTTTGACAAGAATTACCATGCCCCAGCGCTCGGCATGGAGGGCATCAGGATTTTTTGCTTTTACAGCAGCGGCAGAACCTTGAGAATCAGATGCGGCAAAGTTCATTGCCGGAGCAGCACCCAACCCGATGGCGGCAATACCTGCAACTTTCAGAAAACTTCTTCTGCTCTTTTCCATCATTCAATCTCCTTGGGGTTTGTGTGACATTCCCAGCAATAGGGGTCCACCGACGTATAGGTATGGCAGGAGTCACAAAATTTTGCCTTGTCCGCATGGCAGCCCAGGCAGGAATTTTCTCCTGTGGACAGGCTCATGTTAAAGGATTTGCCGTTGGCAGCCACATAGATCCGGTCGGCATCACGCACCACCGCATCCCGCCATTCATCCAGCAGGGACATGTGGTTGGCCCGCATGTCATATTTGTCTAAGACACATTTTCTGGCCTCTTTGGCAGGGCCCAGCAGTTCGGGTTCAGGTGCCGCCTGGGTGGTGGTCACCATGTTGAACCAGAAGGGTGAGAGCACGGCCAGAACAAAGACAGCCAGTCCGCCCATAATCATGTTTTTTGTCATTTTATTCCTCCTCCTCGCAACCTGGCAGCGGTTCCATTCTCAGGTCTTCGGTACGTTCTTTTTCACCCGGCAGGATCAACGCGTTGCCCACCAGTTCGTGCACGCCGGCTACTTCCACATCCGGCACCCAGTATTCACATAAGGTCGTCAACGCAGCCCGGTCAATGGCACAGATGGTGCCCAGGGTGTTGACCCCGTATTTTTCATGGACATGTTTCAAGGCTGTGGCCCGGGGCAGGGCGCCTGCCATGCGCAGCTCCATGTTTTCACCGGCGTTGAGACCGGATCCGGACCCGCAGCAGAAGGTGTTTTCACGAATGGTGTTGGGCGGCATTTCATAAAAATTGTCGCACACGCTTTTGATCACATACCGGGGTTCATCCAGCAGGCCCATGCCCCTGGCAGGGTTACAGGAATCATGAAAGGTCATGATCCGGTTGGCGTTCCTGCCCTTGTCCAGTTCCAGTTTGCCGTGTTTGATGAGATCGGCCGTAAATTCGGTGATATGCACCATCTTGGTGGAAGCGGCATTGTCGAACCGGGTGCCGGTGATGGGGTTCACAGGCACTTCCAGAAAATCGGCAGGCCCGTTCATGGTATCCATGTACTGGTGGATGACCCGCCACATGTGACCGCATTCTCCTCCTAAGATCCATTTGACCCCCAACCGTTTTGCTTCGGCATACATCTTGGCGTTGAGGCGCTTCATGGTTTCATGGGAGGTGAAGAACCCGAAGTTGCCACCCTCTGATGCGTAAGTAGACCAGGTGACATCCAGCCCGTATTTGTCTTTCAGGTATTTGAACAGGATCAGATATCCCTGGCAGGTATAGGTGCCGGGATCGGCAAATACATCCCCTGACGGGGTGATGAACAAAATGTCCGCCCCTTTTTTCTGGAAATTGGGGGTGCAGTCCACGCCGGTGATGTCTTCTAAGTCCTCCACAAAAAATTCCAGCATGTCTTTGAAGGCATGGGGCTGAATTCCTAAGTGGTTGCCGGTCTGGTAGCAGTTGGAGACCGGGGTGGCGATCCAGTCGATGTTCAGCCCGATGAGGTTGAACAATTCTCTAGCCATGATGGTGATTTCCGCCGTGTCAATGCCGTAGGGACAGAACACGGAGCATCTGCGGCATTCTGTGCACTGGAAAAAATAGTACCACATTTCCTTGAGCACATCTATTGTCAGGGGGCGGTTTCCCCCCAGGCGCTGTCCGCCGGGTATGTTCTGCAGGATTTTTCCTGCAGTGGTAAAATCATTTCGGTAAACAGATCTGAGCAGTTCAGCCCGGAGCACCGGCATGTTTTTGGGATCGCCTGTGCCCAAAAAGAAATGGCATTTATCTGCACAGGCACCGCAGCGTACACACACATCCATGAATATCTTGAATGTCCGGAACCGCTCCAGGCGTACCTTGATTCCCTCATGAAGGATCTGCTGCCAGTCGTCGGGCAGTTTCCAGTCCTCTTCAACGGGGTTCCAGGGCCTGGCATTTGGCAGTCCCAAAGTTTCAACGCTTTCAGCCTTGGCAGCGTAGCAGTACATGCCGGGTCGGATCTGGACGGATTTGGTGGTATCCATCCAATTACCCGAATCCGCACCATAGTCTATTTTATCCAGTAATTCATCCGGTGTAAGTTCGTCGGCCATTGATTACTCCTTCTTGTCCACTGGCAGCCCAGCTTCAATCATTTTGTCTCTGAAGTGATCTTCGTAATCCTGGTAGGTGTGGATAGGCACATCATAATTCCAGGGGTTCACATGTCTTTTGGCACGGGTGTCATTGGCCGTGTTCCGGGTGGGGCTTAAAAAGACGCCGCCCAGATGCATGAGCTTGCTGGCCGGAAAATAGGCAAAAAGAATACTCACCAGAAACAGGTGGGCGTAAAACAGTCCGCCTATTCCGTCCGGGATAACCGGGCTGAAGGTAACCAGGCCCATGGTCATCTCTTTGATGCCCGTCACATCCACTTTGGTGAAGTACCGCATGGAAATCCCTGTGGCGGCAATGCCCAGGATCAGAAATAAAGGAAAGTAATCAGATGCCTGGGATATGTATCTCACCTTGGCGTCATACATCCGGCGTGCCAGAAGAAACAGGGTCGCCGCCGCCAGGATCACGCCGGATAAAAACAGCCCGGGCAGTCCCACCTGGACGATGCCGTCCAGGGCTTCTAAAAACTGAATAACCTGAGGTACCGGGGCGGTGAAAAATCTGAAATGCCGCAGCAGCACCACCAGGAAGGCGTAGTGAAATGCCAGGGCTCCCACCCACAGAAAAATCTCCCAGGAATAGATGATACGCTTGGAGGCATTCCGGTTGAACGCGGCTTTGGTGTTACGGAACAGAGACCTGAACGTAAAAATTTCAAGCAACATCCGTAAGAACACACCGAGCGTGGTGTCAGGGTTGTCAATGCGGTTCTGTTTTATCCAGGGAAGTGACTTCTGCTGCCCGCAGGTTGTGGGAATTTTAAAGGGAACCGCAGAGGCTGCCCATCCCATCACTTTGATGACAAAGCCGACCAGAAAGGCAATGATTGCCAGATACGGAACCACAATCCCGAAGAACCACCCAAGTCCTGCTCCCGCCCCTGTGTAGGCCACGAGAAATAGCAGAAAAACTGCTGCCAGGGGGATCAAGTACTTTTGTGTCATGTTATAACCACCTCTTGATTGGTTGCATGACAAACCTTAAATTTTGTCATGCAGGTTAAGATTTTTTTGAGCCAAGCAGGTCCTCCTCCTTAAGCTCCTGTACCAAACCTGCCCTTTCAAAGGCTGCATGAATGCGCCGTTTGCTTTCTGTGGCCTTTAAAAGGAATATATCTTCTCTGCACTTCATCAGCCGGTTGAACCCGGCCAGAACGACCTGGTCCACCATCCGGTCGAATTCTCTGGCAAAAGCTGAATCCATGATAGTTTCACCAATGTTTTTCAAAGCAAAAATAAAGCTGACCGCCTCGGCTGCTGAAAATGCCTGGACCGCCCGGATCCGGATGACAGGGTCCAGGGCCTTTTCCAGGGTATCTGCGGTATAATCATCTGCCAGAAGATGTAAGATGTCTTCCAGGGTTTCTCTGGTGACAGCCCCTACAGGGTTGTCAAACCGGTCCACATCTTTGCCCAGGATTTTTGCGCTCTGGGCCGGGTAGGTGTCAATGGTTGCCTGGAACCATTTTTTCAGCAATATGCTATGATTGTCTTTAAGTATCTGTTTTACTGTCATTTTGTATGTAAATTTCCTGGTTTGTCGAACAATACCGACCTGTAATAATTTTTAGAAGGATATAAACTTACTCAAATTTTATGTCAAGGGTAAAAGCATGCCATTTGCAGGCAATCTAAGACAATAAACCCATGGGGAATACGCCTTGTGCAGACAATTGCTGTCCTGTGCAGTGCAGAACCGTGTGACCCGGATACGGCCCTGATGAAGCCTGGTTTGTCCCTTTTCTTTTTTTGATATTTGGGCTATCCACAGATCTGTTTTTTGTGGTATCTTGAAAACGGTTATATGCGGGGACAGGGTGCGCAGAAAAATTTTTAACATTGTTTGCCAAGGTAACAAGGAAAAAGACAGGATGGAAAAACTGGTTTTGTCGGCAGTATGCCTGGTTTTTGTTTGCAGCACGGTATTCTTGTGCAGTCCTGCATTGGCAGGATCTTCAGGATATGGTGTTTCTGCAGGATACGGACAAAGCTGTGACAATATAGATATTTTCCGGCTGGGGGTGCAAAAACAATTTTCTTGCCACTGGTTTGAAACCGGACTGGGGTTTTTGTCCGGGTATTTTGAACTGTCCTATAACCTGTGGGAAGAATCAGGGGAACAAACCCATGGCGTGGCCCTTTCTCCGGTATTTGCCTATTATTTTAATACAAGTGACAGCAGCAATGTCACCCCCTATCTAGAAGGAGGTGTCGGTGCGGCCTGTATTGATGACTATAAAATAGCCGGCAGGAACCTGTCCTCCAATTTACAGTTTGAAAACCGCATCAATCTCGGGGTTATCATCCACCAAATTGATATCAAACTGGGGTATATGCATTATTCCAATGCGTCCTTAAAATTCCCCAATGACGGCATCGATATATGGATAGGTACAGTGGCCTGGCATTTTTAGATTTGCGGCTGCCTTGGGATAAACCTGGAACATAAAAAGGCTGAAAATGGACCATCATTATAAAGAACGCTTCCATGTCCAGCAGGATCTGATCAAAAAGATCGCCCCGCTCATGGAGGTCGGTGATATCATTGAAACCGTGCGCGAAGACCTGCGCACCCTTATTCCCAGTGCCATGGAGGTGTGTGTGCTGCTGCTGGATCCTGAGGCGGATCAGTACACAAGTCCCCTGCAGTGCGCTTTGTACGAGCGGCCTGTGAGCTGCCAGTCCTGCAAAAGAGACCGGCCGGCTGTGCAGCGTGCCATCAGCAAAAAAAAAGCGGTGGTGGTTTCCAGCAGTGAACCGGTTGTCAGGCCGGACGGTACCCTTGTGGCAGTGGGTCCGGAATATGCCATGCCTGTGTTTGTGGAAAACCGGGTTTTGGCCATTATCAGTGTGGTGATCCAGCCTTTGACCCGGTATACCCGCAGAGATTTTTATCTGATTCGAGATTTTGCCAACATTTTGGGCACTATCATCATAAATGCCAAAAGGCAGTGGGAAATGACCAAAGAGAAGATCCGCATCAGCCAGACCCTGGCAAACCTGTCCGCCTTTGTGCCGGGATCGGTGCGAAAGATGGCGGACAGGAACCCGGATCTTTTGACCAGAGAAAAAGAGCAAAAAAATGTCAGCGTGCTGTTTCTGGATCTCGAAGGGTATACCGCCCTGAGTGCCGGCCGGTCTGAAGAGGAGGTGAATGCCATCATTGAAAAGATGTTTTCCAGTTTTGTGGACCCCATTCACCGGTCCCATGGGGAGATAAATGAAACCAGCGGTGATGCGTTCATGATTATCTTCAAGGACCATGATCCCAAAACCAATGCCATGAACGCGGTGAAAGCCGCCTTTGAGATCGCTGCCAGGAGCCGGTCGGTGAACCAGTCCATTTCCAGAGAAAATCTTTTTTCAGGCATGGCACCCTTAGAGGTGAACATGGGTATCAGTTGTGGTACCGCCCTTGTGGGCATGACAAGGTTCAAGGGGGCATTGGATACCCGCATGACATTCACCGCATCCGGGCCTGTGACCAATATTGCTTCCCGCTTGTCTGATTATGCCGCAGGCGGAGATATTCTGGTGAGCCAGGCCACAAAAGATCTTATTGCAGGGCTGTGGCCGGTATATGACAGGGGAAAAGTGCAGTTGAAGGGCATCAATGATCCCATGCCGGTATATTCCCTGCTAAAATCGGCATGAAGAAAAAAACAGGACCGGGGACTGACCCCCAGGCGGTAATCGGGTGGAAAGAATGGCTGGCCCTGCCTGATCTGGGGATTCCCGCCATAAAAGCCAAAATAGATACCGGTGCCAGAACATCGGCCCTGCACACTTTTTCTCTTGAACCTTTTACACGTGGCAGCCTGACCATGGTGCGGTTCGGCATCCACCCCCTGCAGAAAAGGCGTGACATTGCCCTGTTCTGTGAAGCCCCGGTGGTGGACCGCCGCCGGGTCAAGGATTCAGGCGGGCATTCTGAAATGCGGTACGTCATTGCATCAGCCTTGGTACTGGGGGATATGCACTGGCCGATTGAGATCACACTCACCAACCGGGATGCCATGATGTTCAGGATGCTGCTGGGCAGAACCGCCCTTAAAGACAATGTCATGGTTGATCCTGCCAGGTCCTATGCAGCAGGCCGCAAACTTTCCAGAACATATACCGCAAAAACAAAAAAAGGAGATGTATGAAAATCGGCATTCTTTCCAGAAAAGCTGAACTGTATTCCACAAACCGGTTTTTTACGGCAGGAAAAAAGCGGGGGCATGACATGTGGGTCATAAACCCCTTGCGGTGCTATATGGATATCACTTCCCATAATCCAGCCATCCTGTACAAGGGAGAAAAACTGGAGGGCTTTGATGCGGTAATTCCCCGCATCGGGGCATCCATCACCTTTTACGGCACCGCTGTGGTCCGGCAGTTTGAAATGATGGGGGTGTACTGCCTTAATGAATCGGTTGCCATCAGCCGCTCCCGGGACAAACTGCGGAGCCTGCAGCTTCTGGCCCGCAAAGGTATCGGGCTGCCGGTCACAGGATTTGCCCACAGCACCCAGTTTACTGATGACCTGATCTCCATGGTGGGGGGCGCTCCTCTGGTGGTGAAGATGATCGAGGGGACCCAGGGGGTGGGGGTGGTGCTGGCCGAGACAAGAAAAGCGGCCCAGAGTGTCATCCAGGCCTTCAGAAGCCTGAAAGCCAATATCCTGGTCCAGGAATTCATAGAAGAATCCAAGGGCGCTGACATTCGGTGCTGGGTCATCGGTTCCAAGGTAGTGGCAGCCATGCTGCGCCAGGGGCCGGAAGGGGAATTTCGGTCCAACCTGCACCGGGGCGGACAGGCGAAAAAGATACGCATTACCCCTGAAGAACGCTCCACAGCAGTGCGTGCGGCAAAAACCATGGGATTGCGGGCCGCCGGGGTTGATATGCTCAGGTCCAACCACGGGCCTGTGGTGATGGAGGTCAATTCATCCCCGAGCCTGCGGGGTATTGAAACGGTTACCGGCATTGATGTGGCAGACCAGGTGATCGCGTTTATTGAAAAAAATGCCGCCCCCGGAAAAACTGCCACGTCAGGCAGGGGATGATATGCAGCAGCCATTGACCATCGCCGGGATACAGATACAGCCCGGCACCCAGGCAGATATACAGATCCCGGTGGCCCCTTTGTACAACCATTCAGCCATGGCCATGCCGGTCCATGTTATCCACGGCCGCAGTCCCGGTCCCAGGCTGTTTGTCTGCGGTGCCGTCCATGGGGATGAAATCATCGGCACGGAAATAATCCACCGACTGATCCGAATGAAAAAAATCACCCATCTAAGGGGAACGCTGATTACCGTTCCCGTGGTCAATGTGTATGCTTTTATTCAGCATTCCCGCTATTCACCGGACAGGCGTGATTTGAACCGGTTTTTTCCGGGATCTGAAACCGGGTCTTTGACATCACAGCTGGCAGATATTTTCATGAAAGAGATTGTAAGGAAGAGCCGGTTCGGCATTGACCTGCATGCCGGTTCCAACCACAGGGCCAATCTTCCCCAGATCAGGGCTGATATCGAAAATCCGGAGGTACTGGCGCTGGCAAGAATGTTTCAGGTACCTGTGGTGATCAATTCTTTAGCAAAAGAGGGCTCTTTGCGCAAGGCAGCGGCCGATGAAGGGGTGTGTATGCTGTTGTATGAAGCAGGGGAGGCTTTGCGCTTTGATGAGGTGGCTGTAAGGGCGGGTGTCAGGGGTATTTTGCGGGTGATGGAGGCCATCGGCATGCTGGTTCCCAAATCCCGGCACAAACACACCAGCAAAACATTGATCACTGATGCCACATCCTGGGTCAGGGCTCCTGTTTCCGGTATTTTGCACATGGAATCCCCTTTGGGCGGCACAGTGACAAAAAATACACGGATCGGTTCCATTGTGGATCCCTTTGGCGGCCATGAAATGGAAATCATATCCCCCATTTCCGGCATGGTCATCGGCCGGCTGAATCTTCCTTTGGTGCACCAGGGGGATGCCATCATCCACATCGCCCACCTGGACCGCCTCAAGCAGATAGAACCGGTAATCCAGGAGTTTAACGAGAAATTTACCAATGCCTGAAAATGCTTCCAAAAAAATGTTTTTCGCACCAAAATTCACACCGTACCAAATAAAAACAGGGTCTTCAGATTGGTTACACCAAATCAAAAGACCCTGTGACAATGGCGGAGAAAGAGAGATTCGAACTCTCGATGGAAGTTTCCCCCCATACTCGCTTAGCAGGCGAGCGCCTTCAGCCACTCGGCCATTTCTCCAAAAAGATTTTTTTGTGGCGGAGGAGGTAGGATTCGAACCCACGAAGCTTTGACACTTAACGGTTTTCAAGACCGCCGCCTTCAGCCGCTCGGCCACTCCTCCAAAATTTAACCAAAGATTTATATCATCTTGCCCAAAACAGGTCAATACCTAACTTGGATTTTTAAAGCGCATCTTGTTGTTGACACAAAGAATGGTTGCGCTATATTAAGAGGTTTTAGGCCAATGCATTTTACAGGAGACCATAGATGAAGCAGAAAATTCGTTTTGAAAAAAATGTGAAAGACAATATCTTGACAGTGCTTGAGTCCAGTGAGGTGGACCCGGGGGTTGTCATGCCCCTGCATGAGGAAACATATGATCTTGCACAGATGGCTGCTGCGGCAAAAGAAGGGCTGGAAACTTTTGCCCGGCTGCTGCGGCGCAGGTCATTTTTTCCCACCATGGACCTGTGCGTCAAGCTCCATGGGGAAACCGCTGATTTTTTCACAGACACAACCCTGGATAAGGTCATCGTGGAGTTCAAGGACTCTGAAACCCTGCCTGAAGAGGATGAATTCGTGCTGGAAGAAGAAGATGTCGAACTGGATGCGCTTCTGGACGAGGATGGGGATTCCAAGGAGGATGAAATCAAAGAGATCGATGATGAAGATGACACCCCGAGATTTACCCCGGAAGACACCTCTGAACATGAAAACTAAAAGGCGGATAAAAAACCAGGCCATATGAAAAATACCATAAAAGACCTTGTGCAGGCCGCCGCCAAAAAGGCGTTTGACACCGGCACCCTGCCTTCTGATCAGATGCCGGACATGGAAATCGAAGCACCAAAACATGATTCCCAGGGAGATTTTTCCACCAATTTTGCCATGGTGTCGGCAGGCATCCAGAAAATGGCCCCCCAGAAAATCGCCCATGCCCTTGTGGCAGCCATGGATGCGCCGGCATGCATTGATAAAGTGGAGGTGGCAGGGCCCGGGTTCATCAACTTTTTTCTGCAACCGTCTGCCTGGCATCCACTGGTGGACGAGATTCTTGCGGCAGACACCCGCTACGGGGCTTCAGATTTTGGTAAAGGAGCGGCGGTCCAGGTGGAGTTTGTCTCTGCCAATCCCACCGGTCCTCTGCATGTGGGCCACGGCCGGGGGGCTGCCGTGGGGGATGCTGTGGGCAATATTCTGGCCTTTGCCGGTTTTAAGGTGTCCAAAGAATACTATATCAATGATTCAGGGCGGCAGATTAAAACTTTGGGCACCTCTGTCTGGCTCAGGCTGCTGGAGATGTCCGGCAAGCGCATTGCGTTTCCTGATGACTGCTACAAGGGAGACTATATTAAGGATCTGGCACACCAGGTGCTTGAAAACCAGGGACCGGATTTTGCGGATCAGGATGAGGATACCGCCATTGCTGTGTGTGCCAGGTATGCGGCAGAAAAGATCCTTGCAGATATCCGCAATGATCTGGCTGCTTTCGGTGTGGTTTTTGACAAATGGTTCAGTGAGCAGAGCCTGTATGATTCCGGCCGGCTTGCACAGACCCTGGCAGATCTTAAAACAAAAGACCTGGTGTATGAAAAGGACGGGGCCCTGTGGTTCAGGACCAGTGATTTCGGGGATGAAAAAGACCGGGTGGTGAAGAGAAGTAACGGCATGACCACATATTTTGCCTCGGATATTGCCTATCACCAGGAAAAGTTTGAACGCGGATTTCACCGGGTTATCGATGTCTGGGGTGCGGACCACCACGGGTATATCAACCGCCTGGCAGCCTCTGTGGTGGCCCTGGGGAAAAACCGTGACCAGTTTCAGGTCATTTTAGTGCAGCTGGTGAACCTGCTCCGGGGGGGGGAACCTGTACAAATGTCCACCAGGGCAGGAGAATTTGTCACCCTGAAAGATATTGTGGATGAGGTGGGAAAAGATGCGGCACGGTTCATGTTTTTAAGCCGCAGCTATGATTCCGGCCTTGATTTTGACCTGGAGGTGGCAAAGCAGAAAAGCCAAGACAACCCGGTCTACTATGTCCAGTATGTCCATGCCCGCATTGCCGGCATTTTGTCCAAGGCACTGGATCAGCACCTGGTAAATGACAAAGATTTTACAAGGGGCCGGCATCTGTCGCATTTAGTGGAACAAGAAGAGATCAACCTGATCAAAATTCTGGCAGGATTCCCCGAACAGGTGGAAAAAAGTGCCGCCACCTGCCATCCCCATGTGATTTTCACCTATCTGATGTCTCTGGCATCAGCGTTTCACGGCTATTACAACCGGCATAAGGTGATTGTTTCGGATCCTGATTTGTCCGGGGCCCGGCTGAGCCTGGTGCTGGCCGTAAAAAAAGTTATCCGCAACGGGCTTGCGCTGTTAGGGGTGTCTGCGCCTGAAAGAATGTGACCATGTTCTTTAAAGGGGCCATAAAATATGCCATTTATATATGTATCGGCGGATGGATGTTTTTACTGGGGATCATGGTGGGCCGGGGCACAGCCCCTGTGACATTTGAAACACAAAGGTTTCAGGAGCGGCTTGTGGAAATTGCTAAAAAAATGGGAAGCAAAGAAAATCCAAAAAAACAGGAAACCAAAATTGCGCTGCACTATTATGAGGCCTTAAGTGAACCGGTCAAGCCGGAGGAGCTGCCCATGATGCCGCCTGAGGCGACTATGGGTATGCTGGAAGAAAAATCAGTGGATGCACAACAGATGCAGCCAGAACCCGCAGATGTGCAGGATGCACCTGATGCAGACCAGGGCACTCAGACAGGGCCCATCCCTGTGAAAACCAGTAAAAAAGCTGCCACATTTAACAAGGCCGCCACAGCCAAAATAGCAGATGGCCCAGAGACAAAGCAGGAGACTGCCAGGCCCGGGAAAACAAAAACCCCTGAAAAAACAGATCCGGAGCTGTCTGCCGTTGCAGGGCCCGGTTCAGGTTCCGATGGTGTCTACACCATCCAGGTGGCTGCCTTTAAATCTTTTAAAGATGCCGTCACCCAGACAGCAGTCCTGGATGAAAAAGGCTTTACCGCCACCCGCACCAGCAAAGAAATAGACGGGGTTACCTGGTACCGGGTAAGAATCGGGGGATTTGCCACCCGGGATGCGGCGCGCAGGCATCTTGAAAAACTGAACCAGGCCGGTATCAACGGCATGATTATCAAAAAGGAATGACCATGAAAATTTCCCGACAGGAAGTGGAAAACATCGCCCATCTGGCCCGCCTTGAAATCGACGACCAGAGCAAAGCATCCCTTTGTGAGCAGTTGAGCGGTATTCTGGACTACATGGACAAACTGGCCCATGTGGATGTTCAAAATGTAAAACCGGTATCCGGGGCTGCGTTTATGCACAATGTGCTGCGCGAGGATGCACCGCACCCCAGCCCCGGCCCGGATGTGACCCTGGCCAATGCACCCAAAAAAGATGCGAATTATTATCTGGTTCCCCGGGTGGTGAAATAACCCGGCAGATGACAAAGGAAATATAGATGGATCTACACACATTGACCCTGGCAGGCGCCCGCCGGTTGCTGGATGAAAAAAAAATATCCTCCAGGGAACTTACCCGGGCATTGCTGGACCGTATTGCCGCCCATGATAACACCATCAACAGCTTTCTTATGGTGGATGCGGCAGATGCCATGGCCCGGGCAGATGCTGCCGACCGGCAGATAGCCGCCGGAAACCAGACAGTTTTTACCGGTATCCCCATGGCCCTCAAGGATCTTTTGTGTACCCGTGGCATGCGCACCACCTGCGGGTCCAAAATTTTAGACAACTTTGTTCCCCAATATGACGCAACCGTGGTGGCAAAGCTCAAACAGGCCCATGGGGTGATCCTGGGCAAAACCAATATGGATGAATTTGCCATGGGCTCATCCACGGAAAATTCTGCATACTTTCCCACAAAAAATCCCTGGCACCTGGATTATGTGCCGGGCGGGTCCAGCGGGGGCTCTGCTGCTGCCGTGGCAGCACAGTTCTGCTGTGCAGCTTTGGGAACAGATACCGGCGGCTCCATCCGCCAGCCCGCTTCCCATTGCGGGGTTGTGGGACTCAAACCCACCTACGGCCGGGTGTCCCGGTTCGGCCTGGTATCTTATGCATCCTCTTTAGACCAGATCGGCCCCATTGCCCGGACCGTGGAGGATGCGGCCCTGGTGCTGAACCTGATTGCCGGGCATGACCCCATGGATTCCACCTGCGCCTCTCAGGATGTCCCCGATTTTACCGCAGGCATTGCAGCCTTTGAAAAACAAGGCCTCAAAGGGATGAGCGTGGGGATCCCAAAAGAGTATCTCGGCATGGAAGGCATTGATCCGGATGTGCTGGCGGTGTTCGAGAATGCGGTAAAGGTGCTCACAGAGCTGGGGGCCGACATCAAAGAAGTGTCATTGCCCCATACCGCCTATGTGGTGGCAGCCTATTATATCATTGCCCCGTGTGAGGCCAGTTCCAACCTGGCCCGGTTTGACGGGGTCAAATACGGTTTCAGGGCAAACCATGCAGATGATCTAATCGACATGTACAAGCAGACCAGGTCTCACGGGTTCGGCCCGGAGGTGCAGCGCAGGATCATTATCGGCACCTATGCCCTGTCAGCCGGGTATTATGATGCCTATTACGGCAGAGCCTCCCAGGTCAGGGCCCTGATCATGGAAGATTTTTCACAGGCATTTGATGCCTGTGACATCCTTTTGTCGCCGGTGGCACCAACGCCTGCCTTTCGTATAGGTGAAAAAATGGATGATCCCCTCACCATGTACCTGACCGATATATTCACCCTGTCCGCCAACATGGCCGGGGTGCCCGGCATATCAGTGCCTGGCGGATTTTCGGCAAACAACCTGCCCATCGGCATCCAGATGATGGCAGGCCGGTTTGATGAATTGTCCCTGGTACGGGCCGCATACGGGATGGAAAAATCCCTGGGCCTGAACCGGTTGTTCCCAACCCTATAAAAAAAGGAAAAAATGATGAGTAATGTCCAATCCCAGGGGGAAGCCCTGAAAAAAGCCATCCAGTGGGTCAGTGATGAACGCAGTAAATCACCGGATACACCGGCGAAAAAACTGGCCAATGACGCAGCCCTGAAGTTTGACTTAAGCCCGAAAGATTCTGAATTTTTGATGCGGTTTGTGAAACAGGAAAATCAGGAGTGATCCGTATTCTGCCGGAAATCCTGTCCAATCAGATTGCGGCCGGAGAGGTGGTGCAGCGGCCGTCATCCGTGGTCAAGGAGCTGGTGGAAAACAGTATCGACGCCAATGCCGCGCAGATCACCATTGACATGGAAAAAGGGGGCAAATCCGTGATCCGGGTGGCGGACGACGGCACGGGCCTGTCCCGGGACCAGGCATTGCTTGCCATTGAGCGGTATGCCACAAGCAAGATCTTTGACCAGGCAGACCTGTTTTCCATTGGCACATTCGGGTTCAGGGGAGAGGCCCTGCCCTCCATTGCATCGGTATCCAGGTTCTGCCTTGTGACCAAATCAAAGGATGCCGACACCGCCGTCCGGGTGGAGATGGCCGGGGGAAAACTTTTGCAGGTATCTGAAACCGGGGCCCCGGACGGCACCATGGTGGAAGTCAAACACCTGTTTTTCAACACCCCGGCCCGCAGAAAATTTCTCAAGGCAGACACCACCGAGGCCGGCCATATCACAGATGCTGTTTCCGGCATGGCCTTAGGCAACCCTGAGGTGGGGTTCCGCATGCATGCCAACGGCAAACTGGTGCGGCATTTTCCGCCTGGCCAGGATCTTTTGCACCGGGCCATGCTGGTGCTGGGAAAGGATGTGGCAGACCAGCTTTATCCCATGGCCCATGCAGCGGCAGATATCCGTATATCCGGGGTCTGCGCCAATCCGGCAGTGACAAGGTCCACGGCCGGCAGGATCTATCTGTTTGTGAACAACCGCCTGGTATATGACAAGGGCATTGTGGCAGCGGTGTTCAAAGGATTTGAAGGAAGGATCATGAAAGGCCGGTTTCCTGTGGCAGTGATCTGCTGCGATCTGCCCTTTGACCAGGTGGATGTGAATGTCCACCCATCCAAAAGAGAGATCAAGTTTTTGTCTCCCCAGCCGGTGTACCAGGCAGTGGCACAGGCTGTGGCCGCAGCTTTAAAGACGGCCCAGCAGAATGTTGCCGCCTATGCCGGATCACGCACCATGCCCGGATCAAAGGTATCGGATGTCCGAAAAACAACAGAATTTGTACAGGATTCCGGTTATCAGGCAGTTCAGTCCGCCATCCCCTGGGGCCCTGGCAGAAGATCAGAACCTGCACCTTCTCCATCCCTTGCAACGGTGGCAGCAGCAGAAAAAACAGATGCATCAGAAATAAGAGATGCAGCACAAAAAACAGATGCAGCAGAAAGAACAGATCCGGTCACACCGGATAAATCCCCGGGTTTTGCACCGGCACCCCGGGACAGACCGTCTGAAACCGTCACCGAAATCCCTGAAAAAAAACCGCCCGTCATTTTTGGCCAAATCATGGGCACCTACATCATAGCCGAACAGGAAGACCGGCTTATGCTGGTGGACCAGCATGCGGCCCATGAACGGGTGGTGTATGAGAAACTTAAACACCGGCATACCCATCTGCCCAGAGACAGCCAGTTTCTGCTGGTGCCGGAAACCCTGGAACTTAAGGCAGGAGAAGCAGATCTGCTGACCGGCATCCTGCCGGACTTAGAAGCCCTGGGCCTGGTCATCGAACCCTTCGGGGGCACCACCTTTGTGGTCAAGGCAGTGCCCGGGCTTCTGGCAAAAAAACAGATAACCTCCCTGGTGCAGGGCATTGTGGAAACCCTCATGGAAAAAGGTGACACAGGGGTTAAAGAACAATGGCTGGAAAATTGCCTCATCTCCATGGCCTGCCACCATGCGGTGCAGGCCAACAGATCCATGTCCCATAAGGAGATGGAAACCCTTGTCACAGATCTTTTTGCCTGTGAAAACCCGTTTCACTGTCCCCATGGCAGGCCCACCATGGTGAGCTTTGATAAAACCCGGATGGAAAAGCTGTTCAAAAGGGTTGTCTGATATGCAAGGTTGATATATAGTGCCGGATACAAAAGATATTACACGGGTCACAGACCCACCATTATGAGGAGTGTTATTTTGAAATCCAGACTCTCTGCAGTATTTTTCGGAAGCATGGTATCCATAATTATACTGGCCTGCATGGCCCCGGTTGTATGTGCTGCACCCAAAACCGTTGCTGTTCTGCCTTTTGCCATGAATTCCCCCCAGGATCTGACCTTTTTGCAGAACGGGCTGTTTTCCATGCTCTCTTCCCGGCTGTCTGATCCGGGCAAGGTGGATGTGCTGGACCGGGACAGGGTGGACACTGCCCTGAAGCAGGCCCCTGCCGGTGCCAACGGGGTATTGACCCAAACCCAGGCAAAATCCATTGGTGAACAGCTGGGCGCAGATTATGTGCTGTTCGGCAGCCTGACCCATTTCGGAGAAAGTGTCAGCCTCGATGCCGCCATGGTGGACGTCACAGGCGATGCGCCGGCCCTGACTTTTTTTGAACAAAGCAATAACATGGGGGATGTGATTCCCCTTGTGAACACCTTTGCCGGGGATATCAACCTCAAGGTGTTCAATAGGTCCATAGCCAATGAACTGTATGTCCAGCCCACCCCGGAAGGCCCCCAGGCACCGGGAGGATTCCAGGCCACAGGGCAGGGTACCGCTTACCAGGGCGGGTTTGTCAACCTGCAGCAGCAAGGTGGCAGAGGATTTGCCACCCATCTGAAGTATGAAGGGGTCATCACTGCCATGGCAGCAGGCGATCTGAACAAAGACGGCACCATGCAGGTGGTGGCGGCCACAGATTCTACCCTCATGATCCACCGGATGTCCGGAAACCAGCTGGTACTGGAAAACGAGCTGGAATATTCCTCCACCAACCGCATCGTTTCCCTGGACATCGCTGATATCAATGCCAACGGGTATCCGGAAATTTTTGTCACCAGCCTGACCATCCACAGGGACGGGCTCCAGTCCTTTGTGGTGGA
>JAABSO010000007.1 GCA_011390335.1 Desulfotignum sp. | reverse complement strand
CCTGTCAAATCCCATTCTATGGTAGCAGGGCGGAAAAAAACAGGTATTCAGGATGATACGGAGGCGGTGAATGAAGCTGTTGAAAAGGGCCAAGGGATTCCTAAAAAAAGAACGTGAAAGAGCAGTCCGACAGATCGTTCTCTCATATAAAATGCCTTGTCATAATCTGAAGACAGCCGCATAAGAGGAGCATTGCATGATGATGAATGAGAACGCATTTGTGGAAATCGCCGCCATTCTGGGCCTGGCGACCCTTACCGGTATTATCGGGCAAAAACTGCGTCAGCCTTTGATCATCATGTTTCTGGCAACCGGTATTCTGGCCGGGCCATCGTTTCTGGGTATCATACACAGTTATGAACAGATCGAACTGCTGGCCCACATGGGCATTGCCCTGTTGCTGTTCATCGTGGGCCTCAAGCTGGACCTGAATCTGATCCGCACCACCGGACCGGTGGCGCTGGCAACCGGCCTGGGACAGATTGTGTTCACCTCCCTGATCGGGTTTGCCATTGCCTGGGCAATGGATATGCCTGTTCTCACCGCCGCCTATGTATCAGTGGCCCTGACATTTTCCAGCACCATAATCATTGTAAAGCTGCTGTCCGACAAAAAAGAGATCGATTCCCTCCATGGCCAGATTGCCTTAGGGTTTTTGATTGTTCAGGACATTGCGGCCATTCTGGCCCTGGTGACACTGACCACCCTGGGATCTTCGGTTTCCCAGGAAGGGCCGGCATATTTTCAGATCGTGCTTATCGGGGCAAAAGGCCTGGGCATGCTAGTCATTGTGGGCCTTCTCATGAAATATGTAATTCCATACCTTCTGGAGCGTATAGCCCATTCTCTGGAACTGCTAACCCTTTTTGCCATTGCCTGGGCCGTTCTGCTGGGTGCGGGCAGTGAGGTGCTGGGATTCAGCAAGGAGGTGGGGGCATTTCTGGCCGGAGTATCTCTGGCATCCACCACCTATCGAGACTCCATCGGAGCCCGGCTCACCGGGCTGAGGGATTTTCTGCTGCTTTTTTTCTTTATTGACCTGGGGGCCAGGCTGGACTTGTCCATGGTGGGCTCCCAGCTGGGATCGGCCCTGGTGTTTTCCATCTTCGTGCTCATCGGCAATCCGTTGATTGTGCTGGTCATTATGGGATTGATGGGATACCGCCGCAGAACCGGTTTTCTGGCCGGGCTGACCGTGGCACAGATCAGTGAGTTTTCCCTGATCGTGGCAGCCCTGGGGCTGAGTATCGGCCATATTACGGAACAGACCATGGGACTGATCACCCTGGTGGGGGTGGTGACGATTTTTCTGTCCACCTACATGATTCTGTATTCCTACCCGCTGTATCGGTTTTTATCCGGTCCTTTGAAAATATTTGAACGCCGGCATCCATACCGGGAAACCGCCATAGATACCTTGAAAAAAACACAGGAAATCGATGTAATTCTGGTGGGCCTGGGCAATTACGGCACCGGACTGGGCGAATACCTGCTGAGCCGTGGAAAAACCTTACTGGGCGTCGACTTTGATCCCGGGGCTTTGGACCGGTGGCGCAAAAAAGGCGTGCCCGTGATTTATGGGGATATGGCGGACCCGGAAATGCATGAACATCTGCCCCTGGGCACAGCCGGCTGGGTGATCAGCACGGTACGGTCAAAAGAGATGAACCTGGCGTTGATCCACAACCTGAAAAAAGACGGATACGCCGGCAAGGTGGCGGTAACGGCAGCAACCGATCCGGAAGCGATTGAATATGAAAAAACCGGCGCCCGCCTGGTGTTCCGCCCGTTCAAAGATGCCACGGAACAGGCGGCGGATGCCCTGACCTATGCCATGGATTTTTTACCGGAAACCGTTGACTGGCCAATCTCTTTTCGTGAAGTCCGGATCCGGTCCGACGCCTCTGCCGCAGGAAAAATCATCAAAGAGATTCCCTTATCCGCAGCCGGTGTGTCGGTGCTGGCCGTCAGTCGGGGAGGCCGTGTCTATTACGAGCCGGGTCCGGATTTCAGGGTTTTTCCAGGGGACCGGCTGCTGCTCATGGGACCGCTAACCGGGTTGAAAGATGCGGAAAACGTGCTCAGTCAACTTGAAATGAAAAAAACAGCATCTGATGTCAATCGGTTTGAAATTGCGGAGATCACGGTGACAGTGGATTTCCGAATTTCCGGAAAATCTCTGAAGGAGCTTCAATTTCGGCAGACATATGGTGCCAACCTGGTGGGTATCCGCAGGGGCAAAGAACAAATCACTGCCATCGATCCAGAAGAAAAACTGCAGGCCGGTGACTGCCTCATTGTGATCGGAAAAGCGGATGCGGTCAGAAATCTGAAAGACAAAACCATCTTGTAACAACAACCAAAAGATATGAGGAATAAATGAAGCGGTTCAAAAACATACTGTATGTTAACGAGACAGGTGTCAATCAGTCGTCGGCCATGGCAAGGGCTGTTTCCCTGGCAAAAAATAACCAGGCAGATTTGACGATTGTTGATGTGATCTCGGATAAAATCATCGCAGCTGCGGTTGGGCTACCGCCGGACGGCCCGTCCGCCGAGGAACTCAAGATCGAGGTGGCAGTGAACCGCCGCAGAGCTCTGGCATCCTTAATAGCGCCATTCCAACAGGGAATTGACATCCAGATACAAGTATTGGCGGGCAAGCGCTTTCTGGAAGTGATCCGCATGGTATTGTCCCAATCCTTTGATCTGGTTGTCAAACCGGCTGAAGATCCAGATTGGATGGATCGGCTGTTCGGCAGTGATGATATGCATCTGTTGCGGAAATGTCCCTGCCCGGTATGGCTGATAAAGCCATCTGCAAATATCAGATTCAAAACCGTTCTTGCGGCTGTTGATATTGACCCGGTCAATCCAATGCCCGCAAAACAGGATCTCAACCGGACCATTCTGGAACTAGCCGGGTCAATCGCCTTGGCCGACAATGCGTCCTTGCACCTTGCCCACGCCTGGGATGCTTCTGCAGAACAGACATTTCTGTCACAAAAGGGAATTTCAGCCGAAAGTGTGGACGCGTATGTTGGGAAAAAAAAGACGCTGCACGAAAATGGCCTGTCCACCCTGGGGATTGCATTGAAAGAGTGGAGCAAAACCAGTGCCCTTAAAACGATTGCCCCCCGGCTTCATCTGATCCAGGGACCGGCCAAAAAAATAATCCCTCAACTGGCCAATGATCTGTCCGCAGATCTGGTGGTCATGGGAACCATTGCCCGTGCGGGTATTTCAGGTTTTATTATCGGCAACACGGCAGAGGCTGTTTTTTACCAGCTGATATGTTCCGTACTTGCCGTCAAGCCCCCTGGATTTAAATCACCGGTCAAATTGGGGTGATATTTCAAAACGGGTTTTAATTGAGGAGTAATGATAACAGGGAGATTCTCCCCCACAAATTCCTCCTTTTCTTCCACCAGCGCCTAGCGGATACCGATTTGGTAGATAGGGCGCAACGCATAGTGGATATCCTTGTCAGCCGGTACGGTAATCACCTGCTTGAAACGGAGAGGCGTTTTAGGTGTATTCTGTGGTCCTGAATCTGGATCTAAATTTTTCAGAGCCATTGCCAATCCTTTTATACGATACCGCCCCTTGGGAGTGACTTGGTCAATATAGGATGCATCACATCTGCATACAAATCCATGATATTTGCGTTGACAGGGTGACCGTATATGGTGCATTTTGGTTTAAGGATCTGAAATGCCGTTGTATGGTGCTTCAGCAGGTTGTTTTTGATACAGGGGGAAAAATGAAATACATCGGGGCACATGTCAGTATCAGCGGGGGTGCGGAAAACGCGCCGGAAAATGCAGAAAAAATCGGTGCCAGGGCCTTTGCCATGTTCACCAGAAATCAGCGGCGCTGGAAGTCTCCTCCCCTGTCTGCCCAGAACATCACCCGGTTCAGAAAACGGTGCAAAGATGCCGGGTTCGATCCCAAACATATCCTTCCCCATGACAGCTACCTGATAAACCTCGGACACCCTGAACAGGAGGGCCTGGAAAAATCACGGGATGCTTTTTTTGATGAGATGCAGCGCTGTGAACAGCTGGGGCTGCAATATCTGAATTTTCATCCGGGCAGCCATTTGAACAAACTTGCGCCTGAACACTGCCTGGATCGCATTGCCCAGTCCATTGACCTGGCACTGGAGCAGACAACCGGGGTTGCGGCCGTCATTGAGAACACCGCCGGCCAGGGCACCAATCTGGGGTACCGGTTCGAACACCTGGCCCGGATTGTTTCACAGGTTACAGACAACACCCGGGTCGGGGTCTGTCTGGATACCTGCCACCTCCACGGGGCTGGTTATGATATCAGGACAAAAAGCGCATGTGAAAAAACCATGGAGGAATTTGACAGGATCGTGGGCATCGGTTTTCTTACGGCCATGCACCTCAACGATTCCAAAAAGGATTTCGGAAGCCGGGTGGACCGGCATGAAAGCATCGGCAAAGGGGAACTGGGCATGGCGCCCTTTGACTTCATCATGAACGATGCCCGGTTTGACGACATGCCCCTGGTACTGGAGACACCGGATGATACACTGTGGGAAAAGGAGATCCGCCTGCTGTATGATCTGATCCGGTAAAAAGGGCGCATCCGGCATTTTTTACAAATGTGTGAAATTTGGTCTGGCATCCGGTCAGAAAAATCAGTATAAAAAAGTGTAATCCAATTTTTTTGCAAAGGGACAGTAAAATGAAAAAAACAGGTATTGTCGGCTGGCGGGGTATGGTGGGCTCGGTACTCATGGAACGGATGATGGCGGAAAATGATTTTGCAAAGATCACCCCGTTTTTTTTCACCACCTCCCAGGCCGGCGAGAAAGCCCCGGATGTGGGAAAGGATGCCCCGGATCTGATTGATGCCCATGATATCGACACCCTCATGGAAATGGATATCATCATTTCCTGCCAGGGGGGATCCTATACAGAAGCGGTAAGGCCGAAGCTGGCGGATAACGGATGGAAAGGCTTTTGGATCGATGCCGCATCCACCCTGCGGATGGCTGATGACAGCATTATTGTGCTGGATCCGGTCAACCGCCATGTCATAGAAAAAGCACTGTCCAGCGGCATCAAAAACTACATCGGCGGCAACTGCACGGTTTCTTTGATGCTCATGGCTTTGGGCGGGCTGTTTGCGCATGACGTGGTGGAATGGCTCACCTCCATGACCTTTCAGGCCGCCTCCGGTGCAGGGGCCCAGAACATGACCGAACTGGTGGCCCAGATGCGGGCCATCGGAGATGCGGCCGCTCCCATTCTGGACAATCCGGCAGCCGCCATCCTGGACCTGGACAGGAAGGTCACGGACACCCTGCGGGGCAGTGACTTTCCCACAGCCAGCTGGGGGGTGCCCCTTGGGGCCAGCCTGATTCCCTGGATCGACAGGGCCATGGAAAACGGCCAGACAAGAGAAGAGTGGAAAGGGCTGGTGGAAACCAACAAGATCCTGGGCCGGTCCGACAACCCGGTGCCCATTGACGGTCAGTGCGTGCGCATCGGGGCCATGCGCTGCCACAGCCAGGCATTCACCATCAAACTCAAGAAGGATGTGCCTCTGGCTGATATCAACGGAATGCTGGCTGCCAACAATGACTGGGTAACGGTGGTGCCCAACACCAAAGAGAAAACCATTGCCGATCTGACACCGGCTGCTGTCACCGGTACCCTTGCCGTTCCTGTGGGCCGGATCCGGAAGATGGTACTGGGCGGTAAATATTTGACTGCTTTTTCCGTGGGAGACCAATTGCTATGGGGAGCAGCAGAGCCTCTGCGCCGGATTCTCAATATTATTTTATGAGGAAGGTGGGATCAGAAGTTACCTTCTGACCCTTGAGGCAACATGATATCACGCGCATCCATACCGCGGATGGGCAGAGAAGTCTTTTTGCTGGCTTTATCACCTCTGCCGCTGCTCTTTTTATTTGTAAAAACCAATGATATGGCAGACCCACCCCTTTGGCAATTAACAGTTGCCGTGGCTGCCGCTGTTGCCCTTTTTTTGTGTGGGCTGACTCTGTTTCGCAAACCCCGTGTCGGCAAACTGCTGGGGTCTGCAGCGGCTGCCGGTACCTATGGTGCGGCTTTCCCCCATATCATGACCAGCCCGTTTTTCGCATTGACCGCCACGGTTGTTCTGATCAGCATCATATTTATACTGTTTGATTTTCACATCCATAGCAATTCCAGCCGGAAAACCATAATAGAGACCCAAAAATCCTTCTGGGAAATCTTTCTCAGCCATCCGGCCCGGGTGCTGGTTGTTACGTTTCTTGGGCTGTGCACCATGGGAACCTTTCTTCTTTTACTTCCGATGGCAGCTGAAAATAGGGCCATAGGGCTTGTTGATGCGGCTTTTACTGCAGTGAGCGCTGTCTGTGTTACCGGATTGATTGTATTGGATACCCCCAATGCTTTTACCGGATACGGCCAGTTTTTCATTCTGTTTTTGATCCAGCTGGGGGGATTGGGCATCATGGGCATCACCACCGTTGGGTTGCACACCATGGGCAGACGGCTCAGCCTTACACATGAACGGGTTCTGGCCTCAATGGCGGATACGAACCACAAAGACCTGGTGCATTCGCTTATTACCATCCTTAAGTTTACCTTTGCTGCCGAAAGCATGGGGGCGATTTTATTGGCCTTTATGTTTTATACAGCCGGAGATAGCGCTGCCCAGGCTGCGTGGCGGGGGATTTTTACGGCAGTATCCGCTTTCTGCAATGCCGGGTTTGCCCTCCAGAGTGACAGCCTGATCTCTTATCATGCAAAACCGCTGGTTTTGCATATCGTTGCCGTACTTATCATTTTCGGGGGCATGGCACCGGCAACCAGCCTGGTGATCCCCAGGTGGCTGTCCGGTAAAAAAGTACCGATTCCTGCCCGCATCGCCCTGACGGTCAGCATTGTACTGCTTGTTCTGGGCACGGTTTTTATCATGTCCTTTGAATGGGACGGCCTGCTGGCAGGACTTTCATTTTCAGACAAAATCCAGAATGCATGGTTTCAATCGGTTACCTTGCGCACAGCTGGATTCAATTCTCTGGATATTTCTGCCATTACCAATCCCACGTTTCTTCTCATGCTTGCCTTCATGTTCATCGGCGGCAGTCCGGGCGGGACTGCCGGTGGTGTAAAAACCACCACCATCGGTATCCTTGCCATGACCTTTTACACCAATATCACCAACCGGAAAGAAGTGATCCTGCAGAACAGACGGATCAGTGCTGTCACAGTATTCCGGGCGGTTACCATTGTTACGGCAGGCCTGCTGCTGTGGTTTGGCGTGGTGCTGATGCTGGAGGCGACCCAGCCGCAGATACCGGTCAGAGGCCTTATTTTTGAGGCAACCTCGGCCCTGGGCACTGTGGGTCTTTCCACCGGTGCAACAACGCTTCTGGATGAGGTCGGAAAAATTATTATTATCATTGCCATGTTCTGCGGGCGTATCGGGCCTGTGACATTGTTCATGCTGCTGAGCAGTGGAGTGACACCATCGGCATCACGCTGCCCGGATGCAAAAATTTTCTTAACGTAAATGAGGAAGTAGAAACATGTCCCAGCAAATTTTGATCATCGGACTAGGCCATTTCGGGATGTCTCTTGCCCGGACCTTATCGGAAAGAGATGCAGAGGTCCTGGCGGTTGATATCAATAAAAATCTGGTGGAGGAAGCTGCTGATTTTGTCACTGAGGCCATTGTGATTGATGCCACCGATGAAGCAGAACTGGCAGGACTTGAACCGGGGAAAAGGGATTCTGCGGTCTGTGCCATAGGAGATGATTCCAAGGAAGCCTCTATTATCTGTACAGTGCTGCTCAGGCAGATGGGTGCTCCGCTGGTCATATCCCGGGCCAATGACAAAATGCACCAGCGGATTTTGAAACTGGTGGGGGCCCACCAGGTCGTCAATCCGGAAGACGAGTTTGGAAAACGGTTTGCCAACCGGCTGTTGTACCGGCATGTCATTGCAGATACCAATCTGGGAGAAGACCTGCACCTGACAGAGATCTGCATACAACCATCCATGGTGGGTAAAACCCTTATCGATCTGGCACTACCCAAACGCTTTGGCATTATGGTGGCGGGTATCAGAAGAGGTCCCCAGGGCAAAATTCATCAGCCTTTGCCAAAGGAGCCGCTGCAAGAGGGTGACAATCTTATCATTGTTTCCAATGAATCAGCCATCTCAAAACTGATCAAAGGGGTGTAGCATGCGGCTTGCACAGACAATATGGCTGGGGGCATGGATTCTGATCGGTTTAAACCTGTTGATGGCATTTGGTTCCATTTGGGTGTTTATCAGGATGGCACCGGCCATAGAGGTTATCATAGAGCAGAATGAGCGGTCTCTGCAGGCATGTGAGAATATGCTTGCCTCCCTGGCACTGGCAGACAGACATGCAGCCGATATCACCCCATTGAAAGTATCGTTCAGTGCTGCTTTGAAAAATGCCCAGAATAATATTACAGAAAAAAATGAACCGGCCGCACTTGATGCCATAGATCAAACTTATACCAGGGCGTTTGAAGGAGAGTTTGCAGCAAAGACCCGCACCGTGGATGCCATTCTTTTACTGGGCGAGATAAACAGAGAAGCGATGGTGCGGGCCGATAAAAAAGCCCGGCAGCTTGGCAGCGCCGGTGCATGGGGGGTGGTTTTCATGGCGTCTGCTGTCTTTTTGACCGGCATGCTTTTCATAAGAGCCCTGAAAAAGAATCTGGTCATGCCTCTGGAAGAAATAGATGCGGTATTAAAAGCGTATAAAAGCGGTGATACCATGAGGCGATGCACAGGTACCCGTCTGCCAAAAGATATCAGGCGGATATTTAACAATGTGAATGCATTTCTTGATTAAGCCGGATTAATATCCCGGGTTTTCTTTGACCCTGAGGCAGAGCATCAGGGTGAAGGCGATGCAGGCAATACCGATCAATACCAGAAATGCTGCTGCATAGTTCTGGAACATGTCAAACAGAAATCCGGTGACAAAGGGGCCGACAGCCCCCCCGATGGTGCCGGAAAACACCACAATGCCGAACAGGCTGCCGTGGGCCCTGATCCCGAACAATTCCGCCACAATGGGGGAGATGGCAGTGAAAAATCCGCCGTGGGCAATGCCGTACACCATGGCAAAGGTGTACAGTTTCCAAAGGGTATCGGCCCGGGTCAGCCAGGCCAGGGCGGTGAGGAGCAGCACAAAGCAGATGACCATGATGGTTTTGCTGCCGGTTCTGTCAATGAGCATGCCGCTGGCAAACCGTCCCAGCATGGAGACAGCGCCGATGGCGGCCAGCACGCCTGCGGCCCGGTGGGGCGGTATGCCCATGTCCCGGCCATGGGGAACGATGTGGATCATGATGCTCATCAGGCAGAACGCCGTCAGCAGGTAGGACAGGCACAGCAGCCACAATTTTGCGGATTTGAGGGCCTGGGATAAATCCATGCCTGCGGTCTGCACCGGCCGGATTCCGGTATAGGCGGCGGCCCCGGCAGGGCCTGCAGTACCGGCAACAGCTGTAGCATCTGCAACAGCATCGACAGCAGCGCGGCCAGTAACGGAAGCGCCGGTACCGGCACCGTAATATATATCCGGATCCCGGTACAGGAACTGGGCAATGGCCATGAGCAGGACAAAGGCGCCGGCTCCCATAATGATGAATGCATTCTGAAACCCTGTCCAGGCAATGAGAAAGCTGGCGATGATGGGGATGGTGAACTGCCCGGCCCCGGTGCCCACCTTGACGATACCTGTCATTTTGCCCCGGTTCAGGCTGTACCAGCGGGTAATGGTGGTCAGGGCAATGACATCCACAGATGACAGGCCGATGCCGAAAACCAGGCCGAAAACCAGATACAGCTGGAACAGGGTGGAAACCTGGGACATGAGACCAAACCCTAAGCCCAGGAAAACCGCGGCAATACTCATGAGAAGTCTGGGACCGAACCGGTCGTTGAGTCGTCCCACCACCATGGCGAACAGGCCGGTGATGAAAAAAGCAGCAGATGATGCCCCGGAAATGGCTGCCCTGGGCCAGTCAAAGGCTTCCAGCAATGGGTTGAAAAACACCCCGTAGGAGATGTATATGCCTACCCCCACCGCCTGGATGCTGAAGCAGGCCCCGGTGATAACCCTGCTGTAATCCGCCCGGCGCCGGCGATAACCTGTTTTCATGCAGGGACCGCTTTTCTGATGACCCGGTCGGGCCGTCCGGTGAGGGTGGCCTGGATGATGCGCTCCATGAAAATGGGATCACCGGAAGCGGTTTTCGGAATCTTGTCTTTGACGGACAGGGTCACGGTTTGACAGGAGGTGCCTGCGGCCAGACCAAGGTCTCTGACTTTTTTGACCAGGATATCCCTGGCAAAGGTGTCTGCTTTTGTAAAATCCTGAAACTGCCGGGTGCCGGCAATCCCTTCCACGGTGAAACCGCCCTGCTGCGCCGGCGTGATACGGATCTGGCGGTGGACCACCACATCCGAGGTGATGGCGCCGATGGCATTGGCCACATCAGCATCTTCGGGTAAAATCGCTTCCGCACCCAGGGCCCGGGCCGCGCCGGGCAGAAAAAAGCCAATGGGGGCGCCGATGCCGATCACCGGCCGTTTCAGATCAATGCGCACCTGGAAATCATCATTGCCGCCGGCCATAAGATTGTCCATCAGGGCCCGGCAAACCGGGCAGGATGCAAGATTTTCCGGATTGATCTCATCATCGAGCTGCCGTTTGAGCAGTTCCAGGGCCAGCCGTCTGGTGCCGGTTTCAAGAAGCATGGGGACCATTTCCGCCATGTTCTGCCCTGCAAGAAAGGCGATAAATTCACAGAAGGTTTTGGCTGCATGCCGGTCCCATCTGGTGAAATCCCCCTGGATATGGAGCAGGTCGGTAAAGGTCAGACCGCAGCGCTGGATGGCGAATTTTTCCTCCAGCCGGGACAAAAAAAGACCGGATTCGGTGAGTACGCCGGTTTTAAAAACCAGTTCCTCAATGGAATAGGGCCGTTGGGCCAGAAGGGACATCACCTGTTCTTCCATGGGCGAAAGATCTGAAAGTCTCGTGGAACCGGTAAAGGTTAAAATCTGCATTCTTTTTGTGGAGGAGCCGAACCGGTTCAGATTATGTGTGAGATATTCCAGGGCCTCCTGTATTCCGGGCCGGTTTTTTCCCAGCCAGGCAATGGGTGCCACCCGGCCCGGCCCGATGGAAAATTCGCCCTTTTCAAAGGCAATCAGGCTGTCCCCTCCCAGGCCAACGGTGCGGATCTCCAGGGCCTGGACATGGGTTCTGCGGCCCCCCACAATGGAGCCGCTTTCATTGAGGCGCACCAGGTTGTCCTTGAGTGCGGCCGTATCAGTGGTGGTGCCGCCCATATCCACCACCAGGGCATCGGTTTTGCCGGTGAGGTGCCTGGCCCCTGCCACGGAAGCAGCCGGACCCGATAAAATGGTTTCCACAGGCCGTTTTTTTGCCATGGCAGCATCCATGAGGGTGCCGTCTCCCTTGACCACCACAATGGGGGCCTGGATGGTGAACTGGTTAAGTACCTGTTCCAGGTCTGCCAGCAGGTTTTTCAGGCGCGGAATGATCCTGGCATTGAGCATGGCGGTGACAGCCCGGGTCTGGAAATTCAGGGTATCTGATAATTCATGGCCGCAGCTCACAAACATCCGGGTGTGGTCCTGGAGAATTTTTTTTACCGCCAGTTCATGGGCCGGGTTGATGGTGCCGGCATACCCGGACAGGGCAAAGGCGGTCACGCCGTGGCTGGTGATCATCCGGTCAGCTGTTTTTCTGATCTGGTCCGGGTCTATGTCGGATTTTTGCCTGCCTGATATATCCAGTTCCCCCTGAATAACGGTTTTGGGGGAATAGTCAATGGTCCGGGCCAGGTCCGGGGGTGTCATCAGAAGCATGCCCACGGTCTGGCCTTCATTTTCCACGATGGCATTGGTGGCCAGGGTGGTGGACAAAGCCACCAGCTCCACTGAAGCCAGCCGGTCCTGGTCCAGCTTTGCCAAAGCGTTTTCAATGCCGATGGTGAAATCCCATTTTGTGGTCAATGCTTTGGCCTTGGACAGCGTGGTCTGGCTCTTCAGGTCATATATCACGGCATCTGTATAGGTGCCGCCGGCATCAATACCCAGTCCGGTCCGGATATCATCAGGTTCATGGGCAGGTGGTTCATCAGGAGGAATAATACACACAGCGTTCCCGGCCTGATCCTTTGCTGAGGTGTCCCATACCGGGCTGGCAGTAAGGCTTGCAGTGACGGCATCAAAGGCAATGACATGGCCAGGGGGTACCACAAGCACCCGGGGGGTTGATGCCGTGGCAGTCATCATCTGCCGGAGCAGGCCCTGGTCCCCTGTGATGCGTTCAAACTGCCATCCATACTCTTTTGCCATGTCTTTTGCCATGCGTTCATATTTGGGGGCCTGGCCGGACCGGGTTTCAATGAAGGCGGCCCGCTGGTAATTTTTCTGCCAGGAGTTGAGAAAGGCAAAGGTATGGTCGGCGGTTTTCTGCCCGTGGGAGTTTTTCAGGTCCTCATACACCAGCTGGCGGTTGCCGAACCAGGCTTTTTTGCGCCGCTGGGAAACCGGCTCCGCTTTTTCCTCACACCAGCCCGCAGACAGGTAATAGGTGCCGGGAAAGCGCTTGAACTGGTCCTGGTAGGCCTGGTCCCCGCCCAGAAACAGGGCGATGCAGTCATGCACCCGGGGGATGACCAGGGGGATGTCCCGGGCTGTCAGTCCGACAGTGCCTTTGCCGCAGACCCCGTACCCGATGATGATCCGCTCCCCTTCTCTGTTGCCGGCAATCCTGTCAATGGCTTCCTGGACTTTTGTATTCAGCTTATGGGGATTTTCATGGAGCCCGGCTTCCAGGAATGTAAAATCAAGCTCCAGGTCCAATTCCCGGGCAATTTCCTTCATATCCCTGGCCAGCACCGCGCAGGCGATGACATAGATCTTCTTATTCACGGTCGGTTTCCTTGGGTTGTGCATTCATATTATTTCATTAAAATAGGCTTCTCTCCAACAGGGTGTCAACTGTTTTTCACAGAGTGGTTACATGGCACTGCCAGGTTGTGTTTCAACTGTCCTATTTCAGGAAGGTATCTCCTTTTTCAAAATCCCCTTCCCTGAACCGGGAATACCGCAGGGGGTTGTCTGCGTTGTCCATTTTGCCGGTGGCAATGTCTGCCACCCGTTTGCCGGCGCCCGGAGACATCATGACCCCGCACCAGTATCCGCAGTTCAGATAAAATCCTTCAATTTCTCCGGATGGACCGATGACAGGCTTGTCATCCGGGGTATACACATACTGGCCGGCAGATACATTTACATCTTCGGCCTTGAGGTTGTCTGCCACTTTTTCCAGAAACGGGTTGAGCCGGGATACCCGGTGGATGGATTCAGCGGCAAAATCCCAGTCCGTGGTCAGTTCATCAGCAGGCGGGGAGTCCGGTTCATCCGGGTCCACCCAGGCGCAGAGCAGGCCGCCTGCTTCCGGGCGCCAGTACCCGTGGTTCACCAGATCCACGGTAAAAGGGGCAGCGGCCGGCAGGTCCGGGTGGTCTGTTTTGATATAGGCTTTCTGGCGCCGTACTGTGCGCAGCGGCATGTCCAGGCCCGCCATCTTTCCGATGACCCCGGCAAATGGCCCGGCACAGTTGATCACCAGCCGGGTGGAGATGGTGCCTTTGTCGGTTTTTACAGCGCTCACCCCCTGGCTGTCGGTCTGGATGTCTGTGACTTCTGTCTTCATAAAAAACGCGGCATCACCCGCCCCCTTGGCAAATCCATAGGTAGCCTCATGGGTGGACAGCCATCCGTCCCGGATGTTGAAGGTAGCCCCCAGCGCCTGGGGGGCCAGGAAGGCAAACCTTTTGTGCAGATCATCCGTACCGATGAATTCAGCCCCGGGTATGCCAATGGCATGGTATTGGTCCACAGCTTTTTTCAAATCAGGCAGCTGGGCTTCATCATCAGTGACAAACAAGTATCCCCGCTGGGTCATATGGATATCAATGCCGGGCAGGCCCACAACATCATTGAAATTTTCAAACATCTCCACGCTGGCCAGGGCCAGATCAGCCATGGATTTTTCCGTGAACTGTGTGCGGAAACATTCCACGCTGGCGGCAGTTGTCAGGGTGGACAAAGCGTCGCGTTTCTCCACCAGTATGGTTTTCATGCCGGCTTTTGACAGCCAGAAAGCGGTTGCCGATCCCACAATGCCGCCGCCGATAACCACGGCGTCAGCTGTGATGGTGTCAAATTCCTTTGGTATGGTGATCTCACTCATGCTGATTTTCCTTATGTTTGTATATCATATGTTTTGGTATCACGGGTTTACAGCAAAGAGCTGCGCATATTTTATTTGCTGCGGACAGCTTGCATGTATCTGTCCAGATCCCTGCGGATGGCGGGGTCCATGTCAGGGGGTTCAAAGTTTTTAAGAATTTCTTTGTATTTGGCATTGGCCTGCTGTTCCATGGAAAGACTGCCCTTGGCGGTCCAGGCATCAAAATTGCGGCGTTCTTCCATGAGCGGAGAGTAGAGTTCAGATCTGAAATACTGGAAGGTGTGGCGGTTGGTCAGATATTCTCCGCCGGGTCCCACCTGGTCGATCACATCCAGGGCAAGTTTTTCGGCGATGATTTCTTCTCCTTTTTTGATGCGGCGGCACATGCCCATCATTTCCGCATCAATCATGAATTTTTCATAGGACGCGGTCATATACCCTTCCAGAATGCCGGCGGCATGCAGCACAAAATTGATGCCGGAAAGACACGCCATTTGCAGGCTCATCATGGATTCAAATCCGGCCTGGGAATCCACCATCTTGGCATCGGTCAAGGCGCCTCCGCCCCGGGAGGGCAGGTTGTAGAACCTCCCCATCTGGGCGGTGGCGGCCGTGTTCACAGCCATTTCAGGGGCACCGATGCTCAGGGTGCCGTAATGCATGGCAGTAGCAGAAGATGAACCGGCAAAGATCACCGGTGCCCCTTCTCTCACCAGCTGGGCCAGGCAGATGCCGGCCAGCACCTCTGCATTCTGGACCACCAGTGTGCCTTCCATGGTCACCGGTGTGGTGGCGCCGGCAATGGACAGAGAAGAGATCAGCTGGGGCATGCCTGCTGCGGCATAGGCCATGATGCCGGCGCACATTTTGTCGTCAAATCCCAAAGGGGTCAGGCTGGTGAGAATACTCACAAAGGGCGGTTTTCTTGCCATTTCATCTCTGCCACCGAACAGCATGGCTGCCATGTCCAGCGTCTGTACCGCATCCGGCCCGCCTGTTCCGGCTCCCATGAAAGGCTTGTCAGACAGGACCATGGCAGCATAAATCCGTTCCGCATTGCGTATTTCCACAGGGATATCATTGGGTTCCACCATCATGCCGCCGGTGATGTCAAAACAGGGGATGGCGCAGGCCAGTTTGGCAAAATTTTCAAAATCCGTCAGGGTACCGGGCCGCCGGCCATGGTCCAGGCAATTGACAAACGGCGATCCATAGCAGGGCATGAATGCGATATTATCCCCGCCGATAACCACATTTTTTTCCGGGTTTCTGGCATACAGGGTGAATTGGGACGGGGCTTTTTTTATCTGTTCCTCCACAAATTTTTTCGTAAAATACACCCGCACCCCGTCCACTTTGCACCCTGCTTTTTTAAACAGGTCCAGGGCAGGTGCGTATTTAAAATGCATACCGGTCTTTTCCAGTACAGCCATGGTGGCTGCATGGATTGTTTCTGTTTGCTGTGAAGAGAAATATTCAAAAAACCCCATGAGATATCCTTATTTAATAAAAGGTTAAGGTGACGAAACAGTTTCTGGCGTAATTTTCCATAGCGGTATATCCACGTGGTATAATCCAGAAATGCAAGCAACACGTTCTGAGATACAAAGCATATTTCGTGCCAGAGCAGGAAATGGACCGGCGGGCACCCTGTGACGGTCTCTTTGGGGGGATGGGTCTTTTTTTGCAGGGTTTTCGGCATGCCGTATGTGTACTGCTGCATCAGAAAAATCAAAATTTTTTTATATCTCTTGCTTTTTTTGTAAAATTCATGCATCCAGGAATGACAGGATGAGATAAAATAAAAAATTATCAAAAAAATTTGATTTTTTACTGGTAAAAAGCAGTTATGGGCCGTATCAATTTCGAAGATATCGACATTTACAGTGTGCTGTCTTCCATGCATGAAGGGGTGGTGATCGCAGATATCTCCGGAAAGGTCATATTTTTCAACAACACCCAGGGTCAGATTGATGATGTAGCCCCGAAAGATGCCATCGGTAAAAAAATTCTGGATATCTACCAGCTGGCGGATGATACCAGCCCCATCATGCGCTGCCTGATTACAGGTGATCCCATTATCAATGAACCCATGGTTTACCGCACCCGCTTAGGCCGGGTGTGTAATATTTTGTCCAACGCCTTCCCCCTTTACAAAAACGGACATCTTATCGGGGCCATCACTTTTTCCAAGGAATACCAGCTTCTTGAAAAAGTAATTCTGTCACAGTCATCTTCTGCCGGTTCTGTGCAGAAAAAGTCTTTGAACGGCACCCGGTTTTCCTTTAAGGATATTATTGCATCTGATCCCAAGATGCGCAATGCCATTCACATTGCCAGAATGTCAGCCGGCTCACCGTCCCCCATCATGATTTCCGGAGAGACCGGTACGGGAAAGGAATTGTTTGCCCAGTCCATACACAACCACAGCCCGAAAAAGAAAAAACTTTTTATCCCGGTCAACTGCGCCGCCATCCCTGAAAACCTGCTGGAGGGCATATTGTTCGGCACCTCCAGGGGATCATTCACCGGTGCCATTGACAAGCCGGGCCTGTTTGAACAGGCCAACGGCGGGACCATTTTTCTGGATGAACTGGATGCCATGCCCCTGACCCTCCAGGCCAAACTGCTCAGGGTTATCCAGGAAAAAAAGGTGCGAAAGCTGGGGTCCCTCAAGGAGATAGACCTGGATGTAAAAATACTGTCTTCTGTGGGACAGCCGCCGTTGAAAATTATCCGGAATGGCGCCCTCCGCATGGATCTTTTTTACCGCATGGGGGTGGTGTCCATTCTGCTGCCCCCTCTGCGGGAGCGTACAGGGGAACTGGACACATTGATCCGGTATTTTATCGTAAAATACAACCAGGCCCTGAATGAAAATGTGAAAACCATCTCTCCCAGGGTGGCACAGCTGTTTGCCGGCTATGACTGGCCGGGAAATGTCAGGGAGCTTGAGCATATCATTGAAGCATCCATGAACATGGTGGGGGGCACAAGTGTTATCCGCCTGGCCCACCTGCCGCCCCATATTTTCAGTTTCGCCGGAAAGGAAAGACGTCAGACGGGTTCTGTCGGGCATAACAACAAAGAAATTTTCAAAAAGAGCAGCCTGCTGGAAACCCAGGCATCCAATGAAATGGAAATGATCATGGACGCCCTGACCCGGTACCGGGGAAATGCTGCCCGGGCAGCCAGACACCTTGGTATTTCTCCCCAGTCTTTTCATTATAAGCTGAAAAAATATGGTATTAAACGCAAAGCGTTTGTTTTCCGGGAACCTGTGTAAAAAGTGTAAAATAAATTTACAGTAAAACGCAAAATTTTTTAATTTTTTTGTTGGGCACAGGGTGTTTACTTCAGGAGTGTTTTTTATTTTTATTGGGTTTTCATTAAAATTATATCAGAAATGTCAACGTTTCTCAAATTTTGGTGCCCAAAATCACGGTTTGTTCTGGAAATATAGAACAGAGTTGGTACATAAAGTGCATGATAATGAGGGATGTTTGTAAGGAACGTCACACACAGGCACGTAACATTAAAATTTTGGAGGAAGACTTATGGGTACGAAAAAATTGCAACTGGTTATCGCGTGTTTCACAGCAGTATTATTGTTGGCAGGAGGACAGGTGTCAGCCGCTGACAAGGTGCTGCCGGTAGGAGTGCTGGGGCCTTTTACCGGCCCTTCTGCCCAGAACGGTAAGGAATTTCAGGCGTCTGTCGAAATGGCCATGGAGGCTATTGATTACACCGTTGGTGATTACAAGATTGAAGTGGTCTGGGTGGATTCTCAGTCAGACCCTGCAAAAGCCGCAAGTGCCTATGCTGAAGCAGTCGAAGGCAAGGGTATCCAGGCCGGGGTATTGAACTGGCATTCTTCTGTTGCTGTTTCAGTTATGGATGTGGCTGCCCAGTACAAGGTGCCCCATATGTTCGGTTTCGGTGCCTCTGAGGTAGTGAATGAAAAATGGCAGGCTGATCCGGAAAAATACTCCTATTGGGGAGGAAAAGGATGGCCCGTACCTGCAAAACTTGAAGGAAACTATATTAAATGCATCAACCAGGTCATTGAAAGCGGTGCCTGGAAGCCCAAAAAGAAGCTGGCAGCCATTTATGGTGAAGATACCGACTGGGGCCGCAGTGCTGGCGGTGCCTACAAACAGGCATTGCTTGACAGTGGATGGGAAATTTATGCTGAGGAATATTTTCCCATTACACAAACCGATTTTTATCCGCTTCTCGCAAAATTTAAAAGTGCCGGCGTAGAGCTGCTTGCTGGTACATCCACAGCCGCCCCTTCCTTGACCGCTTTTGTGAAACAACATGCAGAAGTCGGGAACAAAGGTGTCCTTATTGCCTCCGGCCTGGGATGGATTGGTGACTGGTATAAAATGACCGGTCCGGGATCTGATTATGTGCTGGATTCCATTCCCCAGCTGACAACTGCCGAAGCAAAACAATGGGCAAAAGATGTCAATGCCAAATATGGATTCAACCCCAGCCCCTCCTCCGGCGGTCTTTCCTATGACGGCATCCGGATGTTCATCAAGATTCTTGAAAGAACCAATGAACTGCACGGCAAGCTTGACAGGGAAACCATCCACAAGACCATGGTGGAAGAAGTCAATACCGGCAAACTCACCTATGGCAAAAAAGACGGCGCCATCATCATGAATGAATACAAATACACCCCGGAAACCATGCCGGACATGGTGGTGGGGCCTGAAGCCTATTTTTTCCCCATCCTTCAGTACAAAAAAGGGAAAGGATACATTATCTTTCCTGAGGACTGGAAGCAAAAAGACTTTGAAAAAAAATAGGATGATATGAGCCTGGAACAGAGGATTGAGAAAATTTTTTTCAATCCTCTGTTTGTTTAAACGCCACGTAAAAAGGAAAATAAAAACGTGATTGTATTGGAAACCCAGAATTTGACCAAAAAATTTGGCGGACTGACAGCCGTTAATGCCGTCTCCATGACAATCAACCAGGGAGATATCGTCGGATTGATCGGCCCCAACGGGGCCGGGAAAACAACACTCATCAATGCGATTTCAGGACTGAATCCGCCTACTTCAGGGACGGTTAACATGTTCGGTAAAGAGACCACCGGCATGACTCCCGAAAAAATGTGCCGGCTGGGATTGTCCCGGACCTTCCAGATTCCCAGCCCCTTTCCCAAAATGACAGCCATTGAAAGTGTGATGACAGCAACCATATTCGGTAATGCCGCTGGAAAAGTAGCCGACCCCGTGGCCCATTCCAGAGAAATGCTGAAGTTTGTGGAATTTCCCATGGAAGAAACCGTTGTGGCGGAGCAGTTGAACACCGTACAGCTCAAACGGCTGGATCTGGCCAGGGCCCTGGCTTCCAGTCCAAAGCTTTTGTTCATGGATGAACTGGCATCCGGGCTGAGCGAAGGCGAACTCAAGGATATCATGAGAATTATTGATAAAATAAGCAAAAAAGGCATCTCCATTCTCATGATAGAACATATCATGCAGCTGATCATGGCTGTCTGCAACCGGCTTCTGTGCATACAGTTCGGCACAAAGATTGCCGAAGGACCCACCCGGGAAGTGGCCAATGATCCTAAGGTGACAAGGGCATATCTCGGTGATGAAGCAGACAAATAATGGTAATTGAAAAATCAATGGAGATCATATGCTGTTAGAAGTCAAAAATCTGAATGCAGGATACGGATACCTGCAGATATTGCGGGATGTTTCACTGCATATCGACAAAGGGGAGTATGTGGGGATTGTCGGCCCCAACGGCGCCGGGAAAAGTACCACCATGAAAACCATAGCCGGACTGATTTCCCCCATGAGCGGCACGGTGATTTTCAATGGAGAGGATATTACAGGGCTGTCAGCCTCGGCTGTGGCAAAAAAGGGTATTTCCTTTGTATCTGAAGAAATGAATCTGTTTGTCAACATGACGGTGCAGGAAAACCTGTATATGGGAGCCTATACCATTAAAGAAAAACACCTGCAAAAAGAGCGCCTGGAATTTGTGTTTGAGCTGTTTCCCCGCCTGGCAGAAAGAAGAAAACAGCTGGCCGGCACCATGTCCGGCGGGGAGCGTAAAATGCTGGCCATCGGCCGGGGCATGATGTCCAATCCATCGTTGATGCTTGTGGACGAGCCCTCTTTCGGCCTGGCACCCCAATTGACCACCAGTGTATTTGCATCTTTGGAGGTGTTGATAAAAAACGGGGTGACCATTCTGCTGGTGGAGCAGAATGTAACCAAAACCCTTGCCGTTACAAGCCGTGGTTATGTCCTGGAAAACGGAAAAATCGGTTTGGAAGGCAAGAGTGCGGACCTGGCTGAAGACAGTTATGTAAAAAAGGTTTTCCTGGGTGTTTAATCAGACTTTGGAGAAATAGATTCATGTCAAAAAATTATACGTCATATATACTGCCCTGGGTGAAAACAGCCCCGGGTATGTCCATTGTCATCAGTATTGTAGTGACTGTTGCTGCCACGATCGATGCAGGTCCGTATTTATTGGTGAACATGGTTGTTACCGGCGGGATGCTGGCCCTGGTGGCCACAGGACTTACCCTGATGCTGGGGGTTTTGAACATTCCCATGTTTGCCCACGGGGAGTATTTTATGATAGGCTCCCTCATTGCTTATTACATATTTACCCCCATCAGTGAATTCATTTTTGAGCACCCGGAATCCTGGCTGGTCACCTTTGGCCCTTTTATTGCCATTATCGGTGCCCTTGCAGGCGGCGCCATTGCCGGGGCCATATCTGAAAAACTGGTTTTCGGACCGTTGCGTCGCCGTTCCACAGACAACTGGGTCATGAATTCTTTTCTGCTCACCGTGGGGTTGAGTGTGCTGCTCATCAACCTGCACCAGCTCATATTCGGGGCTGATTTTAAAGGCATTGTGGGATACTGGCAGGGTATGCCGATTTCCATTGCTGATGTCTATGTCTCAAAGGACCGGGTCATGGCCTTTATTATATCTGCCGTAATTGTGGCCCTGTTTTATCTATTCATGACCTATACCCGCACCGGCATGGCCATCCGGGCCGTATCCCAGGATATTATTGGGGCCGAGATCGTGGGTATTGATATTGAAAAAATTGTGCTGCTTACCATATCTCTGGCCTGTGCACTGGCAGGGGTGGCAGGGGGCAGCCTCTTGTTCATGTATCCATCCTATCCCACAGTGGGGCTTGAGCCCCTTTATATGGCCTGGTTTGTGGTCATTCTTTCGGGCCTGGGCAACATTTTAGGAGCAGTGGCAGGGGCTTTTATGGTTGCCCTGCTCAAGGTCATCACAATGGAATATGTGGGGGCGGGATGGGATTTTGTCGTACCATCGGCATTGATCATGTTCATCCTGATTTTTAAACCCAGCGGGATCTTTGGGTCGGACGTCCGCGGTGTCCTTGATAAATAGGCGCTTGTTATATAGGAGACAGTATGGATACGATAAAAAATGAGCTTCAAATGAATTCCTTTGACAGGGTGCTGGACAAGCTGTGCCTGACCCCCATCGGTCTTGCCGGCCTGATACTGCTTTTGATACTGCCTTTTATTCCGCCGTTCAACCAGGAATATATGCTCAGGTGGCTGATTTACTGCGGGTTTATTGCAGCCATGAGTGTGGGATTTGATTTTACGGCCGGATTTATCAATATAGTCAATTTCGGGTACATGGCAGTGGCAGGCACCGGTGGATACACATCCGCTCTTCTGGTGATCAATGCCGGGCTTTCCCCCTGGATTGCCATGGTGGCCGGGGGAGTTTCTTCTGCGATTTTAGGGCTGATCATCGGCATGATTTCCCTGCGGTTGCGGGGAATTTTTGCAGCGTGCCTGTCCTGGTTTTTCGGCCTGGCTGTTATGGGACTTGCCACTAAGATGGTTTGGCTGACCAGAGGACCTCTGGGGCTGAGAGTCCCGCGCCTTTTTGAGACAGAATCCAATTTTCCGTTTTATTTTTTGATCATCATCCTGGTGTATCTCACATACCTGGTATGTAAATGGGTGGTGCGGTCAAAAATGGGCCTGGCATTCCAGGCCATCGGCCAGAACATGGATGCTGCCAGGACATCCGGCGTAGACCCGGTATTCTACCGGGTATTCAATTTCACCATGTCCTGTGCCATTGCAGGTGTTCTGGGCGGATTTTATGCCCATTTCTACGGCATTCTGACCCCGGATATGATGCATACATCCAAGACCGTTGAAGTGCTGGCAGTGGCCTATATCGGCGGCCGGGGCAGCCTGTGGGGCGGGGCCGTCATTGCCTTTCCCTTTATTTTTCTCATGGAAATTGTCCGGTCCACCCTGTCTAATCTGCCCGGACTGAACCTGGTCATTTATGCTTTGGTACTCATCCTGGTGATGATCTATTATCCGGGCGGGTTCTCATATTTTTATGACACCCATATCCGGCACCCCAAAAACAGGGTATTACGATATTTATTAAATGGTAGAGACGCGTAAAAATTAACAAAGAGAGGTAACAATTATGAAAACCAATGCAAGAGCGGTTGTAATCGGTGGCGGCGTCATCGGCGTTTCCGTGGCCTATCACCTGGCAAAATATGGATGGAAAGATGATGTCGTTCTTCTGGAAAAACATGAGCTGACCTCCGGGTCCACCTGGATGGCGGCAGGGAATGTGTCCTTTTTTCATTCCAACTATTACGGCACCCAGGTGAACAAAAAAAGCATCGAGATCTACAAGGACCTGGAAAAAGAAACCGGTCAGCCGGCAGGGTGGCACACCACAGGCTCCATCCGGACGGCGGATAATCCGGGACGTATGGATGAACTGGGATATGCCTATTCCATGAACCGCTGCCTGGGCCTGGATGTTTCCTATGTCACCCCGGAAGAGATGAAAAAACTGCATCCGTTTTTGAGTATTGAGGGCCTCATCGGCGGCCTGTACTGGCCGGATGACGGGGATGTAGACCCCAATTCCGTGACCCAGGCCATGGCCAAAGGTGCCCGCCAGAACGGGGTGGAGTTCAATCTGCACACCATGGTGACAGGCATCTTTCAGAAACCCAACGGTGAATGGGTGGTGAAAACCGACAAAGGCGATATCACCTGTGAATACATCGTGAATGCGGCCGGCCTGTGGGCACCGGAAGTAGCGCGGATGGCTGGACTGGAGATTCCATCCATTGCCATCGCCCATACCCATATCCTGTATGAAAAAATCCAGGCCATTGACGAGGCAGAAGGATACCTTCCCCTGGTGCGTGATCCCGACAGATCCATCTACCTGCGCCAGGAAATGGATTCTTTGATTTTAGGCATGTACGAGGCCAACGGCCAGCAGTGGAAACGCCGGGGTGTGCCCTGGGATTATGCCCAGGAAGAACTCAATCCGGATCTGGACAACATTGCCGACTGCATTGAAGCGGGCATGGACCGCTTCCCCATCCTGGGAGATACCGGTTTCAAGCATGTGACAGCAGGACCCATTACTTATACCCCCAACGCCGAACCCCTGGTGGGTCCGGCTGCACCGCTGAAAAATTTTTACAATGCCTGCGGGTACAGCTTCGGCATCACCCAGGCAGGCGGCATAGGCCACTACCTGGCCGGGTGGATGATGAACGGCGAGCCGGAGATCGACCTGTGGCCCATGGATTCCCGGCGTTATGGTTCCTATGCCAACTGGGCCTATAATACGGAGAAAATTGCCGATACTTATCCGCGGCTTTACTCCATCATCTATCCCAATGAGGTCAGGCCTGCTGCCCGGCCCAACCGCACCAGCCCCATCTATGAATACCAGAAACAGGCCAATGCGGTGTTTGCTGATTACTACGGCTGGGAATGCCCTAACTATTTTCCGCCCAAAGGTGAAGATGAATATGAAGAACCCTCCTGGAGAAGGTCCAATGCTTTCAAACACGTGGGCGCGGAATGCAGGCATGTCATGGAAAAAGTGGGCATCATCGATCTGACCCGGTTTGCCAAAACAAAGATTGCAGGACCCGGCGCCAAAGACTGGCTCAACAAGATGACCTGCCAGAAGGTGCCGGAAAAAGACGGCCGCATTGCCCTGAGTCCCATGCTGGACCATAACGGCAGTTTCAAGACAGACATGACCGTCACCCGGGTCAATGAAAATGAATTTTTCTGTGTCACAGCTTCTGTGGGCAAAAAACACGACCAGCACTGGATGATCGAAAACCTGCCCGAAGATGGTTCCGTAGGCATGGAAGATATCACCTACAAGATGGGATGTCTGGTGCTGGTGGGACCCAGATCCCGCGAAGTTCTGGCCAAAGTGGCTTATGATGATGTTTCCAATGAAGCCTTCAAGTTCGGTACCTCACAGGAGATTTATGTGGGCCGGACCAAATGCCGGGTCAACCGCATGAACTACGTCGGTGAGCTGGGATTTGAGATTTTTCATCCCATCCAGCATCAGATCACGCTGTATCATGATCTGATGCATGCAGGCGCAGGCTTTGACATCCGTCTCATCGGTATGCATGCCATGGATTCCATGCGCCTGGAAAAAGGATACCTGGCCTGGAAGAGTGAAATGAATGTCCACCATACACCGCTGGAAACCAATGTGGCCTGGACCGTGAAAATGGACAAGGAGTTCAACGGGAAAAAAGGCATTGAAAAACAGAAAAAAGAGGGAGTCCCCCAGAAACTGGTCTGCCTGGTGGTGGATGTCACAGATTCAGATCCTTTCGGGTACAACCCGATATTCCATGGAGATGAACGTATCGGCATGACATCTTCCGGCGGATACGGCCACCGGGTTGAAAAGAGTATCGCCCTAGGGTATGTTAAAACAAAGTTTGCAGAAATTGGCACAAAGATGGATGTGGAGATTCTGGGACGCAAGCGCAGCGCCCGGGTTGTTTCCATGCCCCTGTATGATCCCAAAAACGAAAAAATGAAGAGCTAACATCGATAGTTTGAGGTTAAAATATGAAAATCTGTGTATGTGTAAAACATGTGCCGGACACGGCAGCGACCATCAAGATTGACGGAGAAACCGGATTCAAGGATTCGGAAATCAAGTTTGTGGTCAACCCCTATGATGAATACGGGGTGGAAGAGGCAGTCAAGCTGAAGGAAAAAAACGGCGGTGAAGTGGTCATTGTTACTGTGGGAAAACCGGAAGCAGCCGCCACCATCCGGTCTGCCCTGGCCATGGGTGCAGACCGGGCCATCCTGGTGACAACAGACAGCCAGTTTCTGGATGCCTCGCTTACGGCAAAGGCCCTGAGATCGGCCATGGAAAAGGACGGACTGCCGGATCTGATATTCACCGGCAAAGGGTCTGTGGATACTGAAAGTTTCCAGACCCAGTACCGCCTGGCCCATTCCCTTGGCATACCTGTGGTGAACGAGGTGAGCACCCTGTCTGTGGACGGCAAAAAAGCGGTTGCTGAACTGGAGGTCGGTGGCGGGGACAAACAGGTCATTGAGATGGGCCTGCCCTGCGTCATCGGGGCCACAAAAGGGTTGAATGAACCCAGGTACCCCAAATTTCCGGACATCATGAAGGCCAAGAAAAAGAAAATTGACGAAATGACCCTTGCAGATCTTGGACTTGATGCATCTGCCCAGGGTGTGACTCTGGAAAAATTGGAACCTGTGCCTGAAAGAACCGGTGCAAAAATGATTGAGGGATCAGTGGAAGAACAGGTGACCGAACTTATCCGGATCCTGAAACAAGATGAAAAGGTTTTATAAAATAAGGAGATAAATGTTATGGCCAGTACTGGCATATTGATTGAAACTGAAAACGGTGCGGTCAAGGAAACCTCCCTGGGGGTGATGACAGCTGCAGCCGATCAGGAAATAATCGCTTTGGTTACGGATACAGATCCGGCAGGCCTCAAGGACAAACTGGCGGAATATGGCGCAGCCAAAATCGTGAAACTGACTGCCGCAGGCAAGGATGTGTCAGCCAGCCCTGACCTTGCAGCCCGTGCCCTGGCTGCGGTTGTGGAAAAATACGGCCTTACAGCCCTTCTGGGTACCGCATCTACAACAGGCAAAGATCTGTTTGCCCGCCTTGCAGCCATCATGGACCAGCCAATGGTGTCTGACTGTGTGGCCCTGGATATCCAGGCAAAAACAGCAAAAAAATCCCATTTTTCCGGTAAAACCTTTGCCACCCTGAAAGTGGATGCCGCAGTTTTTCTGGCAACGGTACGTCCCAATGCCATTGAGGCCAAGGCATCTGCAGGTGCCGGGGAGATTGAGGCGTTTTCGGCAGATGTAACCGATCCCGGACTGGTGACCATCAAGGAAGTGAAAAAGGGCGATGCCGGCAAGATAGATCTCACGGAAGCCCCGGTCATCATAACCGGCGGCCGTGCCATCAAGGCGGCGGAGAACTACAAGATGCTGGAAGACTGTGCCGCTAAAATGGGTGCTGCAGTAGGTGCATCACGGGCTGCGGTGGATGCCGGATATGCGCCGCATTCCATGCAGGTGGGCCAGACCGGGAAAACCGTATCCCCCAAACTGTATATTGCCTGCGGGGTTTCCGGTGCTGTCCAGCACTTTGCCGGCATGAAAACTTCCAAGGTGATAGTGGCCATCAATGAAGACAAGGATGCGCCTATTTTTGCCAAGTGTGATTACGGAATTGTGGGAGATATTTTTGATGTAGTCCCTGTATTGACTGAAAAATTATAACCTGAACAAGGACTCGGGCCGTCCGCAGTCAGGCCCGGGTCCTGAATTTCTGCAGGTACCAAAATTTTTACCTGCGTCTGCAAGACACCGGCACACCTTGGTCCCCGAAAAGACAGGCTGGACGGACAAAAGGTGGGAATTGTAATGACCAAACCAAAAAAAGGGGGCCATGATGAAAATACTTGTTGCCTATGATAAAAACACCTCTACGTCAAAAGTTCTGGACAAAGCCCTGATGCGGGCCAAGGAATCCAATGCCTATGTATATCTGATAAGAACCTGTGACCCGGCCACAAAGGAACGGGAGATCCAGGAACTGGAGCACAGGCTGAATGAGATCCGCAACGAAGTGTTCAAAAAACACAAGATTGAAAGTGAAACCCATATTTTGATCCGGGGGTTGACCCCTGGTGAGGATATTGTCCAGTTTGCCTATGAAAAAAATGTGGACGAAATAATCATTGGGATCAAAAAGCGGTCCAAAGTGGAAAAACTGGTATTCGGTTCCACCGCCCAGTACATCATACTGGAAGCCCATTGTCCGGTGCTGACTGTGAAATAACCGGCATTTTGCCCATATATTTGTAATGTAAGGATCCAGGGATGAAACATATCACACTCCGGTATAAAATTTTGCTGGGCGCATTATTGCTTGTTGTGACGGTGAGTGCGGCCATTACAACGGTTGTTTCCGTGCTTGTGATCCAGCAGAATAAGGAAAGTGTCCGCATGTCCCTGGATAAATCAGTATCCGTCATCCAGGAGCAGATTGCCGAACGCCGGCAAGCTTTTGCCGCAGCCATGCAGCACATGGCTGCAGCCAACAAAATTGGAGCTGATGTAAAATTTCTCATGGAATATGCTGATAACGATCTTTCCATGACAGGCAATTCCTTTGCCACCATCGGCAAGGCCATCACCAATACCGGCATCATTGAAGAACTGTTCAGTGTACGGGTGTACAGCATGGAAAAAAATCTGGCCAGTTTTTTTGAAAAAACAGCAGACGAAAAACATGTCATGGGGTTTGTGCACCAGAACGATTTTCATTTCCGCGTCTTTGGACCGGAAGACACCTATGACCAGATAAAAATGGTTCAGGCCCCGGCTGTGCAGGGAATATCCCTTTCATCCGCCTATACAGGGGAAGTGCCCACCGATGTGACTTCCGGTTTCATCGTTGCCGGGGGGCAGATCAGCCTTGAAACCCTTGTGCCGGTCCATGCCAACGTATACAGCCAGGAACTGGAAAAAAGTGTGCCCAGGCAATCCGGGTTTGTTCGGGCGGTGATCCAGCTGGACCAGGGGTTTGTGGACCGGATGGGCCGGATTACCGGCATGCAGATAAACTTTTTTGTTAAAGAGGGGTTTGCAGCCGGCCACCTGGAACAGTATCAAAACGCAGATTTCAAAGAGATTCCCATGGCCGCTGATCCGGAATGGGAGATACAGAACCAGACGTCCTACTTTTCTGAGATCAATCTGGATAACACCCGGTATTACCAGTCCCTGCTGCCCTTTTATCAGAATATCAACAGAATCGGCAGCCTGGCTGTCCTGCAGTCCGATGCAATAGTCAAGGCCAATGCCCGGCAGATGATCACCATGATCAGCCTGGTGGCCCTTGCCTGTGTTGTTCTGGTGATTCCTGTGGCATGGTTCGTTTCAGCCCGTGTCGTGAATCCCTTGATCCGCATCGTGGAAAAACTCAAGGACATTGCCGAAGGAGAAGGGGATCTGACCACGCGGCTGGAGGTCACCTCCAAAGATGAAGTGGGCCAGGTGGCCCAGTGGTTCAACATCTTTATCAATAAAATCCATGCCCTGATCCAGGATGTGGCAAAAAATGCCAACACATTGAACCAGAACTCCACCACCCTCAAGGAACTGTCCGAAACCATGGCATCCGGGGCTGAACAGACATCAGACAGGGCTGATTCCGTATCTGCGGCCAGCGAAGAGATGAGTGTGTCCATGACCTCTGTGGCATCGGCCATGGCCCAGTCTTCCACCAGTATGGCTACAGTTTCAGATGCCACAGCAGAAATGACCCGCACCATCACCCGGATTTCCGAAAACACCACACAGGCCCGGCAGATTACAGACCAGGTGGTGGAAAAAACCAGAGATGCATCCGATCAGATCGGAGAGCTGGGAACTGCAGCTGCTGAAATCGGCCAGGTGGTGGAAACCATCACCGATATTTCCGGACAGGTCAACCTGCTGGCCCTGAACGCCACCATTGAAGCAGCCAGGGCCGGCGAGGCAGGCAAAGGATTTGCTGTTGTCGCCAATGAGATCAAGGGACTGGCATCCCAGACCGCCAACGCCAGCCATGATATAAAGGAAAAAGTTGTCAATATCAGAAATTCCACTGAAAAGACCGTGTCCCAGATCGATGAGGTGTCCCAGGTGGTGAACAGGGTCAATGAAATCGTGCTGGTCATTGCTGCGGCAGTGGAAGAGCAGTCAAGCACCACCCGCAATATGTCTGAAAACATCCTCCAGGTTTCTGAAGGCATTGAGAAAATCAATACCAATATTTCTCAGAGTACGTCAGTATCTGCTGAAATCGCCCAGGACATCACCGGTGTGACTGCGGCTGCCCGGGAAATGAGCAAAAACTCCACTGCTGTGGATACCCGGTCCAAAGAGTTGTCAGATCTGGCACAAACCCTCATGACCCTGGTGAAAAAATTCAGGATTTAAAGCAGTTGCATCAAACATGCCCCTGTCCGGCCGGCTGCCGGGGGGAAAATTATATAACCCATCTAAAAGGAAAAGGGAGTTGCATTTATGAAAGACAGGTTTGATACTGATTATCAGGTGGGACAGGACAATGTTAAAAAATGGGGCATGGATGTACACCCCGTTTTTTTTGTCGTGGCCTCCCTGGTGGTCGTTTTTATTGTTTTAACTTTGTGGAATCCGGTGGAAGCCAAAAAGGCATTTGACGGTTCCAAATCATGGACCATAGAAAATTTTGACTGGTTTTTCATGATTTCAGGAAACCTGTTTGTTTTATACTGTCTGGCTTTGATTGTACTGCCCCACGGGAAAATCCGTCTGGGCGGACAGGACTGTAAACCTGAATTTACCCGCATGTCATGGTTTGCCATGCTGTTTGCCGCCGGCATGGGTATCGGTCTTATGTTCTGGAGCGTGGCAGAACCGGTGGCCTATTACACGGACTGGTGGGGCACGCCTTTGAATACCGCTCCCAATACCCCGGAAGCAGCCAGAGCTGCCATGGGCGGCACCATGTTTCACTGGGGGTTTCATCCCTGGGCCATTTATGCGGTGACTGCGCTGGCTTTGGGTTTCTGCACCTTTAACAAAGGCCTGCCCCTGACCATCCGTTCCACTTTTTTCCCCCTTCTGGGTGAAAAAACCTGGGGGTTGGCAGGTCACATTGTGGATGTCATCGCGGTCATTGCCACCATATTCGGTCTGGCCACCTCCCTGGGATTCGGTGCCCAGCAGGCAGCATCCGGCCTGCACTTTTTGTTCGGGTTTGAAAATACCATCGGGCTGCAGCTGATCATCATCGCCGTAGTCACCGGCGTGGCCCTGTTTTCCGTGTACAGAGGGCTTCACGGCGGGGTCAAGCTGTTGAGTAACATCAATATGGTCATGGCAGTTATTCTTTTGTTTTTTGTGATGGTGGCAGGCTCTTTTCTGCATTTTTTCACCGGATTGTTCAACACTTCCATGGCCTATGCAGAATGGATCATCCCTTTAAGCAACTGGATCGACCGGCCTGATGAAAAATTCTACAAAGGCTGGACCGTATTCTACTGGGCCTGGTGGATTTCCTGGGCACCCTTTGTGGGGATGTTCATTGCCCGTATCTCCAAAGGCCGCACCATCCGTGAGTTTATGGCAGCAGTGCTGCTGGTGCCGACACTGGTGACCATTGTCTGGATGACGGCATTCGGCGGAAACGCGTTGCTGCAGATTCAGAACGGCGTTGGTCAGCTGGCGGAAAAAGGCCTGACTGACGTGTCGCTGGCCATGTTCCAGATGCTGGAAAACCTGCCGATGACTGGTATTACTTCCTTTCTGGGTATCTGCCTGGTGCTGGTTTTCTTTGTCACCTCATCCGACTCCGGCTCCCTGGTGGTGGATTCCATCACCGCCGGCGGTAAAATGGATGCCCCGCGGTTCCAGCGGATGTTCTGGGCTATCCTTCAGGGTCTGATTGCAGCCAGTCTGCTGGTGGGCGGCGGGGCTGATGCCCTGGGCGCCATCCAGGCGGTGGCGATCACTGTGGGCCTGCCCTTTACCGTGGTCATGATCGTCATGATGATCAGCCTGTATCTGGGGCTGCATGATGATTACAGGAAAATGAAAGTCTAACGCGGGAAACCCGGAACCCAGGTGCCTTTCCTCATTTTTTTTGACAGGAAATGAGGAGTATGGTGCCGCATTCTTTGGATTTACGCAGCCTGTCTGCCGGAACAACGGCAGGCAGGCTGCCTATTTTTCATCTCCGGTGACCATGATGGGCGCGGCATCAAAATCCTGTGCCGACATCATGGAAACCACCCGCTCAAACGCACTTTCAATCATCAACTGCTCCCATCTTTCCAGTTTTGCATACCGCTGCGTGAACCGTTCCTGAAGCAAAGGCGGTACTGCATCCAGTATGGCAATCCCTTTTTGGGTGAGTACAATATTGGTCTTGCGCTTGTCATTTCTGCTTCTGGTCCGGGTAAGGAATCCTTTTTTTTCAAGGCGCTGGGTGATATCTGTTACCGACGCCTGGCTCAGGCTGACAACCTTTGATACCTGGGTAACGGATATGGGGGCATAAAATGATACAGCCTGGAGCGTAACCAGCTGGGGGCCGGTAAGGCCGAATTTTTTTTTCAGAACAATGGAATGCTGGTCAATGGCCTGGATAATTTTGCGCAGCGAGATCAACAAATTTCTGCATTGCTCATCATTTGCAGAGGTCATGGTATTTTCCTTATATAACTGCTGTAAATGGATACAATTCCCGGGTATTCAAAATTACATAGCGTACGATAAACTTTTCACCGCTGCACTGATATGAGCAATACCATGTTTCCCACTGATTGGCAATGCGATCACCCAGGATTGAATATTTGCTATAGTAGCTTGGCTTCTGGGGAGCCCCTGGTGGTGTCCTGTGACATGACCATCAGATCCGGAGGGGGCCAGGTAAAATATGCCGGGATGGTTTTCAACCAGAGGGCAGGTTGCCACGCTTCATTGTTCTTATACCAATAGGCCCCCGCAGATCTCGGGCAGAGCACAGGACACCACCAGGAGCGGGGCTTGGGACAGAGTGCTGCACAGAACGATCAAAAACCTGGCATGCTTATGGCAAATATCCAGACCCAGGATAAAACCTTGACAAAAATACTTCGATCCCGATATATTATGTGCAAAAAAATTAATTAAACGGTTATTTATCTATGAAAAATGTAATCCTGCACATTCTCAAACGGATCGGTGCAAGCGTGGTAACGGTTTTTGTAATCTCGCTGATCATATTCATCGGGGTGGAACTGCTGCCCGGTGATGTGGCTGATGCTGTACTGGGCCAGTCCGCCACCCCGGAAACCGTGGAGGCGCTCCGCAAGGAACTCAAACTGGACCTGCCCCCGCATATCCGATATGTGGCCTGGCTCAAGGATTTTGTCCAGGGGGATTTCGGCAATTCCCTGGCCAACCACCGGCCGGTGGCCGAACTGATCTCCTGGCGGTTTTCCAACACCCTGTTTCTGGCAGCGACAACAGCGCTCATTGCCGTGCCCCTGGCCATTCTGCTGGGGATCCTGGCCGCCTTTTATAGAAACACCCTGTATGACAAGGTTATTTCCACCACCACCCTGTCCTTTATTTCCTTTCCGGAATTTTTTGTGGCCTATATCCTCATCGCCCTTTTCAGCGTAAAAATGGAACTGTTTCCCAGCATTGCCATGATCGATCCCCATATGGGTTTGGGGCGTAAATTTTATACCATCCTGCTGCCGGCCCTGACCCTGACCTGTGTGGTTACCGCCCATATGATGCGCCAGACACGAGCTGCCATTATCAATGTCCTGGCATCTGCCTACATTGAGATGGCAGAAATCAAGGGGATCAGGCGGCTGCGGATCATCATTCACCATGCCTTTCCCAATTCATTGTCTCCTGTCATCAATGTGGTGGCGGTGAACCTGGCCTACCTGGTGGTGGGCGTTGTGATTGTGGAGGTGGTGTTTGTGTATCCCGGTCTGGGGCAGCTGCTGGTGGACTCTGTTGCCAAGCGGGATCTGCCGGTGGTCCAGGCTTCGGGCCTTATTTTTTCCATTAGCTATATCGGGTTGAACCTGCTGGCAGATGTGTTGTCCATGCTGTCCAATCCAAAACTGAGACAATCCCAATTCTAAAAAGGAATTTTTTTTGCTGAGTTTATTGAGACAATCTCCTTTAAGCGCCCGCATCGGTCTGGGCATTGTGCTTTTGAACTGTCTGGTGGCCATATTTGCCCCCTGGATTGCGCCCTATGATGAAACTGCCGTGGTGGGGGATGTATGGGAAAGTGTATCTACCCAATTTTTTCTGGGAACCGACCATATCGGCAGGGATCTGTTCACCCGCATGGTGTACGGGGCCAGAAACACCATTGCCCTGGCATTTTTAACCACATTTCTCTCATTCTTGTTCGGCTCTTTTCTGGGTTTTGTGGCCGCTGTCAAGGGCGGATGGATCGACCAGATGCTGAGCCGGGCCATTGATGTGATCATGTCCTTTCCCACCCTGATTTTTGCCCTGATGATCCTGTCGGTTTTAGGCTCTTCCATTCCCACGCTGATCTTTACCATTGCCCTGCTGGATTCCACCCGGGTGTACCGCCTGTCCCGGGCTGTGGCCATGGACATCGAGGTCATGGAGTTTGTGGAGGTGGCACGGCTGAGAGGAGAAGGCATGTGGTGGATCATCCGCCATGAGATACTGCCCAATGCCATGCCGCCCCTGACAGCGGAGTTCGGGCTGCGATTCTGCTTTGTGTTTTTGTTCATTGCATCTTTGAGTTTTTTGGGCCTGGGGATACAGCCGCCCCTGGCGGACTGGGGAGGGATGGTCAGAGAAAATGCCGGTGCCATTACCTTCGGTATTTTTACCCCCCTGATTCCGGCCGGTGCCATCGCATTTTTAACCGTGGGCGTCAATATGATCGTGGACTGGTTTTTACATCTGTCATCCGGTCTGCATGAATAAGTTTAGGTTCGGCAAAGGAAAAATACCATGACCAATTTACTGGAAATAAAAAACTTGTACATTGAAGCCCATTCCGAAGAGGTGTGGCAGCCCATTGTCAAGGATATCAGCCTGACGCTCAAAAAAGGGGAAGTTCTGGGACTCATCGGTGAATCCGGTGCCGGCAAATCCACCATCGGCCTGGCTGCCATGGGTTATACCCGCCAGGGATGCCGTCTTGCATCAGGTTCTATTCTTTTGGACGGCGTGGAGCTGATGGGGGCATCGGATGAAGACCTGCGCCTGGTCAGGGGATCTAAAATTGCCTATGTGGCACAGAGCGCGGCCGCTTCCTTCAACCCGTCCCATCGCATTATCAAACAGCATGTGGAAGCCCCGGTGCAGCATGGCATCATGAGCTATTCAGAGGCACAGAAAGAAGCCATCAAAATATACAGGCGGCTGTTTCTGCCCGACCCGGAAAAAATCGGTTTCCGGTATCCCCATGAATTGTCCGGAGGCCAGCTCCAGCGGGCTATGGTGGCCATGGCCATGTCCTGCGAGCCGCAAATCATCGTATTTGACGAACCCACCACAGCTCTGGATGTGACCACCCAGATCGAGGTGCTGGCCGCGGTCAAGGAGATCACGGAAAAGATGAACAAGGCGGCCCTGTACATCACCCATGATCTGGCAGTGGTGGCCCAGGTGGCCCACCGGATCATGGTGCTGCGCAACGGCCGGTTGGTGGAAGAGGGAGAAACCCGTGCGTTGATCAGAAAACCCAAGCAGGCCTATACCCGGGAGCTGCTGAATGTCCGGTCTTTGCGTGAGGACAAGAACCAATCCGATAAAATGGCTGTCATCCTCACCATCAAGGATGTGGCTGCCACCTATACCGGAGAAGAAAATGTGCTGGAGGATATCAATCTGACGGTGCGCAAGGGCAGAACCGTTGCCCTGGTGGGGGAATCGGGTTCCGGCAAAAGCACTTTGGCCCGGGTGATCACAGGGCTGCTGCCGGCTACAGGGGGCAGCATCAATTTTCTGGGAGAAGACCTGCCCCTGGAATTGAAACACCGCACCAAAGATAACCTGCGGCGGCTGCAGATGATCTACCAGATGCCGGATACCGCGTTAAATCCCAAGCAGACGGTGCGGCGGGTGATCGGCCGGCCCCTGGAGTTTTATTTTAACATGCGCGGCAAAAAGGCGGATGCGCGGATCAGGGAACTGCTCTCCAGTATTGAACTGGAACCGGACACCTATATCAACCGAATGACCACGGAACTGTCTGGTGGTGAAAAACAGCGCATCTGTATTGCCAGGGCCCTGGCGGCAAGACCGGATCTCATCATCTGCGATGAGGTCACATCCGCTTTGGACCAGCTGGTGGCCGAAGGTATTCTGGACCTGCTCCAGGACCTGCAGAACAAAACCGATATCTCCTATCTGTTCATCACCCATGATCTGGCAACGGTCAAGGCCATTTCAGACAAGATCGTGATCATGCTGGAGGGGAAAATCATCGAACAGGGAGCAAAGAAAAAAGTGCTGTCTCCCCCGCACCATGAATACACGGATAAGCTGCTGTCATCCATACCGGAAATGGACCCGGACTGGCTGGATAACCTGCTGGACGAACGGTTGGATTCCTTTATCTGATGCCGGCGTATATAGCTCTTAGCTGTTAGCTTTTAGCTGTTACGTTTTAAGCTAACAGCTAAAAGCTAATGGCTAAAAGCTAATGACTAACAGCCCACGCGATAGCGTACTAACTTGAATTAAAAAGGAGAAACTCATTATGACTGATGTATCCCATTTAACCGACCTGTTTAAGGAAAACAAGATTTCCCGGCGCCAGTTCATCGCCCAGGTATCTGCCCTGGGGCTTGCCGCTGCCGTATCCCCGGCCCTTCTGCCCACAGATCTTTTGGCAGCGACCCCGAAAATGGGCGGACTGTTCCGCCAGGCCATGACCGGCGGCGCCACATCCGATTCTTTGGATCCCGCCACCCTGCTGGCCAGTTTTCCCATCAATGTGTCATGCCAGCTGAGCAACTGCCTGGTGGAGATCGACGACAATTTTCAGCCGGTTCCGGAACTGGCTGAATCCTGGGAATCCTCTAAAACAGCTGACAAATGGACATTCAAGCTGCGCAAAGGGGTTGAATTCCACAACGGCAAAACCCTGACAGCCAAGGATGTTGTTTTTTCCATCAACCACCACCGGGGGGAAGAATCCAAATCCGCTGCCAAACCGTTTTTGAAAAGCATTACCGACATCAAGACAGACGGTGATTATGAAATCACGTTTGAACTGGCAGAAGGCAGCGCAGACTTTCCGTTCATCATGGGGGATTACCATCTGCGGATCTATCCTGAGGGCACGGCAGGGGATGACTGGGACAAGGGTATCGGCACAGGCCCTTTTATTCTGGAATCCTGGGAACCCGGGGTGCGGGCCATGACAAAGCGTAATCCCAATTATTTCAAGGGGGACAAGCCCTATTTTGCCGAGGTGGAGACCCTGGCCATCACCGATGTGAATGCCAGGAGCAACGGCCTGAAAACCGGGCGCCTGGATGCCATTGACCGGGCAGATGTGAAAACCGTTCACCTGCTCAAACGGGTGCCGGACATCAATGTCACAGCAATTAACAGTACCATGCACTATTCATTTCCCATTCTGGTGGACAAACAGCCCTATACGGATGTCGATGTGCGTACCGCCCTGAAACTGGTCTGTGACAGAGAAGAGATGGTGAAAACAATCCTCAAGGGATATGGAGATGTGGGCAATGACCATCCCATCTCATCGGTCAACCGGTACCATGCATCTGAACTGGAACAGAGAACCTATGATCCGGACAAAGCCAAATTTCATATGAAAAAAGCCGGCATGCTGGACCACACCTTTAATCTGCATGCATCTGATGCCGCATTCTCCGGTGCCGTGGATGCTGCCATGCTGTACCAGGAAACAGCCAAAAAGGCCGGCATCAAGATCAAGGTTGTCAGAGAACCCAGCGACGGCTACTGGAACAATGTCTGGACCAAAAAACCGTGGAGTGCCTGCTACTGGAGCGGCAGACCCACCGAAGATATGATGTTTTCCGTGGCCTATGCTGCCGGCGCACCCTGGAATGATACCCACTGGTCCAATGACAAATTCAACAAACTGCTCAAAGAGGCAAGGGCTGAGCTGGATCAAGCCAAACGCCGGCAGATGTATGTCGAAATGCAGTCCATTGTCAGAGATGACGGTGGTGCCGTGGTTCCCATGTTCAACCAGATTGTGGAAGCCCACAACAATAAACTGGCCCATGGCCCCATTTCCGCGCACATGGAAATGGACGGTCATAAAAACACCGAACGCTGGTGGTTCGGGGCGTAAAAAGATTTCAGATTCTGTAAAACGCCGGTGGTTACGGGTATAACGATTGCCCGGCCCGGTTCTTATACATGTGGCCCTGTCTCCTTTTCGCTTTCGGGAGGCAGGGCCGCTTTGTTTTCGTGCAGCCGCTGGTGCAGGGCCGCCTTGGCCAGAAAATGGGCGCTCACCGGTGCGGTGATAAACAAAAACAGAGTGATCAGCACCTCGTGAAAACTGATGCCCTCCCCATGGAAAGAAAAATAGATGGCAGAAGCAATGGCCATGGCCCCCACCCCCAGGGTCGTGGATTTGGTGGGACCGTGGAGCCGGGAAAAAAAGTCGGGCAGGCGAAAGGAGCCAATGGATCCGGCCATGGCAAAAAACGCTCCCACGACCAGGAAAAATGACACCAGCAGTTCAATCACAAATGTCATTGGAAATTCCTTTTATTTTTCCTGTTATTCAAGGATATCGCCCCGCATGAGGAATTTGCTGGTGGCTACGGTGCCGATAAATCCCATGACCGCAATGATCAGGGCCGCTTCAAAATAGACGGCGGAATGGAAATATACGCCCATCAGGATAAACATGGCAATGGCATCGATATACATGGTGTCCAAAGCCAGTATCCGGTCCAGAAGGGTGGGGCCTTTGAGCAGCCGGTACAGGTTCAGCAGCTGGGCCGCCGTCAGCAGGGCAAATGCGACGGGGATGGCGATACTCAGCATGAAAATATCTCCTTTAAAGGGGCTTCATAACGGGTTTTAATGGTCTGCACCGCAAGCGCTTCATCGGCCACGTCCAGACCGTGGACAATCAGGGTTTGGCGGTCTTCAGTCACTTCCGCGGACACGGTTCCCGGGGTCAGCGAGATCACGCTGGCCAGGATGGTTATCACCATGGGGTCCTGTGTGTCCAAAGGAATTTCAATGAACCGGGGCCGCAGCCGTGAAATGTCGGGCTGAAGAAACAGGCGCACCACCGTGATATTGGCGACAATCACATCGGTCACAAAGGTGATGAAGAAAAACCGGAACAGCAGGAAAGGTTTTGCAATCTTCGGCCGTTCCGGCCAGAACCGGTTGGTGAACCAGGGAATGGCAATGCCCAGCAGCGTGCCCAGCAACAGATGACCAAAGGTAATGGTATTCACCAGAAACAGCCAGATAATGACCAGCACCAGGGTCATCAATGGATGGGGCAGCCACCGGTTTCCAGGAATGGGGGATTTTCGGTATGTGGGCATTATTCACCTCCGAAAGGATAGAGCAGCGGAAGCGACCGGTCCGGTCCCAGTACCGCCTCGATATAGTGAACCGGGTTGATGACATGGTCGGCAGCGGCAAGGGCAAACTCAGTGATCCCCCCGCCGAAAATAACCAGCAGCGGGCTGATACCCAGCAGGAATGCAGCCGGGAATACATCTGCCAGCGCATAGACAGGGACAGGGTCATGGGAGGTTCCCTGGCCATTCCTCATGTCATCCGTCGGCAACAGTTTCCAGAAGATAATGATACCGGCCCGTCCCAGAGCCACCAGGGCCAACAGCCCGCCCCCCAGCACCAGCGTCCAGATCCAGGGCGCAGCGTTATTGCCCTGGACCGTCATGAGCATCATCACCTTGGCGAAAAACCCACTCAAAGGCGGCAGCCCCCCAATGGCCACGGCAGCGGTGAGAAACAGCAGTCCCAGGAGGGTGGGCTGGCCCACCGGCCGGTCCGGGATCAGTTCTGATCCGGCATCCGGCCGCTGCCGCCGGATCAGGTCCACCACCAGAAACATGGCCGCGGTCATGAACGTGGTATGGGGCAGGTACACAATGGCGGCGGCAATGGCCTCTCTTTGAAAGGTGCCGATCACGGCCAAAAGCGTTCCCACGGACACAATGACCAGATAAGCGGTGATACGTCGCAGGTCCCTGCTGCCTGCCACGCCGGCAGCCCCGGCCGCCAGGGTGATCAGGGCAGCGGGCAGAAGCCAGGCGCTCAGCAGGCCGGCCCCGACCCCGGCAAATTCACTGAAGACCAGGCAATACACTCGCAGAATCACATACACCCCCACCTTGGTCATGACGGCAAACAGGGCCGCCACAGGTGCGCTGGTGAAACCATAGGCATCCGGCAGCCAGAAGCACAGGGGAAGCAGGGCCGCTTTCAGGGCAAACACGGCAAACAGAATCAAGCCGGCCGCCTGGAGCAGGGCCGCGTTTTCAGCAGGAGCTGCGGCCATGCGTACCGCCAGGTCCGCCATGTTGAGGGTCCCCAGAAGGGCATAGAGAATGCCCACCCCCACCAAGAAGATGCTGGAGCCCACCAGGTTGAGAATGACATAATGCATGCCGGCCCGGGTCCGAAGCCCCCCGCCCCCATGCAGCACCAGGCCGTAGGAGGACAGCAGCATGATCTCGAAAAAAACGAACAAGTTGAAGATGTCACCCGTGAGAAAGGCCCCGTTGATCCCCAGCAGCTGGAATTGAAACAGGGCATGGAAATTTTTCCCCTCCCGGTCGGTCCCCCGGGTCGCATGAGCCAGGCATAACAGGGCCAGTAATGCGGTGATAAACAGCATCATGGCGCTGAGCCGGTCCAGGACCATCACGATGCCAAAGGGCGTAGGCCAGTCTCCCAGCACATAGGTCTGAATGGGTCCCTGGGCACTTTGAAAAAGCAGGATACCGGTCAGGACCAAGAGCGCCAGGCAGCTGGAAAGGCCCAGGATGCGATGCCGGGCAACGGGCTGGTTGGCGTTCAGGATAATCACTGTCCCCATCAGCAGGGGCAGCAGCAGGGGACTGACAATCAGATGATTTATCATGCGGGTGGCTTCTCCTGCTGTCCGTCGACATGGTCGGTGTCAAGTTCTCCTAATGCACGCAAAGAGAGCACCACCAGAAACGCGATCATGGCAAAACCGATGACAATGGCGGTCAACACCAGGGCCTGGGGAAGAGGGTCTGCGTACCGGGTCTGATTGGCGGAAATAATGTCCGGCAGGTTGGTGTGCAGGCGGCCGGTGAGAAACAGAAACAGGTTGATGGCGTAACCCATCAGGGTCAGGCCCAGAATCACGGGAAAGGTGCGTGCCCGCAGCACGAGATAGACCCCGCAGGCGATCATGACCCCGAAACATGCCGATACCAGCCATTCCATCAATGGGTCTCCTTTTCAATGGTTTTATCTTCCAGGGTTTCAATTTCCAGAGTTTCATCCATATGGGCTGAGATAGATACGGTTCGGGCATCCTCGGAATTGATGGACCCCAGTTTGACCAGCATCAGCATCACCGACCCCACCACCACCAGATATACCCCCATATCAAAGGCCATGGCGCTGGCAATCTCAAATTTGCCGATCAACGGCAGCGTGAAGTATTCATAAGTGCTGGTGAGAAACGGATAATTGAGGGCCCAGCTGGTCAGGCCGGTGCCCAGGGCCAGTATCAGCCCCAGGGCCATGATCACGTGGTTGTCAAAATGAAACCGGGGCCGGGTCCAGACAATGCCGCTGGCAATGTACTGCAGGGTCAGGACCGTGGCGGTGATCAGTCCGGCGATGAATCCGCCGCCGGGGTCATTGTGACCCCGCAGGAAAATATAGGCGGAAAACAGCAACGCCAGCGGCAGGAGGGGCCGGGTGATATAAACCAGAATCATGGGAAACCGGTCTTGGGTCCAGGGAAGGCCCATGTCATCAGTCTCAGGGGCTTTGCGCTCAAATTTATGCAGGAGCGCGTAAATGATCAGGCCGGCTATGGCCAGTACCGTGATCTCCCCTAAGGTATCAAATCCCCTGAAATCCACCAGAATCACGTTCACCACATTGGTGCCCCCCCCGCCGGGAACACTGTGTGCCAGAAAGAAATCAGAGATGGTGTCATAGGGACGGGTGAGAATGGCCATGGCCAGGGCGGCGGCACCGCAGCCGGCCAGCACCGACAAAAGACCGTCCCGCCTTTGCCTGGTTTTTGAAGATTCCATTGGCGTGGTGGTGGGAAGCAGGTGCAGGGCCATCATCAGCAGGATAATGGTCACCACCTCCACCGAGATCTGGGTCAACGCCAGGTCTGGTGCGGAAAACCGGGTGAACGCAAGGGCCACCACCAGGCCCACCGTGCTCAGCATAATGATGGACAGAATCCGGTTCCGGTGGGTCTTGACCGTTGCCACGGCGCCGATGATCAGAATCAGCCCCATGACCAGGGTAACCGGATCCAGGGGGGTTGCGGCAACCGGTCCCAGAAGCGGGGTCCTGGAAACGGCAAACGGTACGGTTCCCAGGACCAGGGTGACACTGATGAGCACAAACAGGTAGCGCTGCAATGACCCGTTTTCCAGAAACCGGATAGCACGGTTTCCAGCCTGAATCAGCCCGGAAACAAGGGATTCAAAAAGGGTTTTGCCGTCCAGGTGTCGGGAACACCACACATGGAGGTCAAACAATCTGTGCCGCTGCAGGTAAAATACCGCTCCCCCTGCCAGGGCGACCATGCTCAAGACCAGGGCCATGTTGAATCCATGCCAGACAGCCATGTGGTAGGCCGGCATGTCCGGGCCCAGGATGGCTCCGGCCCCGGCATTGACCAGGGGACCGGCAAAAAAGGCCGGAAAAATTCCCACCAGGACACACACAGCCATGAGAAACCCCGGGGACAGCATCATGCCCATGGGCGGTTCATGGGGGGATCTGGGCAGGTTTTCTGCCGGCTTTCCCCAGAACACGCCAAGCAGCATGCGGATGGAATAGGCCACCGCAAATACGGCGGCCAGGACGGCACCCAGCGGTATGATCCAGCCCGCAGATCCCAGCAGATTGGGTCCCAGGGTCTCGGCCAGAAACATCTCCTTGCTCAAAAATCCGTTGAACAGCGGGACACCGGCCATGGCACCGCACCCGATCAAGGTCAGGGCGGCCGTTACCGGCATGGCCTTTTTCAGTCCGGACAGACGTTGGATGTCCCGGGTCCCGGTTTCATGGTCAATGATGCCGGCCAGCATGAACAGCCCGGCTTTGAAGGCGGCATGGTTGAAAATGTGAAACACGGCGGCAAATACCGCCATCGGGGTGCCAAGGCCCAGCAGCAGGGTGATCAGTCCCAGGTGGCTCACCGTGGAATAGGCCAGCAGGCCCTTGAGATCATCCTTGAACATGGCCATGTAGGCGGCGAACATCAGCGTGATCAGGCCGGTGAGCGTGACCAGATAGAACCACAGTGCGCTGCCCCCCAGCACCGGGACCATCAAAGCAAGCAGGAACACCCCGGCCTTGACCATGGTGGCGGAGTGCAGAAAGGCGCTCACCGGCGTGGGGGCTGCCATGGCATGGGGCAGCCAGAACTGGAAGGGAAACTGGGCGGATTTGGTAAACGCGCCTGCCAGGATCAGGATCAGGGTGACGGAATACAGGGGATGGGCATGGACGATCTGTTTGGCCGCCAGAATGTCGGTCAGTTCAAAGCTGCCCACGATATGGCCCAGCAGAAGAAATCCGGCCAGCATGGCAAACCCGCCCCCGCCGGTGATCACCAGGGCCATGAAAGCGCCCTGGCGGGCATCGGCCCGGTGACGCCAGAAACCGATGAGCAGAAAGGAGCTGATGCTGGTCAATTCCCAGAACACCATCAGCAGGAGCAGGTTTTCCGACAGCACGATGCCCAGCATGGAGCCCATGAAAAAAAGCAGGTAGGTGTAGAAACGTCCCATGGGATCTTCTTTGGCAATATAATAGCGCGCGTACACAACAATGAGCAGCCCGATGCCCAGTACCAGCAAGGCGAACAAAAACCCGAACCCGCTGACCCGGAAGGCAAAGGTAAGCCCCATGGCCGGAATCCAGGACCGGGTGTAAAGGGGTATATCTCCTGAAAACACGGCCGGTGCCTGGAGCAAAAGCAGCAACAGGGAAAAACCGGCAATCACACCGGCACTGGCGGCATTGAGATTGCGGCTGTGAAACAGACAAGGTATGAATGCCCCCAGCAAAGGGAGCAGGGGTATCAACGCAAGGGTCATGGCTCTCCAAAATTATGTTTGTCCAACCGCCGTCATACCAGGTTCTGAAAGCGGGGTCAGGTATATAAAATTCAGGAGTGCCGGAAAAAAGTCAAGGATTTTCGGAATGGTTCACGCTGTTTTCTTTATTCTCGGGCAAAGGATTCGCCAGCGCATCAACTGCAGCCTTGCAGACGGCCACTGCTGATTCGGGGTCGTCAGCTGTAAATGCCATATCTTTTTTGAAAAATATCGCACGCCACGCGGTTTCGTTCAGGCTTTTGGGGCAGAGATCTTTCAGTTGAAAAGTAAATCCTTTAGTTTCAAGAATCCCGGCAAGTTCCATGGCAGCATGAATATCATAGACTGCTTGATTGGGAACTGCCTCACCGATAAATTGTTTAAGTTGTTTTTCCAATTGTTCAAAAATTGATTTGGACATTATTGTCTCCAATAGGATGATGATTTTTTTTCTTTTATCAGGGTGTCAATTATTTTGTCCATGTTACAACAACTTTTCAGCACCTTTATAAACGGTTTCCACCTTCAGGGCGGTCGCACCGTGTCCAGGGTGCTTTTGAGGATTCCACTGCTTCATGTCATCGAACACCGGGCCCTGGGTATGGTATTCAATGTTTCCTTTGACCTGGTAGACGTCCCCTTTTTCAGTGATAAAGAGGATAGATCCCGTACTGCCGGATTCTATGTTCCGGATGGTTTTTGAAAAATAGTTATTGGCAATGACCAAGGTCTGTTCATCGTATTTTGCAACGCAGGTGGCATAAATGGCATTGTTCTGTTCTTGACTATCTATGACTCTTTTTATCTCTGTTTCTATGACCTTACCAAAAGAAACATGGTCAGATAGAGCTTTAAAAATGTCTTCAACAGGAGCTTTAAATGATTGCTGTATTTCTATTCGTTGCTTTGTCATATTGGCTTCCCCTTTTTCAAAATTTTCGTTCGGTAATTCAAAGGTGATTGCAAAATATAAGCCCTGTCCTTGTGTGCTTTTTTATGATTTTTCATGTTTCTGCATATGAAGCATCTGCCATTTATAAATTTTCATACCCATGTGGGCATGGCATACAATATCTACAGCCGGTACAGCCTGCTTTCATGAGGGAACGATGGATCGATAAGTTTTTTCAGCCCTTCGGACCAGTACCAATTCATCTTTTGACAGACTTTCCGGCGTCCCTTTTTCAGCAATATTGATATTTTCCTGAATATGATGTTCATCATTCATGCCAGAATCCCTTCAGTTACCAGTTACGGCGCTCAGGTTGCCTCCCGGCATTGCCCTATCCTCCGAACTGGTAGAGGTATAATAACAGAACCTGTGATTATAAAAAAGGACTTGACAATCTGAAAAAAATGTAGCAATTTGGAAATGAATTAAGTATTTGAAATAAAAAGAAAAATCAAGATTTATTACGTACAGGGATAATGAACCTTAATTTTTATCCGAGGCCATATCCAACAATTCCCGAACCTTCACCGTCATGTCCGCCATTGAAAATGGTTTCTGGATAAATGCTACTCCTTTATCCAGTATCCCCTGATGGGCAACGACTAGATAAGTATAAACAAAAGTAGTGCCATAACAACCGAAAAAATAATGGAATAGTCTGTAATAATGGAGGATTTTAATCCTTACTCGAAAAGATGGGTTAACTTTTGCCAAAGCTTCGCTTACAACTGATTCTGGTGCTGGTCTGCCTGCTGGTTCTGGCGCTGCTTTGATTTTTTTTCAGGTATTTTTGCCATGAATCGGGTGCAGATCCAGGCCAGTACCAGGTAAAAAAAGCTCAAGCCCCACATACAGAGCCACTCATTCATTACATGGTTGAAAGAAGCGCCCATCTGGGCCATTCTCAATCCGCCGGAAATCCCCCAGGTGCTGGGCAACAGCATGGAAATGGCCCTTATCCAGTGAGGCATGGTTTCCACTGGCCATGAAAATCCGGAGATAAGCACTGCAACCATTGAGCTCCAGACAATCATGATGATGGATGATTCCCTGCTTTTGAAAAAATTTGCCAGAAATTGTCCCATCAGGACAACCGACAGCAGGAAAGGCAGCAGGAAGACAAACATGTCAAGGACCCTGGCCCGCAGCGGGAAATCCCAGATCTGGTAGACTACCCCGTAAAAGAAATAGATGTGGATCAGGTACAGGGCCATGCAGGCAATTGTTCGGCCGAGGATTCTGACCAGGGGGCCTCCCTGCAGCGGGATCACTGCCTTTTTTTCCTGCAGCTGTTCGCGGCGCGTTCCGGAAAGCATACCGATGCCTATCAGCATGGTCTGCTGGAGAAGCAGGAGCAGGACAGCCGGGACAATATAGGTTGCATAGCCCATGTGAGGATTGAACAGCGATCTGCTTACCAGGTTGAGAGGCGACCGGTCTATCAGGGCTTTTTCATGGGACCATCCCTGGGTCTTGAAACGGCTGACTTCTATCCCGGCCGACAGGGTCCGGACCGTCATGACAAGTCCGGTCATGGCCTGCCTGTAAACCAGGAAGTAGGTGGCATCCACATATGCTGACACATGTGTTTTCCGGCCCTGCAGCACATCTTTTTCAAATCCGTCCGGTATGAGGAGTATTCCGCTGCATTTTCCTGATTCAATTTTTCGGCGGGCCTGTTCCATGTCCGGGTCCCGGGAAACCACCCGTAAAAATTCCGATGCATCGGTCATTCTCGCCAACTGCCGGCTCAGTGACGAATTGTCATGGTCAATGATCGACAGCGGTACCTGTTTCAACACCTCGCTGGAATAGGGCAGCGGGTATACAAAGGAATAAAATACAACGGCTCCGACCATGATGATCAATACCCCGGGGTCCCTGAATATTGCGTTCAGTTCAGTGAAGATATTGTAAAACAGGTTTTTGATCATGCTTTTCCCCAGTAACGGCTGTCAATCATGTGGCTTTTGAACAAAGGAATCAGGCAGTAGCCCCCGCCAACGAATCCAAGCATGATCAACAGATCAGGGACCGAAACAGATATCGGGGCCTGGCGCAGGGTCTGTTCCTGGAACAGGTGCAGGTAATGGGTCAGGGGAAGCAGGCTGCTCCAGGCTTTGCCCAGGACCGGCATTCCCTCCAGCGGAAAGGTGATACCCACAAACGCGAAAGCGGTGCCTGAGAGAAAAGAGGAAGCACTCAAGGCCATGCGCAGGCTGGGAAAAAGATATACCAGGATAAGTCCATATGCCATATAGGCCAGGATCAGGAACAGGGTACCGGCCATCAAAACGGCACCGGATCCCCGCAACGGAACGTCAAAACCCAGAAATATGACTGCCAGCATGATCAGTCCCATCAGGCTGAAACACAGAAAGTAGATGGCCAGCTTACCGGTGATCGCCCACCAGGCACTCCCCCCGGCGGTCTTTAGCCATTGTTCTGCGGTCCGGTTTTTAAACTCGCTTCCCAGGGCCATCACGGTGACCATCAGGACAAAAATCTGCAAAAAGGTGGGACAAAGAGCGGCCGAAAGAAAGTACATGTAGTTGAGTTGGGGATTGAACAGGACATGGCGGTCGATTCTTACCGGATCTAAAAGGCTCATTGCCTTTTTCTGCATGGCACCGCTCTGCATCCGGGAACTGATATTCAGGCCGGCTGATATGGTGGTGACAACTGCCTGGAGGCTGCTTGAAACAATGCTTCCCGGAAGCAGCATCTGGGTGTTGGTGAAGCAAATGACCTCCCCTCCCTTACCTTCCAGGATATCCCTTTCCATGGACTGTGGAATGTGCAGCCAGGCATAGATTACTCCCTCCAGCATCAGGTTCCTTGCCTCAACAGGATCGCCTGCCCGAAAGGCGATCCGGATAACGGGGGATGCGTCTACGGCCCTGATCAGGGAACGGGACAGTTTTGAGTGATCCAGATCAACCACAGCTACCGGAAGTTCATGGGGATACGGCTCGGAAAACAGACCCCAGATCAGGATGAACGAAAGCAAAGGAAACACGAACATGGCCAGGGGATATCGGGCGTGCTGCCTGATATGCGAGATTTCCCGCGCAAATACTGCCAGAAATCCGGTTCGCCCCTTATTCCCGGGCATCGGGAAGGTCCTTTCGGGAAACCAGAACGCTCATGCCCGGCCGCAGCCCGATGATACTGTCCCGGGGCCTGGCCCTGATTTCGAACGTCTTGAGATCGAATCCACCGGATGCACTGGTGGATCTCCAGGTGGCATAATCACCAAGAGGGGCGATATAGCTTATCTCCACTGGAAACTTTTTGTCGCCCAAAGCGGGGACTGACACTGGGAACCCCCGGCCCATTTTCATTCCTGCCAGGTGGTCTTCCCTGATATTGAAGGTGATCCAGATATCATCCAGATCCAGGATGGTGACCACGGGGTAGCCGGCATTGACCACCTCCCCGGGATCTGCCAGCAGGTGGATCACTTCCCCGCTTAAAGGGGTTTTCAACCGGGTTTCATCCAGATAGCTTTCAACTTCGGTCACTGCTCCCCGGGCCTGGTCAACCATGGCTGAAGCGGCCTGGCGGTCTTCCTTTCTTGTTCCTTCCAAGGCCATGTCATATTGGGAACGGGCCGCAGCCGAGGCGGCTTCAGCTGATTTCCATCCGGCTTCGGCCTCATCCCGCCGCTGTCCCGGAACAATGCCGTCCGCATACAGGCTGTTGATGCGCGTGTATGTCTTTTCAGCCAGTTCCGCAGCTTCCCGGGCCTGTTTCCAGAGATTCATGGCTGCTTCCACTTCCTGGCTCCTGGCCCCGGCATCTGCCTTGTCCTTCTGGGCGGAAGCGGCTTTTCGGGCTGAGGAAACCTGGCTGAGCCTGGCCGCTATTTCCGGGCTCTCAAGCTGCAGAAGGCTGGTTCCCTTTTGGACGTACTCCCCTTCTTTAACAAACACGTCAGAAACACGCCCCGCGATTTTGACAGCCAGGTTGACCTGGGTGGCATCGACCTCCCCCTGTATGTATTGAACTTCGGGTTCCTGCAGGTACAGGGTCAGGCCCCAGACGATACCGATTAAGACGAGAATACCGGTAAGCGGCTCTAATATTGTCCGCATGCGTTTCAATGTTCCACCTCCATAATGTTTCCTGCCAGGTATTGAGGAAATTCCGTTCCACGCCCACACGCTTCCAGGAGCCGGGCAAATGCAACGTCAAAATGATACGCAGCCAGCAGCCTTTTCACCCGGGTCTCGGACAAAGAAAGCTGTGCGTCTACAACATCCAGTGATGTGGCCAGGCCTTCTTCAAAAGAACGACTTCTGGCGCGGATATTTTCCTGGGCAAGATCCACGGAGGACTGCAGGGAATCATACTGCTCACTGGCTTTCATCATTTCCTGGTAGCGTGAAGACACAAGGGTTTCCAGGTCTCTGGCCAGTTTGCGCTGCATCAACTTAGCCTGGTTCTCAATTTTTTGGGCCGCCGCGATCTTGTTGGTCCTGGTTCCCCCGTCGAAAATAGTGAAATTGATCCCCGCTCCTACAGCCCAGGCCGGATCCAATTCGGTCAAATCATTTTCGTAGAGTTCCCGGGTACCGAAAAGATATACCGTGGGATAGCGTTCAGATCTGGCGGCTTTCAGGTTTCCCCCGGCCTTGTCCCTGACGGCCTCGACCTGAGCCATTGCCGGATGGTGAAGCCGGGCCTGCCTGATAAACGATGCTTCCAGGTCGACGGACGGCAGAAGGAACAGCGGAGAGACAGGGGTTGCAGGGGTCTCCAAGGCCAGAATGCCGGCAAGCGCTATCTTCGCCAGATCCAGGTCACGGCGCGATGCCTTGCGTTCCCTTTCAGCCCGGGCCTGGGCGACCCGGGCATGAAGCACCTCGGTTCTGGCAATAAATCCTTCCTCCTGGAGCCGCCGGGCCTGATATACATGCAGGTTCAAGGCATCCAGGACCTCTTTGCGGATCTGGTATACCTGGTCGGTCAGCCGTACGGCATAATAGTATTTGACCAGTTCCGACGTCAGGGTATCTTTGATCAGTTCGAGTTTTGCTGCTGATTCGCGGATACCGGCATCCGCTGCCTTCTGGGCGGCTGAGATCCTGCCCCCCGTGTACACCGGCCAGGTGACGTTCAGCTGTGACTTGAAAAAGGTTTCTTCCTGAACCGTTTTGTGAAAAGAAGGGACCGCTGCCGGGGGTATTGCCGGGTGTAACCCCAGAATCACGTCCCTGACAGGATTCAGATCCAGGTCAATGGATTCATTGATCCTGGTTAACCGGCCGCTGAGTGTCACCACGGGAAAATTCAATCCCCGGGTCGCTTTGGCCTCGTATTGCTTTTGTTCCACTTCGGAAGCAGCGCTTAAAACGGACTCATTCCGGGAGACCATCATGTCCAGGGCCTGGGTGAAGGTCAGCGCTTCCCCGGAAAATACCGGGGTGGAGACCTGACCCAGAAGAAAAAAAACCATGAGCGTGAAGACTTGTAAGGCTTTCCAGGCAGTTAAAATGCCCCCTCCGGCGGTATGGTCTTGTTTTCTGTCTATCATTGAAACTACATTCTCCAGATAATTCAAAAATTCTCAATATAAGTATTTTCCTTGGTGTTTCAACTTTTTTCCCTACCGGAACCGGATCTCAGGTTTTTTTCTGCCGGTAATGCGCTGATAGGTTTCTTTGGGATAACCCAAAAATGAACATTTTCTGTTGGTACTCAGAATGATATTCTTAAACCAAATGAGTAATGCAATGGTGTTGACTTATGGTATAATTGTGAGGTTTGAAAATATAATTTTGGCCCCATGATTTGGTTTTTCAGTACTCACCATTAGGATAAGCTAACTGTTGCATAATTGCAAATATCATTGACTTTTGAAATGTCGTCTGCTCTATAAAAATTTTTATTCCGGCCTTGCAAATGGATTATACCGAAAAGAAATTCTTAAAATACCTTTGCTGGAAAGCGGCTGGCTGGGTCAGGTAAATAAAATTCAGCCGTGCTGGAAAATTCAGGGAGTTTCGGAAAGTTTCAGGCTGTTTTCACCTTTTTTCATGGGAGAAAACCAGGGGGCCTGTTTTTGCAGCTGCTGTATTTTAGAGGCAAAAGCGGCCTGGAGGGCTTTTGCAACCGGGCCGGGTTTTCCGTTTCCCACAGGCCTGGTGTTGAGTGTTGTTATGGGGGTGATCTCCGTTGTGGTGCCGGTGACCATCAACTCGGAGGCCAGATGTATCCGGCTTTCATATACCGGTTCCTGAAGAACCCGGATATCGAGGTCCCGGCACAGGTCCAGCACGGTTTCTCTGGTGATGCCCCCCAGGATATAATTGGACAGGGGCGCTGTGATCACGGTGTCGTCAAACACGGCCATGAAACTGGAGTGGGTGCCTTCCAACAGCACCCCGTCCCGGACAAAAATGGCTTCACCTGCCTTGTTTTCTGCGGCCTGCTGGCAGGCCAGAACATTGGCGGTCAATCCCGTGGTTTTCATGTCACACCTGGCCCACCGGATGTCTGGCACGGTGATGGCGTGGATGCCGGTTTTTCTCTGGCGGTCTTTCACAGCCGGGTCAAAGCAGGACACACATATATACACCGTGGGCTCCGAAGCAGGGTCGGGAAAGGGATGGTTGCGCGGGGCGGTGCCTCTGGTCACCTGGATGTATACCAGGGCATCCTGGTCTGCAAGGTGGTTTTGGCGGATCAGGTCCCGGGCAACGGGGATCAGGTGGGAAAAATCCCTGCAGGCAAGCCTGAGATGGGCAGCCCCGTGGTTCAGGCGGCGGATATGGGCCTCCGGCCGGAAAAGAAGGCCAGGGTAATGCCGGATCACCTCATACAGGCTGTCACTGAACAAAAATCCCCGGTCATCCGGTGAGATGCGGATCTCATCTTTTTCCATGAACCGACCGTTGAAATATGCTGTCATATCTGAATCCTTACAAAAAGTGCAGGGGCCAGCGTCTCTTTTATGCCAGGTTTTAACACCTGTCAACAAAGGATTTGAAAAGCGGCAGCATGGCATCGTTTTTCTGGAGCATCAGTTCCGGGTGCCACTGCACCAGGTCCATGGGCAGGGTCTGGTGTTCGGCAGCCTCGATGATGCCGTCCGGAGCCCGGGCCGTTATGACCAGACCTTTTCCCAGCCTGTCGATGGACTGGTGGTGCCGGGAGTTGACCGGGATCCGGTCACCGAAGATCCCATGCAGCCGGGAGCCGGGCGTAATTTCGATCTCATGGTCGGTGTCAAAGGAGATAACATCCTGGGTGTGCTTGCGTACCGGTCCGGGTGCCTGGGTATAAATATCCTGAAACAGGGTACCCCCAAGGGCCACATTCACCACCTGGAGCCCCCGGCAGATGGCCAGTACCGGCAGTTTTAAAGCTATGGCCAGATCCAGTACCCCCATCTGGAACCGGTCCAGAGCAGTGTCCACCTCTCCCAATTCAGGTATCGGTGCCTGGTAAAAAAATGCAGGGTCCATGTCTTTGCCGCCGGTGAACAAAAATCCCCGGCCCGATGCGGCCATGGCCGGCAGAATGTTCAGGTCCGGGGTAAAGGGCAGGATAATGGGAACCCCCCCGGCTTTTTCAATGGCATGGGTATAGGCTGTCGGGATGGATGTGGCCGGCATGTTGAATTTGTTCAGGTCGGTGTGGCCGACAACAGCGATAATCGGCTTCATGAGTCATTTCCCGGTGGGGTTGTTTTTCCGGTGTCTGGCCAGAGATTGAAAAAATGGTGGACCGGGCCGTGGCCCTGCCCGATGGTAAATCCGGCCCCGGCAATCAGGGCCCCAGTGATATAGGCTTTGGCGGCTTTTACCGCATCCGGTATGCCCATTCCCCTGGCCAGTCCGGCGCAGACAGCCGAAGACAGGGTGCACCCGGTGCCGTGGGAATTGGGTGTCTGGACCCGCTCTCCAGGCAACTCAATTAGATGCCCTGTGTCTGCGGAAAACAGCAGGTCACTGCTGCCGGTATCATCCAGGTGTCCGCCCTTGAGCAGAACATGGGGGCATCCCAGGCCTGCCAGATCCCTGGCAGCCTCCGGCATGTCCGCCCGGGTGGTGATGTCCCGGCCCAGCAGCACCGAGGCTTCGGGCAGGTTCGGGGTGATGATGTCCGCCATGGGAATCAAAGCCTGTTTCAAGGCTGCCACTGCATCATCCTGCAGCAGCTTGTCCCCGCTTTTGGCCACCATGACCGGGTCCAGCACAATATTGGCACACTGCCATTTTTCCAGGTGCCGGGCCACGGTGAAGATCACCTCCGGCGAATGCAGCATACCGATTTTTATGGCATCGGTGCCGATATCCGCCAGCACCGCATCCATCTGCTGGCCGATAAATTGGGGGGGCACAGGAAAGATGCCGGTCACCTCTCTGGTGTTCTGGGCGGTGAGGGCGGTGATTACGGACATGCCGTAACATTCCAGGGCGCAAAAGGTTTTCAGGTCCGCCTGGATACCGGCGCCGCCGCCGCTGTCCGATCCTGCAATGGTCAGGGCCCGATAGTATTTTTTCATGGTAACGTCTCCTTAAGGTTGTGCATCAAAACACCTGACCAGTTCCCGGACCGCTGCATACGGGTCTTTGGCGGAGCAGATGGCAGATACCACGGCAATTGCATCTGCCCCGGCTTTGATGATGTCCGGCGCATTGGCAGTGCTCAGGCCGCCGATGGCCACCAAGGGGTGCCGGGAATACGCACGGATCCTGGCCAGCCCATCCAGGCCCCAGGGGGTTTTGGTATCGGTTTTGGTGGGGGTGACAAATATGGGGCTCACCCCTAAGTAATCCACATCCAGGTCCTGGGCTTCTGTCACATTCTCCCAGGTTTCCACGGACAACCCGATGACTGCATCAGGTCCCAGCAGGCGCCGGGCCGCCTCACAGGGCATGTCACTCTGGCCCAGGTGGACCCCGTCCGCCCCGGCAGCCAGGGCGATATCCACCCGGTCATTGATGAGCAGGGGGATGCCGGCTGCTGCGAGAATGGGTTTCAGGGCCAGGGCCTGGTTCAGAAAAAACCGGGTTGGCAGTGTTTTTTCCCGCAGCTGGACACAGGCAATGCCGGCCCGGACCGCATCTGCCACCACAGATGTCAGGGACCGTCCCAGGCACAGGTCCTGGTCGGTGACAAGATAGACCCCCTGGACCCCCTGCATGGCATTATTTCCTGAACAGCGCATGGATATCAGATGCAGAGATCTGGTACAGGGCATCCAGAAAATGCATCTGAAAGCTGCCCGGCCCTTTGGCATTGCGGCCGGCCATCTCTCCGGCCACTCCCATGACGGCCATGGCATGGGCAGCGGCTGCTGCAGGGTCCGGGTTGACAGCGGCAAATGCCCCGCACAGGGCTGATGCCGTACATCCCAGGCCCGTGACCTTGGGCATCATGGCATGGCCGTTCCTGATCTGGAGAACCATGTCTGAATGGACAATATAGTCGATTTCTCCGGTGATGCACACCGCACTGCCGTGTGCCAGGTTCAGCGCTTTGGCGGTATCGATGGCCTGGTCTGCGGCACTGGCACTGTCCACTCCTTTGGTGGCGGCATCCTGATTGCCCAGGGCCATGATTTCAGATCCGTTGCCCCTGATGATAGTGGGTGAACACTGCTGCATCAGTTTTTTTGCCGTGTCTGTGCGGTAGGCTGTGGCACCGGCCCCCACCGGGTCCAGCACCATGGGAATGCCTTTGGCCTGTGCCGCTTTTGCAGCCGTGAACATGGCGGCAATCCAGGGATCGCTCAGGGTGCCGATGTTGATCACCAGGGCTCCGGCAATGCCGGCCATGTCCGCAACTTCCGGTTGGGCATGCGCCATCACCGGGGAGGCCCCAAGGGCGAGCAGGGCATTGGCGGTGTTGTTCATGACCACGTAGTTGGTGATGTTGTGCACCAGGGGAGATGTGTCACGAATGGCCTGTACATCACTAAAAATGGTTTCCGGGGTGATTGTCATACGTCCTCCTTGGTTCATGGGTTAAAAATTCAGCGGCGCCTTTCCATTGCCAACATTTCGACACAATGTGTTGTGCCTTCCGGGGGCAAGTGTATAGTTCCGTCAATTATTGCCAGGTGTGAATCAAACGGGCGGTATCCACTTTGTTCCGGATGAGCCCGTGGGTCAGGGCAAAATCGGCAAATGCCTGCCATTTATCCGGATCATGGCCCAGGGTTTTGGCAAAATAGGGATGGGTCAGTGCAAAGGCGTCGGTCTCCATTTTTTTGTCTGCCTGGGGCACGGCACCCAGGTACAGGGCCAGAGATTGTTCCGGCTGCTCCGTTACATGAACAAACGCCTTTTCCAGGGCCAGAACAAATCCTTTGACCGCGTCATGTTTTTTATCCAGCACAGCCGGGCTGCACACAAAGATCAATTCCTCATAATCCGGGATCCCCCATTTTTCCAGCTCAAAAAATGCAGCCTTATACCCGTGCTGTGCCATGCCCACGGTTTCATAGGTCTTGAACGGCCCCATGACTGCATCCACCTTGCCGGACACCAGGGCCGGCAGGATGGTGAACCCCACATTCACCGGGGTGTAGTCTTGAATCCCGTTGATGGATGCAAAGGCGTGGAGCAGCACATCCATGAGCCCGGGCACGGTATACCCGATCTTTTTTCCGGCCAGGTCCCGGGGATGGTCAATACCTTTGTCCGCCAGAAACAGCAGGGTGGTCAGGGGGTGACGCACCAGGGGTGCGATTACCTTCAATGCCAGGCCCTGGTCAGCGGCAATAATGGTCTGGGGCTGGTAGGAAACCGCCAGGTCCACGTTGCCAATGGCAGCCAGTTTCAGGGCGTCTGCGGTTTCCGAGGGAGAAATGATCGTAACCTGTATATTTTGTTCAGCAAAATAGCCTTTTTCCTGTGCTACATAAATGGGCAGGTGGTCCACATTGGGGAACCAGTCCAGCATCAGGCGCAAGGTGTGGGCGGTTTTGGCAGGCCCTCCTTGTTTGGCGGCGGTTTCAGCATGTGCCGGCAGCACCGGGGTCAGAAGCAGGCCGCCAAGCAGCAGGCAGCTGATTGTCAGATGTAAGATGGATTTTTTCATGATGATATCTCCTTTTTATGATTTCCAGGTGATGATTTGTTTTTCAAGCATTCCCACCAGGCCCCACAGGAACAACCCCATGGCAGCCAGCCACAGAATGGCGGCAAACACCAGCGGGGTCTGGAGCCTTGCATTGGACTGGATCATGAGAAACCCCAGTCCCTGCTGGGCCCCTACCCATTCACCGATAACCGCCCCGATGGTGGCCACGGATACCCCCACCCGGAGCCCGGCAAAAAACTGGGGCAAAGCCCAGGGCCAGTACAAAAGAGCCAGGGTTTTAAAAAACGGGGATCCCATGAGGGTGAACAGGGTCCGGTATTCCGGATCACAGGATTTCAACCCCTGGAGCAGGCTCACGGTGATGGGAAAAAAGATGATGATCCAGGCCATGAACACCTTGGAGGCAATGCCGTATCCCAGCCAGATCACCAGCAGCGGCGCCAGGGCAAACACCGGGATGGCCTGGGATGCCACCAGAAATGGAGACAGCGCCTTTTCCAGCATAGGTTTTGCAAACATGGCAACGGCCAGGGGCACTGCCGTGGCCAGGGCCAGAAGAACACCCAGGCAGATCTCCGCGCCTGTGACCGCAGCATGGGGCAGGATCAGGGGGGCCTTTACAATAGCCGTCCATCCGATTTGAGAGGGCGGGGGCAGGATAAACACCGGGATTTCCCAGATCCGTACCGCCCCTTCCCAGATCCCCAAAAGCAGGCAGACCAAGGCAGCAGCAGAAAAACCGGCCCGGTTCATGACACCCCTCCTTTTTCCAGATGGTCCAGGATTTCGGCCTTGGTGTGCAGCAGCTTTGGATCATCAAAGGCCCGGGGTTTGGGCAGTGCCGGGGAAAACCGGCGGAAGAGGGTCATGGGCATGGGAGTCAACAGAAAAATGTCATCCGCCAGCAGCAGGGCCTCGTCCACATCATGGGTGATCATGAGAATGGTTTTGCCAAATTCGGTCTGGAGCAGCAAAAGCAGATGCTGGTGCCGCTGCCGGGTGATGGCGTCCAGAGCGGACAGGGGTTCATCCAGCAGGATCAGGTCCCGGTCGAACATCAGGGTTCTGACCAGGGCGCACCGCTGGCGCATGCCCCCGGATACCTGGTCCGGCCGGTGGGATTCATACCCCCCAAGCCCCAGGCGAAAAAACAACTGCCCTGCTCTGTCCTGTGCTGCTGCCATATCCCCTCCCCGTGTTCTGGCCGGCAAAAGGGCGTTGTCCATCAGGGAGAACCAGGGCAAAAGCAGGTCTTTCTGGTGCATGTAGGCGCACAGATTTCCTAAGTGGGGCACTGCTTCGCCCTGCCAGGTGATGGCCCCCGCATCTTTGAAAGTCACACCGGTGAGGGTGTTGAACAGCGTGGTTTTGCCGCACCCGGAAGGCCCCAGCAGCACCTGGAACCGGCCGGCCGGCAGATGCAGGTCAAATCCTGAAAAGACCGGCTGTCCATTATAATATTTTGCCAGGTCGGTTACCTGGAGCATCACATACGCCCCTAACATCCTGCAACAGGGTTAAAGCGGTTGAAAATTGGCCGGGCTGTGTATCGGTCGGGCAGATGAACCCGCAGGAAAAGAAAGATATGTATCGACTTTCCTTCGCCAGTATGACCTGGATCAGGTTCCAGGGGTCGAAACAGCATTTTGTTTCCTCTCAGCCGGCTACCCGGCTCCCCCAGTCCGCCACCGCAATCTGCACGGTTATATTATTGTGTATATACAGCAAACCCAATTTTGTCAACACGGATGTCAGGATCTGTCTGTGCTGCCTGCTGCCGTAGATTTATTGCAGGCATTTTATTCGGTTAAGCTGCCCGCTTTTTTGACGGCATACAGCTGGGAGACGAGCATGCCGGCAAGCATCAGCACACATCCGAAAATGGCCCGTCCTGACAGGATCTCATGTAAGATGATCCAGCCGCCGATGGCTGCAACCACCGATTCCAGGCACAGGATAATGGCGGCATGGGAGGCCGGGCTGTTTTTCTGTCCGTAGATCTGCAGGGAATAGGCCACCCCCACGGAAAACACCCCGCCATAGATCAATGGAATGGTGATCTTGAGAATATCCGCCAACACAAAGGTTTCAAACACCACTGCCACACCCAGGCTGAGCACTGAGCAGACCACACACTGGACCAGGGACAGGGCTGCTGTGCTGAACCGATTGCAGAACCGTTCAATGATGATCAGGTGAAAGGCAAAACAGATGGCGGAAAAAAATACCAGCATGTCCCCGAAGTTGATATCCATGTCCCGGTTGACGCTGAGCAGGTACATGCCGATGCTGGCCAGGCCGGCCCCTGCCCAGGTGCCGGCCCCGGTTCTGGTATGCCGCAGAAAAAGGCCAATAATCGGCACCATCACCACATAGAGTCCGGTAATGAACCCGGCTTTGCCGGCCGTGGTGTACACAATGCCCACCTGCTGAAAAGAGATGCCGGCAAACAGGAAAATCCCCGACACCATACCGGATTTTATCAGGTCCCCGTCACTGCCGGTATAGGTGTTCTTTCTGGAGATCCACACAAACGGCAGCAGAGACAGGCCGCCCAGCACAAACCGGAGCCCGTTAAAAGTAAACGGACCCACATGCTCCATTCCGATCCGCTGGGCCACAAAGGCCAGCCCCCAGATGGATGCTGCCAGCAGTAAAACAAGATCTGATTTCAGGGTGTCTGATTTCATGGGATAATCTTTTATGACAGCGTTCATATTTCAAAAAGATTTATCTTTATCATTGCACCGCAAAATTTGAAAGCCCAATTTAACTTTTGGATCTCATCGATACGGAATTTGCCCGGAATTACCAGTTGAATGGTCTATACCGATCTGGCATGGACTGAATCGTAGTTTGCCGATGATGTTGTGGTAACTCACCTTGCAGCCGGGCATTGTTATTTATTACAATTTCTGTTATCAATGGGGCTTATTTAAAACCTTTTACATATAAGGAAAAGCTGAATGACACTGAAAAAACATCTCTTGGCAATGGTTTTGGCGGCAGCCATTACTGCACTGGCGGCAGCGGTATGGGCAGATGACAGCAAAGCAGAACCGGAACTGCATAAAGCCGGGGCAGACGACAGGATCAGCTATGCCATAGGATATGATCTCACCCACCGGTTAAAGGACAGCTTTGCCATCAATCCGGACCTGTTTCTGCAGGGAATGAAAGACAACCTGGCAGGGGAGCTGTCCATGACACCGGAAAAAATGCAGGAAACCCTGGCGGAATTCCAGGCCATGGCCCAGCAAAAGCAGATGGAGGCCCAGAATAAAAAAGCTGCGGCAAACAAGGCTGCAGGCAAAGCTTTTCTGGAAGAAAACAAAACCAAAGAAGGGGTGAAAACCCTGGCCTCAGGACTTCAGTACAAGGTGATCACCCCGGGGGAAGGGGATTCTCCCGGTCTCAACGACAAGGTGAAATGCCATTACCGGGGGTCTTTGCTCAACGGCAGGGAATTTGATTCCTCTTATCAGCGCAACGAACCGGCGGAGTTTCCGGTCAACGGCGTGATCAAAGGCTGGACCGAGGCGCTGCAGCTGATGAAAGTGGGGGCCAAATGGATGCTGTATGTACCTGCCGATCTGGCCTACGGAGACCAGGGTGCCGGAAATGTCATTGAACCGGGGTCAACCCTGATTTTCGAGGTGGAGCTGCTGGAAATCCAGGACAGCTGATACCGGCGGGAAATAACAAAAATCCCATGACCATTGAAAATTTAGACCGGGTGTTTTCGCCCGGATCTGTGGCCGTAATCGGTGCCAGTGACAGGCCCGGCAGCGTGGGGGCCGCAGTGATGCAGAACCTCTTGTCCAGGGGATTTTCCGGGGATATTCTGCCGGTTAATCCCGGGCATGCATCAGTGATGGGCATTGCGGTTCGTGCGGATGCCCGGGACCTGCCCCAGGACGTTGACCTGGCTGTGGTGGCGGTGCCCATCAGACAGGTCCCGGAAGTTCTGGAAACCTGTGCCGGGAAAAACGTGGGCGGGGCTGTGGTGGTCTCTGCCGGGAAGACGGGGCCGGATCCCGGTGAAAACGCGATATACCAGCGCATCAGAACCATTGCCCGCAACACCGGGATGCGGGTGGTGGGGCCCGATTCCGTGGGCATCATCCACACCGGTGCCGGACTGAACGCCAGCTTCATGCACCGGACACCCCGGCCCGGGCGTATGGCGTTTTTGTCCCAGAGCGGTGCGGTGTGTACCTCGGTGCTGGATCTGGCGGTTCGGGAAAACGTGGGGTTCAGCCATTTTGTGAGCCTGGGGTCCAAGCTGGATGTGGATTTCTCCGACATGCTGGATTATCTGGGATCGCTTCCTGATGTGGACTCCATTATCATGTATGTGGAGTCCCTGACCCGGATGCGCAGATTCATGAGTGCAGCCCGGGCCGTGTCCCGGATCAAGCCCATCATCGCCCTCAAATCCGGCAGATCCGGAAAACCCAGTGATTCAGCCGAACTGGACCAGGACAGATTATATGATGCCGCTTTTAAACGGGCGGGTATTCTGCGGGTGAATGAATTTGAAGCCCTGTTTGACTGTGCCGAATTTTTGGCCAAGCAGCAGCGGCCCAGGGGACACCGGCTGGCCATTGTGTCCAATGCCAGGGGGATCGGGGATATGGCAAAAGATGCCCTGGCCGGCCACGGCCTGGCCCCGGCAGCGTTGGATTCGGCCACCATCAAAAAACTGGATGCCCTGCTTTCAGACGGCTGGAGCCGCACCAATCCCATTGCGTTGATCCGGGCATCCACGCCCCACCAGTATGTCCAGGTGGTGAAAACCTGTGTTCAGGCACCGGAAATCGACGGCCTGCTGCTGCTCAGCTCCCCTGTGGGAACCTATGACTGCACCGCCATTGCAAAGCCTCTGGTGGATCTGTTGAAAACCACCCCGTTTCCGGTGTTTACCGCATGGCTGGGGGGAATGACCATTGATACCTCCCGGGAGATTTTCAACCGGAACGGCATCATCACCTATGATTCACCGGAGCGGGCAGTGCGGGCCTTTGTCCATTTATACCAGTACGGCCGGAACATGGAACTGCTTCAGCAGATCCCCTATACAACGGACAAACGGCTTAACATAGACCGTGATGCCGCAGCCCGGATCATCGATGAAGGCCTGGCCGGAGAAGAGACTGCGTTGTCTCCCCAGAATGCAAAAGCCCTGGCAGCCGCCTATGGGATTCATATAACACCGCTGCCGTCAGGCGTGCACGCGGCGTATGCACTGGATCTGTCCGCCAGAAATACCGGGTTGTTCGGGCCGGTGATCCGGTTCGGCATCGGTGGCCTCATGACCGAGGTGCTGTCTGACATGGCTGTGGCCCTGCCGCCCTTGAACCGGCTTCTGGCCAGGCGTACGATCACTGCCACAAAAATTTTCCGGCTGCTGGACGGCCGGGGCAAGGTGCCCGGTGTGGACCTGGGCCTGCTGGAGGAAACCATGATCCTTGTGAGCCGCCTTGTGACAGATTTTCCGGCTATCCTTGATCTGGCCCTCAACCCCATCCAGGTGAGTTCCGGCCGGATCTATTTTTCCCAGATTACAGTGAAAGTAGCTTCCCCGGCAGTGTGTGCCCCGGCCCACCTGATTATCAGCCCCTATCCCTGGTGGCAGGAGTCGGAATATGTCACCCGGGACCGGGAACGGATCTTTATGCGGCCGGTACGGCCCGGCGATGCCCAGCAGATGATCGATTTGTTTTACGACCTGTCCCCGGAAACCATTTTCATGCGGTTTTTTTCTCCGTTGAAGGGAATTTCCCGGTCCATGCTGGTGAAGCTGAGCCAGATCGATTATGACAGGGAAATCGCCCTGTGCGCCTTTGCCGGAGAAGGGGATGCGCGCAAGCTTATCGGCGTGGCCAGAATCATTTTTCTCCCTGACGGGAAAACCGGCGAGTTTGCCGTTGTTGTGGCTGATGAATGGCACGGCAAAGGCATTGGCGCGAATCTATTGAACCGGGCGTTGACCAGTGCGAAAAAATACGGATTGTCCGTTGTCACCGGACTGGTGATGACAAATAATGTCGCCATGCTGGCCATGGGACAGAAAATCGGTTTTTTTGTGGCCCGGGATGCGGATTCAGCAGAATACCGGCTCACTCTGGAACTTTCAGATTTGAAAACGAACTGAATATGAAGATGATGCACCAGTATATCCTCCCGGCTGCCGGGTTTTGTGCAGCAGTGCCGGGGGCAAGGTGAAACAGTCACAGACATGGCTGATCAGCGCGGTGCTGCTGGCCCTTTTTCTGGGTGCTCTGGATGCCCTGATCATGTCGGCGGCCATGCCTACCATTATTGCCGAACTTTCCGGGCTGCACCTGTATGCCTGGGTGTATTCCGCCTATTTTCTGTCCCGGGCCGTGGCCCTGCCCATTTTTGGTAAGCTGTCTGATCTGTTTGCCGTGAGAAAGCTGTTTATCATCAGTGTGACCCTGTTCATCCTGGCCTCCCTGGCAGCCGGGGCAGCCCCGTCCATGGGATTTCTGGTGGCAGCCCGGGTGTTCCAGGGTATGGGCTCCGGCGGGATTTTCGCCCTGGTATATGTGGTGCTCACCGAAGCCGCCCCCCGGGATCAGCGGGCCAAAACCCTTTCGCTGGCCTCTTCCATCTGGGGGATCTCCTCGGTGATCGGACCCACCCTGGGGGGTTTTATTGTCAGTTTTTTCTCCTGGCGGTGGATTTTTTTCATCAACCTCCCCCTGGGGCTGCTGTCATTGGCCGGCATATTTTTCTTTTTACAGGAGTTCCGGGAAAAAAAGACAGATGTCTCCCTGGACTGGACCGGGCTTTTATCTCTCACGGGATTCCTTCTGTCAGTGCTGACCCTGGTGATGACCGCAGGCAGAACCATTGCCTGGATTTCCCTGCCCGCTTTTTTGTTGTTATTGGCTGCAGTGCTGTTCGGGGCCTGGTTTGTCAGATCCGAGCTTGCGGCCAGGGATCCCATTCTGGATCTGCGGTTTTTCAGGCGCAGGGGATTTGCCGTGGGCAACCTGGCCGGGTTCTGCGCCAGTTTTTCCATGTTCGCCCTGTTCGGATATGCACCGCTGTTTCTCCAGGGGGCCCTGGGCCAGACCCCGGTCCAGGTGGGTATGGCCATGCTGTCCCTGAGCCTGGGCTGGTCCATGGGATCATTGATCCTGGGCCGGTTGATGCACCACACCACCCAGAAAACCGCAGCCCTGGCAGGGGGGATTCTGCTGGCAGCGGGCACCGGCATGACCCTGGGATTTTCCACCACCACTACAATGGTGCACAGCTTTCTGGTCTTTCAGGTGGTGGGGTTCGGCATGGGGTTTGTCACTTTGTCCACCCTGCTCATCGTCCAGGACAGCCTGGAGACAAAGGACCTGGGGGTGGCCACCTCTTCCAACCAGTTCGCCCGGACCCTGGGCGGAACCTTAGGGGTGGGGGTCTGCGGCGGCCTTGTCACCTCCCGGCTGCTGAACCGACTGGAGACCGTGGATGTGTCCATGCCGCAAGAGTTGATGATCCAGCTCAAAGAAAGCATGGAAAATCTGTTCCGTCCGGAATTTCAGGCCCTGATACCGGAAGCGGCCCGGGCTACCCTTAAAACAGCGGTGGCCCAGGGCGTGTGGACCACCTTTGTTCTGGTATTTATTGTTTCGCTCATCTGCCTGGCACTGACCCTGTGCCTGCCCGGTCAGGAAGGCGGATAGACCATTTTTCCGGTGATGGACAGGTCATAGCCGCCGTATTTTTCAGCGTTTTCCTGGATTACCTTTCCCTTCAGCAGAGACAGAAACAGCTGGATGCCCTGGTCAAAAAATTTGTCTTTGGCGATGAGCAGATCAAACCGCTCCCAGCACACCGGAATGAAATCCAGGCCCAGGATGTTGGCCACCGGTCGGATGGCAGGCCCGGCATCAGCTCTCTGGTTGAGAATCTCCAGACCCACATCCATGTGCCTGGACAGGGCGTTATCATATCCCTGAACCTCTTCTCCAGCAATGTTCTGCTCATGCAGCAGCTTGTCAAACAGCTTTCGGGTGCCGGTGCCCAGCTGGCGGTTCACAATGCGGATTTCAGGGCTGCAAAGGTCCTTGACTGAATTGATTTTTTTCGGGTTTCCCTTCTGGACCACAATGCCCTGTTCCCGCATGCAAAAATTAACCACCGCCGGCATCTGGTGTATTTTATCCTTTAAAAAAGGAAAATTATATTCGTTCTCATCGCTGATCAGGTGGCTTGAGGCAATATGACACAGGTTCTTTTTCAGGGCGTTCAATCCCCCCATAGACCCTGCCATGCCGAACATGGCCATGTGGTTTTCGTGCTTGATATTAAACGTGGCGATGAGTTTGTCCAGCAACAGGTCGTTGCTACCGGCAATGAGAATCAGTCCGTGGTATGGGGGCAGCTGGGCGGTCTGGGGATAATTTTCCGTGCCAGCTTCCACCCACTGGCGCACAAGGTTGATGGGAAACAGCCATTTTCCGGTGACCTTGGTGGCGGGCAGGCCTTTCTCAGAAATCAGAGAATACACCATTTTTTCATTAATGTTTAAAAATTTTGCAATTTCTCTGGTTGTATAGAGTTCTCCCATTTCCGGTTTCCTTTGTTTGATTTTACATTGGTGCCAGCCATCATATAAGGGAGTTCAGTATTTGTAAAGATCCACAGGGGGGATTATTGGGGAGGAGAGTGCCGCCTGTTCCGCCAGGGTCAGGGCGGAACAGGCGGCTAGGATAATGCCTTGCCAAGACAACTAAAAATAACAAATATGAATCAGATAAATGGATATTCATTATAAAAGTGTAAAAATTTCTATCAGACATAAAATTTCCGTTTTTTTCAATATTGGTCTTATGATGTCTTATTGTATTTGGCTGCGGGGCAGGAGTCTTTTCCTTAACACATTGTTTTAAAGGTATTTTTCATGGCATCGTTTTTTTGGCATGCAATGTGCCTTTATGGGCAGCCTTACCCTGAATAGAGGATGATACAGACACATGGCAAAAATGGATATGGCCCGCACCATCAGCAGGATCAAAGAAGAGTACACTGATACCTATGACACCATGACCTGGCTGACCCCGGAATCGGCGCAAACGGCATCCCGGATTCGGGAAAACCTGATAACCAAAATTTTTGAACACCAGGGCAAAGGTCCGGAATGGCGGTTTGCCCAAACCAAGCTCTTGACCCAAGGCATTTCACCGGGGTGCGATTTTTGCGGCAACGGAGACTGGTCCTGTCTGTTCATCAACGGTATCTGCAATGCCCGGTGTTTTTACTGCCCGTCCACACAGAACCAGAAGGGGCTGCCCATGACCAGTTCACTGGAGTTCAAAACCCCTGGTGATTACGTGGATTATGTCCGGAGATTCGGTATCCGGGCGGTGAGTTTCAGTGGCGGGGAACCCCTCATGACCTTTGAACGGGTGGTGCAGTATCTCAAGGCCCTGCGGGCGAAAATTACCGATCCCCTGTATATCTGGATGTACACCAACGGTCTTTTGGTGACCGAGGAAAAATTGAAAATCCTGGCAGATAACGGCCTGGATGAAATCCGGTTTGACATCAGTGCGGACCATTACCGCCTGGATGCTCTGAAAAAAGCGAAGGGCATCATTCCCTGTGTTACTGTGGAGATTCCTGCCATCCCGGAAGATCTGAAAAACACCCGGCAGGTGATAAAACAGCTGTATGATGAGGGGGTCAATTATCTGAATCTCCACCAGCTGAGGTGCACGCCGTATAATTTGCCCCGGCTGATCAAACGGGGCTATACCTTTGTGCACGGCCCCAAGGCCACGGTCCTGGAAACCGAGCTCACCGCCCTGGAACTGATGCGGTATACCCTGGAACAAAACATCGCCCTGCCTATCAATTACTGCTCCTTTGCCTTCCGCCACCAGTTTCAGCGGGCCGGGGCACTTACCCGCAATGCCCTGCTGGTCAAATCTCTGTATCAGGATATCACCGCCACCGGACATATCCGGACCATGGGGATCACCGGGGAAAAACCGGCTATTCTGGCGATCCATCATCAGCTTTTGTCACAACCAAAAGACACAGATCTCTGGCACCTGGCCAAAACCGGGGACCAGCTGTTTTTCTCTGCAAGCCTCTGGCCCTGCATCGATTTTTCCGGTGTCACCCTGACGGTCGCCTACACCGCTACCTCCCTGAAAGCATCCGTCTCTTTCAGACATTCTTTCAAAGAAATCCCCTTGAACCGCAAAAAAAAGGTGGTGATTGAAAAATATCCGGCCCATTCAGGGATCCGGCTGGAAGGAGAACGGATACAGGAATTTGCCCGCCGGTTTATCCCTCAAGCAGGCAGCCCCGCAGATACGGTGGGTGATTACCCGGCTGATGATCTGTTTGCTGAAATCAAGGAATTTGAACGGATGAATTCCGGTCTGGCCCCCTATTTCTGAGAGACGGCAGGGTTGTCTGCAAGGACCATCACAAGTCTGTCATAAACAGGTTCAAATTGCTGCCAGTTTTCCACAAAATTGCTGTAGCGGAACAAACATGAGAACATAGCAGGAAAAAAGTTAATTGTCAGGGATCTTCTGGGTGACTGAAACATATTTATGGCTGGACAAATTCATGAAAGGGGAATGAAATTTGTGCCGACATTTTTTGCAGACATAATAAATACAGTTGAGGTCAGAGGGAATTCAAGATGGGGCAAGTATGGTTGAGGTTGTAGAAAATCAAGATTTGTTGGTAACTATTCAGCAAAAAAAATGCATTTGATGTCATTTTTTACTTGACAAGGGTTTTTGCGAAAAATTTGATTTTCCAGGTTGCATTTGAAAGCCCTTCATTTAAAGGTTTTCCAGAAGATATTCGTTCGTTTGAGCGATCTCGAACAAGGAACGCATAGCAAGTCATATCCAAAATTTTAAAATGCGCAGAGAAGCCACCTCGTTCGAAAAATTCCGCCTTAAAAACCTGTGTTATAATGTCTTCATTCAAAGGACTGATGTTGAGGAAATGAATGAAGATAGAAACCATAGACGTTGAAGCCACAATAGAGAATACCAGGAAGCTGCTGAAAAATGATCCTGGCGGATAGCACTGTGGAAGCAACCCAGATGGACCAGATACACAAAGATATCGTAGAGACAATACGTGAACCCCTTTTGATACTGAATCAAGACCTCAAGGTGATCTTAGCCAGCCGTTCCTTCTGTAAATTCTTTAAAGTAACGCCTGAAGAGACCGTGGGGCAGCTTGTCTATGACCTGGGCAACAAACAATGGGATATCCCCAGGCTGAAGGAACTGCTTGAAACCATCCTTCCAGAAAATAACCCTTTTAACAATTATGAGGTTGAACACGATTTTGCCACCATCGGAAGGTGTACAATGTTGTTAAATGCCCGGCAGCTTGAACGGGGGGTGGACGAGGAGCGGATCATCCTTCTGGCCATCGAGGACATCACCGAGCGTAACCGTATAGAAGAAGAAAGAAACCAATTGGTTATAGATCTGCAACGTGCTCTTGCCAATGTCAAACAATTGACCGGGCTTTTACCTATCTGTTCCCATTGCAAAAAAATCAGGGATGACAAAGGATACTGGAATCAGATTGAAGTTTATATCCATGAACATTCTGATGCAGTTTTTAGTCATGGTATTTGCCAAGAATGTGCCAAAAAACATTATCCCGATTTAGACCTGTATGATGATTGCATGGATTTGTGATTTATCCACTGGATGAGTTTTCTGAGGCTGAAATATTTTTTGATACCAATACAATTGTAAAGCTGATAATATCTGATATCATGAAACTTATAAATGATTGTGAGTAAGGATTGCCTAAAGGATAGACCGGCAAATGAATAACACCCTTTCCAGGAATGAAATTATAAATTTAATAAAGGCTGAAAAAACTTTTTTAAAGGAAAATTTCGGTGTCATTCATATTGGGATTTTTGGCTCTTATGCCAAAAATAGACAAACGATTGACAGTGATATTGATTTTCTTGTTGAATTCGAAGAGCCTCGTTTCGATTGGATAGCCGGTCTGAATATATATCTGGAAAAAAAACTTGACAGAAAAATTGAAATCATTAGAAAACGGACTTTGAAAACAAGCAAATTTTTTGAACGAATAGAGCAGGAAGTCATTTATGTCTGATGGAATCATTCGTGAAAACCTGCTGCTGATATCTGAATCCCTTGATGTGATCAATAAAAGGTTTTCAATCATCAATACGCCTGATGACCTTGTAATGGATGACTATGGAGTCACCATTTTAGATTCAATTGCCATGCGGCTTCAGGTCATCGGTGAATTGTTAAAAAAAATTGACAAAGAAAACAGTGCCTTTTTGAAAAAGCACAAAGAGATAAATTGGGAAAATATTATGCGATTGCGTGATATTGTTTCTCATCATTATGAAAAAGTTGACCATGAAATCATTTTTGATATCTGCGCAAACCATCTTCCGAAATTGAGGAAGGCTATTCAAAAAATGCTCGCATAATTTCTGATATCGCGCAGTTAACAATAATTATCCCACTGAATGAGTATTCACGGCTCTGAAAAATAATGGATACCATTTCAAAACTTGATTTCGGAATGTGTCCTTTGAAAATAACCGGGTCGGAGAAAATCTTCAGCCCGGTTATAAATGGAATCACCCATGCAGATTGTCAATCTGCCGCATGGCATCAGTTTCTTCAATCGATTTGAGAAACAAAGTCGTACCCGCAAAGTGAATAGAATTTGGCTGTCTCAATAACCTCCTGTATCAGGACGCGTTCATCCGGATATTTTTTTCAAACGCCTTTTCAATGGCGGCAAATGGCACGGTCAGGCTGCCGGCATGAAATACGATCACTTTGCCGGAGGGGCTTGCAAAGGCGGTCATAGGAAAGGTGATACCAATACAAATGAATACAAACAGCAGCATAAGCAGGGATAACATCTTTTTTCCAATCTACTCACGTAAAAACTGCAATAATGTAACGAAGCGCTTCGCCATGACACCGGAAATGCACTACCCGGCCGGGAAAACAGCAATGCAGAAATGTCAACTGGTTTCGTTATGTGAATATAGACATAACGAATGGGCATTGGTAAGGTTGCCCCCATAATTTTTAATTTATTTTTTTTATAAAAAAAAGGAATTTCAGTATGGAAGTTGCAGCGGGAAAAAAGGAACCTGTGTCAGTAGAAAAAAATACCACTTACGCCCCGGTGAAATTTGAGGTGTACGGGGATATGTACTGATTGAAAAAACAGTCAGATCAAACGGTAAGGGATGTCGAATTTATCTGTCCCCGGACTGGGTGGAAAAAACTATCAAGATCATCAAATAAGCTGATTCGATAAAGCATACCAAACCAAGAGGAACACAAGAAAAATGGGAAAACACCGCACGACATTGCAGGAAGAGATCATTGCTGAAGTGACAAATAGGTTGAATCAGCTGGATGTAATTCCCGAAGTCCTAATGGTGCGGCTCCCCCAGCCCGCATTCAGGCGGGGGGGCATGCGGTGGCTGCCACAAAAATCAAGGACATTGCCGGTGCGCGCCGCACGATTCTGGAAGGCGGCGGTACCCCGCAGTTCATTGAACACGGCAGGAAATATACCCTGATTCCCCGTTGATTCCGATTTTTTCAACCCCCAGCCGCTCATGTTAAATATAAATATTATGAATTTTGCTATTATCATAATCGCCATTAGATTTTCAATAGATATTGATTGAAATATACCCTTTAAAAGATTTGAGGATGACCCATGAAAAACCCCACCATTGACAGCATTTTACAAGACCTGGATATTCAGCCGGTCAATTACGGTGCCACCACCGGTTCAACCTGGGGCCGGATACATACCCTGGGAAAAGAACTGGTATCTTATTCTCCTGTCACCGGCCAACCCATTGCCAGTGTGGTGCAGGCCCAGGCCCATGATTATGAGACGGTTGTCAGCCGGGCACGGGCAGCCTTTGAAAAATTTCAAATGATGCCTGCCCCCCGGCGGGGAGAGGTTGTCCGGGAGATCGGCAATGCCCTGCGGGGGAAAAAAAAGCGCCTGGGCGCCCTGATCAGTCTGGAGACCGGAAAAATCCGGGCCGAAGGTGAAGGTGAGGTCCAGGAGATGATCGATATCGCAGATTTTGCCGTGGGACTGAGCCGCCAGCTGTATGGGTTGACCATGCACAGTGAGAGACCTTCTCACCGGATGTATGAGCAATGGCATCCCTTAGGGATCGTCGGCATCATCACCGCCTTTAATTTTCCTGCTGCGGTCTGGTCCTGGAATGCCTTGGTGGCGGCTGTGTGCGGGGATGTTGTTCTGTTCAAACCCAGCTCCAAGACACCGCTCACCGCCATTGCCATCCAGAACATCATCGCCCCGGTGGTGGACAAGCATGATATTGACGGGGTGTTCAACCTGGTGATCGGGAACCGGGCCGATGTCGGGGATGCCATGCTCCAGGACAGGCGTATCCCGCTGATCAGCGCCACCGGCAGCACAGCCATGGGAAAAAAGGTGGCCACCGCCGTGGCGGCCCGCCTGGGCAGGTCCCTGCTGGAACTGGGGGGCAACAACGCCATCATCGTCACCGAAGACTGCGACATGGACATGGCGCTGCGGGCTACCATTTTCGGTGCTGTGGGTACTGCCGGCCAGCGGTGTACCTCCACCCGCCGCATTATCATCCACAACAGTATCAAAGACCGGTTTGTCGAACAGCTGGTAAACGCCTATCGGCAGATCCGGATCGGTGACCCCACGGACCCGGACACCGTGATGGGACCGCTGATTGATGACAGGGCAAAACAAGCTATGATGCAGGCCATTGAAGCAGCCAAAGATCAGGGCGCACAGGTTGTTTACGGCGGTACTGCCCTGACGGTTAACGGTCTGGAAAACGGCAGCTTTGTCACCCCGGCCATTGTGGAAGCTGAAAACCATTATCCCATTGTCCAGGAAGAAACCTTTGCCCCGATTCTGTATATCATCGGGTATGACACCTTTGACCAGGCCCTGGCATTTCACAATGATGTGCCCCAGGGGCTTTCCAGTGCCGTTTTCACCCGGTCCATCAAATACCAGGAGCAGTTTTTGTCCCACAAAGGATCAGACTGCGGCATTGCCAATGTCAACATCGGCACCAGCGGTGCTGAAATCGGCGGGGCATTCGGCGGTGAAAAAGACACCGGCGGGGGCCGGGAATCCGGCAGTGATGCGTGGCGGATCTACATGCGCCGGCAGACCAATACCATCAACTGGGGAGATGACCTGCCCCTGGCCCAGGGCATCGCCTTTGATATCAAAGGAGAGGAAAAATGAGCAACAGTATTTTACAGACACCACCGGTGTATAACGAACCGGTCAAACAATATGCACCCGGCAGCCCGGAACGGAAACTGCTCAAGGCGGAGCTGGCACGCCAGCTGGATACCGTTCAGGATATCCCCTTGATTATCGGAGGAAAGGAAATCCTGACCCATGACCAGAAAAAAGTGACATGTCCCCATGATCATGCGCAGACCCTGGCGGTTTTCTCCAATGCCGGTACACCGGAAGTGGACATAGCCATTGCCGCGGCCCTGGATGCCAAAAAACAGTGGGAAAATACCCCATGGCATGAACGGGCCGCCATATTTCTCAAGGCTGCGGAGCTGATCTCGAAAAAATATACCTATGTACTCAATGCTGCCACCATGTTGGGTCAGTCCAAAAATCCCTTTCAGGCGGAAATTGATGCCACCTGCGAGCTGGTCGATTTTTACCGGTTCAATGCCAAATACATGGAAGAGATCTATGCAGGTCAGCCTGCATCGGAAAGAGGGGTCTGGAACCGGCTGGAGTACCGGGTCCTGGAAGGGTTTATCTTCGCTCTTACCCCTTTTAACTTCACGGCCATCGCCGGCAACCTGTGCGGGGCACCGGCTGTCATGGGCAATACCGTGGTGTGGAAACCGGCTTCCACTGCCGTGCTGTCCGGATATTACATCATGCAGATCCTCAAGGAAGCAGGACTACCGGACGGGGTGATCAACTTTGTTCCGGGCAAAGGGTCTGTGATAGGGGACTCGGTGCTGAATCATCCAGATCTGGCCGGGATCCATTTTACCGGCTCCACGAAAATTTTCAAAACATTGTGGAAGACCGTGGGCAGTAATATCGATATTTATAAATCCTATCCCAGGATGGTGGGGGAAACCGGTGGAAAAGACTATATTTTTGTGCACCCGTCAGCCCGGGTGGAACCGGTGGTGACCGCCGCGGTACGGGGGGCATTTGAATACCAGGGCCAGAAATGCAGCGCCTGCTCCCGCATGTATGTGCCTCGCTCCCTGTGGGATGAGATTACGTCAAGGATCAAGACGGCTGTAGAAAAAATGACGGTGGGCAGCGTGATGGATTTCAAGCATTTCATGAACGCCCTGATCGACGAGGCAGCGTTCGACAATGCCGTCGGGTTTACTGAACGGGCAAAAGCATCAGATGCCGCCGATATTCTGGTGGGCGGCAATGCAGACAAATCAAAAGGATATTTTATTGATCCCACAGTGATTGTGACGACAGACCCTTATTATGAATCCATGACCCAGGAAATTTTCGGTCCCGTTCTGACCCTGTACATGTACGAGGATGAAGCCATGGATGACACCCTGGATCTGGTGGACAAGACATCACCTTATGCCCTGACCGGTGCGGTGTTTGCTCAGGATCGTCAGGCCATTCATGAAATCACGGCCGCCCTGACCCACAGTGCCGGCAATTTTTACATCAATGACAAGCCCACCGGCGCTGTGGTGGGCCAGCAGCCTTTCGGCGGAGCCCGGGCCAGCGGCACCAATGACAAGGCCGGCAGCATGCTTAACCTGCTGCGCTGGACATCCACCCGGACAATCAAGGAGACGTTTGTTCCGCCTGAAGATATTGCCTATCCGTCTATGGGAACTGAGAAATAAAGCCTTGCGGGTGCGAAGCAATCACCGTCATTGAAACATGCAGATGATTGCTTCGCATAGATTGTCACAGATCCTGAAACAAAACTGGGTGCCTGAATTATCCCCCCTGGACAGGAAAAATGATTTTGTTTTTGCGATTTTGGCATAGCCATCGGCTGCACTTTCTGCATTGTGCTCTTGACATGGTATCAATGAATGATATCATTAAGGCATGAATAAAAAACAGCGGCAAACGCTTGATAAAATATTTGAAAAACCTGAGCGAGCCGATATTTCATGGACCAATATTGAATCTTTATTTTCAGCATTGGGTGCTGATATTTCCGAGGGAAGAGGTTCACGAGTCAGGGTGGCGTTAAATGATATTCGTGCTGTTTTTCATAGGCCCCATCCGGAAAGAGTAACAAGCAAGGGTGCCATTAAATCTGTAAGAAAATTCCTTCAGGAGACGGGGGTGAGACCATGATGGAATATAAAGGATATTTTGCAAATGTTGATTTTGATGATGAAGCCGGCATTTTTCATGGGGAAGTTATCAATTTGCGGGATGTAATTACCTTTGAAGGAGAATCGGTAGATGAACTACGTAAGGCGTTTGCCGAATCAGTAGAGGATTATTTGGAGTTTTGTGCTGAACGGAATGAGGAACCTGAAAAGCCTTACTCAGGAAAATTTTTAGTACGTGTTGAACCAGAACTTCATAAAACCCTTGTGATACAGGCTCGAAAGAATGGTAAAAGCCTTAACACATGGGTAAGTGATGCACTTCAGAGAGCAGCAAAAGACATCCCCCAGCCTGTTGCTTGAGAGGGGCCGGGCTACAGCGTGCAGTGATTGGAGGCTGCCTTTTATCAACCGCTTTCATTTGGTATACTTGGGCAAATGCTCCACAAATTGATCAGGACAGCCAGGAAAATTTTTTGATTGCCTGGTAGATTTTGTTTGCAAAACTGCCATAGGGCGGGGTCAGGGCAGAAGTGGATGACAATGGGGCCTGGTAGAAAACCGGCCGCAGTTTTGAAAATTCCATGAAACCTTCAAATCCGTGATACTGTCCTGTGCCGCTGTTGCCGATACCACCAAACGGCAAATCGTGCTGCGCCACATGCAGGGCACAGTCATTGACGGTCACCCCGCCGGACCGGGTATTGGAAATCACCTGGTTCACAACTTGCCGGTCATGGGTAAACATATAAAGGGCTAACGGTCTGGGACGGTCATTGATATACTGGATGACCGTTTTCAGGGTGGAATAGGAAAGCACCGGCAGGATGGGACCGAAAATCTCTTCCTGCATGATCCGCATCTGGGGTGCCACGTTGGTCACGATCATTGGTGCGATTTTTTTTTGATCCCTGATGGTTTCCGGCCCGGTAAGCAGTTGTATCACTTTGGCGTTTCCAGCCTTTGCATCGGCAAGCGTGTCCATGAGCCGGTCAAAGGCCCGTTGATCGATGATGGCGGTATAGTCGGGTGAGGCAATGTCCGGATAAAGCTGCTGCGCCACTTCCCGCGCTGTCTGAATGAACCGGTCGATGCGGTTTTCCGGAACAAAAATGTAATCCGGCGCAATGCAGGTCTGCCCGGCGTTCATGAGCTTGGCAAACAGGATGCGTTGAACCGCTTTTGTCATGTCGAAATCTTTGGTCAGGATCACCGGGGATTTGCCGCCCAGTTCCAGAGTGATCGGGACCAGATTCCGGGCCGCGGTTTCCATGACGGTTTTTCCCGTCGTAGAAGACCCGGTAAAAACCAGGTGGTTGAAAGGCAGTTCGGAAAAGGTCTCGGCAGACACTTCGGGGAAAAAACAGACAAACGCCGGGTCGATTTTCTGCGAGAATCTGTCATGGAGCAGACGGCACAGATGCCGGGAATTGGTTGCCTGTTTCACCATGATCCGGTTGCCGGCGGCCAGGGCGCTGGTCATGGGGCTGATAGCCAAAAAAAGGGGATAGTTCCACGGGGTGATGATACCCACGGTCCCTTTGGCCTGGGGAATGACCCGGTTTCTGCCGCCCAAAAAGATCATGGATACGTGACGGCGTTGGGGCTTCATCCATTTTTTGAGTTGTTTGCGCGTATACCGCAGCCCCATGAGACTGGGCGAGATTTCCAGTATCCGGGTTTCATGTAAAGACCGGTTCCCGAAATCAATATTGATAGCCTCGCAGATGGCCTGATCGTTTTCGATCAAAATATTTTCGATAGTTTTAAGAAGCGCTATCCGTTTTTTCAAGGGAATGAATGGCTGATCTAAGCAGGCCCGGATCTGAAGATTGAAAATTCTCAATGCTTCAGCATCCGCTTCAGACGTCGATGGAATCGAATTGATCATGGTAAATCCCTGTATATCCTCCCTGGATGTCATGTGATGGTATTTGACAAACGGTTTGATCCAGTCAATCACCCGCATGACATCCCGAACTCATCCAGCCGGTTTTTATTTGTTTGGGTTGACATGTGAAAGTCCCACAGCTATTAAGGATTGAAGGAAATGTTACCTGATAATAAAATATAAATCAATGTCAGGTAAAAAATAACCGTAAATGGTTACGCGCTGCGACTAAAAAAATGATTCAGAATTTAAAAAAGGGAGTTCTACCATGTTCATTGCCGAGCCGACGCTGGATGTATTTCTCCGAGGGCTGGCCCTGACCACACTTGCCATGGTCTGGGTTGTTATGCTCGTGCGCGTGAATGGGTTAAGGTCGTTTTCGAAAATGACGAATTTCGACTTTGTCATGACGGTGGCGGTGGGGTCTTTGCTTGCGGGCGCGAGCCAATCAACAAATTGGAGTGCCTTCGCACAAACGCTTTCAGCCATGGCTGCCTTGTTCCTCGTACAATATCTATCCGCGTGGCTCCGCAAAGTTTCGAACACATTCGAAAAGATTGTGCAAAACAGTCCAGTCGTGCTGATGCGCGACGGAGTGATAATCCACGAGGCGCTTACCAAAACACGCGTTGCAAAAGACGATCTGATCGCCAAGCTTCGAGAAGCAAACGTTCTTGACCTGTCTCAGGTTCGCGCTGTTATACTGGAAACGACTGGGGATATTTCGGTGCTTCACGGCGATGTGTGCGCGGAGGAATTGCTGCAGGGAACTAAGCGCCTTGATCGGTAGACAGCAAGTTCCGCCGATGTTCACCCATTCCGCTAAAGAAATGAAAACAACCGCTTCCGCTTTTATTTTTTCCCATGACAGGGATGGCACAGGATGCCAAGATCATTGCCGAATGCAATCTGATACATGCTCTGATGGCAGGATTCACACACCAGAGGATCGAACCGCTTTGTAACCGGATTGTAAATCAAGGAAAGGGTTTTGCGTTTTCTGCCAACCGAGGCGGTGAACAGGATTTTGACAGCCGGTGTCGTCACGGCCATGGCGCCGGCCAGGGAAATGGTTATCCGGATCCGGTATTTGTTCAGGAGGTCTTTTTTCTTGGCCGCCAGTTCTTCCGGGATCATGGCGATCTTTTCTTTTCTGTCTGCTTTCAGGGCATCGGACATATTGGCACGCTCCAAGGAGGCGGCCATCTCTTCTGCCAGGGCATGGTAATACGCGTCAAGGCTTTTGGCATCCCTGGCATAGCGGCGGTTCATGCTGTTTTTGAATGGAACGATTTCTTGCTCCACTGCGGTTTTTCCATACATTTGGACCAGACGGCACAGCCGGGTCTGTATATTTTCTGAAAAACGGAAGATGCCTGTTTTTTTAAATTCCTTGTCAATGCCGGCAAAATCAGATGTCATCCCCGGTATCACGGCACCTGAGTCCAGGTTGGCTGCCAGGTCGAACCGTCCCTCTTTTTGTTCATCGCTTTGGGCCCGGTATTTGCAGTTGAGCAGTAAATACCGGGTATGAATCTGCCCAAAGCTGGTAACCGATCCGGTGGCCTTGTGCCATTCGAACTGCTGGTTGATCAGGTTATCAAATCCGCCGCTTTTAAGGTAAAAAAAGTTGAGAGCGACATGCAGCAGCGGCGGATTTTCAGTGGTGAGCCCCAGTATCCTGTCCAGCAGGGGCGCACCGAAATGGATGGGATAAACCCCGGCGGATTGATCTGATCCGCCGGAAACGTCACCCGCATTCTCCTGGTCCTGGAGGGTGCCCAGGATAATATACTCTTTTGTGCCCAGACTTTGGGCCAGATCTCCGGGCAGAAGGGCGTTTATTCCTCTGGCTCCCTGTTCGATCAGAGCACCGTTTTCCTTTAAAAACCGGGCCGCAAAGTCCAGCAGACGGGTGTCCTGGTTCTGGATGCCGGGATCAGAGTTCATAGGTATCTCCAAAGAGGGTCTCATCCAGTTCCTTTGTTTTTTCATAACCGGTTCGGGCCCGTTTCAGCCGTGTACCCAGGTTGTTGAACTGTTTTTTCCGCTCTTCTTCGGATCCGGCAGTCACCCACATGTCATAGACCAGGTCACTGAACTCCTTTTCTCCCCTGATCCGGCCCAGAATCATATCAATTTCACCGATAACCATCTCGAACATGTTGATTTTCTTGTCCAGGATATCCAGAATATGGTCCTCGATACTGCCTTTTGCACAGAAATTGAAAATATGGACTTCCCTTTCCTGGCCGATGCGGTGAATCCGTCCGATCCGCTGTTCGATTTTCATGGGGTTCCAGGGCAGATCATAATTGATCATCCGGTTGCAGAACTGAAGGTTTCTCCCCTCCCCGCCGATTTCCGTGGTCACCAGAACCTGATTGTCCTCCTGAAACGCCTTGATCTCCCTGTCCTTGGCGGCATTGTCCATGCTGCCGTGGAAAAGGGAAAAAGAGATCTGGTGCCATTCCAGAAATTCAGATAGATGGGTCACCGTACCTTTGTACTTGACAAAGACAATGATTTTTTCATTTGCCGACCGGATTACCTGGAGCAGGGCCTTGTTTTTTGTGGTGTCAACACTGGTGCGGCACAGGGTTTTCACGGCAATGAGTTCATCGTGAAATTCGGCTGCATAATCGTTGTTCAACAGCATGTTGTCAAGAGTGGAAACCACTGCACTGGGTGATGATCCGGCCTGTGCAAGCAGGTGCTTTATCAGAAGTTTTCCCCGGCCACCGGTCTGGGCGTTCATGCCCGTGATCAAAGATTCCAGCCGTTCGTAAAACGCGGTTTCCTGTCTGGACGGTTCGATTCGGATGGTCTGGGCAAATCGGGGCGGAATGCTTATGCCGGCCAGAGCCCGGGTGTTGCGGATCATCACTTCACCCAGAAGTTCCTTGAGCATGGCCTTGTTTCTGGGATCTGTGGGATCGCCCCGGGTCATGAATTTTTCCCTGAAGGATCTGGCGGTTTCTAGCTGGCCGGGCTTGAGAAGGGTGATAAGGTTGTAGAGCTCCATTAAATTGTTTTCCACGGGCGTGGCAGTCAGGAGCAGGATAAATTTTTTCTGAACAGAATTGACCAATTTCCAGTTCAGGGTGGCCTTGTTTTTCAAATGGTGGGCTTCATCCACGATGAGCATATCCCAGTGCTTTTCTGTCACCAGATCAAAGTTTTTCTTTGATTTGGCCTGGTTGATGGAGGCAAGTACGAATGGGGCCTGCCAGAAGTCCCGGTTTCCTGATGTGAAGCGGGAATCGTCGGTGGATGGTACATCCAGTCCGAATTTGACAGCCATCTCTTCTTTCCACTGGCTCACCAGGGGGGTAGGGGTCAGGATCAGTGCGGTTTTTACCATGCCCCGTTTTTTATATTCACTCAACACCATTAGGGCTTCAATGGTTTTGCCCAGCCCTACTTCATCGGACAGCAGCGCCCTTCCCCGGAAGCGTTTGAGTACCTTTTTGGTGGTTTCTTCCTGGTACCAGAAGGAGCGGACCTGGGCAAGGGACGGCAGGCAGACCAGGATGTCAAAGGATTCCTGCAGGCGGATTTCATGGCTTTCCAAAGCCAGTTCATAAACTGCTGGATCGGCAGGTTCCGGCCCGGATAAAATGGTGTCAAACGATGGCAGGTCAAGATCATAATCAACAGATATTTCCACCGGTTTTTCCCGGGAAGGGGAATCAGACGATCTGGCCGGCTTGAGCGGGGCCGCCGTTTTTTCTGTTCCGGAAACAGAGGGGCTTTGTTTTGTTAACCCTTTCGGGGCCGGTCCTGTGCACTTATTTTTGGAACGATCCGAAGCGCTGGAAAGATGTTCCAGTACCTGCAGCTTGTATTCGCATGAGTTTAACAGTTCTGTCAACTCCTGATGAAGCCGCTTCTGTCTTTTGGCTCTGGACCTGGTCAGTGTTTTGAGAACGGGATGCCCAAGTTTCAAAGCCTTGCTGAACTGTTCGGTTTCATACAGGTGCAGGATCAATAGAGGGACGAACTCTTTGGGAAGCAGACCCATCTCATGCAGTTTTTCCATGGCCCGGGTTTTTATGTCGATATTTTCAGATCGCTCTCCGATATCGGCCATGAGCTTGTACAGGTCAGGATCAGGAGGCAGCAGTTTTTCAGCCTTGGTAACGGCGGTTACAGCCTTTTCAAGGTTACCGCTTTCCAGACTGTCATAGGCCAGATCCCAGAAATAGAACCCTTTTTCCCGGGAAGCAAGCTGCTGGGCCTGGTTTTTGCGTTTCTGCAGTGCTGTCTTTTTTTTCTTTTTTCTGTCTGTTTTTGATTTTGCCAAGTGGTTGTTTTTACCTTATACAATATTGCTCTGATATTCAGATTGTTTTTAATGATAAATTTTCGTGAAAATAGCTTCCGACGTGCCTGAAATTGCCTGCTGCAGGCGTTTGAATTTGTCTATCATCTCCTCTGCCTCCGGGGTCAGGGTGGACTGTCCGGGCAGCCCCGCCCTTGCAGCGAATCAGCAGCGGTTTGCCCAGCCGTTTTTCCATTTTCTGCAGCCGGCCCCACATGGAGCGGTAGCCCATCCCTAAGGCCTTCGCCGCCGCCTTTGGCCCAGCTGCTCACTACTTCGGCCAGGTCCGCCAGGGTGTTGCTTCCCATTTCTTCGGCACAGATCCGGCCATAGGCACGGCTTGCATTTTCATGGGTCTTTTGCACCACAGCCTTTGCGCCTTCCAGGCCGATTTTTTCACCAAAAGCCATGATAACCGGGACCAGGGCATTGGCCTCAATGACACGCTGATTGATAAGGCTGACGGGTTGGTTGTTCATGTGAAATTTTTCTTGAATTATAAATGATCACATTATGGCATCATTTGTCATGTTGAAATAGTTGATGGATGGCATTTTCACTTTATCCGCCACCACAGGTGTGATACTAAAGCAAAAATGCTGTTTTGTCACCTGTTAAACCGGATGTGAGGTTAAATATGACCCAGCGGATCGTATTCAATCGGATGGAAGTGGCCGGGTCCCTCGGGGATCTGGGCACCCTGCTGCCCATCGCCATTGCCATGGTGGTGCTGAACGGGCTGAGCCCCATGGGGGTGTTTTTCAGTATCGGGGTCTATTATATTTTGTCAGGCCTGTATTTCGGCCTGACTGTTCCGGTGCAGCCCATGAAGGTGATCGGGGCTTATGCCATTGCAACAGCCATGGCCCCGGAGCAGATCCTGGCAGCCTGCCTGCTCATGGGGTTTTTATTGATGATCGTCGGCCTCACCGGCGCCATCGATCTGATAGCCAAAATTACCCCCAAACCCGTGATCAGGGGAGTCCAACTGTCCACCGGGGCGCTGCTCATGTCCGGCGGCATCCGGTTCATGATGGGCACATCCAGATTCCAGGAGCTTGAGAACGCGGTGGAACCTTATCTTGCAATACAGGCCCTGGGGCCGGTGCCCGTCAGCCTGGTGATCGGATGCATCGGTGCGGTGGTTACCCTGCTGCTTCTGGACAGCCGCAGATTTCCGGCCGGCCTGGTGGTGGTGGCCGGGGGTGTGGCAGCGGGCCTGATTCTGGGTGCCCGGCTCAACATGGGCCTGGGGGATATCGGTCTGAACCTTCCTGCATGGTTGCCGGCCGGGTTTCCGGCCAAGGTGGATTTCACCTTTGCCCTGTTCGCCCTGGTGATTCCCCAGCTGCCCATGACCCTTGGCAATGCCGTCCTGGCCTACACTGATCTGTCAAGGGAATATTTCAAGGAACAGTCCGCAAAGGTCACCAACCGGAAAGCGTGCGTGAGCATGGCCCTGGCCAATTTTTTTAGTTTCTGTGTGGGCGGCATGCCCATGTGCCACGGTGCAGGGGGACTGGCTGCCCACTTTCGGTTCGGGGCCCGCACCGCTGGTTCCAATGTGATCATCGGTGTGGTGTTTGCAGCCATGGCGCTTCTCTTTGGCCGCCATATCATCGATGTGCTGCATCTGCTGCCCATGTCCATTCTCGGGGTGCTGCTGGTGTTTGCCGGCTCCCAGCTGGCCCTCACGGTGATGGACCTCAACACCCGCAAGGAGTATTTCACCGCCACCCTGATCCTGGGCATCACCCTGGCATCCAACCTGGCAGCCGGATTCATCGCCGGCATGGTGGTGGCCCACCTGCTTCGGTGGGAAAAGCTGTCGGTGTGACATAGCCGGCCCGAACGGTGCCTTGCTGGATCAGACTGGTACACCCAGTGTCTGCAGGTCGGAGAGCAGCGTCATTTCATCATAGAGCCTTCCTTCCCGCCATTTTCCCTTATATTCCAGGGTGGGCACCACCCAGTCGTCCCCGCCGTTGACCTGGATGATTTTTTTAATGACCGCTTCGGGCTGGCTTTCAATCTCAATATAGGTAAATGCAATGCCGTGCTTTTTTAAAAATTCGATGGTTCTGGTGCAATGCGGACACCAGCCGGCAGCATAAACGTTTAACATGTGCACCTCTTTTTATTATTTTTTGCGCGGATAATACACCTTTTCCGTGTTTTATTCAATGCCGGTCAGAACAGCCGCCGGTGCCGGATATGTTTGGGGGCATGGGCGAAAATGGCGGCCAGGACAAAAGCGGTCAGCATGGCAGGGGCTCCAGGAAGCCAGCCGTGAAGGGCCATTCCCATGAGTACCAGCTTTACCAGGGTGGCCAGGCCGGCCGGTTCCCGCAGCAGCTGCCGGTGGCGCAGCATTTCGAAGACCATGAGCAAACCGCCGGTGACGATGGCCAGCACCAGGTAGGTCCTGGGCAGTTCCGGCCGCCCGGGCAGCAGGAACACCGCCAGAAAAACCGCAGCCCCCACCTGGTGGATGGCCCGAATGAATATGGACACCAGCCATATCCAGTATGGCCGATCCGCCGTTTGTCCCAGCCTGCTGTCTTGGGTGTGTTTGTTTGATTTTTCGACTGCCATTACATATTCAGCATTTTTTTGCCCACGGCCAGACGTTCCAGGGTCTTGTCATCCTCCAGATCCGCCACCACCTGTTCCAGCATGTCGGGGATGGCGATCCCCTGGGGGCATTTGTCCAGACATTCCCCGCACTGGATGCACTGGGAGGCATACCCCATCTGCCCCCCGCTGAAGATGTCCCCGCACCGGACGGCATACATGAACCTGGCTTCTGGTTCGTTTTTGAACAGGTGCAGCTTGTTGAGGATCTCGAACGCCCCTGAAATATTGACCCCTTCCGGACAGGGTTTGCAGTATTCGCATCCGGTGCAGTTCACGACCATCAGGCGCCGGTAGGTATCGGCCGCCTGTTTAACCAGGTCTTTTTCCCGGCTGGTCAGGGAGTCTGGGCGTGCGCCTGCTGCGATTTTCAGGTTTTTTTCCACATGGGCTTCTTCATTCATGCCTGACAGCACCACCGTGACCTCGGGATGGTCCCAGACCCACCGCAGAGCCCATTCCACGGGGGTGCGGGATTCCGGGGCGCTGTCCCAGATCCGGGCCACCTCCGGAGGGGGCTGGGGAACCCCTAAGTTGCCGCCCCGCAGCGGCTCCATCACGATCACCCCCAGGTTTTTCTGTGCCGCATACATCAACCCCTCGGTACCGGCCTGGTGAAATTCATCCAGATAATTGTACTGGATCTGGCAGAAATCCCAGTCATAATCATCCACAATGGTCTTGAAATCATCGATCCTGCCGTGGAAGGAAAATCCGGCATACCGGATCCGGCCGCTTTTTTTGGCCTGGTCGATGAAATCCAGTACATCCATGCCTTTGAGGCGTTCCCACATGGGACCGGCCAGGTTGTGGATCAGGTAAAAATCGATGGGGTCGGTGCCCAGGTTTTTGCACTGCTGATCCAGGAACTCATCCATGTGGCTTCGGCTTTTCACCATCCAGGAGGGCAGTTTGGTGGCGGCGAACGCCTTGTCCCGGTACCCGTCCTTCAGGGCCTCTCCCACCAGCTGTTCACTGTCGCCGCCGTGATAGGGCCAGGCCGTGTCCAGGTAATTGACCCCGTTGTCAATGGCATGACGGATCTGGGCAATGGCCCGGGCCCGGTCGATTTTGCCATTTTCCTGCACCGGCAGACGCATGCACCCGAATCCCAGGATGGACAATTCTTCTTTAACCTTAGGCATTTTTCTGTAAAGCATAAATCAATATCTCCCTGTTGAATGACACGGAATTTCCAAACAGTTCATTTTTTTTCAATGAATTTGTTTTCTTTTTGTTCATAAAAGGTACAACCCACACGCCTGATGTGGGAAATCACGTCCTTATCGCTGATGTGGCTGAAAATGGACAGATCAAAGGTGTAGGGCAGAAGCAGGTTGTCAAGATCTTCCATGATACGGTAGAGGATATCCAGCGTCAGGTCTTCTCCGCCGCAGAGGGTCAGGTCGATATCAGAGCCGGTTTTGTAGTTTCCCATGGCGCGTGAACCATACAGTAACGCTTTTCTGACCTGCGGATATCGGGGAAACACCGCGCGGATCTGATCAAAGTCTGTCTGTTTAAGTCCGAAACAAGGCATCACTCATCCTTGTATTTGAGGGTCTGAAAGGTCTTTTCAAGCCGGATGAATTCAGCATAATAGGTATTGAAAACCGCATCTGCAATTGCATCCGCCACTTCCTGGTTGTATGTGTGTGTGGTCAGGGTGCGGCTTTTGATCATGTCCATCCATGCCTGGCCGTTTTCAACCAGACCGAGCCTGAAAGCCAGGCGGAATGCATCCCGGCTGCCGTGAGTGCCGGTTTCATCCTGGTCTTCAAAATAATCTTTGATGGTGTTCCAGGCCAGTTCATAGGTATATTCAAAAGCCTGGATCAAGCCCTGTTTTTCCAGTTCATTCAACTCTTTTTTTTCAATGAATTTTGACAGTTGCCCAAGGGCTTTTGAATAATTTTTGTACCGCTGTATCCAGCGGATATCTTTTTTGGCCATGTCGACCTCCGGCAATATTTTGTCAATGTGGTTCAACAGTACTGGTAACACAGGTAAAGAGTGAAAACAAGAACAGACAACGGGATCTCCTGCTGCCGATCTGCCCGAACATAGATCTGCCCATCAGGCTTAAACTTTTTTTGGTTTTGGAATTGTCTGGAAAAAGAAGTGCTTGTGATTAACTTTTTATTTACAAATTCTATACATTTATATTGACATTGATGGAAAGCCGTGTCAATCTCATGACAGATATCAGTGAAAAGGAAAAAATATGAGAGAACCGTTAACCCTGAAACAGCAGCAGATGCTGGATTATATGAAACTAAAACTTGAAACAGACGGGATGTTTCCAAGCCTTCGCACTGCAGCAGCAGACCTTGATATCAGCCATGCAGCTGTGGCCCAGACGCTGAAAGTCCTTGAAGAAAAAGCATACATAAAAAGAGAAGGACGCTACAGCAGGAGAATTCACCTGCTTGATCACCTGGGCGACACCGATCTGCCCCAGAGGCAGAAAAGGGTTCCTGTCATAGGAAATATAACCGCAGGCCTGCCTATGTATGCCCAGCAGGAATGGGAAGGCTTCCTTGTTGTGGATGCAAAAATCTATCCGGACCGGAACCTGTTTGCTCTCAAGATTCAGGGCAACTCCATGAAAGATGCGGGGATTCTCGACCAGGATCTGGCCATCTGCACCCCGAGGCAGTATGCAGACAACAGGGAGATTATCGTAGCCCTCATCAACCAGGAGGAGGCAACAGTAAAAAGATTTTTCCTCCACAGGGACAGCATCGAACTTCGGCCGGAAAACCCTGCCTTCAACCCTGTTTTCTACTCATTTGACCAGGTGCTGGTCCAGGGAAAGGTCATCGGCATTGTCCGGGGACCGGAAGGCATGAATGCCTGAAATGGCAGGCTGCCCGCTTTTCATAGGAACCAGCGGATATTCCTATGCGGAATGGATACAGTTTGAAAACAGATCAGATATGCCATATGGCAGCCCGGCCTGAAAATGGAACGTGCGGTCATCCATCTGAACATAGCTGATTTCGCGGCAGCCGTGGAAACAAACCTGCAGCCCTCCCTTAAGGGATATCCCTTTATTGTAGCACCCCGGGGCGCACCAAGGGCTGTGGTGTATGACATGAATAATGAAGCCTACAGACAGGGAATACGAAAGGGGATGCCCCTTGCAAAGGCAGTCAGGTGCAACAAAAAGATCAAAATCATTCTCCCGAGATTCAACCGCTATGAACTGGTGATGAAGGATCTCATCAGGCATACCATCGGCTTTACCCCCCTTGTTGAACACGGCGCGGCAGACGGGCATATATTCCTGGATGTCACGCGTTCGGGAAGGCTTTTCGGGCCTCCTTACGATGTGGCGTTCAGGCTGGAAAAAATCTTTAAAAAACAGTTCGGGTTTGATCCTGTATGGTCTGTGGCAACAAATAAGCTTGTGGCAAAAGTAGCCACGCGTGTTGTAAAGCCCTGCGGGGAATACATCGTTGCGCCGGGAGAGGAAGATGACCTTCTGTCGCCCCTGCCGGTTAAACTGATTCCCGGTATCCGGGAAGATGATCTGAAAAAAATGATGGAATTCAATCTTCACTATGTTTACCAGGCAAAGAACCTGACTGTGGAGCAGCTGAGCATCCCCTTTGATGAGAGGGCACTTTCCATCTACAACTGCATCCGGGGGATAGACAGCAGTCCTGTGGGCACATTGCATTCTGACAGCAGTGTCATACGGACTGGCCATGAATTTGCCAGTGATACAAACAATGCAGACCTGTTAAGAAAAGCCCTGTACCAGATGGTCGACACCGCCTGCACAAAACTGCGCAGAAAACAGATGGACTGTGGGGCAATAAAAATAGTTCTTTCCTATTCAGACGGTATTCAGAACAGCGCCCGCCAGAAATTCAACCCCTCAGTTTCCTGTGACATAATCCTGTTTAAAAAATGTGATGCGCTTCTGGAAAAAGCGTGGAAAAGAAGGATCCGGATAAGACACCTTTGCCTGGTCTGCGAAAAGGGTGTCCCAAAGCCTGATCAGATGGAAATGTTCTTTTCAGACACAAAAGAAAACCGCAGAAAAAGGCTGTCAGACGCCCTGGACAAAATAAAATCAAAATTCGGGAAAAAAGCAGTTTCCCCTGCTCTCACCTTTGCTGGGGAAAACAAACCGGCATGATCGCGCTGAGCACACGATCCCACTACTCGTTCATGCGGGGAACCGGGCATGTGAAAACCCTTTGCGCAAGGGCAAAATCACTTGGCTACAGGGCGATCGCCCTGACGGACACGGACAACCTCTGCGCCCTCTGGCCGTTTATCAAGGCATGCAGCCGTAACGACCTGGTCCCGGTGATCGGGGCGGAAATCACTGATCCCTCGACCCCCCACAGGGCGGTATGTTTGGTAAAAAACAGATCCGGCTACAGAAACCTGTGCCGGCTGATCTCAAAAAGAAAGTTAGACAGTGACTTTTCTTTGAAAAGGAATCTGCCCGAACTTTCAGACGGGCTTGTTGTCCTTGTTAAACACCATGACCTTCTCGAATTCTGGCATGAAAACAATGTGGACCTTGCACTTAACCTTGCAGAAACGCCGATCTCAAGAACCCATGTTTTAAGCCGGACAGCAAGGCAGCTGAATATACCCATGGTTGCCACGCCGAACAGTTTTTTCATCCACCCCGAAGATGCAAAGAGCCATATGATGCTGAGGGCCATTGAAAAAAAAACATCCTTAAGCCGTCTGGATCCATCAGAACTTGCCTCTGGCAGCGCCTTTCTGGCCGCTCCTGAATTGTATGAAAAAAAATTTGCCGCCTTTCCTGAAGCCATTGCAAACACACATGCAATTTTCGAAAAACTGACATGTAAAAGCCCTGATTTCGGCATCGTGATGCCCCCTTTAAAGGAGAAAGGCCGACTGCCGGCAGAGCAGCTGTTATATCAGAAAACCATCCTTGGTGCAGAAGAACGTTACGGCAAACCGATCCCGGGAAACGTCCTGTCCCGTATCCGGCATGAGATGACAATCATTTCCGAAAAAAACTTCTGTGCGTATTTCCTGGTAGTCCAGAACATTGTCAAAAGAGCATCACGGATCTGCGGCAGGGGATCCGGCGCTGCATCAGTCGTTGCCTACTGCCTGGGCATAACCAATGTATGCCCTGTCAAGCACAATCTCTACTTTGAGAGGTTTCTGAATCCAGACCGGAAAGACCCGCCTGACATAGATATAGACTTTGCCTGGGATGAAAGGGATGCCATTCTCGACTGGGTATTAACCGAATTTAAAGGCCACGCTGCCATGGTTTCAAACCATGTGCTGTTCCAGCCCAGGATGGCGGTCCGGGAGGTTGCCCGGGTATTCGGGCTGCCTGATGCTGAAATCAGTAAAATTTCAAAACGCCTGCCCTGGTTCTGGAAGGTTGACGAGGCCCGGCAGGATCTTCTGAAACAAATAAAAGAACGCCCTGAGTTCAGGCGTATCGATTTCCCGCAGCCGTGGCCGGAGATCATGGCCTATGCCCAGGCCATAACCGGCACCCCGCGGTACATGTCAGTACACCCGGGCGGTGTGGTGATAACACCGGATCCCATAGATACATATGTACCGGTTGAAAAGGCGCCCAAGGGCATACCCCTGATCCAGTGGGAAAAAGATGCGACAGAAGAAGCAGGGCTGGTTAAAATAGATATCCTGGGAAACCGCAGCTTAGGGGTCATCCGCGATGCGATTGTCAGCATCAAAAGTTCCAGGGGATCTTTTGATGATTTTAAAAAAATGGATCCGGAAGATGATTATGAAACCCAGCAGGCTATCGCCCAGGGCAACACCATGGGGTGCTTTTATATTGAAAGTCCAGCCACAAGGCTTTTGCAGAAAAAATCAAGGGTCGGCGATTTTGAACATGTGGTGATCCATTCGTCTATAATCCGGCCGGCAGCCAATGAGTTCATACAGGAATACTTAAAGCGGCTCCATACCGGCATATGGAAGCCGATCCATCCCCTGATTGCAGATGTGCTGGATGAAACCTATGGCATCATGGTTTACCAGGAGGACGTCTCAAAGGTTGCGGTCAGAATGGCCGGGTTTTCCCATTCAAAGGCAGACGGGCTGAGAAAAATCATCTCCAAAAAGGACAAGGATCACGAACTGGCTGATTTTCATGAACAGTTCAGAAAAGGAGCGCTTGCAAGGGGCGTTTCTGATACAGATATAAAGCGGGTATGGGCAATGATAACCAGCTTTTCAGGTTATTCTTTCTGCAAGCCCCACAGTGCATCCTATGCCCGGGTCTCCTTTCAGGCCGCCTATCTCAAGACCCACTATCCTGCAGAATTCATGGCTGCTGTGATCAGTAACCAAGGCGGATTTTACTCTACCTTTGCCTATGTGTCTGAAGCCAGAAGAATGAATGTTCAGATACTGCACCCGGATGTCAACCGGAGCGATATTTCATGGAGAGGAAAGGCGCACAGGCTCCAGGTCGGGTTTCTGTCCATCAAAAATCTGTCTGCCAGAACCATGGAAACCATTATCAAAGAAAGGGAAAAGGCATTTTTTAAAAGCTTTGAAGACTTTCTTGACCGGGTCAGACCCGGAGAGGACGAGGCTGTCTCGCTCATACACAGCGGCAGTGTGGACTGCCTTGACAGAGACAGAAACAGAACCGGCCTGTTGTGGGCCCTTGCTGCATGGAAAAAACAGCGCAAAAAAAAGGAGCAGACACCTTCGCTTTTTAACAGGCCTGCACCTGCAGTCCCCATCCCGGAACTGCCCCGTGAGGATATGATGACACGACTGAAAAAGGAATTCAGTACGCTTGGCTTTTTATGCAGCTGCCACCCGATGATTCTTTACCGGGATTTTTTGCAGCATGACAATACGGTCAAGGCAAAATACCTGCCGCGGTTTCCAGGGAAAAAAATCGCTTTTGCCGGATGGCTGATAACCGGCAAAACCGTTAAGACCAAAAAAGGGGACCCCATGAAATTTCTCACCTTTGAAGATGAAACAGGCATCGTTGAAACGGTATTTTTCCCGAAACCGTATGCGTGTTTTTGTTACATGCTCAGCTATGGAAGGCCGTATATCCTGAAAGGACAGGTTGATGTGAACTGGGGGGCTGTTACTTTGACCGTTGATTCTGCCAGGCCGCTGGCAGATATGATGTCACCACCCGATTCTCTGAATTAACCGTGTCCATTTCTGCCGTGACTGGGTGAAACGGAGTGGTTTTTATTTGACAGGAACGGTATTGGTTGCCATTTTTAATGAATATGTATGAATGTGTTGAGAGAGGAGATGCATGAAGCAGACAGTTTTGATATATGCGGCGGTTGCAGGGATATTTTTGTGGCTCTTTGCCGGGATCTTGCCTGCCGGGGAAAAAGAAACCCGGATTCTGTTTCTGGGTGATTCCATCACCGCAGGGCTGGGGGTGAAAAAAGAAGCGGTCTTTCCAGCGGTGGTGGGCAGGATGCTCAAACAACAGGGGATTGCCAATGCAACCGTCATCAATGCCGGTATCAGCGGTTCCACTACGGCATCCGGGCTGTCCCGCCTGAAATGGCACCTCAAGACCGCCCCCCATATCCTGGTTCTGGCACTGGGTGCCAATGACGGACTGCGGGGACTCTCCCTTGACAGCATGGCTGAAAACCTGGATGATACCATTGCCCTGGCCCTGGAGAACAACCTGTGCGTGATCCTGGCGGGCATGGAGATGCCGCCCAACTACGGGCCGGAATACACAGGACAGTTCAGGCAGATATTCCGGGACCTGGCTGAAAAACACGGCATTTCCCTGATTCCGTTTCTGCTGGACAACGTGGGCGGGGTGGCGGACATGAACCAGGCGGACGGGATCCATCCCAACCCGGCCGGCCACCGGCAGATCGCTGCGACAGTGCTGCCGTATATAAAGGAGTGCTTATGATGCTGGCGGTGAACCAGGTGGACAAATCCTTTCACCTGCCCGGCTCCGGCCGGGTGACGGTGCTGGACCGGGTGGGTTTTTCCCTGGACGCCGGCCGGACACTGGCCATCACCGGCCATTCCGGCAGCGGTAAAACCACACTCCTTTCGTTGATAGCCGGGCTGGATACCCCGGATGCCGGATCTATTCTCCTGGACGGCATTGACATCTGCCAGATGAATGAGGCAGACCTGACCCGATACCGTGCCCAAAAAATCGGCATGATTTTTCAGTCTTTTCATCTGATGCCCCATCTGACTGCCAGAGAAAATATCAGCCTGCCCCTGGAAATTCTCAGGCAGGACCGGATCAATGCCCGCACCGATGCCCTTTTAGAGCAGGTGGGACTGACCCATCGGGCCGGTCATCTGCCGGGCCAGCTTTCCGGCGGGGAATCCCAGCGTGTGGCCATTGCCCGGGCATTGGTCGTCCGGCCTGCCCTGATTCTGGCGGACGAGCCCACCGGCAACCTGGACACAGACACGGGAAAAAAGGTGGCAGACCTGCTGTTTGATCTGGTGCAAAAAGAAAACAACACCCTGGTGGTGGTGACCCATAACCAGGGCCTGGCAGACCGGTGCCATCACACAAAAACCCTGTCCCGCGGGAACCTTGTCTGATGCTCTGGGTCCGCCTGGGCATCCGGGAACTGCTCCGGAACAAAGGGTTTGCCCTGTTTTTTGTGGCCAACCTGGCCGTGGGATTGTGCGGGTTTGTGGCGGTCCAGAGTTTCAGCCGGACCCTGGAAAGGCACCTGGAAGACAACCTGCGCACCATTTTAACCGCGGATCTGGTGCTCACTGCCAACGCCCCTTTTAACCGGGCAGAGACAGATCTTTTGCACCGGGTTCTGGGTCCGGACCGTATGCAGTCCCGGGTGATCCGGTTCTTTACCATGGTCAGTACCCGTGAGACCACCCGGCTGGTACAGGTCATGGCCGTGGATGCATCCTATCCCCTCTATGGCGGGTTTGTCCTGGAATCGGGCACCGACCGTGCCGCCATCCACGAGGGCCCCGGGGTTTTCATGACCCGTGATACGGCCCTGGCTTTGGGCATCCGGGAGCAGGACACCGGCCAGATGACAGGTCTGCAAAAAGAAACCGGCCCGGCCCGGGACCAGCGCCTGACCCTGGGGAACAAGGATTTTTCTGTGGCCGGTTTTTTTGCCGATGATCCGGACAAGGCCCTGACTACCCTGGAACTGGCCCCAAAAATCTATGTGGGCATCGGGCAGCTGGCAGAAACCGGGCTGCTGGATTTCGGCTCCAGAGTCCGCTACCATACCTATCTGCGGGTATCGCCGGACACAGATGTGCACGCCCTTTCACAGGAACTTCGCCAGGGCTTTGCGGCCCTGGCCCCTGACCAGCCCCGGATCAGTGTCCAAGACAGCCGGGATGTCAGCCGGAACCTGTCCAATGTCACCGGCCATTTCACCGGATACATGGCCCTGGTTTCCCTGGTGGCCCTGTTTCTGGCCGGTATTGCAGCCGCCTACCTGTTCCGGGGCTTTCTGGCAAGAAAACACAGGGAGATTGCCGTGCTCATGAGCCTGGGAGCCGGCCGGTCCGGGGTGTATCTGTATCTGTTTACCCAATTGATTTTTCTGGGTATCCTGGCAGCAGCCATTGCCATTGCCCTGTCCTGGCTGCTGCTGCCGGTGTTTCCACTGCTGCTCAAAGACCTGGTTCCCCGGGGAATCCGCATGGGAATGGCGCCGATGACATGGGTGATGGCCCTGGGGCTGGGGGGACTGGGCAGCATTGTGTTCTGTCTGCCTGTGCTGGTGAAAATCCTGTCAATCAAACCCCTGGTGCTTCTCCGGGGACCCCTGGCTGCAGCGGGGGTGAACGGGTGGTGGCAGGCGGCCGCCTTTGTGCCGGGGATCGCCTGGTTCTGCCTGGGGGCGGTGCTTGTGGCAGGATCTGTTACCACCGGGATTATCTTCACCGCTGGATTTGCCCTGGCATTTCTGGTGTTTGCCGGAGCAGGGTGGCTGGGTGCAATAGGCTGCCGGCACCTGGCCAGAACCCGGCATCTGGTGCGCAAAATGGCGTTTTTGAACCTGTACCGCAATATCTGGTCCTCTCTGGCCTGTTTTGTCACCATTGCCATGGGGGTGTTTCTGATCTGCCTGATCCCCCAGGTGCAAAAGGGGTTGCAGACAGAGATCCAGCGGCCGGAAGGATTGAAGATCCCGGTGTTTTTTCTCATGGATATCCAGGAGGACCAGACCCGGGACCTGGAAGCGTTCATGGAAGCACAGCCCGGGGACCTGGAAAATCTGTCCCCCATGGTCAGGGGCAGAATTCTCACCGTCAACGACAGGCCCTTTCACACCCGTGAAAACAATCGGGAAGCACAGGGACGGCCCCGGCGCATGGAGCATAATTTTTCCTTCCGCAGGGACCTGGACCCCTCTGAAACCATTGTTCAGGGAGATCCCCTGTCAGTTACTCTCTGGGATTTCGGATCTGAAACACCCTTTGAGATTTCCGTGGCCCATTCCTTTGCCCGAGACCATGATCTGGCCATCAATGATGTGATGACATTTGATATTCAGGGCATGGTGCTGGAAGGCCGGATCAAAAACATCCGCAAGGTGCGGTGGAACAGTTTTCAGCCCAATTTCTTTTTGTTGTTCCAGCAGGGGGTGCTGGATGATGCCCCCAAAACCTGGCTGGGAGCGGTGTCCCAGGTGCCGCCGGACCTGCGGCAGCCCCTGAAAACAAAAATTGTGGAAACCTTTTCCAATATTTCCATCATCGATGTCACCCAGATGATCACCACATTGACCTTTATTGCGGACCGGTTGTCCGTGTCTGTGCGGTTCATGGCCTGGCTGGCCATTGCAGCCGGCCTTGTGTCTATTTTTTCCATTGCCCGGCACCAGGCCAGAAGCCAGGCAGTCCAGACGAATCTGCTCAAGGTGCTGGGGGCCGGATTCAGCGACATTAAAAAAATATCTTTGGTGGAATTCGGCAGCCTGGGATTTGCCGCAGCCTTTGTTGCCGTGCTGCTGAGCATCGGGTTTTCCCGGGCCGTGTCCTGGTATTTCTTTGACAGCCTCTGGCAGCTGGACCTGTTGTATCTTACGGGCATCCTGGTGCTGACCACCCTGATCTGCATGGCAACGGCAGTGGCTGCCGCAGGAAAAATTTTAAAGACCCGGCCCATGATGCTGCTGAAAAAAACATGATCAGACCGCTTTTTTTTCAGATGCGGTCCCGGGTAAGGTGTGGTAGTGTCATTGACAGGACATGTGACGTGAAAAGGAGTGTTGCCCATGAGGCGCAATGAAAAACAGATCACCAAGGCAGCAGATATTGAACAGATACTCAAACAGGGGCAGGTGTGCCGCCTGGGTTTTGTGGACAGGAATGTGCCCTATATTGTGCCCGTGAACTACGGGTATCAGGATCAGGCCCTGTATTTTCACAGTGCCCGAGAGGGTCGGAAAATTGATCTGATCCGCGCCAATCCTCTGGTGTGCTTTGAGGTGGATGAACTGGTGAAAATGAATAAAGCAGCCAGCGCCTGTGACTGGGGGGTGTCATTCAAAAGCGTTATCGGAACAGGCACGGCTCATCTGCTCACCACCCTGGAAGAAAAGAAAACCGGCCTGGATATAATCATGGCCCATTATTCGGGCCGGTTATTTACCTATCCAAACGAGATGCTGGAAAAGACCGCTGTGATAAAAGTAACAATCGAAGAGATGACCGGTAAACAGGGGTGATTATCCATGCAGGGCATGTTACAGTCAGCCCTGCATGGATTCAGATATTGTTGTGGCATAAAATATACTTTCCTTGACAGAAAGCATCTCCCTATCTTAAAATCTGTCAATAAGTATTATGACCCCCATGGAAAATCTTTTTCATCCTAAAGGGAGGCAGCATGAAAATCATTGGCAGAGTATTCATTGTTGGATTATTGGCTTTTTTTCTCGGGCTGACCCCAAATGCGGGAAAAGCAGCCGAGCAGAAGAGCGTTGCCGAAAAAATCCTGGAGATACTGATGGACAGGGGAGATATCACCCCCCAGCAGTACCAGGAACTGAAAAAGGAAGCCCAGGCCGAGCGCGCGGCCCTTATCAGACCCAAGGAAGACGACTGGGATGTCAAATGGAAAAACGGCCTCAGCGCTGAGAGCCAGGACGGCAATTTCTCCATTAAGCTGGGTGGCCGGATTCAGGTTGACTGGGCTTTCATATCCGCGGACGATGAGTTCGAGGACCTCCCGGACGAAGACTTCGAAGGATTCGGCACAGAATTCAGACGGGCAAGGCTCTTCATGTCCGGCACGATTTACAAGGTGGCCGAGTACAAGGCCCAGTTCGACTTTGCGGGTGACGATGTCACGGCCAAGGATCTCTATCTCGGCCTGACCGATCTTCCGGTGGTGGGCAAAGTCCGCGTGGGCCATCAGAAGGAGCCCTTCTCCCTGGAGGAACAGACCAGCTCCAAATACATCACCTTTCTGGAGCGGGCCCTGCCCAATGTCTTTTCTCCCGGCCGCAATATGGGGGTACAGATCATGAACTCGGCCCTGGACAAGAAACTGTTCTGGGGTGCGGGAGTTTTCTGGGACACCGAAGACGGCGCCGAAAATTTCAATGACTTCGCAGATTACAATATCACCGCCCGTGTAGCAGGTACACCCTGGTACGCGGACGGCGGACGGCGGCTTTTGCACCTGGGTCTGGGTTACAGCCACCTGTTCCGGGATGATGAAGAGACTGAATTTCGCTTTCGCCAGCGGCCCGAAGTCCATCTGGCACAGGCAAGAACCGTGGACACGGGCGATACTAAGGTCTTCGACCGCTTCTATGACAGCGGCGATCTGATCGGGGCCGAAGCAGCCGTGGTTTTCGGATCCCTGTCGGTCCAGGGTGAATACATCCAGGCCGTGGTCGACGGCGCGAACGAGGATTACGACTTAAACGGAGCCTATGTCTATGCCAGCTATTTTTTGACCGGAGAGAGCAGGCCATACAAAGGCGGTTCTTTCAGCCGGGTCAAACCCAACAACAACTTTGACCTTCAAGGTGGTTTAGGGGCATGGGAAATCGCGGTCCGGTGGTCCTATCTCGATCTGAACGATGGGGGCATAGACGGCGGGGAGGAGACCAACTACACCGTGGGCGTGAACTGGTACCTCAATCCTGCCCTGCGGGTCATGGTCAACTATGTCTATGGTAACGTGGAAGACCGCGAGATTGGCGGCACCATAAGCGATGCAGACATAAGCTCTGTTGGCGGACGATTTGCCATCGATTTCTAAGTGTATTCCTCTCAGGAAGAACTTATGAGAGATTGGCAATCATTATCACATGTAATATGGGGCTGCAATATCATGTGTTCTTTGTAACAAAGTACACATATATGGAAAACTGAGATCATCGGTCAGATTTTTCCAGGCGAACTTGAAATTGCCGTTTCCCTGTTTACCTTGGTTTCATAGAAACCGTTGGTTGAAAGGGGGTCCCATGCCGTTTGTTTCCATACCCGGAATGCCGGGCAAATTGTATGTGCCGGAAAAGCGGTCCGCCTGCCCTAAAAAATTTCCCTGTAAAGACTGCTTTTCCTGTGAACACTGCTCTGATGACCGGTGCCGGGTGTGCAGAGAGAAAAATCCTCCCCGAACAGATAAATGAAGACAAGGAATAATGAGACAGGCCAAAATCTTTTCCGACCGGCCCGGCCTTTTGCAGCGTCTTGCAGGTCGGGCCGGCTGTCATGGGTCACATTGATTTTTTTACGGGCATGGGCAGAGAGGTCTCTTTCTTTTCATGCCGAAAAAAAGGCGCTGTTGCCGGCGGCTCCATGGTATTGCCCAAAATCAGGTCACAGGCCTTTTCCGCCACCATCATGGTGGGGGCGTAGATGTTGCCGTTGGTGACATTCGGCATGACCGAGGCATCCACCACCCGCAGGTTTTCCACGCCGTGCACCTTCATGGAGGAAGGGGCCACCACTGCCATGGCATCGGTGCCCATCTTACAGGTACATGAGGGGTGCAGGGCGGTTTCCGCATCTTTGGCCACCCAGTCCAGGATATCCTCATCGGTCTGGACATGGTTGCCCGGAGAAGTTTCGCCGGCATTGAATTCTTTGAATGCCGGCTGGTTCATGATTTTTCGGGCACACCGGATCGCTTCCACCCATTCTTTGCGGTCCTGGTCTGTGGACAGGTAATTGAATCGCAGGGCCGGGTGCTTGCAAGGATCGGTGGAGGTGATTTTCACGGATCCCACGGCATTGGAGTACATGGGACCCACATGGACCTGGTACCCGTGGTCCTGACTGGGCCGGGAGCCGTCATACCGGATAGCCAGGGGGAGAAAATGAAACTGGATATTGGGATAATCCACATCCTGGTTGCTCCGGATGAATCCGCCAGCCTCAAAATGGTTGGTGGCGGCGGCCCCGGACCTGTGAAACAGCCATTTATAGCCGATGAAAGGCTTTTTCCACCATTTCAGGGCCGGGTTCATGGATACCGGTTTTTTGCTGGCATACTGGACATAGACCTCCAGGTGGTCCTGCATGTTTTCTCCCACCCCGGGAAGGTCATGGACCACGGGAATCCCTAATGCGGACAGTTCCTCTGCATTGCCCACCCCGGACAGCTGGAGGATCTGGGGGGAGTTGATGGCCCCGCCGCAGCAGATCACTTCCCCTGCCTGGACCGTTCTGGGCCGGCTGCCTTTGCCTTTGACAAATTCCACACCCGTGGCTTTTTTGCCGCTGAAAATGATTTTTGTGGTCAGGGCCCGGCAGACCAGGTCCAGGTTGGGCCGCTGTTTGAGAACAGGATGCAGATAGGCCCGGGCTGCGGACAGCCGCCTTCCTCTGTGGATGTTTCGGTCAAAGGCACCGAACCCTTCCTGCTGATATCCGTTCACATCATCGGTCAGCGGATACCCGGCCTGATTGGCCGCTTCCAGAAACGCCTGGAACAACGGGTTTTTACACGGCCCGGTTTCCAGGATCAGCGGGCCTTTGGTGCCGTGGTACTGGTCCGGCCCTTTGAGCCGGTTTTCCGCCCGGATGAAATAGGGCAGGTTGTGGGCGTAATCCCAGTTCTCCATGCCCGGATCCTTGGCCCATTTTTCGTAATCCATGGCATTGCCCCGGATATAGATCATGCCGTTGATGGAGGATGATCCCCCCAGCACTTTGCCCCGGCCGTGGAAGATTCTGCGCTGGTGCATGAACGGTTCCGGTTCGCTTTCATAACACCAGTCATAGAATTTATTGCCAAGGGGAAAGGTCAGACCGGCAGGCATGTGGATGAACACATCCCATATATAATCGGGCCTGCCTGCCTCCAGCACCAGCACGCTGCAGGAGGGGTCGCAACTGAGCCGGTTGGCCAGCACGCATCCGGCGGATCCCCCGCCGATAATGATATAGTCATATGATTGTTTCATTTTTTATTTTTCCTTTTCCTGTCTGCTCCAAAGGGTCTGTTTTTCATTCTGTATCTGCATTAACGGGTTGTATGTGTATCAAAGGGAGATCTGTTGTAACGCATCTGTCTGGCTGCCCTGGTTGTGGATGACAAGGCTGAGAAATCCATTGACCAGGTCATCTACCTCAATCTGGCCGTCCCGGACCAGTGCCTGGAGTGCCAGGCCCTGGAGGGCGGAGATAAAACAGATGGCAGCCGCCCGGTTCGTTGGTTTCGGGCAGATCCGGTCCATTGCCGCCTCAAAGGCATCCACAAACCGGTCGTAGGCAGCCTGGACCTTGATGATCACCGGTCCCCGGATGCCGCTGAATTCCGCTGCCAGGGATGCCAGGGCAATAATGGTATCCGGCTGGTTGTAGAACCGGTCCATGAAGATATCCATGATCCCGTGGATCATGGTGTTGTAGTCGGCATGGGGTTTTTCCAGAAACCTTGTATACTGCGTAAAGCTCTGGTCCAGTTCAGCCACCACATCATCCAGGATGTCGGTTTTGGAATTGTAGTGGTGAAACACAGCCCCCGTGGTCATGCCGATGTGAAAGGCGATGTCCTGGATGGTTGTCTTGTGGTATCCCAGCCGGGCAAACAGATGGGTGGCTGCCTCCAGGATCCGTTTGCGGGTCTCGATGCGCTTGGCTTCCTTTTTGTTGACCAGTGGTGTCATGATGCTATCCCTAAGCGTTTCAGGGTGCTGGATCTGGGTTTTCCCGTGCTGTCCCATCCCCGGGCCCTATAATAGGCTTCCCGCATGACGGCCATATCGTTTTCAGAAATTTTATGCCCTGTGGCCGGACCATCGGGCAGCGGTTCCTGAACAAACCGCCGGGGCAGGGTGTCGGATGCCGGATCCATGCCCTGGTCCAGGTTGAACTGCCGGGTGAGGTTCCAGATGCGCTCGCCTATGCGGGTGAAAATTTCTTTGTTGAGCTTTTTGCCCGTGGCAGCGGACAACAGGTCTGCATAGGTATCGGCACTGATGCCGAAGCTGCCGAAATCGCATTTCACCAGGGTGTCGGTGCCTGCGGAATAATTCTGCAGCGCCGCCACCATGTCTGCCTTGTTTTCCGGAGACAGGGGATCGATTTTTTTGCCTTCCCATTCGCCGGCCAGTTCATAGGGAACAGTGAATCCCCGCTGGTGGCACCCGCCCCGGTCTGCTGTCATATAGGCCAGTCCCATGCCGGACACCCCCCGGGGACCCCAGGCAGGGGTTTCCAGGCCCTTGGTGTGCAGGGCCATGTCAGAAGCGCTGCCGCCGATCTCTTCGGCTGCAGCCCGGACCCCTTTTGCCAGCAGTTCACCCAGGCCGGGTTTTTGAAAAGCCATGGCCCGGATCAGATGTTCTGCTGCCGCCATATTGCCGAAGGTCAGGTCTATGCCGGGAGGGGCTGATACCAGGCCTTTTTCACAGGCTTCCATGGCAAAGCTGATGAGGCTGCCGCTGGACATGGCATCCAGCCCCAGCAGATCGCAAAGTTTCACCAGATGGGCCACGGCCCGGATATCGGATATCCCCAGGTTGGATCCCATGAGGGCGGCAGATTCATACTCCACAATATCGGTGACCATTCCTTTGAATTTTCCGGTTCTTACCGCCCCGATTTTGGCGCAGCCGATGGGACATCCCATGCAGGCGTTGGTGCCCAGCCACAGGTGTTTTTGTTGACCCTGATCTCCTAAGGCAGCAGCTTTGTCAAAGGTGCCGAACTGGTAGTTCCGGCATGGCAGAAGCCCGGTTTCACTGGCAAATTCAACGGATGCAGCTGTGCCGCCCTGTTTGAGTGTCTGGACATCCGGGCTGGCAGCCAGTTCTTCAAGGGCTTTTCCACAGGCCTGTTTAAACCGGTGCGGGTCATGGACCTTTACCAGCCGGGTGCCGCGCACTGCCACCGCTTTGAGGTTTTTGGACCCCATGACGGCACCGGCGCCGGCCCTGCCGGCCTGGCGGTTGAATTCACAGGCAATAAGGGCAAACAGCACCCGGTTTTCTCCGGCCGGCCCGATATTGGCGATTTTAATGGTCTCATCATTGAGTTCTGCTTTGATACGGCGGTTGGTTTCCAGGATATCCAGGCCCCAGAGATGGGCAGCATCCCGGATCTCCACCGTTTCGTCATCAATCCGGATATACACAGGTTTGTCAGCCCTGCCGGTGATGATGATGCCGTCATATCCGGCATATTTGATTTCCGGTGCAAAACTGCCCCCGAAATAGGAATCCAGAAACAGATGGGTCAGCGGGCTTTTGGTTACCACACACCCCCGCATGGCAGGGGCTGATGTGCCGGTCAAGGGCCCTGTCATGAACATGAGCATGTTTTCAGGACCTAAAGGATCTGTGCCCGGGAATAATCCGTCTGCCAGCAGTTTTGCGCCGAATCCTTTGCCGCCGATATAGTGTTGTTTCAAGGTATCAGGCACTGCCAGGGTGCTGCTGCTGCCTGTTGACAGGTCAATGGCCAGGAAGGTGTCTGCATAGGCATCAGTCATGGGGGTTCTGCTCCTTGAGAGGGTCTGAAACAAATTCCAGTGCCCCGGTGGGGCAGGCCGCAACGCAGGCCGGATCTCCCTGGCACAGTTCGCATTTCACCGCCTTTTTGGTATCCGGATCCAGGTGCACCATGTTCACGGGGCAGTACCGGACGCACAGGGCGCATCCAATGCATTGTTCAGCATCAATCTGCACCACGCCCTCCGGGCTTCGCGTGATGGCATCCACCGGGCATACCTGCATGCAGTAGGCATTTTCACACTGGCTGCACACCATCGGCAGATGGTACAGGTGTTCGCTTTTGTGGCGGATATCCAGCCTGGCCCGCCTGGGGTTGAATCCGCCGGTGAAGGCTGCGCTGCATGCCAGCTGGCAGATGCTGCATCCGGTGCATTTATCAAAATGGGTATGGATAAACGAGGTGATGGCCGCCTCCTTTTTTGGGTAATTTCCTGGTTACGAAATATCACATATTACGTATTATGTAAATATTTTTTTGCCGTCTTTTCAGGAAAATTGTATGGTGCTTTGACGCTGCAGAAAAGATATCTGTCCCATGATATGTCCAGTGTGCGGATCATCGCCCATGGAGGTGTCCTGTGCCCGGTCCGAGATCTTCCGGGCCGGTTGTCAGGGTATCGGGAAGAAGCAGAAACCGGCCAATCAAACAGGTACCTGCCTTTCATTATGTCTGCCCGGCCCCTCCGGCTCTGACGTTCCGTTCACAGGACACCTCCATGGGCTTTTGCGGAACATCAAAATGTATACCCGATGGAGAAATGGATCCTTCCGGAATCCTCGCCTGTTTCAGGATTGAGGCGGTATCCGTAAAGCAGGCCCACAGGCCCCACAGGGGTCATATAACGCAGACCCGAGCCCAGGGTGAATTTAAAGTCTTCATCGCTGCCGGATTTTGTGGTGTCTTGCAGGGAGCCTGCATCAACAAAAAGGGGCAGTTCAAAATTGTTGCCGATATCAATGCGTGCCTCTATGGAGCCGGCAATCTGGGTCTTGCCCCCCAAAGGGTCACCAAAGGCATCCCTTGCCAGCTCATTTTCGGCAAACCCCCTTACATCTGAAATCCCGCCTAGAAAGAACAGCTGGTCATCAGGCAGATCAAGATCATCTGAAAAACTCTGGATGGTGCCGTACATGGCCTGGAACGCCAGTACCAGCCGGGAAAAGGGCTGGATATAGTATTTGGCCTTTACCTGGTATTTCACAAAATTGTCCAGGTCTTCCAGGATATCCCGGTTATAGCCGGCAGATGCATTGAAATAGAACCCGCTGGTGGGTTTTGCATAGGAGTCCACCGAAGACCAGGTGAAAAAAGGGGTTGCCGATATAATTCCCCTGGGTTCGTATACATCCGGGTTCACACCGGCTGTCGTGCCGGTGGCATACTGTTCTCTGGATTCCAGGTTAAAGGCGGTGCCCACTTTCAGGTGCGGGGTCAACTGTTTTTCAAATGACACAGATGATCCGTACTTGCGGGTGCCGAAGTTCTGGTTTTTCAGTTCTTCTTCAGATGCGTACACATTGACATCCGAATAGATATGTTGTGACAGAAAATCAAAATCCGTTATACCCAGGATGGTCTCATACCCGATGCCGGAAACCCGGGCATCCAGATACAGCTTCCGGTTGGTGCCCAGCAGGTTTCTGTTACCGGCAGACACCCCAATATAGGCATCTTTGGCTGTGTCATACCCGATGCTTGTGTCAAGAAAATAGGGTTTTTTCTCCTCCACATCAGTCAGGAAAAACACTTGGTCAAGATTTTCCCGGATACCCACGGCTTTGAAATCCGCTCTTTCAATGCACTGGATATTTCTGATCTCTTTTTGCAGGGAAACAAAACTGTTCAAAGACACAGGTTCCCCTTGTTCAAGGGTATTGTGCCGGAATATCACCGAATCTTTGGTATCAAAATTGCCGAACACCCATACCCCGCCCACCCTGGCCCGGGTGTTTGGTTCCACCTGGAATGCAACCTGGTAATCTTTTCCATCCGAATCGATGCGGGTATGGACATCTGCGTAGATAAACCCTTTTTCCGCAAGAAAAGAGAGGATCGCCATGCGGTCTGCATCTACCTGTGACGGGATGAACGGCGCTTTTTCCCGGGTTTGCAGAATCTGTGTGATGTCTGATGCAAATATCTCCGGCAGGCCGGAAAGCGTTACCCGGGTAACCTGACTGCGGTATCCTTCGGCCACTTCAAATATCACATCGCCGAGCATCCTGTTTTTTTTATCCGCCGCATCCCATGCCACATCGGCAGACACCTGTGTTTGTGCAAACCCTGTGCTGTCATAATAATTTTCCAGAATCTGTGTGTCATCCGAAACCATGTTCCGGGCAAAGGGACCGTCGTAGAAAAGTCCTTTTGCCCGGGTATTCAAAAGGGCTTTAAGATCTTCGGCATCCTGAAATTCTGCCCCTTTGATGACAGATGACCTGACAATATAGCGGGTGTTTTCATTGATGTGTATCTGGATGTGCCGGACCGGTTTTTCATCTTTTATTTCAGTGTCAGAGGTGAAAGACACCTCGCAGTCCCTGTAACCGGCCTTCCGGTACCTGTCTGTGATGTTTTTAATGCTGCGCTTCAAACCGAAATCGTTGCGGTTTCCTTTTGTCCAGATGGTTATCTCTTTTTTCAACGTATAGGTCATAAATTCTTTATTTCCAAAAAAAGAGATACGGTACAGCGGACCTTCTTCTATCTGGATTACCACCCGGGTGGCTTTTTTGTCGGCATCCGTGTGCACATCATAGGTGACGGCAGCCTCGGCAAAGCCTTTTTTTCTGTAATAGGCCACAAGGTTTTTGATATCTGCTTCCAGATCCTTCTGGATGGTTCTCTTGCCTCTGCTCCAGAAAAAAAGTGGCACCTGATAGGATTTCATGCGCATTTTAAGCCGGGTGTCGGAAAATGATTCATTACCGGTAAAGGCAATTTCCACAATTTTAAGGGGTTTATACTTTTTAATCTCAATCAGAATGTCTGTCTGCAGTCCCTGGTATGGTTCAGCGCTGATGTCCACCTTGGCATCCACATACCCGTTTTTTGCCATCAGGTCCTTGACCGCCTGGATGTTTTTTTCCACATGTTCCGGGACAAAGGCACTGCCTGCGGCATAATCCGTGGCCTTGACCACCGCATTGCCAAATATCGGAAATGCGCCGTCCACAGTTATTTTCCGGACCAGCATAACCGGGGTCAGCTGGAAAACAAGGGGGATGAACGGTGCATCCATATCCTGGTCCGGCAAATCGATCCGGCTGAACTGCCCGGTCTGTTTCAACAGGGTAATCGTGGTATCCAGATCCTGTGCTCTGAAAAGACTGCCCGGCTGAAACCGGATCATCTCCATGGCCATGGACCGCAATTTTTCCTGTCGTTTTTCTGTGCCGCCCAGAATTTCCACACGGATCTCTGAGATGACCGGCCGGCTGTCACCGGCATCGGCAGGCATGGCAGTTATAACCAGCCACAGCATTGCAAGAAAAAAAACAATGCCTGTTCCGGGCAGTATCTGTTGATATGGTCTGTTATCGGAATGCATCATTGTTATCTGAATTCCAGTTTGAGGGTGACTTCCGTGCCGAAATCGCCTTTAGAATCATTGAATGCCCTGAGCAGGACATTTTCCAGCATTTTGTATTCCGCAGCATTGGTATGGATGGTCTCCTCTTCTTTCGTCTGCATGGAATAGATGATTTTCAGGCGGTCTGACAACTGTTTGCCCATGGTAACATTCACATTTGCACCCTGGTCTCCGGATTCATCCAGCCCCAGTTTGAATTCATCCAGCGGGGTGGATGATTCCACGCCCTGGCTGACCATTTCAGATGCTTTGCCCGTAAAAATGCCGGTATATGAGCCGCCCCCCTGCCCCAGTTCCTTTGTGGTCTTGCCGATGACAAGCAAAGAGAAAATATCTTCATGGGTTTCAGCCGGATCAGAATAGAGCCTGAATCTCAGGTTGTCTGTTTTTCCACTGATATCCATGTGGATCATCCATTTTCGTATCTCCGTGGTTGCATGCAAAGTGATTTCCGGATCGGTTTTGAACCGATCCACAAAATCGATGATCCCTGTTTCAATTTCAAACTGTCTGTTCTGATATACCACCGTGCCCTCCAGGATTTCAGCCCGTCCTGTAATTACAGGATTTTTCAGTGTACCGGAAATATGCACATTGGGTTCCACCAGGATAAAGGCCAGGTTATTGTCCAGTACAAACGGATCTTTGTAATCCACATCAATATCAATGGTGGTGTTTTCCATCATGGGATTGCCAGGTTCTGTTTTTTTGCTTTCTTTTGCAGCAGCCATTTTCCGGCTTTCCAGGGCTTCGGCCAGATCAAAGGCAAAATCCTTGTAATATTCACCTTTGATCAGCAGTATGGTGCCGGTAAGGGCAGATTTTTCCCGGGTTCCAAAAAAGGTTATGTCTGTGTCAAAGGCGATTTCTGCGGTATCTTCCAGGGAAAGGGCAATATTTTCTGCTGTCAGCCGGGCCCGGCCGGATACCGGAATAAATTTTTCCAGTTCCAGATCCCCTGACATCTCCAGGCTGCCCTGGCCGAGATTTGCCTCCATATTTTCGATTGTCATGTGGTGGTTGGACAATCTGACAGAGCCGTTAAGCCCGGATAAGGCAAGATTGATTTGGGGAACTGGATACGCAAGATCCGTCAGGGTGAGCTTGGCATTTACATCCGGTCGGGCAAAGGTACCGTCCAGGTCTGCATCAAGCGTGACAGTACCGTTTGCCGGCTGCAGATTGTCTGTGATTTCCCGGGGCAGCGGGATGTTCACCCGGCCCCGGGACAGCATATGGCCGTTTACCACGGCCTGTACCCCGTGAATTCCTGCGGTTTCCAAAAATCGGTCCAGCCGGGTGTCGGCAAATGTCAGGTCCAGATCAAAATCTGCGGTATCCGGGTTGAAAGATGCTGCAAGGCTTGCTGTATGATCCAGGGTCATAGACAGGTCCAGGGTTTTTTGACCTTTGTTCTTTTCATCCGGTCTGCTCAGATCCAGGACAGCCTGGATGGTTTTTACCGGTATGCTGTCTTTGAAAGCAGCAGGGGGGCTGCCGGATGAATCAGCTGCAGAGGAAAGTGCTACAGCCCCGGCATAATTTAAGTGAATATCAAGGGCGGATTCCAGCATGTCCACAAACAGATTTTCTGTGTTGCCGGGCGTGGATGACACCGGCAGGGTGATCTCTTTTCCTGAAAGGGTCAGGGCCATATCCATCTGTCCTGCCTCTTTTTTTTCATTGCCTGTGATATCTGCGGTAACGGAAAAGGTGCCGCCCGCCTGTCCGGCTGTATCCAGCATATGGCCGGGTATCAGGGCGGAAATATCGCCTTTGGAGGTCACCTGCCCGGTCAGTGTCCCGGTGGTTCCGGTGAAACCGACTGTCTGTAAAAATGGTCCCACGTGGGTGTTGTCAAATGTTAGATCCAGGTCATAGTGCGCATTTTCCGAGTCAAGACCGGAGATCATGCGGATGGTGCTGCCCGCCTGCATGTTGATCCGGGTTTTTCCCAGATCGATCAGGGCGCTTATCTGTTTTACAGGCAGAAAAAAGGCACTGCTGCCGCCGGTTTTTTCCAGGTGCAGCCCCGGGGGCATAAGATCCAGGGCAAGGTCTGATGCCAGATCAAATATCTGTATCTGATCTGTTTTTTTTGATCCGGATGCAACCGGGATTTCCAGGTTTTTTACATCCAGTGCCAGGCGGCAGGTCTGCAGCATGCTGCCGGAAAAACCGGCATCCCCGTTCAAAGAGATCCGGCCGCCATTGATCCTGGTTTTGATATCCTGGATGCGGATATGGTCCGGGGAGAGCGTAACCCGGCCGTTGAGGTCTGAAACAGTGATCCGGGGGGAGGGCAGATGCCAGGCCAGATCGTTAAGGTCCATGTCTGCATTGATCACAGGCGTGTCCACCGTGCCCCCCACATCAGCTGCAACCGTCAGGCTGCCTTTTGTTGCATCCAGCTGGTCTGCAACCGACTGCGGCAGATCAGCCGGCAGTTTGCCTGCAACCCGGACCCATCCGTCAATACCTCCATGGATACCGGTGATACCGGCTGCCGAAAGCAACGGCCCGAAATCACTGCGGCTGAAATCAAGATCAGCTGTATAGGTGTTTTTTTCCATGTCCAGGGCAGCTGCAAGTTCGGCCATATTTTCCAGGGATACAGATATGGTTTTTTCCCCCAGATCAATCTGTGCCCCGATTTTCTGAAAGGGGATGGCCATGTGCTGCACCCCGGCTGTATCAAGGGTGGTGCCAAGGGTGTAGTCCAGGTTTGTATCCAGATCAAATGCAATGGCGGTATCCAGATACTGCAGGGCAATTTCTGTGTCAGCCGGGGCAAGAAATTGTCCGGGATTGATCTGACCGGCGGCTTTAAGGGATACCCGAATCACCTCTCTGGGGGTAAATCCCTTGTCAAAAATCCGGGCTGTGCCGGAAGCTGAAAGTTTCATTTCCTGTCCCTGGACAAGGAAGCGGGTGATTTCAGCCCGGCCGGTATTGTCCAGTTTTCCTTCAACATCCACAAGGTCAAGTACAATCCCGGCGGCCCCAAGATCCCGGCCTGCCAGGGTGGTTGTGATATCCGGAGCAGTGACCGGCCCTGCAGCATGGACAGCTGCTGTCAGTTTTCCTGTGACAGGAAACAGCCCAAAGGCGCTGGTTGCGGCAGCCAGATCTTCTGCTGCAAGAAAAATATCCATATCCAGATTGTTTTCTCCCAAATGATACCAGCCTGAAGCATTTGCCTGTATACTTTTGGTATCCACAGTCAGTGTGTCCAGGGTACAGCGCAGGCTGTTTATTTTTCCGGACAGGCGGGCATCCGCATCCATGGGGTCTGTTTCTCCCTGGTCATGTTTAAACCCGGTAAGGGACGCTGCCAGTTCATACTCTGCTGCAAGGGTTTCCAGGGAGATCCCCTTGCCCCGGATATGTCCACGAAAGGAAAATTGTCCTGAAAATCCGGGCATCCATGGGGATAAACGGGCAAAGTCTCCCCCCTGCTGATCAAATGACACCTCATAGGCCAGAAGACCCGTATCCCGGGCCGGATGCAGAAATCCGTCAGGAAAAAGCGATGACAGATCTGTTGATCCGGAAAAATCCATACGGCTGTCCAGCAGGTTCACCTGTCCCTGTTCAATGGTCAGTACCTGTTCGGCCAGATTCATTGCAATATCCAGGGTGCCTTTTTCAAAGATCTGTTCCATTTCCAGGTGCCGCCCCTTGATGTGCAGCTGTACAGACGGGTTATCCAAGGATCCTGTGCCGGTTATTGCCAGATCCATGGTGCCTCCCAGATCCGGCATGTTTTCTGATATCTGTGACACAGGGGCAAGGTGTGCGGCTGCCTCAAGTGTCAGATGCATTTTCCGGGTGTTGAAAATATCTTCCACAGATCCGGATGCTGTGAGAACTCCCAGGTCTGAATCCAGGTCAATGGCAATATCATTTATATCATTATCTTTCAGGGCACCGGCAGCTGTAAAGGTTCTGATATAAATGGCTGTTTCCGCATTGGACAGGGAGATGCCGCTGATGTTGATAAAAATTTTTGCTGTCTGCTGCACCAGGTTGGCATCCGATACTTCAACGGTGACGGCTGCAGCTGAAACAGTGTTTTCAGGATCAGAAAAGACCAGAGAGCCTTTGGTGATCCCGGCCTTTCCGATCTTCACATTCAAAGGGATGCCGGCTGCACCCTGGTCATCAGCCTGGATATCTTCAGGTGTGTCATCTTCGGCGACAAGGGCATCCACAATATTTATCCTGCCGCTGCCGTCAGCAGTAATATGCAGTCTGGGCCGGTCAATATGCAGGTTTTCTATTTCCAGAACCTTGTCAAACAGGGCACTGAGCCGGATATCCAGCCTGAGGTAATCAAATGCCAGGCAGGTGTTTCCCTGTGGGTCCTGCAGCTGTATGTTTTCCAGCCGGAGAAATGACCCGTCTGCCAGCACATCAATACGCTCGGCGGTCAGTGTACCCGGGATCAGGGTGTTGATGTGCGCCACCAGCAATTTTTTTGCATGATCCGTGCGGCTGTACCCGTAAAGCCCGGCCATCACTGCGGCAAGGCAGATCAGAATGACAGCTCCGGTAACAACTATTTTTTTTTTCATTATCAGATTAATGTGTTATTTTTCATTATCAGGTTTCAGTACCATAATCATGCCCGGTATTATATCATACCCCCAAAAAATATCCCAATGACAAATTTTCAGACAGTGGCATGCAGATCCCCCATCCGGTATTTTGAAAAAGTCCCTTGGAGTTCCTGCATCAGGACTGTCAGAGCCCTCAAGGATCTGGGGGTGAACAAAGGCGACAAGGTGCTTTTGTATATCCCCAACTGCATCCAGCAGTACCGGGTCCGATGACAGGCAATCTGTTTTCCTGGAACGCCTTTCTGGACCGGCACCGGCACCTGATCCTGGATGAGTGGCAGGACCGGCTCCAGTCCCGGGTATCCACCCGGTATGCCGCCCGGTCCAGACCACATCTGATGCCTGCGATGCTTTCTGTCAGGTGCTGGCGGACAATGATTACACCCGCATCAACCATTTTATCAGTGAAATCAACCGGATCAGGCTGGAGGCCGGATTTCCTCTGGCAGACGTGCAAAAAGCGTTTGAGCTGTTCAGGGGAATCGTGGTTCCCATCCTGGTGGCAAAATCTCCGGGACCGCTGCTGTGTCAAAACATCGAGGCGGTCAACCAGGGCCTGGCCTACACCATTCATTGATTTTCCAGCCATTTCCAGAACATGCAGAAAGGATACTATGAACCCTTCACCGGAAAAAACCAGGATTTCGGCTTTCCAAGAGCGGCTCCAGCAAAGTAACATTGATGCCTGTCTGCTCATTTTATCCAGGGATGTCTTTTACTATACCGGCACAGCCCAGCCCTGCATTTTGATCGTGACTCCGGATCGTTACTGCCTCATGGTCAGAAGGGCCTTTGATTTTGTCCGGAATGAAACCTTTGTTGAACCTGAGAAACTGATGGACGGCGGTGATTTTAACGCGGCGCTCCAGTGGCTTTCAGATCACGGGATATCCAGCGGCAAAATAGGGCTTAACTGGATATCATTCCGGCAGGATTATACTTGAAAATCCGCCGGATTTTTACTGGGTTTGAATTTGCTGATGTGTCTAAATTGATTTTTATATCAGCCGGGGTCCCTTGTCTTCAGGGGAGAACCTTTTCCAGGTCAGTGGATTTGCCGATACGGTGACCGGTATCGGTTTAGGTCCTGCGGTCCCTGCCGGACCATCCAACCGAATTATTCAAAAAGGTGATATCGTTATCACTGATATACCAACCTGTTACAGGATATGGTACTGACGATCGAAATTCATTTGACCCATCCTGACTTAGGTGTTGTGAAACTGGAAGATATGGTTCACGTCACGGATTCATCCTGTGAAATGCTGTCCGTCACCCCAAGGCAATTGTTTGTATTATAAACCAAGGAGATGGTAAAATGGCATTTCCTGCCCAGATCTTCCGTGATCAACATGACATAGATCAAACCGTGGATAAACGCAGCCTCAAGGAAAAAATCGGTACACTGTCAAAAGATCGGCTGGCAGAGATTTACGAAGGAATGACGCTCATAATGGATTTTCCGGGTTCCGATATCAACCAGCCGGGATCTATTTTTTGAAGCCATCCCATTTATCATCAATAAGTTCGAGGAGCACCCCGTTCATCTTTTTCGGATGGATAAATGAAAACTCGCAGCCACGAAACGGCCTGGCCCCTCCGATGAACGGATAACCTTTTTCCTCCAGCTCTGCCATGGCTTCTCTGGTGTTATCCACATTCAAACTGACGACCATCACGCCTTCCCCTTTTTTTTCGATGAATGTGGCCACATCTCCTTCAGGGGTCAAAGATTCCATCAGTTCAAACCCCACCTCACCAATCCAGTACCGCGCTACCTTGATCTTTTCTAGCTCATCGATGTAGGCATCATCCGGTTCGGTTTTTCCCAGGACCGGTTCCCAGGCCTTGCGGGCCTGCTCCAAATTCTTGACAGCAATGCAGATGTGATCGATTTTGTTGATTTTCAATTCATACCTCCCGGCAAAAGATGTCATCCGATGTGCGGATTCAGGGTCCACTTGATGAACCAGCCATTTTCGTCACGGTCCAGGCACACAATGCCGGAATTCTGGAACCGGATCACTTGCAGCTCCGGGTTTCCGGCAGTTAGAAAGGATACCATCCGCTCCATATAAGGCAGATGTCCCACGATCATCATATTGGATTCCGGATCGATCCGTGTTCCCAGATCTGTGACATCATCTATCGGACCAATGCCGTCCATCTGCTCCAGGGGTGCATCCTTCTTCAAAATATCCCTGAAAATCCGTGCGGTCTGTTCGGCCCGGGTCTTGCCGCTGTGCACGATTTTTGATACCGGCACCTGGTACATCCGGGCCACATCGGCAATCTTGATGGTTTCCTGCCGACCGGTGTCAGACAATCCTTTGGCCGGGTCCTTTTCCTTTGGCAGACTTTTTCCGTGCTGTACCAGATAGACAGCCATGAGAACCTCCTTTTCCCAATTTTTATTCGAGTATAAATCTTAACGGGTTATCTGCTGTTTGGCAAGGGGATGGCGACATTATAGAAAAAACGGATTCCATTTTGCCCAGGATCTGGTGTAATATACCTTTTTGTTTTCGGAGCCAGGGCGATGCTGTTAATACGGCATTCAATAATACAATCAACCAAAAAATGAGACGAAAAATGGACCCGATGGAAATTGACCGCTTGTTGAACAAAAAAGAGTTCCCCCGATCCAGCCGATACGAAACAAACTGGATGCTGGACAATCAGATGGGGCCCAACGCGGCATGGCTGGCAGAATGGCTGTGTGAGGTCCTGCCCCTGGAACCTGGCATGCGCGTCCTGGATCTGGGGTGCGGCCGGGCTATGACCAGTATTTTCCTGGCAAAGGAGTTTGACTTACAGGTTTGGGCCACGGACCTTTGGATCACCCCGGACCACAACTGGCAGCGGGCCGTCCGGGCCGGGGTTGCCGACAAGGTGTTTCCCCTGCGGTCGGAGGCCCATGCACTGCCATTTCCGGCAGGGTTTTTCGATGCAGTGGTGTCCATTGATGCCTACCAGTATTTTGGCACCGATGTGCTGTACCTGGGATATCTGAGCCGGTTCCTTGCGCCCGGCGGGATGCTGGGGGTGGTGATGCCGGCATTGATGCAGAAGATGGGGGATGTCATCCCTGAACATCTGACCCGGCCCCAGGCCAACGGCAAGGTGTTCTGGGAGGATGGGTGCCGCAGCTTTAAAACAGCTGACTGGTGGCATAAATTGTGGGAAGGTGACAGCAGCGTCACCGATGTCCGGATGGAGATTCTGCCCGATGGCTGGCGGCTTTGGCGGGATTTTGAAACCGCTCTTGAGATGGCCGGCAAAAGTATTTTTCCGTCTGATGCACAGGCCCTGGATCTGGATCAGGGGCGGTATATCGGATTTGTCCGGGGGACGGCCCGGCGGACCCGGACCGAATCCATGAACCTGTATGACCCTGCCATCGGTGCCCGGGTGGGGGTGGACCAGTAGCCGGACCCAAATCTGGGCATCAAAGGAGGCAAAAAAATGAAACAGATCATTGACAATGTCTGGCATGTGGGTGACAGTGGCTGTTCGGTCTATCTGGTGGATACCCGAAGCGAAGCCGGGCTGGTGCTGATCGATGCCGGCATGGACCTGGAGATGATCAGGGACATTGAAGCGGATGGCCTGGGGTTTGGAGATATCCGGCACTGTATCCTGACCCACTGCCACATCGACCATACAGCTGTATGTGCCGGATTGTCGCGGGAACTGCCAAAAATCCGGTTCTATGCCCACGCACTGGATGCATCCCCCATTGAAGAATCCGGCCATGACGGACGGACCGCTGCCGGCTGGTATGGCATCACATACGAACCGGTCTCCCTGTATAAACAATTTGATGCTGATACGGTGCTCACCCTTGGAAGCATGGACTTTCACTGCCTGCATATTCCCGGACATACACCGGGATCCATTGCTGTGATGGTGGAATCTGCCGGCAAAAAAGTGCTGTTCGGCCAGGATCTGCACGGTCCTTTCAGTGATGATTTTTTATCGGACCTTGCCGATTACCGCAAATCCATGGACAGACTGCTGGCGCTGAATGCCGATATCCTGTGTGAGGGGCATTTCGGTATTTTTGAGCCAAAGGAGCGGGTGCGGCAGTTTATCGAGGAACACCGGAAGAGGAACTGCCCGGTCTTTCGGTGATTTTGCCGCCCTTTATCTGTATGAAGGACTGATCAGCTTTGACCGCAGGCAGACAGTGTGCTTTCGCAAATGCATTTGACAGTTAATATCGATAATGATAGTGTAATACTTAACTTTATTCGATGGAGTATTGTCATGCAAACTGTCACGGTTTCACCCAAATTTCAAATCGTTATACCCAAAAAGATAAGAAACGCTTTGAAACTGCGGCCGGGTCAAAAAATGTGTGTTATTGAATATGACGGGCGTATCGAATTGATACCTGAACGGGATATCTCCGATCTGAGAGGATTTCTGAAAGGTATCGATACCCGGGTTGAGCGGGAGACGGATCGCCTGTGAATATTGTAGATTCCTCAGGCTGGCTGGAATACTTTTCTGAGGGGCCGAATGCCGGACATTATGCCGCTCCCCTGAATGATGTACCAGCTTTGATTGTTCCGGTGATAACCATCTATGAGGTGTTCAAAGTGGTGATCAGGGAATCCGGTGAAGATGACGGCATGCAGGCGGTCGCCGCCATGCAGAAGGGGAAGGTCATTGATCTGACCCAGGATATTGCCATGGCGGCCTCAAGGTTGGGTCTGAAACATCACCTGCCCATGGCTGACAGTATCATCCTGGCGACGGGCCGCGCTTTTGGGTGTATCATCTGGACACAGGATTCTGATTTTCAACATATTGACGGCGTGAAATATTTTCCCAGAATCTGATACGCTGCGGCAGTTTGTCGAAGAACACCGGATGGGGAACACGCGCTGAATTTCAATGCAGCTATGCCAGTGCGCCTTCGTCGCCGGAATCCCGGGTGAAAAGGCATGGGGTGCCGGTACGTTCGGCAATCCTGCGCAGGTCGTCAAAATCGGGACTTGCGGGCAGGGGAATAAGGTTGAAATCACCTGGGTCGACATCGAATTCCCGCACCAGTCCGCCGGGCTGAATGGCGATGCCGGCCTGTGGAATGCGGGCCATGGCGGCGACGTTGTCCAGGAACTTCCTTGCAGCATCCGCGCGGTTTTCATCTTCGAGAGCGGCAACGAAGGTCAGCTCTGCTTCCCAGCTCTGCATGAGTTTATAGCCGATGAGAATAGCCAGGTCCTGGTTCTCCAGCTCCATACGCACCTCCCAGTCCGGGCTGCGGTCGGAGAACCAGACATTGATGCGGCCGGGTGCTTCGAGCCCGCGTTCCGCCGGGTCGACGAAGAGCAGCACGCCGATTCTGTTCTCCAGGGCGATCTTGATGATTTCCGCCACTTCGGCCTCACGTTCGGCCGACTCCGGCATGTGCAAAAAGAGCAGGTTCGGTTTGAAGAACGTGCCGCCGAAGGTTTCGATGCCGGCCTGCAGGTTGTCACCGAAACTTGCCGCTGAAATGACCGTCCATGAGGCGAAAATCTTCTCATTCCGGAATCTTTCAATGATTTCCGGCAGCTCATCTTCCAGGTGCTCTTCCCTGGCCTTCCCGGTCAGACCGACTACCTTGAGAAATCCCTTGGGGTAACTCAGATCGCGGATAAAGTCGAACATTCGCTCCAGATACTTGATCTCTTCCACCGGCACCAGCAGGTTGGCCTTCCAGGTGCGCTGGCGAGCAGCGGCAAGTTCTTCTGTCTTCTTGGCCGCCCATTCGGCAAGGGCCACGAACAGGCCGCTGCGCACGTCACCGAAGGGAGCCTCAAGGTGGCGGCGGATCAATACGGTATGAATTACCAGGACAAGGGCAATGGCGATAATGCTGAAGATCGGATTCACCACCACCATGGCAAAAACGCAGCCAAGTGCACCCAGCCCTGAGACGAAGCGCGGCACCCGGAAAAGTGGCCGGAAGCTGACAAGCTTCATGCTCTGCTCGAGATAGACAACAATGTTGATCATGGCGTATGTGATCAGGAAGAAGAGCGTAATCAGCGGTGCCACCGCGTTAAGGTTGCGCAGCATCAGTGCCCCCAGCACAATGGCCCCGGTTAAAAACAGAGCGTTGCGCGGTTCACCCTTGGTGGTTTTTTTAGTGAGCCAGCCGCTTGCCGGCACGATTTTATGCTGCCCCAGGGCCTGCAGGATGCGCGGCGCCCCGACCAGGGACGAGAGGGCCGATGAAAAGGTCGCCCCGAGAAGGCCGGCAAGGACCGCCGGACCCCAGGCAGCCTTGTCGATCATGACCGTGTAGTTGCCGAGCAGCTCGTCGGTGGTAGCTGAACGGGCCAGCCAGTAAGCCAGGGCCAGGTAGATGAGCAGACTCAGGCCGATGGCTGAAAGGGTGCCGACGGGAATGCTCTTGCGCGGGTTTTTCAGCTCTCCCGACATGTTGGCGCCGGCCATAATGCCTGTGGACGCCGGAAAGAAGACCGCGAAGACGGCCCAGAAGCCGATGCCGGAGAAACCGGTTTCCGCCGAGCCGGAAAATTCTCCCAGCCACTGCACCGGATGCTGCATGGATCCCTGAAAGGCCCCCCAGGCGATAGAGACCAGGGAGAGGATGATGATCGCCAGGATAAAATACTGGATGCGGAAAGCCAGCCCGGCGCTGACAAAGGCGATGGCGAAGAGCACGCCAAAGGTGGCAAGATCGATGATCAGGGCCGGGTGCGCTGGGAAAACCCACTGCCAGCCTGCGCGAAACCCGAAGATGTACATGGAAACCGCCAGTGCCTGGGCGAGGTAGAGGGGAATGCCGATGCTGCCGCCGACCTCGAGCCCGAGGGACTGGGAGATGATGTTGAAGGCACCGCCGGCGCCGATGCGGATATTGGTGGTGATGGAGGCCAGAGAGAAGCCGGTAAAGCCGGTGATGGCGAAAGACAGCAGAATGATTGCCCAGGCACCCAGCAGGCCGGTGTTACCCACAACCCATCCTTCGCGCAGGTACATGATGACGCCAAGAATGGTCAGCAGTGTCGGAGTGAATACCCCGCCGAAAGTTCCGAAAAGCTGCTTCTTGTATGCCTCCTCTTTGCTCTCCTTCTCCTCGACCTGTTCCTGCAGTGATTCCTTTTCTTTGCCGCGGGTGATTTTCTCCTCTTCAGCCATTCCTTCACTTTCCTTTTGCGCCGTCGTTTCCTTTCAAGTAAGTAAATGCCTTTTTGAATTTTGTCAATATGAAGATAAGTTATTTCCGAACCTGTTACAAACCTGAAAAATATTTCCAGCCTAACAATGACACAACATGTTTTGTCATTGTTGGAATAGACAGGTTGTGTTCAGACTTCCGCTTGACATATTATGCATTATTTATTATTTATATGCATAAGGAGGTGTGCCATGAGAACCACTTTGGATTTACCAGAAGACCTGGTGAATGAAGCGATGCAGGCAACAAATATCAAAACAAAAACAAAAGTCATTACCGTTGCCTTAGAAGAGCTGGTGCGGAGATCAAAAATTTCCGCATTGAAAAAATTCAAGGGCAAGGTTGCTTTGGACATGGATCTTGATATCCTGAGAGATCGTAAATGAGGGTTTTGATCGATTCTTCGGTCTGGATCGATTATTTCAGATCCGGAAATCAGACAGATGAACTGGACCATCTGATTGACAGCAATCTCGTTTTTGTCAATGACCTGATCCTGACCGAGTTGATCCCTTTTCTCAGGCTTCAAAACCAGATCGCCCTGATAAATATCATCAATGAAGTGGCCAGACTGCCCCTGTCGATAAACTGGCGGCAAATTCAGTCATTCCAGTTCATCTGCCTGAAAAACGGCATTAACGGGATCGGTATTCCAGATCTGATCATTGTTCAGAACGCCATGCAAAACGACAGCGTAATCTTTTCATTGGATAAACATTTCAAACTGATGCAGGACCGCCTGAATTTCAAACTGTATTGATTCATCATGAAGGCATCGGGGTCTGTCCAAGGGATATCCCTGATACTTCTAACCGGCAAGGCCGTCATCCAGCAAGACATAAAACCAGGCGCCTTTGCATCCGTCAATGCCGATATATTTCAATTTCTGGCCAATCTTCCCTATTGCGGCGGAAACTGTTCGAGTATGGCTTCCACCATCTGCCGGACCATTTCCGAAGTATTTTGGGGGGTGGAGTGAGAGGAAATTTTTTCTGAACCCATGCCCCGCCAGATAAGTGTGTCATACCCGGCATCATACACATCAATGGCCAGCATGCCGACATCATATTCATACACGTTCGGCGCTGACATGACGTTGACGCCGCCATACCGGGAATATGAGCCGACGCCGAAGCCAAACCCTGTGTTATACGGTTCTGAATAAATCCTTGTCTTTATGGAATATTCGTAGTCCACCAGAAAATCAGGGTTGCTTTTCCGGGCATACCCTTTTTCCATCAATACCCTGTCGATGTTCTCGCGAAACCGTTTGTGCAGTAAGGGATTATTTTCTCTGATATCATCGCTGTCTTTATTCAAAGGGGATTTCCAGGCATAGGTTTGCATATCGGGAAACTGCATCTGGGTATCGTAATCCTGGCTTACCTGGATTCCGGAACAGCCTGCGGCCACCAACAGCAGCAACAGCACCAAACCCGTTATCGGTTGTATCTTCATATCGTCTCCTGTAATACTAAGGATCGTTTCTTATCGCCTTTTTTGTCACTTAGAAGAAGGTTTGATGCGCATAATCCGTCCGCTGTCTGTGGATACATAAAGCCATCCTTCCGGACTTTCAATCACATCACGAATCCGCTCATCCAGATCAAGCAGAAGGCGTTCTTCCTTCACAGACCTGACACCCCGGTCCCCCACCGAGAAAAAAAGATGCCCTGAGCCGTCAAAGGCGATGCAGCTGCCGAAATGGCGGCTGGTCCCTGTTGCGGATTTTGTCACCAGAAGATCCTGCCACCCGGTTAATTTTTCTTCCTGCAGGCGGGCCCGGGAGAGGGTTGTGGACCCCTGTCCGCTCACAACCTCATCCACCTGGAAAACCATGCCTTCAGATTCTCCGGTCAAAATGCTCTTTGCCGGTCCGGATGAAGGAAACCCCAGAAAAAATACGGCAAGCAGTATGGATATGTAACGCATCATCCCCTCTCTTTTTTTATGATTATCGCATAATGAATACGATTTCGCAATGCAAAGTCCATGATTTATGATACTGTGTGTATGAAAAATATCCCGGTGCCAGACAGGAATGCAGTGCCGATATATTTTTTTTGCACTTGCAAAAAATTAGCCTGCCCTTAATTTGTATTTTAAGGTTAATAGAATGGGCGGTTTGCAGAAAAAAACAGTCTGCCGCCGGATGATAACAACGGCTAAACGCGTGATAGGAGTTTTTTCATGACCCAGTTGCAGAAAATATCAGCTGCAGATGCCAAGCGTGCAGTGGATGAAGGAATGGCCCTGCTGGTTTGTATTTATGATGATGACAAATTCAGGGATACCGCTCACCTGGAAGGGGCGATCCCCATGAGCGAATTTCTCAGAATGAAGCCCGACCTGGCAGTGGATACCCGTATCATCTTCTACTGAGGGTGACCCGGCGACAGCTCTGCGGCAAGTATTGCCGCACAATACATGGCAGACGGGTACACACGGATTCAGGTGCTGGATAAGGGAATTGCCGGCTGGAAGGATGCCGGCTTCAACATTCTGTGATCTGATGATTAATGGAGTACCGGTTACCCTGCATGCGCCTGATTTACGGCTTGAACTTTCCTTGAAAAGGTGGTAATAGACCTCGCTTTCGAAAAGAGATTTATAAACAACGTAATTGGAAATAGTAACAGGAGATCGACCGGATGCGCGTGGTCCTCGTTTTTCCGCCCAGGGCCAGCGCCACCTATGTGCCCCTGGGAATTGCTTCCCTGGCGGCGTTCATTGCATCGGCCGTGCCCGGTACCGGAGTCCGGCTGGCTGATTTGAATATTGACACCTGGTTACGGCTCGCCAACGCTGATCCCCGGGGACAGGACCTGCTTGATTTTGTCCGGGGCAAGACAGGTACCTTTCTGGATCCCGGCCAGACCCTTTCAATCAAACCGGTGTGGGACCGTCTCAGAAGACAGATGTCTCTGCTGTGCCGCCAGGCTGAAACCTTTGTTGCCACCGGGGAGGCGGACACCCTCTTTTTGTCGCTGCTTGGCAACCACACCAGTCAGATCCTGGCATCTGATCCCGAACTGGTGGGAATTTCCGTTCTCTTTCCGGAACAGGTGCCTTTTGCCGCTGCCCTGGCCCGTACCATCAGGCAGGCAGGGGGCAAAAAATCCGGCGCCCGCTGCCGGGTGGTGATGGGCGGTGCCATGATGTCGGCCCTGTCGGTGCAGGATCTGCTGACCGCAGTCCCTGAAATTGATGCCGTTGTCTGCGGTGAGGGGGAAGATGCAGTGGCCGCCCTTTGCACCGGTGTAGCATTTTCAGATATTCCAGGGCTCACGTTCAGGCAGGGAGATGAGATCAGAACCAATCCCAAATCCCGGACCATTTCTCTCAAAAACCTTGCAGTCCCGGATTTTTCACAGCTGCCCCTGGATGCGTATTTCAATCCTGTCCCGGTGCTGCCGGTGCTGTTTTCCAGGGGATGTGCCTGGCGCAAATGCCGGTTCTGCTCCCACAACTTCTCCTTTGGCGGCTATCGCAGAAAACCGGTTGAAGCATTTGTGTCGGAACTGGCTGAATATCAAAAAACCCTCGGGGTTTGTTATTTTTATTCAGCAGATGAATATATCCTGCCCCGGGACATGGATGCCATTTGTGAGGAGATTCTGGCCAGGAGGCTGAAGATCTTTTTTCATATTCTGGGTAAACCCACGGCCGACTGCACGCCCGGCCGCCTGGCCCTGTGGTCCGCCGCCGGCTGCCGGTGGATCGGCTGGGGGATTGAATCCGGTTCCCAGCGGCTGCTGGATCTGGTCAACAAGGGCACCTGTGTCCGGGATATTCAGGCCGTGCTGAAGGATTCGGCTGCCGCCGGTATCTCCAATCTGGGACTGATGATTTTCGGTCTTCCCACTTCCAGCGACCCGGACCTGGACCAGACCCTGGCTTTTCTAAGCGATGTCTATGATAGTCTGGACGGCCTGACCGCCAGTGCTTTTGTGCTTTTCGGCAACACCCATTTTGCAAGGAACGCCCGCCGGTACGGCATCTATATTGATGGACCCGGCATACTGATCAACAGCAGCAGCGCTGCAGTCAAAAGCTCTCGCCTCAAATTCAGGGAACTGGCATCCGACGGGTCGCTGCGGGTGCCCCGGGGGGCATTGGAGGTCTCCAGGTGGCAGCGGTACCGCAGATGGCTGGGTGAGGTGCCCCTGCTGGAACAGCTGCCGCCGGAACACTGGCTGATTCATGTAAGCGGCAGATGGTCGCCTGCGGTACCTGCGCTGCCGTTTTCTTCAGACACGGAGACTGCCTGAACACATGCCATCATACGCCTGCTGCATCCGGAACCGGCCAGAAACGCAGATTTGAAATCAATAAAACTGTGCGGCATCATTCATGCCGGTCTTTCAGCAGTTTGGTCCCGAATCGGGCTTCTATTGCCAGGCGGTCCCGGTTTTTCTGGATTTCAGACTGGTGCTGGATGATTTTTATCTTCGTTTTGTAGGATAAAAAAATCTTGAATATGAAGTAAGCACCGCCAAGCAGGACCGAACACAACAGGACCCATTTGAGTTCTGAAATGGTCTGATAACTGATTTTACCAATATATACCAGCAGGTCCGGCACCATCCAGTAAAGAAATGCCGCCACAATGACGGTGGCCCCCAATGAATAGATGTTCAAGCGTCCAAGAGTTGAAAACAGTTTTTCAAATCTGGTTTCTTCAAAGCCGAAATCCCGGCTGTCTTTTGTTTCTGGTTCCGGCTGGTTTTTTTTCCGATGAAATATGTCCTCATACACCCTGACCACAAATACGACAAACAGAATCAATGTCAGGGGAATGCATATGGATAATGCGATCCACGTCCTGGTAGGAAATGTATTGTCAACCAGCACCCGGGTAACGACAAACCCCTCGTCCTTGAAATTCTTTATCCCGTAGACCTGCTTGAACTCAGTCAAAGCATCAGCACTGTAAATATCTTCATACACTATCGTGCTGTCCGGATCATACACCCTGACAAGGGTCTGATCGGCGGCGGAAACCACACAGATCAGCAGGATTCCGAACTCCACCACGGCAAAGATGAATATGATATAAAACAATCCGGGAACCTGTTTTTCAACCAGTTTCCGCAACCGTTGTTCACTCATGGGACTATCCTTTTTACCGGCTACTCTCAAATGCCTGGTGCAACCGTATTCCACGCTGTTAAAAAAATTATTTTCCCATATTTCTCTTTTCTTTTAAAGATAATTTTTTCATCATCACTATTCTGGTTTTAAAAATATTACGACTGCAGTTCCTGGATGGACCACGGCAATCTGATGTCTCCCGAATTCAGAACTGGACCGTATGCAGGCGGCCTGGAAATAGCAGAAAAAAGATGTTGCCATGATATACCGGAATCGGGACACCGGCATTATACAGCCCTTTGCCCGGTCCATTCAGCAGCGGATCGACCTGTCGCTGCTCCGGGATCAGCCGAACCGTCCGGTGATGTAATCCTGGGTCAACTGGTGCAAAGGATTGAGGAAGATCTGTTCCGTGGGACCGATTTCAATGAGATCTCCCAGGTGGAAATAGGCGGTACGCTGGGATACCCGGGATGCCTGCTGCATGGAATGGGTGACAATGGCAATGGAGTAATCCCGGCGAAGTTCATCAATCAGTTCTTCAATGATGGCCGTGGCAATGGGATCCAATGCGGAACAGGGCTCATCCATGAGAATCACTTCCGGGTTGACGGCAATGGTTCTGGCGATGCACAGCCGCTGCTGCTGGCCCCCGGACAGGCCTGTACCGGGCTGATCCAGCCGGTCTTTGACCTCGTTCCACAAACCGGCCCGGACCAGTGATTTTTCCACCAGCTCTTCTGTTTCGCTCCGGTTGGTGACAAGTCCGTGGATTCTGGGGCCATAGGCCACATTATCAAAAATGGATTTGGGAAAAGGGTTGGGTTTCTGGAAAACCATGCCGATCTGTGCCCGAAGCGGCACCACATCCACATCCTTGTCATAGATATTTTTGCCTTCCAGAAAGATGCGCCCTTCCACCCTGCAGCCGTCAATGGTGTCATTCATGCGGTTCAAACAGCGTATGAATGTGGATTTGCCGCATCCGGACGGACCGATCATGGAGATGACCTCATTGGAACCAATGTCCAGGGACACGGCATTTATGGCTTTTGTGGCGCCGTTGTCATAAAAAACACTGACCTCTTCGCACCGCATTTTGGGATTTTCAACGTTTTTTTTCCCAACAGTGTTCCGGTTTTCCTTATTTACCAGACGGTGGCTGCGCTTCTGGGAAGGGGCGCTTTCCGGTCCGTTCTGTTTAGCTGTATGCCGGGCTTTTGCCTGGACAGTTGTGTTATCTGTATTCATTGAAGCTTTCTTTATGTTTAAAATTTACAGGTTGCATGACAGCATTTGCACCAGGGCATGGCAACACCAACCGGAGTCAACAATAGGATAATTTAGCTGATCTGCATTAGGAAACCTTTAATGTTTTGTTAAAATAATGTTAGGATATGTGCCAGCCGTTTTTTTGCTGCATCCTTCTTTAAATACGATCCCATGACCGGTATAATGAAAACATGCCTGGATGCCTGACCGGCTGCCCTGTGGAGGAAAAGATGCAAAAACAGGAGGTACTTATACAATGAAAATTGCCGTATTGTCAGATATTCACGGCAACCTTGAAGCCCTGCAGACAGTTCTGGCAGAAATTTGCACCCTGCATCTGGATGAAGTGATCTGCCTGGGGGATAATATCGGATATGGCCCGGATTCTCAGGCGGTCATGGACCTGTTGGCAGAGCATAAAATTGCTTCTGTTCTGGGCAACCATGAAATGGCTGTAAAAAACAGGGCCAGCCTGGAGTGGTTCAATCCCATGGCCCAGAAAGCCCTGAAAATAACACTGGCGCAATTGTCCGGGTCTGCTGTTGCAAAAATCTGCAAACTGCCCTTTTTCCTGGTGAAACACGGCCTGCGGTTTGTCCATGGTGTACCGCCTGCAAATGTATTCTTATATCTTTTCCAGGTGCCGGAAAAAAAACTGATCCAGAAGCTGGATCGGTTAAAGGAACATATCTGCTTTGTGGGTCATACCCATGATCTGGGTATCATTTCCTGGGACGGTACCTGCCTGGGAAAAGACAAACTGGTCCCCGGTGTCCTGCAGCTTGATGAAAATAAAAAATATATCATCAATGCCGGCAGTGTGGGCCAGCCCAGGGACGGAACCCCTGAAGCCAAATTTCTGGTGTATGACACGCAAACCCGCCAATTGTCTGTCAGGGCGGTGGATTATCCTTTTGCTGAAACCGGCAAAAAAATTATTGCTGCCGGTATCCCGAAAATGTATGCGGAAAAGCTGGCTGTCGGTGCTGATACTGTGGAAAGGGGATAACAAAGAGAAATTGAGATGAAAAAAATCGGAAGATTCACCATCACAGGCCTTCTGGGAAAAGGGGGTATGGGCAGGGTATATAAGATTGCCTATCCTGTCACACAAAAAATAGCCGCCTTAAAGCTGCTGGAACCTTCTTCTTTGCTGGCCGATCTTACACCACGAAAAGAGCTGGAAGATATGTTCACCAAAGAAGCCGTCACCATGGCTGCCATCCGCCATCCCCATGTGGTGGATATCCTGGATTTCGGGCGGACAGGAAACCAAGTGTATTATATTATGGATTATTTTTGCAATAACCTGGGAACCCTTATGGGTGAATCCTTTGAAGAGGATGACACCCGGGTTGTTCCCATTGAAAAAGCGGTGCCTTATACCACTCAGATATTGAAAGGCCTTGTGTGCCTCCATTTTTTCGGTATTATCCACAGAGATATTAAGCCTGCCAATATGTTGATCACAGACCTGGATACGGTAAAAATTTGTGATTTCGGCCTGTCCCTGCGCCAGGGAGAATGGCGAAAGTGGCATGGAAGCACCAGGGTGGGCTCCCCTTATTACGCTGCCCCGGAACAGGAGGCAGACCCGGAAAAGGTAAATTTCACAGCGGACCTGTATTCTGCGGGTATCATGTTGTACAAGATGCTCACAGGCCGGCTGCCCCAAAAGAGCGGTTCTCCGGTATCGCAGATGAACCCGGATCTGGATGAATCCTGGGACCGGTTTTTTGCCAAAGCCCTTGATCCGGATCCGGCCGGACGGTTTCAGGGAGCATATACCATGTGCCGGGACCTGGAAGACCTTGCCCTGGCCTGGAAGGCAAAAAAAGAGAAAATTTGTTCCTTGCTGTCAGGGTTGGAACAGGAAAGTGATCATGTGCCTGAAAAATTACAGCAGTCAGGAGGAGATCCGGCTGTTTCCGGCGGTGAAAAAAGTGACGGGCAGGGATCAGGGCACCCAGAATCTGATATCAGAGGGCCTTTTCCGGTGCGTGCCGTTCCAAAAAAAATCCCCTTGAAGCAGGTCCGTGCTTTTTTGGATCTGGACCGGTTCATGCAGCCCCGCCGATATAGTGTCAAGGATTTTTTTGTGTCCAGCGACGGCCTGGTGCATGACAGGCATACCGGCCTGGTATGGCAGCAGTCCGGCACCTGGTTTCCTGTTACCTGGTTTCAGGCTAAAACCTATGTGGAACAGTTGAACTTCCGGCAGTTTGGGGGATATGCAGCATGGCGCCTGCCCACCATCCACGAACTGCTCACCCTTGTCGTGCCCCCGGCCAAGGGCCGGGACCACTGCATGTCACCGGTCTTTGATGCGGAACAGAAATGGCTGTGGAGCGCGGACAAAAGCACGTTTGTGTCGGCCTGGTATATGAGTCTGGAGATGGGGTTTGTGGGCAGAAATGATTTTACCGGTTTTTACCATGCCAAGGCGGTGTGTTCAGCCTTGTAAAGCCGGGAGAACTTTTTTTTTGGTTTTGGCCCAGGCAACCCGCAGCGAGATATAAATCAGGATGAACGGGGCGACAAAGTTCAATTCCAGCCCCCCGGTCCAGGCCGGCATGATGAAGCTGATATCTCCGAACCGTTCGTCCAGCCAGGCAACGGCAAAAAAGGCAGGCCACAGGGCGGCCATGCCCATGGCCATGAGCAGGAAAAAGGATTTTCCATAGGCCTCGTTGGCCAGTTTGTTGATGCCTTTATAGGCTTTTTCATCCCCGGCCTGTTTGGCTTTCATGGATTGTTCATGATAATACATGGTATCATCCAGGTTGGTGGACACCGCAGACCGGTTGATCCGTCCGGCTATGGCCAGGGTGATCTCTCCGATGATCACGGCCCAGGCCGCCAGGCAGAAAGTGCCCACCCACCATCCTGCCATGGGGTTGTCAAACATCCGGAAGGGATAGATCAGCACCGGATCGATGAAATTGAGTATGCCCTGTATGGAATCCATATGCTTTTTATATAATTTCCCGTGAAGTCTTGTCAGTCTGTTCCCGGGGGCGCCTGGGGTGGAATTCCAGGCCCCTCATTTGTGTTGGTGTCTGGTTTGATGCCGGGCATTTTTCCGGTGGGTGCGTTTTCCTATCAAAAAAACGGGTGAACAGGAAGCCAACGGCGGTCGACCCCTGATCACCCGTTGAAACATGCCTTATACTCTTTACATTTCAGGCATACACAACCTTCTGTCCACTAAAACGGCGGCACCAGGCTAAATCCCAGAAACCCTTTGGTAGTATATCGGATGCCCACATAAAAGGCAAGAATGATGAAGATCCATTTGAGCACTTTTTCCGGGATATATTTGGAAGTGCGGGGCCCGAGCATGGAGCCGATGAAAATACCAATCAGCTCGACACCGATGAAACCCCAGGCAATGACCACACCTTTGCCCACCATATAGGAAAAGATGGATACGATCATGCCTATCAGCACGACCAGGGCCGAGGTGCCGGCCACCAGGAACATGGGCAGACCAGCCACGGAGGTCAGAAACGGTACATAGAGAAATCCGCCGCCAATACCCAGAAAAGAGGCCAGGGCTGCGATGAAAATACCACCGAGCATGGGCACATAGGCTTTGAAGGCAAATTCCTGTCCGTAAAAGGTAAACCGGATATTGCCGATCTTGAAAGCCATACCCCAGCCCACCAGCACCAGAATATAGGCGACCCATTTGGCTACGGGAACGAGGTTGATCCACAGGGCGGACAGCACCACCAGGCCCACAGCCACCCACATGAAGGTCCAGGACCCTTCGATGATTTTAACGCCCTGGTCAGAGGTATCTGCTTTTTCTCTGGCTGCTTTTTCAAAAGCCTTGGCCGCTGCCTTGGCCTGTTTTTTGCCGGCAGATCCTTTCGGGGTCATCTCATAAATCAGAAACCCGCCCAGAACAAATACGATCAGTCCGAAAATTCCAATGTAATCTTTCAGAGAAATCTTGCCTGCGGTCAGTTCCGGTATCAGCCAGGAACCGCCAACTCCCCCGATGGCCAGACAGACACCCAGGGGCAAAACAAGACGTCCCATGCGGTAATAGTTCAGTGAGGAGATCAGCCCGCTGATTCCCACCAGCCACTGGTTTGACACCCGGATAGAGTCGGTAAGCAGGTTGTTCACCGGGTTGCCCTTGCCAAAGGATTTGGCATAATCGGCCAGGCCGAAAATCGTGATATGCCCCACCCCGGCCATGATACCGCCGAAGGCACCCACGGTAGAAAAGATCCAGCCCACCCAGATGGCCCACAAAAAGCCCAGAATAAGGCTGGGGTCAGGGGCCCCCGGGATCCCTAAGAATCCCGGTTCATCTCCGGGTGTGATAACTTCCCGGGTTTTTGCGGCCATTTCCGGATCTTCAAGGCTTGATTCAATGGCTGTCTTCATTTTGTCAGACATGCCCGGCGTAGTCAGGCCTGCGCCTGTCTGGGCCATGGCCACTGCCACAAAAGAGAACACAATCATCAGCGCGGTTGCAAGATAAAACCTGGTTCGGTTCTCCATCATTTTCCCTCCTTTGGTTGATACATAAAAAAAATAATTAATTGGGTTTTAACGCGGATACAGTTTTTGTAAGCCGGTTCATTACATTCACATTGCCAGTTATTTAGCAATATTGGTGCCATAGCCCATTTGTCTGTAGAGTTATTTTTTAACTATTTAATATTACAAATATTTTTGGGTAAAAATGGAAACATATAACAGGTGCGATCTGTGTGTGTAAGAAAAGGGGGTGGCGCAATAAAATATATGCGGCGCATGTATTATATTGCACAAAATGCATGGCTACCGAAAATCTTCGGGATCAATGCCGAACCGCTTCATGATCTGCTGCAGGGCCTGGCGGTCCAGGCCGCAATGTTCGGCTGCCCGGGTAATATTGCCGCCGGTCCTGGACAGCATGACGCCCACATAGTCATGGTTGAACCGGGTGAGCATGGTTTCCTTGGCCTCTTTATAAGGCATATCCATGATATGGCCGTCCAGGCAGGTATCAGGACAGGCATCAGAGTCCTCCTTGGAAACAGGGATATCAGATCTGCGGATCACCGCGTCGCTGGCATAGAGGATTCCCTGGACCAGCACGTTTTCCAGTTCCCGGACATTTCCCTTCCATGGGTGTTTCAAGAACAGGTCCATGACATTCTCGGAAATGGTCTTTAAAGGCTTGTTCAGTTTTTTACAGTTTTTGGCCACCAGGTGCTCTGCCAGAAGCGGTATGTCTTCAATGCGGTCCCGCAGGGGCGGCAGTTCAATGGAGATGACCGACAGCCGGTAGAAAAGGTCTTCCCTGAACTCTTTTTGGGCAATTTTTTGTGTGAGGTCCTGGTTGGTGGAGGCAATGATGCGCACGTCCACTTTCTGGACCTTTGTATCCCCTAAGGGCTTGACTTCCTTTTCCTGGATCACCCGCAAAAGCTTGGTCTGGATGGACAGCCCGATATCCCCGATTTCATCTAAAAAAATTGTGCCTTTATCTGCTTCCTGGAACAATCCGTTTTTGTCCTGGAATGCGCTGGTAAACGCCCCTTTTTTATGACCGAACAGCTCGCTTTCCAGGATATGTTCCGGAATGGTGGGGCAGTTTACCGGAACAAAGGCAGCTTTGCTGCGCAAACTGCGGCGGTGAATAGACCGTGCGGTGAGGTCTTTGCCGGTGCCTGATTCTCCTGTGATGAGCACGGTGACATCGGAACCGGCTACCAGATCGATTTTTTCAAACACTTTTTCCATGGCCGGGCTGTGACCTACCAAGGGGGCAAAGTCTTTGTCTCTGGCCTTGAGCAGCTGCTTGTTTTCCAGAAGCAGTCGGCTTCGCTCTAAGGCCTTGCGGATCTTGAAAATGATTTCATCCTGTTCAAAGGGTTTGGCAATGAAATCATAGGCCCCGCTTTTAATGGCGGTAACGGCAGAATCGATATTGCCGAATGCCGTGAGCATCACCACCGTGAGATCGGGAAACCGGTTTTTGATCTGTTCCAGCAAAGCAAATCCGTCCATTCCCGGCATGCGGATATCGCATATCACCAGATCCCAGGCACCCTGTTCCAGGATGTTCAGCGCCATTTCCCCGGAAAACGCCGTGGAAACCATGCAGTCAATTTCTGATTCCAGGGTGCGTTTCAGCAGACGGGTCATGTCCTTTTCATCATCTACTGCCAGGATATGAGCGGTCATCAGGTTTTCTCCCTGTCCGGGTTATCGCCTGCCGCCCCGGCCCGGGGCAGGCTGATGGTGAAGGCGGCACCTTTTTCTTTTCTGTTTCCGGCCGTGATATCTCCTCCGTGGCGCCGGATAATGCCGTACCCGACGGAAAGTCCCAGCCCGGTACCCTGGCCCACGGGCTTGGTGGTGAAAAACGGGTCAAATATCCGGGAAAAATCCTTTTCCCGGATACCGGTGCCGTTGTCTTTCACCGTTATCAACACCTGGTCCTGGTCATCTGTGCCTGTTTCCACCTGGATGCAGCCTGTTTTTTCCACGGCATGGCAGGCGTTGATCATCAGATTGATGATGACCTGGGCCAGTTCCTGTTCATTGCCGAAAACTTTTAAAGGCCGGGTGCATGGTTTGGGAGGAAAGACCACAACATTTCTGAAATCTGAATGGTTGGCCAGAAAACTGATCACATCATCCACTACCTTGCACACATCAATGGGCTGCATTTTTGTTGACCCTTTCCTGGAAAAGGTCAACAGGTCAGATACCACAATCTTACAGTTTTTTACATGCTTTTCAATGGTTTTCAGATCTTCTTCGTGGTCCCCGGGTTTTTTGAGCATCAGCTGGGTATATCCCAGGATGATACCTAAAGGGTTATTGATTTCGTGGGCTACCCCTGCGGATAATTCACCTAATGCGGCAAGTTTGTCTGCCTGGGCGATCTGCTGTTCCATCTGTTTTTTATCATTGATGTTCTTGATGATAAAATGAAAGGTCTTGCCGCAGCCGAATGCGCCATAATCCACGCCGCCCGTGATGAGTACCCGGACACAGGACCTGTCGGCACGCAGAAAATCGGTTTCTTCGTTCAGGATATATTCATGGGTCTCAAGAAGGCGGAGGATCTTTTCCTGTTCCGATTTGACCGTCAAAAAATCTTTGAGCCCCATTTTTTTGTCCAGCATGTCTGCTTTCTGAAATCCGGTAAGGGCCACACCGGCCCGGTTGATTTCCGTGATATTGAAACCCGGGTCCGTGACCATAATGGTATCCAGGGAGTGTTCAAAAATCCGTCTGGCCCTATGTTCGGAACTGGTGAGCATTTCAGTTCTTTCCACCACTTTCTGCTCTAAGGTCTGGTTCAGTTCCAGCAGTTTGGTACTGGTATCCTCCTGTTTCTGTTTGGCGGACAGAATTTTTTCATTGATGCGCCAGCTCTGGTTGAAAAACAGGGTCACCGTTCCCACCAGCATGAAGGATATGGTGTTGACGGCGCCGGTATATGGCCCGATATCGTGCCAGATGTCCCCGCTGCCGGTAAGCACGAGAAACTGGCGCAGGATATGGCTGAAGGACCGGGATACGGCAAAGATGGTAAATCCGGCGCAGATCCACAGCAGGTACAGGAAAACAGCATTGTCCGGGTCCTGGTCCCGCAGGGACTTTGCCTTGAATATGGACAGGATCCCCAGCACCACCATGGCCACGGATCCCAGCACATCCACCAGCAAAATGGGGAGATTGGCAGTCATTGTCAGACTCCCGCACTGTCAGACCGTTGCCCCTGGTCCTTGAGCAGGCAGTTCAGTCCTGTGAACAGAAACACCATGGCCGGGACGCACCAGAGATGATCCAGTTTGAGAAAATAGTAGATGACAGACAAAAGCTGTGAGTCAGACCGGGTGACAATGGCCATTTGTGTCAGGCTCAGGGTCTCGATGCGCACCACTGCAATCTGGTTGTCCAGAAAATGGGCTGCCAGGGTATTCAGGTTCCAGAAGATAAAGAACAGGGCGGCATACTGGATCAGTCGCCACCCTTTCTGGTGGGTGAGTTGCTTGCTGTTGATGGTGAACATCAGCCCCACCATGGAGAACAGAAAAAACAGATGGCCCAGCTGGTGCACAATGATCCCTTCATTGCCCATGTGCAGCTGGATGGCAAAAGCCGGTGCCGGCAGGCCCCATAGCCCTGCCAGGAAGAAAAGGCAAACTGCGGGTTTCATTTTTTTATGTGTGCCTTTTCCGTAACGGCACGGGTGGACATGAGTTTGACACAGGCCGGACACAGGCTGTGGTGCTCTTTGGTATCCGGATGATCAGGGCTGATATGGGACACCCGGTTTAAAAAATCCGAAGTGGCATACATGCGGCCGCAGGCCTCGCACCGTTCCAAAGGCAGCTGCCCCACGGTGCGGTCCTGGATGGCCACGGTTCGCACACTGTCATAGTCCGTCACCGTGATTACGCCGGTGGGACAGAGATTGGCACAGGTGCCGCAGCCGATGCACTGGCCGTCTCCTTTGACCACCTGGCTGCCTGCTCCGGTTTTTTCCATTTTCAACGCCCCTGCCTTGACGATCTCCTGGCATACCCGTATGCACAGCCGGCAACGGATGCATCCATCCGGTTCCGGGGGCAGGTCCACCTGGTATTTATGGGCCAGATCCCGGATTCGGTGGGCCTGGGGTGCCATGCGGAACAAACGGACAAACGCTTTTTGACGGTGGGATTTGACCAGCGGAGAATCTGTGAGTATCACCATGCCGGATTTTACCTTGAGCACGCAGGACAGCATCACTGTCTGCCTGCCTGTAGGAGAGGTGACCTCCACCCCGCAGATCCGGCAGGCACCCGAAGGCTTCAATGCCGGATGATAACACAGGTGGGGTATGTCGATGCCGTGTTTCCGGGCTGCTTCCAGCACGGTCTGGCCCTCGGTGCATGGGATGGCTGCATTGTCGATGAAAATTTCAATCATGGCTGATCCATCCTTGTCCATTGCGGGGTATCCGAAATTCATTACCGGGTATCCGAAAGGATCCGCAGACAGTCCTGGGGCAGGCGGTGGGTGCCTTTGCCCTGGAGGCTCACCTCTATGAGATCATCCGGATCATTGATGGAGGTGTCCGGATCAGTCACCACCCCGTGGACACCGATAAAATCATTCATATAGGGCTCCCATGCCTCATCCGCCGATGCTTGAAACACTTCCACACGATTGCCGCGTTTAAACATAATAACAGCCTCCTTTATATTGGGTCGACAGGCCGGGTCGGTACATGGTTTTTGGCTGACAGCCTGCGCTGGCAGTCGTTACACAAAAGCCGCTGCTCCGCCTTCTGGGTCAGGTCGGCGGTTTTGTCCGAAATAAAGGCCATATACTGGGCTGACGGCAGTCTGGCCCCACAGGCATCACAGGTCTGGATCTCCTGCTCGTTCAGGATGGTGCCGCAGAGTTTGAGCATGCGTTTGCCCTCTTTTTCTTCCAGGGTCATGGCGTTGTTTTCACAATTGGCTGCACAGGCCCCGCAGGTGATACAGTTTTCCGCCGTCATTCGGAAATCGGTTTTCACCGGGTGGTCAAAATCCAGGTATCCCAGATGCAGGGCATCAATGCCCATCTTGTCTCTACAGATCTCCACGCATTTGCCGCATCTTCTGCAGGCATCACACCGCAGGCACCGTCGGGCTTCCTTGCGCACAGCTGCTTCATCATATCCCAGTTCCACCTGTTGAAAGGTGGTTCGTCTTCTGTCCACATTGAGCATGGGCATAACAGGGCGGGAAAGCCGCATTTTTTCGGCTGCCGTCATTTCGATCATGGGGACTTTGCGGCGGCGCACCGGAATCTTGGGCATTCTGGGCTGGGGCATGCCGGTGAGGTGCCGGTGGATGGCATCGGCCGCCCGTTTGCCGCCGCCGATGGCCTCTACAACCGTTGCAGGCCCGGAGACCGCGTCTCCTGCGGCAAACACCCCGGGCATACTGGTTTCCATGGAGGCATGGTTCACTTCAATGGTCCCCCTGCGGGTCCAGTTGACAGCATCAAACGCAGTCATGCCGTTGTCATCCACATACTGGCCAATGGCGGGTATGACGGCATCTGCCTGGATGGTGAACTCCTTGCCCAGGATGGGAACCGGAGCCAGGCGGTCCGTGCCTTTTTTGGCGATCAGCTCCGCTTTGATACAGGCAAGGCCGGTAATCCTGCCATCACTGCCTGTAATTTCCGTGGGGATGGTGAGAAAAGCAAAAGCAATGCCCTCTTCTTCTGCCTGCTCCACTTCCTCGATATCGGCCGGCATCTGTTCTCTGGATCTGCGGTAGGCAATGGTGACTTTATCCGCCCCCAGGCGCAGGCTGGTTCTTGCCGCATCAATGGCCACATTTCCGCCGCCGATGATCACCACATGCTTGCCCGGGGCATGGCGGTCCCCCAGGGCCACATTCTTTAAAAATGAGATGGAATCAATGACTTTGGGAAAATCTGTTTCCCCTTTGATGCCAAGGTCCCAGGCCTTGTGGGCACCGATGGCCAGAAAAAAGGCATCCGTGCCCCTGTCTTTCATCTCTTCATATGTGACATCCGTGCCGAACCGGGTGTTGAAGGAAAATGTTACCCCCAGATCTTCTATCATGGCCACTTCCCGGTCAATCACCTCCCGGGGCAGGCGGTACCGGGGAATGCCCACCATGAGCATACCGCCGGCAAAGGGCAGGGATTCGATCACCTCCACCTTGTATCCCATCAGGGCCAGGTAATAGGCGCAGGTCAGCCCGCCCGGCCCGGCTCCCACCACACAGATGCGTTTTCCGTTGGGGGGAGCCGGCGTAGGGTTGGTATACCGCCGGTCCGACAATGCCCGTTCCGCAGCAAAAGCCTTGAGAAACTTGATGGATATGGGGGTATCGATCCGCCCCCTCACACACATCATTTCACAAGGACGGGTGCATACCAGGCCGCAGACCCAGGGAAGGGGGTTGTCCTCTCTGATCACATCGATGGCCTGGTCATCCTTGCCCTCAGCAATCAATGCCAGGTAGGTGGGCACATCAATGCCGGCAGGACAGGCCATCTGGCAAGGGGACGGGGCAATGACACCACAGTCATGGGACGGGCAGTTCCGGGTTTCAATGTGGCTGACAAACACTTCTCTGTGGTCTGACAGAACCTGTTTCAGGAAATCCCGGGTCTTGATAGCGGCGTCATCCGGGGTTCTGTTTTCAAATTCGGCCATCAGGTCGTCAATGGCGGCCATATGACCGTCTCCGGCCTCTCCCAGGGATATTTCCTCCACCAGCATCCGGATGGACTCACATATCCGCCGCACCTTGGGGTCTGTCAGGACACCGGATGCAATACGATCAGACAGGTATTGCAGGGTGGTTTGCACCGGACAGGTGTCTTTGGCCATGGATCACGCTCCTTTAAAAGCTGCTGTTCTCTAAGGCTGCAACAGATTCTGCATGGCGCTGCCGCCGGATCTGGGTCATGTCTTCCACTTTCCCGAATTTCAGGCACCCGGTGGTGCAGGTGGTGACACAGGCAGGTTCCAGACCCTGGTCCACGCGGTCCTTGCAGTAATCACATTTTTCCACTTTTCCGGTGTCCGGATTCCACTGGGGTGCTCCCCAGGGACATGCCGAAACACAGGTTTTGCATCCCACGCACAGATCTTTCTGCACAAACACGATGCCGTCCGAAGACCTTTGCTGCATGGCACCGGTGGGGCAGGCAGATACGCACCAGGGGTTCTCACAATGAAAACAAGGCATGAAGATAAACGACATCTTGGGCAGGTTGTTGATAAATTTGGGGCCCACCTGGATGATCTGGCATAGTTTGGGGCCTTCGGGCAGGTCTTTATTGGTTTTGCACTGGATCTCACAGGCGTGGCACCCAATGCATTTTTTGCTGTCCTGGAACAGGTAATACTGGCTCATTCATTGCCTCCTTATGAAAATTACACCGGGGTCACGGTAACAAAGGTGTCATGGTATGCCGGGCTTCCCCCGACTTTATCATACAGATTTTCCTGGAGCAGGGCATCTGAACATCCCTGGTTGTAGGACCGTTTTGCCAGTTTGGCCTCGTGTCCGAACCCGTGGACCATGAACACCGCTTCAGGATGGATCAAATCTGTGACAAAAGCTTTGATCCGTCCTTTTCCGCAGGCAGAGGCCACCTCCACTGTGGCGCCGTCTGTAATACCTAAGGCAGCCGCTTTTTCTTTATTGATCCACAGCAGGTTTTCCTTCATCAATTCATTGAGATATGGGACATTCTGGGTGGAAACATGGGTATGGAGGCCGGTGCGGCCCACCACCAGGCGGAATTTTTTTTCCGGCGGTGCTGCCAAAGATTCATAGGGCGGAAAAGAAGGGAAACCGGCATCCTCAAGCAAAGATGATTTGAATTCGATCTTTTTGGACGGGGTCTTGAAAGGGATGTCGTTTCTGTCCCAGAATATCTGGGACTTGCCGTAGCTGACAAATCCTTTCGCCGCAAAATCCTTTCTGGTGAACCCGGTGCCTTCCAGCTGCCAGTCCACCAGTTCATCCATGGTCTCATAGGGAAAATAATCCCCTATACCCAGCCGCTCTCCGATGCGTTTGAGGATGATGGCACCGTCCATGGTGTCATACCGGGGTTCCACAGCTTTTTCCCGTAAAAACATCATGGGCTTGAGGCCGTTCATCTGCTGGATGCAGTCGGTGCGCTCCAGATAGGTGGATTCAGGCAGAATCACATCAGAATACCAGGCAATGTCTGAATAATTGATGTCAATGGTGACGATAAGATCCAGCTTGTCCAGGGCCTTTTTGGTACCGCTGGTATCAGCAATGGACATGAGGGGGTCCAGGCGGTAGTTGATCAATGCCTTTATGGGATAGGGATCTTCGTTGAGGATGGCATAGGGCAGGATCTGGGCCACCCCATGGGCAGGATCAGGCAAAGGAAAATCCGGGGTTCCGGCCTTGTCAAAACGCGGTACTTCTATTTTGGGGAAATCCTGTTCCGTGAGTTTTCTGGCAGGCTTGCCACCTTCTGCTCCCGGGCCTTTTTTAAAGAAAATCCCGCCTTTGGCTTCCACAGATCCCATCAGAGCATTGAGCATGAGGATGGATCTGCGCATGTAGATCTCATTCTGGTGGCTGGCGCATCGGTACCCGTAATGAAAAATGACTGCCGGTTTTTCCCGGCTTATTTCTCTGGCCAGGGCCTTGATTTCTCCGGCCGGGATCCCGGTTTCGGTTTCCGCCCATTCCGGGGTGTATTCCTTGATAAAATCACGCAGATCGGTGAGACCGTGGACCCATTTGTCCACAAATTCTGCATCATAGAGGCGTTCTTTTAAAATGACGTGGATCAGGCCGTAGTTAAGGGCCAGGTCGGTGCCCGGCCGGATCATCCAGTACCGGTGGGCCTTGGAAGCCGTGACATTCACCCGGGGATCGATATAGGTGAGTTTTGCCCCTTTTTCCAGGGCATCCATGAGGGTGTTCACCTCTTTGACATTGATGGATTCAAAAATGTTTCTGCCGTAAAGCACAATATGTTTTGTATTGGCGTAATTGATGCCCATCTGCCCGTCTGTGTACCCGAACATGGACCGGCAGGCCGTGTTCATGGATCCCTTGCAGAGCGCATCATGGGTAAAATGGTTGGGGGAACCCAGAGCCTTTAAAAAGGTCTTGCTCACATGGGTGGCCAGCTGGGCCCGTTCACCCAGGGCAATGGCATGGCCGCCATGGGTGTCCTTAATTTCTTTAAGTTTGGTTCCCACATAGTCAAGGGCCTCTTCCCATGAGGCTTTCCGCCAGTTTCCTGAACCTCTGTCCCCCACCCGGATAAGGGGAGACTGGAGCCGCTGGTCATCATAGAGCAGCGATTTTCCGGCAGAGCCCCTGGGGCACAAACGGCCGTCTATCCCCGCCACATGGGGATTTCCCTGGATCCAGTCCACATGTCCGTCCTTGACACCAACTTTTATGGGACACCTGACCGAACACATGAAACACAAACTGAACACGTCTTTATCCATAATTTTTTGTCTCCTTGGCTCTATCAATTATAATCATGTGGGGTTTCTCTTGCCATAAGCGTGCCAACATGCTGTTTCCATGAATAAAATCTTAAAAAAAATCAAGGCTGCAACAAAGAATGCTTCAGTTAAGGGGAAATATGTTATAATAAACCATTTATGATAATTTACGTCAAGCAAATCAGGGAAAATAAAAATCTTATCAGCCCCGAATCAGGGCAGGTTTTATGAAAGGAGGGTGCAGTAAAAAATATGCACTGCAATGTTTTTAATGCAACTCCTGCAGTTTTATATCGTCATGCTCTGACAGAAAAATTTTTATTTAAAATTCAAGGGAGTTCATATGAATATTATATCTCAGTATATCCAGGAAGTTGGTTGGGAAATATTTTTCGTATGCATCAGGATATTGATTATTCTGCTTCTGGCCTGGGTGGCCATATTTGTTTTGAAAAAATTGTTACACCGGCTTGAAAACAGGCTGCTCAGGCAGAGTAAAATTTTAGGGGAACCACCTTCTGAAACTGAAAAACGGATGGAGACAATCACGCGCCTGGTGCGGCAGGCTGCACTGATTGTCCTCTGGATGGTCATAATTCTCACCATACTCAAGGAAATCGGCGTGAATATCGGTCCGGTTCTTGCCAGTGCAGGTATTGTGGGACTCGCCGTGGGTTTCGGCGCCCAGAACCTTGTCCGTGACTTTATTTCAGGATTTTTCTTTATTCTTGAAAATCAGATCAGAGTGGGGGATGTTGCCATTGTAAACGGGACCGGCGGCCTGGTTGAAATGCTCAATTTCCGCACTATTGTCTTACGTGATCTGGGTGGTGTTGTGCATGTTTTTCCAAACGGCACGGTCACCACATTGAGTAATCTGACCAATGACTGGTCTGCCTATGTGTTTGATATTGGTGTTGCCTATAAGGAAAATACCGACAAGGTGATCGAAATAATGGCCAGGGTGGGCTCTGAAATGAAACAGGATGCATTGCTCGGACCCTTTATGCTAGAGGAACCGGAAATTTTCGGGGTGGACAAATTCGACAACTCAGCTGTAATCATAAAAGGCAGGATCAAAACAAAACCTATCCGTCAGTGGCAGGTGGGCAGAGAATATTTGCGCCGGATCAAGCTGGCATTTGACAATGCCGGCATTGAAATTCCATTCCCCCACCAGACCCTGTATTTTGGAGAGGCCAGCAAACCCATTGAGGTTGCGCTTCTTGAAAAGCTGAAAGGAAAAAATCATTCATGACCAAACGGTACCAGGCCCCTATTGTTAAAAAAGCCTTTGACATTCTCAAGACCATAGCACAGTCTGAAAAAGGGCTGCGCATCAGTGATATTTCAACGGATCTTGACATCAGCAAAAGCACGGTCCACGGCATTACCGCAGCCCTTGAAGAACAAGGTGCCATTATTCGGAACCCGGATTCCAAGCGGTATACCATCGGCCTGACCCTTATGGAACTGGGCAAGGCAGCCTATGAACGGGTGGATATCGTAAAATCCGCCAGGCCTGCCATGGAAAATCTCATGGAACAATGCGGGGAATCGGTATTTTTAGGCATACGCAATGCCCACCATGTCACGGTTATTGATATTGTGGAATCCAGGAAGGATTTCAAGATCAGCTCCCCCATCGGCACGGCACTGCCCCTTCTGGCCGGGGCCGTGGGAAAGGCCTTTTTGTCAGCCATGCCGGCACCTGAGGCTGCAGCCTATTTAAAAACCCACCCTTTGCGCAGGTTTACTTCCCAGACCATTGTGGATCCGGCAAAATATCTGGAAGAGCTGAAAACAGTCAAAAAAAGGGGATATGCCCTGGATGATGAAGAATACCTTGCCGGTGTCCGGGCGGTGGCGGCCTGTCTTTCCCCCAAGGCAGGCCATCTGCCGGTCCTGTGGGTGGTCGGGTTCAAAGCAGAGATGTCAGACGACCTGATGCCGCGCATTATTGACCAGACCCTGGCTGCAGCCCGACAGATCAACCAAAGTTTATAGGCACGGATTGAACCACACAGGTTTGCATCTCATTGCCGGATAAAATCTGGGGCAGACCGGATTTTTTTTGGGATAGACCCGTGGGGGGCGGGGCCTGTCAGCCTCACCCGTCCTCCACGGTTGACATGGTGTAGGGCTTGGCGCAGCTAAACGGTAAAAACTGCGGGCAGGTATGTCCTCAAACAGATAATATGAGAAGGCTGATCCCTCCGACGAGCTGTGATATAATCACGCTCAATTATTAACGCAGTCAC
>JAABSO010000066.1 GCA_011390335.1 Desulfotignum sp. | reverse complement strand
GTATCAACATCCCCGCCCATGTCAGACACCGGGTTAAATGGACAGATCCGGACCGGGTCACGGTCTGGCTGGCGGTATTTTACGACTGATTTTTCCTCTTGATGACCTGATGGACGCTTTTAAAATTGTCGTTATTTGATGTAGGGCCGTGGAGTCCACTATGGGCTGGGCTTGACAGCGATCTCCCCGCCACGGGCAAACGCTATCCCCGCAATGACAACATCCGCTTCCCCCTGCCATCAAAGAACCTGGACCAGGGGGATCTGGTGCTCCGTGTCCGGGATGAGCGTGGGGATTCCACCTGACATTTGCTTTGGCATCCGCCGGAGGAGACCGGTGACTGTTGAGCTAAATAGGGATCCATTTGAGTGAATTATCCATCCAGCTGGTCAGTAAGGATTTCGATAACCAATCAGCTATGGGGCAAAAGCCTTCATCAGGGAAGCCATAGACGGCGGCATGATCAAAAAAGATTTATGTTGGAGTGATTGACAACATAGAAGAATGTTTTTATAATTTAACATGAAAGCCGAAAAACTCATTTGCACACGTATCATCTATTCTGAATCGGCATTTGCGGAGCTGGTGTTGTGGCGTGTTTCAAAATCTCTGGCCGGGTCTTTACACAGTTTCAAGTACAGGCTTGCCTATGTAGTGTGTGGCGAATGCGTTTTGCGTTATGACAATGAAATCGGGAAGGGCGATCACCGGCATTTTGAAGGAAAAGAAAGTGCCTACATATTCACGACACCGGAACAGCTGATCGCTGATTTCCAGCAAGATATTGAAAGGTGGAATAATGAAAACAGTGACGCTTGATGTTCGAACACCTGCCGATGCTATGGCAGATTTTACACAGGCCTGGAACACAGGAAAATCAGAGAAGTCAGCCCGCATAAGCTTTGCTTCTCCAGAGCTGCTCTGGCGGGTATTGACTGCAAAACGCTGGGAATTACTCAAGGTTCTCTGCGGCGCGGGGCCTGTATCAATTCGAGAAGCAGCCCGGCGTGCCGGCCGTGATGTTAAGGCTGTTCACGGCGATGTGACGGCATTGCTGAATGCCGGCATACTCGCTCGCACGGACAAAGGGCGTATCGTTTTTCCATATGATGCGGTTAAAGTCGAGTTTCTGCTGCATGCGGCATAAGGCCATCCAAAGAAAAATTATGAAAAACATATTCGCATTCATACCGGATGCCTTTGAAGAAGAACTTTTTGACGATCTGCTCAAAAGCGGCAATATACGCATAGAGCGGATACTCTCCAAGGGACAGTCGTCGCCGGCACAGGGGTGGTATGACCAGTCTGAGCATGAATGGGTGGTTGTGCTGGAGGGATCCGGCATCATCGCTTTTGAAGACGGCAGAGAAATCACTTTGGGCAGAGGGGACTGTATCAACATCCCCGCCCATGTCAGACACCGGGTTAAATGGACAGATCCGGACCGGGTCACGGTCTGGCTGGCGGTATTTTACGACTGATTTTTCCTCTGATCTGGGCAAACGATTTGGCCGGGGATTTTCCGTGGACAATCTGGAGAGCATGCGTCTTTTTTACCTGACCTATATGGAATCAAAGATTTCCCAGACAGTGTCTCGGAAATTGGCTGAACCGAAAAGACACTCAGTGCCACCGCAATTTTGACAGATGTTGCAGACAGCGACAGATATGGTCTGTCCAGCTGACGTGGACCCGGATTTTGGAGATTGAAAAGGGGTGCCTGCAAATGACACCTTGAATATTACTTTATAAAGTTATATTATAACTCATGGCGTTTGAGGTCAAAGTCAAAAAGAAAATCGCCCGCAGATTGAAAAAACTACCGGCAATTGAGGTGTACTATGTTGGCTCTCGTGAAAAAGCCCCGTATTGAGCTGTCCATTCAGGGTGAGAATGTGGATGAACTCATCGAATGGATTCGTAAAAAATTTGAAATCAGTATTCTGACATCCGACAATGCAGAGAGTATTGCCATCGAAGATACCGATTTCTGGCAGGAGATGCAGTCGAATCGAATCGGCAATCTGCTCGCAGGTGCCAGACTGAAAGCCAA
>JAABSO010000065.1 GCA_011390335.1 Desulfotignum sp. | reverse complement strand
GGAACGGGCAATTTGCAATTTTATCGGTTTCATAAGATTTATTCTTTACCCGCCCCACACTAATTTCAGATCTCCTGACATCACGCATTTTCCAATGCAACACATGGTGCCTTAAAAACCAGTTTCAGGTTGGTACCAGGATAGCTCAATTTTTCCTCATTTACTACATCACAAATTTTTTTCAGGGCGCTGTTTTCCCGCTGAGTTGACATGGTATGGAACCTCACCACCAACTGATCTTCACCATGATTCGGGATGATATCTGCCGGCTGCTGGAACATCCGCTGTAAAAATGACCGTCCCTCATCCAGATTCCTGGCAAACGCTGCATGATGCCCAACCGCTTCATACAATTGTGTTTCCGCCCGGTAGCAGGCCATTTTGATCGCATCGGTCAGCCGTTTCTTCTCGGTTTCAAGCCGGACAATTTTGTCCTTATCCAGCACCTCTTTGATTTTGATCTTATCAGGCAGTTCCCTGATTTGATCTTCTATTGCCTTGATCTGCCTTTCGATCCGCTTGATTTCCGTTTTCAGCCCATAGTTTGAGATGTTGAACCCCCGCATGGTCCGGCACTGGTTTTCATCATTATCCGCTGCTTTGGTGGCATAGTGCTCTTTTTTGGTTTTGAGCTGTCTGAGTCTTTTCTCCCGTTCTTTTTTCAACGCTTTTTTCTGCGGATTCGGAACCAGCCTTTCCGTATCTGCCGGTTCAACATCCCGGGATACAAGATGATCAAGGCCATATTCTTCCCGCATGTATTTGAAATAGTTTTCCTGATTCCAGCGCAAAAACATCCTCCGGGCGATTTCCTCCAGGGACAGATCCTGGCGGGTTGTGATGATCGAGGTCTGGTGTCCGTTATCACACAGCCTCCTGACTTCCCGGAACCATCCATTTTTTTTCAACCGGATGCTGCGCTCACTGAGCTTGTAAGTAACAGATTTTTCACGGACCTGGCTGACTACCTCTACAAAACAGTCTTCGGGCCATGGTTCATACCGGCCTTTTCGGTAGGTTATGGTATCGATACCGGCTTTTTGCCATTTCGAAAACTGTCTGGGAGACCAGCCTTCCCGGTCGAATACCAGGGTCACTCTCCTGTCGCCGGACATCTGCTTGAGGCCTGGAATGATCTCATTGTCGATCATGGATAAAAGGCTGTCATTGGCCGGTGCCGTCACAAAAAACAGCGGGTCGCAATCGGTCCCGTTCACCCAGAAATCCGTTGTGGCCGGCATACACAGACGACGTCTTGCCACATGCGTCTTTGGCAGGGTGTGTTTTCTGCCATGGTAGGGTCTTACATGACCGTCGATATAGACAAATCCGGTAATCTCCTCATCCTGCTCGATCCATGCCCGGCTCAGATTTTCCATGAACTGGAGCGATCTGTTCTGCAGTCCCAGTTCATTGAGCTTACGTCTGATTGTCTTGACCTCAGGGCAGCGGTCAAGGCCCAGTATAATCCCCAGATCACCCACGTTGCCGGTTTTTATCTGTTCAGGATTTTTTATCCGCAGCAGTGCCATGAATGCCAGCACCAGGAAGATGGACTGCAAACCATAGTATCCTCGTTTAAGGGTACCATATGCGTTTTTACCGGCTTCCAGATAATTCAGACCCATCAAAAACGGCAGTGCCAGCAGAACACCGGCATATTTGACGCTTTCATTGGCAGCAAATTCAGGTGCGGCTTCCTCGATCAGGCCTTTGCTTGCCATGACCCGATCCATTTCACGTTTTACCGCCACTCCGGATTTGCTCCCGGCATCTTCCTGTGATCTGGCTGACGGTCCCTTCAGGTGAACGGATTCAGCCGGCGTTTCCTTCGGGGTGACAGGTCTTTCAATATGGCCCTTTTTTATCGCAGCACGAACACATCCTTCTGTTACCCCTACTTTTTGAGCGGCAGCGACAATCGTAGATCCTTCATTTAAAAGCCGTTTGACGGTCAACTGTTTGGATCGGGTAAGCTTCAATGGCCCATGGCTGGTGTAATTATTGACAAAACCCGACATACCCCGGCTTTCATAGATATTGAAATTTCTCGTGACTGTGGAACGATTGATACCAAGGGCCTTGGAGAGCTCAATGGCTGTCGCCAGGTTCAATGAGATCAGCATCCCCTGGGCAAACCTCAATGCTGGTTTGTCATCAGCTTCACAGGTATACACCGGCCCGATTGAGGAACAGAAGCAAATTTTTCCGTTTTCTTTGTCCATAGCTAATTTCTCATTGATTGGGACGGCTGTTTTGGGCACATGGGGTATGACGTATTGCAGCATTTTTCCTCCGAATTTTGTTGCAAACCATTTTACGTCATATCCTAGAAAAAATCAAGCAAAATCAGGCATCTTATT
>JAABSO010000064.1 GCA_011390335.1 Desulfotignum sp. | reverse complement strand
TATGGGTAGCGCAAACGCACAAGATAACCGAACGGCCACACCTGACCCCCGTGAGTGTGGCCCGAAAGCATGAGGTCGAACCCTGCGTCGGCGGCGGCCTTCACCTGCAAGGGCGCGTGAGAAAGCAACAGTGCCGCGCCGTCATTTGAACCGACCAGACTCTTCAGCAACTCGGCTTCAGGGCTGCCATTTTGAGTGGACCCGCTGATGTCGTCGATGCCTGCCAGGCGCAGTCCCGGTCGCAGCTCTACGGCTTCGTTGCGCAACCACCGAACACCCGCCGATTCGAACAAGGCGTTCGCTGATAATAGTTGAATTCCCGTGCAAAATATGTTTGGGAAAAGGTTTAACTTTTTGCCATTCAGTTGAGGTTTGTTCTGCAACCCATACGCTCACCTCTCAATGATAATCATCATAGTTCACAATGTAGGCATCACCATCTTCAAATTTGAAGAACACACGCCAATTACCCCCGGTTCCGGTTCTTTGATCTCCATGGCAAGAAAGCAGGTCACAATCTCGGGGAGGTGAATTTTTCCAGGACATCCAGCAGCACGTCCTTGGCTGCCATGTGGCGGATCTGCTGGTTATGGGCTCCCTACAGTTGATGCGCAGTATATTCATCCAGAAGTCTGCGAATCATTTTTTGATACTGAGTATTATATTTCTTCGCTTCTTTTTTGAAAAAATCAACGCTCGTCTTACTCAGAGCGATTGTGATTTTGACGGTTTCGTCTTTCAAGGCAAGTTCTTCAGGTGGAGGAAGAAAGTCGGAAATGACTTTTACCTTACCAAGAGGCTCATCTGTGTATTTTATTTTGGCTGTCATATATTTTTTTACCTTTCCGCCAATAACCGGCGCCAATAATTCTGATCCTGTTTTTTCTGAAGGTAAACCGCACTGTCATAATCCCTCCAGAGACCCTGCCAAGGCAGTAAAATCGTTTTTCATCATCGCTGTGCTCAAGGTCCTCCAGAATGACACGATCATGATCCAGGAATGCAAGCTGCGCCAAGGCAAAAGAAACACCATGTTTTTCTTGATTAAGCGTGTCTTTATTGGAATCCCACTCAAAATCAGATCGTTTATTCATAAATGTATAATGCGTTCAGAAAGGTATTTTGTCAATATAATAATATGGCTATTTATATGATTTGCACCCAGCTCAGCACTCTGAGGCTGAGGGGGCTTAATACTGCCAGACGTGTGTTTCCCGTATATGCCCGCCGGGCAGTATCCCTTGCCTCATCTTCCGTCAATTGTTTTGGCCCGATGGCTTTTTTTGCAGCATACAGCAGGTTCTGAATCGAGTTCCTTTTTTTGAATTGGCCCTGTAACCAACTGAAATTATGGCATCAAGGTTGTAAAATTTAATTTTTCTGCGAACCTGACGGTTACCTTCCTGACGAACTACCGAGGATTCCTCGGTAGTTGCAGAATGTCTAATTCTGGTTAATCAGGCAGGCGCAAAAGGGTAATATCGCCGTAATATCCGGTGGTTTTACCTCCTGTATCATCGGTATCGGTCATGATGCCGATACCGATGATCTCAGGCGGGTTTCGTCCAAAAGCTTTTGCGTAGTCTTTCAGGATGTTTCGTTCTTCTGTAACCCAGCGCCCGCTGGCTGAGTTACCGCTTTGTAAAACAATCATTTTTGCTTCTTTTGCATAGGGATTGGGTACGATTGTTTCAACAGGCGCCCTGTTGGCCCATATATAATTCAAGGCGGTACCGGGCAGCTCTTTGCCGGAAAAAAGCGAAGCACTTTTGTGCCTTGTCCGCTCCCACCATCCGGCCTTGTCCGTATCAAAGGCAAATGCCACATAAATGCGTGCAGCATAATCATCCCCCTGTTTGGCGGTAACATCTCCTTTTTCCAGGACATGATCGATTTTCCAGCGCCATTTTATCACAGGATATTCTTCGGGGTTCACCCGCAACGGGTAGATCAGGCCTGAGGCGCTGTTTTGACTGTGCGCCCTGATGATGGTCCGGCCATTGTCTTGTATCAGGGCATAGCTGGTCTGGCGGTCAATATTTTTAAACGTCATGGGTTCCCAGGGGTCCGGCAGGTTGTCGCCGGGTGCCAGTCGGGAAAAATCACCGATGACCAGTTGATCCGTGTATACCGTTACAGTGGCCATGCACAGAAACAAAACCATTCCCAGAACCGGAATAAACCGCATTATACCGCTTTTCCCATGGCATGCCGGTGCGGTTCCTGTATCCGGATTCTGCCCGAGCCTTCCAGCATTTTCTGAATTTCAACGGGCAGGTACAGCTGGCGGTTGCGTGTGGTATTTGTTGGGAACTGCATTATTCCAATCCCTGTTGATTCAGGATGATCACATACCTGCTGGTAATGCCCAGTATGCCTTTTTTCTGCATGGCAGAAACGACTCCGGCACTGAAGCGCTGGGACGACAGGGGCCACGAACCAAATCGGCATTTATTAGATTTGGCAATGTTGCCATTTTTAATAAATGGTTGTGGATGGATGCCTGATTTATCCCCATTTGTTTTGCAATCCGGTCCTGGGGGATGCCAAGGCGGTGCATTCGGAATATCTTGATGTCCGTGTCCATCGGCCGGTGATCCGGTCCACGACCGAGCAGTTTCGTATACCATTCTTCGGCTGCAGCAAGATCTGCGGTGAGCAATGAGGTGTATATTTTCTGCAGGTTCATTTGTTTTCCTCCATGCCGGGCTCTGTGTGACAGATGCCGGCAGTGTTAAAGTAGACGTTCATTTTACTGGATACATGTGATCATGATCCGGGTACGCTATCTGTCAACGATTTGTCTAAGGCTTTGCTGCATTGCCGATTTGAAGGCAGCATCGCTGGCCAGCAGCTTGTATAGTTCCAGCTCATTGCGCCGTTTTTTGAGCATGACATCTTCAAATATCTTCTGAAACGCCAGAACCCGGTTATGGGTATCCTGGTTGTTTTTGTACTTTTGATCAAAATCCGGGTGTGCCCTGATGCTGTCTGCAATGTGGATGAATTTGATCCGCTGTTCTTCCGGGGTGGCGCTCCATCCCTGAAACCACCGTTCATTAAAGCGGCGGACAATATCATCCAGGGGGTCGTGGGCCTCATCACCGCCGTGGGCGCCCCGGGGATTCGGGTTTTGCGGTTCCAGTTCGGTCTCATCCTCATTCAGCCGGATACGGTGATTCAGTTTCACCCGCTGCAACCCATAGG
>JAABSO010000006.1 GCA_011390335.1 Desulfotignum sp. | reverse complement strand
ATCGTGGAGTTCATGGATCCGGCCTGCGAAACCTGTGCGGCCTTTTCCCCCCTGGTTAAACAGGTGATGGCTGCGCATCCGGGCAGGATAAAACTTGTCATCCGCTATGCTCCTTTTCATGACGGGGCGGACACCTTTGTGAAGATTCTCGAGGCTGCAGGAAAACAGGGGAAATACTGGGAAACCCTGGATGCCATGTTTAAGTCCCAGCCCCATTGGGCCAGCCACAGCAATCCCCGGCCGGAAAGAGTCTGGGAGTTCCTCCCGGCTGTGGGGCTGGACATGGCCCGGCTCAAAACAGACATGAATGATCCTGAGTTTGCCCGGCGCATCTCCCAGGATATGGCAGATGCCGCCACCCTGAACGTCAGGAAGACACCGGGATTTTTCGTGAACGGAAGGCCGCTGGAGCCATTTGGCCGCCAGAACCTGATGAACCTGATCAATGAAGAACTGCAAACACAGTACTAGAAAAACAGCAAGGGGTGTCCTGTGTTCAAGTTGTCATTGTCTGACAGTTTAACGCAGGTTTTAAAGCCTTATAGAGGAACGCGCGTGATGAACAGACTGAAAATTGCGGCTGCCATGGTGATTGCTTTGTGTTTACTGACAGGATGCGGAGACAAGGCTGCAGGTCCCGTGGTCGGAGAAGCTGCCCCGGACTTTACCCTGAAGGACACTACGGGAAAGACCTGGCAGCTGTCGCAGCTTAGAGGGCAGGTGGTATTTATTAACTTCTGGGCAACCTGGTGCCCTCCGTGCCTGAAGGAACTGCCCTCCATGCAGAAATTGTTCACCATACATCTGCCCGGCCGGTACTCTTGAGGCCGGGCTGCCCATGATCATCATGCAGCCGGCCCTCAGGGAAAAGCTGGGTTGGATATTCCTGGTAAAGGCTGCGATACTGGTGGTGTTCACGGTTTGGTCCGTTGTTGCAAGCCGGCCGTTCTGCCGGGTTGCCTGCCCCTTAGGCGCTTTTTACGCCATGTTCAGCAGGATCAGGCTGGTTCAGCTTTCTTTTGATGCCGCCCGGTGCAACGATTGTAATGCCTGCCACCAGGTCTGCCCCATGGGAGTCCGTGTCACGGATTCGGCCAATGATCCGGAGTGCATCCTCTGCCTGTCCTGCACCAAGACCTGCAGGACAAAGGCTGTGAGGGTGTCGGTAGGCGGTTTGATATCCGGCTGCCACCAAAGGACTACACCGTCCAAAATATAGACAAAAAGAATACCAGATAACCGGGAATCATTAGTTTCCAATATTGAATTGTTGGATACCGGCATTGTGCAAACGCAAATCTTGAAATCATACCTGCGGTAAAGAGACACAAGCCAAACGACCCATCTAAAACAAATCGTTGTGCCAAGCGAATTATTGCAATTGCCATATTTACGGTTTCACGGCAGATGCCACTGCTTTTGCCATGAAAAAAAACCAACGGTTCAAAAGCTTGGTGATACCATGGAAACGACCGGAAAAAAAAGAGCGGGTGGATTTTTCGCATAAAATTAAAAATGCCTGCAAAAAAAATGATTGATTTTCCATTGAATCATGCATAGAGTAGACTGACACAATGTGGTATAAAAAAATTAATTGAGGTACTATAAAATTGAGAACCCAAACTTACCCCACGGAAACGATTACAGGTGAGCCTGTGCAGCCCATTGAACTGGACCATTCCGCCCAAAACTTTATCGACCAGGTTGAAGATCTGAGCCATTCCCATTTGAGCCGGTGCTGGCACTGCCTGACCTGCAGCGGGGGATGTCCGTTCAGCGAAGATATGGATTACATGCCCAACGCGATCATCCGGATGATCCAATTCGGGCTCAAGGAAAAAGCTTTGTCCTGCTCCACCATCTGGCTGTGCGTGGGATGCAATACCTGCTCCATGGAATGCCCCAACGGGGTGGATGTGGCAGCGATCATGGACGGACTCCGGCAGATGGCTATTCAGGAAAAAATTCCGGCGGCTGAACCCGGGATACTTTCCTTTCACAATGCGGTCATCGACTCCATTGCCCGGTACGGCCGGACCCACAAGCTGGAAATCATGATGCGGTATAAACTGGCCAGTAAGGATTTGTTTTCCGATATCGACCTGGGGTTTAGAATGATGTCCCGGCGCAAGCTGGACCTGATGCCCTCAAAGGTCAGAGACAGGGAAAGCATCCGCAACATTTTTAAACAGAATCAGACAGACAGGTAATACCATGACACTTGTTTCCCAGACCAACCTGAGCTATTTTCCCGGATGCTCCCTGGCCACCACGGCCAAGGAAAACAACGCATCTCTGCACACATTTGTCGACCATTTCGGCGTCACCCTCACCGAGGTGGATGACTGGAACTGCTGCGGCTCATCCTCCACCCACAGCGTGAATTCCGAACTGGCGTTTTCCCTTGCAGCCCGCAACCTGTTCCAGGCACCGCCGGACAAACCCATGCTCATCGCCTGTCCCGGGTGTTTTCTGCGGCTCAAGCATGCCCAGAAGGAACTGGCCGGCTCAAAGGAGCGCCAGGAAACATGTGAACAGCAGTTCAACCGGCCCTACAACCCGGATCTCAAGCTGGTGCATTTTTTCGAACTTTTGGCGGATATGAGTAAGGAAGGGATTTTCAAAGAGCTGGGTGGCCGGCTCAATGGGTTGAAAATCGCCCCCTATTACGGCTGCATGCTGGCCAGGCCTCCCCATATGAACAAGGAAAAAAACCATCACGGCCTGATCGAAAAAACCATGGCAGCTTTAGGGGCGGAGTCGGTCTACTGGCCGTTCATCTCCCGGTGCTGCGGCACCTTTTTGTCCGTCAGCCGGCCGAAAATTGCGGAAAAACAGGTGAACCGCATCATGCAGGGCGCCATTGCCACCGGGGCGGAATGTATTGTAACCGCCTGTGCCATGTGCCACCTGAACCTGGAGATCCGGTGCCTGCCGGAAAACCGGATTCCCATCTTTCATTTTTCAGAACTGCTGTCTTTGGCCCTGGAAGGCAAATTTTCCAGATCCTGGCTCAAGCGCCATCTGATCGATCCGGCCCCGCTTCTGGAAGAAAAGCAGCTGATCAACGCTCTTGTACCGGCGGGAAAATAAAAGATCATCAGACCGGAAATTCTCTGAGGGTTTCATGGGTTCCTTTGTGCATCTCGTACCAGAACTCAAACGCAGCCTGGTGTTTGTCTTTGCCAAACAGGGCCAGCCAGTGGTCCAGGTCCGGATTCTGTATTTTGTCCACCGTTTTTTTGTTTTTCAAGAAGGTGTGAACCATATCGATATTTCGTTCCGATTCCCAGAATACCGAGGCATTCCGGCTGGTGATGCGGCCGGCGGTCAGGCTTATGGACGTAAGAAACCGGTCTTTCAACCCGTAGATTTTTTCAATGATGTCGGGCATCAGGTCTTCGGCCCAGGCCCTGTGAAACCGGCATATTCCGAGGTTGTCCAGCATCAGTTCCTGAATCATGCGATGCGCGTTTTCTTTGCCCAATGCCCGGGGTGCCATGAAACTATTGCCATAGTGCATATAGTATTTGCCCATGATGGCCATGGGGGCCAAAACCCCGGGTGTCCAGTACTGGTTGGGAACCATCCAGCCCTGGCGGGCAAATGCATTGTGAACAAACCGGTCCATGACGGGTTTGCCTTTTTCCCTGGCCAGGCCCCGGGCCAGTTTTCTGGCCCCCTTTTCCAGAGGAATCTTCCCCTCCGGCCGGACCATTTCATCCAGCAAAAGCATACCGAGCTCGGCATTGTGCATGGAATCTTCAACCACATCAAAGTCCTGGAATTCCCATTTCGGTTTCATGGCCACGCCTAATTGGTCAGGATCCAGCAATTTCTCATCCAGGCAGTCCATGAGCCAGGCCAGGATTCCGCCCGCACCGATGCCGTCAAACCCCAATGTGTCCGCATGACCGGCAAGCTTTTCCGCAGCCCGCTGATCAAAGATGCCGCACAACGGCCCCATGGCCTGATAAGGTTCATAGTCTTTTTTAAAGGAGCCGTTCATTTTCTTGCACACGGCGGCACAGGGTTCGCCGCAGGTTTTCTGCTGTTTTTTCTGGATCGTCTCCTCATTGAACTGTTTCAGGTAATGGTCGAGAATGAACCGCTGATGCAATTCTCTGCGCTGACGGTCGCTCCAGTAAAGGGTGCGGTAGTTGAATGCCAGTATATTGCCGGACATGGTGGCATAGTTCACCCCGAAAGTGCCGCCGGTCTTAACCGCGGGGTCATACCGGTATTTGGTGGTGGCCTCGATATCCTTGGCTGCCATGCGCTGTTTGTATTTGTCTTCGAACCATTGATCCGCCACATTGCGTTCACGGAAATCCTCATCCACATAGGTGCCGCCGTAGATGATCCCGACAATACCGTGTTCCTGGAAAAGCTTGGAGCCGAACCCGCCCCTGCCGGCCCAGGTATCCACCGGGGTCGGCTTTCCCTTGCGGACCGGGGCCGAAGCGATTGCCCCGAAATCAGTGTACCGGGAGGCCGGCCCTGTTGCCAGCACCCTGGGATCGGTTTCATACCGGCCTGAAAACCTGCTCATGGCCTCCTCCATCACACCATAGACCCCGCCCCGGCCCTTTTCCCAGATCTTGCCGGGTGATACCGGCACCAGTTCCACATCGATCTCCTCTCCGTGATTCCGGTTGAGATACAAGATGGACGGCCGGTCGGCTTTGCCCAGGATCACCAGCTGATTTATCCCCAGGTTGTCGAACACCAGGGCGGCCCCGCCCATGGATGACACATAGAACCCATGCCAGCAGGGAGATATGCCGCAGAAGATCATCCGGTTCGATCCCGGGAAAATGGAACCGGCCAGGAGGCCGCCGCCGATGGTCAGGCTGTTGTGCTTAAAACTCATGTGAATGCCTAAGTCCACGGGCCCGAAAAAATCCCCCACCAGATACCGTTTGAGACGGTAGAATCCGCTGGCGGCATCCAGCATCAGCACTTTCAAAGAAACAGGTTTACCTGTCATTCCTTTTTTCCTTTCTGGTTCGTCTTTTCAGCCTGAAAACCAGTGCTGGGTCCGTTTACAGAATCCCACCAGCATCAGCATCACCGGCACCTCTATCAACACCCCCACCACGGTTGCCAGGGCCGCACCCGATGACAGCCCGAAAAGCATGACAGATGTTGCAATGGCCACCTCAAAATGGTTGGAGGCCCCGATCATGGCCGCCGGGGCCGCATCTGCATAGTTGAATTTCATGAACACGGCCCCGGCATAACCGATGGCAAAAATCAGGATAGTCTGGATAAACAAAGGAACGGCAATCCACAGGATGGTCAGGGGATTGGTGGTGATGACATCCCCCTTGAAGCTGAACAGCAGTACCAGGGTCACCAGCAGGGCACTGATAGTCACCGGGGTCAGAACCCCTAAAAATTTTTCTCTGAACCATTCTTCGCCTTTGGCCTTGAGAATCCATACTCTGGAAAAATAGCCGGCCACCAGGGGCAGTGCCACATAGATACCTACAGACAGCAGCAGGGCCTGCCAGGGGATAGGCAGCTTGCCCACGCCCAGCAGAAACCCACCCAGAACCCCATACAGCACCAGCATGGTCAGGGAGTTGATGGCCACCATCACCAGGGTCAACCCGTCATTGCCCCGGGACAGATATCCCCACACCAGAACCATGGCCGTACAAGGCGCGATGCCCAGCAGGATGCACCCGGCCAGATAGCTTCGCCACAGCGGGATCTGCAGCATCTTCACCCCTTCATGAAGCACCACCACCCCATCTCCATGGGTGGCCCCCACGGCCAGGTCCAGGCCGAAGGGAATTTTCACCAGATCTATGGCTTCAGCGCCGATAAATCCTTTGAATGCAATCCCCAGAAAAAATACAGAGATGGCATACATGGTAAAGGGCTTGATGCACCAGTTGATGAACAGGGTCCAGAACACGGGTTTTCCGCTTTTTCCCGCCCGGATGACCGAGGCGAAATCAATCTTCACCATGATGGGGTACATCATGAAAAACAGGCAGACAGCAATGGGGATGGACACCACGGGTGCACCGTTTACGGTGATGGCCATGCCGTCCAGGGCTCCGGCCAGCCCGGGGGCGATCTTTCCCAGAAGGATGCCGCCGATGATGCACAGCCCGACCCAGACCGTCAGATACCGCTCAAACACACTGGTCATTCTCCGATCATTGTCAACAGGGGAATTCATGGTTGAGTTCTTCTCCTTTTTCAGGGTTGTTCTATTTTTTGGGGTTTATGACAACACATTGTCCGGCAGTTTTTCCACAAACGCCCGGATCTCATCTCTGACTTTCCGGTAACAGTCCAGCTGGACGTTTTCATCACCGCCCTTTTGGGCCAAATCTTTTGCCAGGGCCGGGGGATCTGCAAATCCCTGGTGGACCTTTTTACCGGCCAAAGGAAAAAAGGGGCAGGATTCTTTTGCTTGGTCACACACCGTAATCACCACATCCATTTTTTTGTCCTGAAATTCACTGACATGTTTGGACCGGTGGCCGGAAATATCCACCCCCGACTCCTTCATAACAGCCACAGCCTTAGGGTCCACGCCGTGGGTTTCCACTCCTGCGGAAAACACATCGATCACATCATTTTTGAGATGCCGGGTCCACCCTTCGGCCATCTGGCTTCTGCAGGCATTTCCCGTGCACAGAAACAATATCTTCAATTTCTGATCACCCATCTGCTTTCTCCTTTTTTTGCACCGGGCAGCAGGCCTCTCCCCGCTGTTGCCGGCAAAGATCTTCCCTTGACACCGCCATGATCCCATCAAGAACCTCAAGATCCGCCTGTATCTGATCCGACAGGCGCAACCGGGGAAGCAGCCAGTCCAGGATGTTGTCCATTTCGTCACAGCCCTCATCCAGGGCAAAATAGACCCACCGGGATTCTTTCCGGCTCTTTACCAGCCCGGCCGTGACCAGAATGCCCAAGTGCCGTGAGACCGTGGCTCCAGAAACCTGTAACAGTTCCGTGATCTGGCAGGCACACAGTTCTTCATACTGCGTCAGTGCCCCGAAAATCCTGAACCGATTTCGATCGGCCAGGGCCTTGAGTTTTAAAAGGGTCTTATCCATCTTACCTCTGGTTTGCCAACTGGCATATCTATATAATTAGCTATACAACTAATTATATACTTGCTTTTTTCAACACGGTCAATACAAAATTGTTCCGGTGGCAAAGCCCGGGAATTTCACAAGGACTGGAAGTCGTTTTTATACATTTGATCTGCTAAAATTCACTGGCTTTTTCGGATGGTTTGACCGCATCCAGATGGGCAACCTCGGAGATTACCGGTCCCTGGATGAGAATCTGTATGAATTGCGATTTTTCTTTGGACCGGGTTTTCGGATTTATTTCACCATCAGACAGGGAACAATTATTTTTCTGCTCTGCGTTTGGGATAAATCCAGCCAGGCCAGGGACATTAAAAAAGCAAAGCACATTATGGAGGATTTGACATGGGTATAACAACCAGTAAATGGGATGCCAGCAAATATCTGGACAGCCCGGAAATGATTTATGAATATTTGAAAACCACACTGGAAAAGATGGATATAACCAATTTTTGAAATTATTGTGCACAATGAACACAGAGCTGGGTTTCCGGCATAATGAGCATTCTGCCGACCGGGATGGGATTGCCACATTGTATGCAGATTCCGAAATCAGGTGATGACAAGTTTGAAAGCGCACGTTTAAGGCTTTTCAATCTGTTCTCCGCCTGGGTCAATGATGCCTCCCCAACGCTTTTGTTGATGATCGCATCCATTCGGGAAATTCTTCCGATGGCATTATCAGGGGCTACCGGCTTGTTCTTCTCTCTGTATTGTGCAACCTGTTTTTCGGTTTTGTCAATCTCCTGCAGGATTTTGACTTTTATCTCTTCATTATCCATTGTGGTATCCTAAGTTATTTGTTGACATACCCATGCCTTATGCCGGGAGTAAATCCTTTGCCCATTCCGGTAGTATATCTGCTTTTATTTCGTAATTTCCAGCCTTCATCACAATGATCTGTTTGAATGGATCCTTTTTGGAGGAGCTACCTTGGATCTGCCATCAGAGTGCCCTGAACGCACCGCGTTCGAATAAACCCGTCTGTCTTTCTCCAGTGACAGAATTGACCCGATCAAGGTAACCGGGATGTGCAGCGCTTGCCTCATAATATATTCCGGCAGTCGCTACTTTTCCGGCCAAAAGCCCTTTGGCCCGGTCGTTTTCAAGTTTATTGAAAACATCGTCTGAATTGATGGAAATCGATTGAACAAAAGATACCGTGGTCACCATAGATCCCTGTTATTGATTCACTTTTAACATCATATCAATGCATTCAACTACAAAATAATATTGATCTCAGGTTATGTCAATGAAATTGAGATCCCGGGAAAGATCCTGGCTATGCAAACCCGGTGCGCAGAATCCTCCCCGCTTATTTCATACTGCCAATCCACAGTCCAAAAACAGTCAATGCCAGCCCGCCCAGATTGTTGACCAGGATGTTCATCATTGCCTGAAATCTCATGCCGGCCTGGCCGGCAGCGATGGTTTCCATGGAAAAAGCTGAAAAGGTTGTCAGCGCCCCTAAAAAACCGGTGATCAGCAACAGGCGCATCTCCGGTGTCAGCAGGCGCACCCGGTCCGACAGCCCGAACAAAAGTCCGATGAGAAAACACCCCGCCAGATTGACGGCCAGCGTGCCCCAGGGAAAGCGGGTGCCCCACAGGTTGATCGTTAAAAGGCTGATGCCGTAACGGCTTGCCGCGCCCAGGCTGCCGCCCAGCATGACCCAGAGCAGTTTTTCCATTTTTTATATGGCCCCTTTGTTTTTGTTATGGGTATGGTTTTTTTTATCATTATCAGTCCAGATGAAGCACCACGGAAACAGCGGTGAAAAAAGCCCGGACCGGGTCTTTTTGCTTTATACCGGAAATCCAGGTGCCTGCCGAGGATATCACCGCACAGATCTGCAAGGAATCTGACACCGTGACGATACATTCGGTATTGATTTTCCCCCGGGTGATCCGGGTGACAACCCCGTTGAACCAGTTTTCCACACTGCATGCACAAGGGACATCTCCGCTTTGCAGCATCACCTGGGGTGCCTTGACCTCAGCTGTGACCCATTTACCGGGAACCAGGCCAAGCCGATGTACACTGTCATTGGTTATAACGGTGATGATGGGGTGCCCGTCCAGGGTGGTCATTTCGATCAGAGACTGAACATCCCCTTTTACGATGTTTCTGACTTTACAGAAAAAAGCATTGCGGGCGCTTGTTCTGCGGCCGGATTCCTTTTCCATGAAGCGCTTGGCAACCGCCTGAATATCTGTTTCCGAAAAAGTGACATAAGATGAAGTCAGATTGGCCGATGTGTGACCTAAAATTTGTTGAACAGCCGGCAACGGCAGATTGCCCTGCATCAACTCGATTCCCCTGGCCCTGCGGATGGCTTCCGGGCCGCCCATTTCCTTGGCAAACCCGCAGGCAGCGGCCCGTTCATAAAATTTTCGGCGAACAAATCCGGGATCCAGGTCAGGCATCCTTCCTGCTTTTTCTTTGAATCCCCGCGTGCGGATCAGTTTCTGGATCTCATTGCACAGGGCTTCGGAGAGATGTACCGTTCTTGGTTTCACACCGTTTTCAGGTCCGCTGGGGCCATAGGTCACCGCATGGTTCTGTGCGTCGATGTCTGTAAAAGGGTTGACCGCCAGCACTTCCTTTAACTTTGCACCGGTATACCGAATCAAAAAAAAGGTGATCAGAATGCGGCGGCGGGAAAAGCGCACATCAGCACGGGGTGAATCGGTTGCCCATTTTCGAAAGGACTGTTCCAGCTGATTCAACTGAGCCGTATCCAGGCATGGGCCGGTATGGGCAACGGAGATGATCCGGCTGTGGTCTTTTCCACCGGACGGTGAAAAATCCTGATTCAGTGATGTTTTCTTTTGATCCGCCATATCGGTTTTCCATACTTTCAGTGAGTTGCAGTCATTTTATGAGACGATTCAATAAAATACTTGACGTCTCTTGTCAATGGTTGTTACTATCACGAATATATTATTTTACGTGACTATGAATCTAAATTTTTACCGGAGGAATTGATATGTATTTTTCAACCGCAGGCATAGAAACGGCTATATGGGTACCGCCGCTGGTGGCATTTGTGGTGTCATTTTTCACCTCCATGGGCGGGATATCCGGTGCTTTTTTGCTGCTGCCGTTCCAGATGTCGGTTCTGGGCTACACCCATCCTTCGGTCAGCGCCACCAACCAGCTGTTCAATATTGTAGCCATTCCCAGCGGGGTATACCGCTACTGGCAGGAGGGCCGGATGGTATGGCCCCTGACCTGGATCGTGATTCTGGGTACGCTGCCCGGTGTATTCATCGGTGCAATTGTGCGGGTGACCTGGCTGCCGGACCCCGGACTGTTCAAGCTGTTTGCCGCCGGGGTCCTGCTGTATATCGGGATTAAACTGATGCGGGACATGCTGAAGCAATCCAGCCGAAATAACGGTAAAGGCGACAGCGAAAAGCGCTTTCAAACCCTGATGAAAACCTGGCGTTCCAATGGCACCACCGCACGGCCCTCCACCGTGACCGAGTTCAATCTCCGCCGGCTGGGATTCACCTTTTATGGGGAATCCTATGAGGTATCCTTTCCGGGCATCTTTTTTCTCAGTTTCATTGTGGGCATTGTCGGCGGGATTTACGGCATCGGCGGCGGTTCCATCATCGCCCCTTTTTTTGTCACTTTTTTCGGACTCCCGGTATATATCGTGGCAGGTGCGGCCCTGATGGGGACCTTTGTCACCTCCATTGCCGGGGTCGCTTTTTACCAGGTCATTGCCCCGTTTTATCCCCACCTGTCCGTGGCCCCTGACTGGCTGCTGGGAATTTTATTCGGTGTGGGCGGCATGGCCGGCATGTATTTAGGTGCCCGGTGCCAGAAATTTATCCCGGCCAATGCCATCAAATGGATGCTGACCGGGATCATGATTCTGACGGCAGCCAAATATGTGCTTGAATTTTTTGGGTAACGCATTGTCATCCTGATGCCGCGGTTCAGGGCTGTTTATGGATTTCAACGGTGATGTGTTCAAAATTACCCACTTTTTTTACAAGGTTGTGGTAAAAGGAAGGGCCTTTGTCATCAGAGGTGGTCAGGCTTAATATCAGGGAGCGTTCGTTTTCCGATATCTGCCAGAGATGCAGGTCTTCAATGGATGTGGTGTCGGATTCGATCAATTCCCGCAGCCGGGTGACCGTCTCTAACGTGTCTGATTTGTCCAAAAGCAGGCTGCTGGTCTGTTTCAGAAGACCGATGGCCCATCTTGCCACAACAATGGCCCCCAGGATCCCGACCAGGGGATCTGCCCAGGCCAGTCCGAAATATTTGGCCACCAGCAGGGCAAAGATGGCCAGAACACTGGTCAGGGCATCTGTAATTACATGGAGGTAGGCTGCCTTGAGGTTGTGGTCCTCATGGCTGTGGTGATGATGGGTGTGGTCTGAATTATGATCGTGTAAGCGGGACTGGTCGTGATCATGGCTGTGGTCCGGACCCCCGCGGCCCAGGATTATTGCTGAAACAATATTGACGATAAGGCCGATAACGGCAACGACAATGGCCTGGTCGAACATGATGTGCACCGGATTGAACAGCCGTTCAATGGATTCAAAAGCCATGGCGGCCGCTGCAATCAAAAGGAGAATGGCATTGGTGTATCCTCCGAGCACACCAACTTTTCCGGTACCGAAACAAAAGGACGGGTTGTCCATCTGTTTTCTGGCAAATATATATGCGACAAGGGTGATAAACAGGGCCACGGCATGCGTGCCCATGTGAATACCGTCGGACAGAAGCGCCATGGAGCCGCTGATAAGGCCGGCAATGATTTCTACTGCCATGGTGATCAGGGTTATGATAACGACGATCAGGGTAACGGTTTCATTTTTCCGGGAATCAGGGGTCAATTTTTGGGTACTGCAGTTATGTGTTTTCACGGTTATAAACTTTCATTGATTTTCATCAGGGTTTGGGCAAAACATTCCGCCTGGGCCGGATCAAGGCGGCTGATGATATCCTGGGCCAGCTTCAGGTGAAAGCAATGGTGTTCCTTGTGGATCTTGAGACCTTTCCTGGTCAAAACGATATTAAAGGCGCGTTTGTCCTGCGGGTCTTTCCGGCGGTAGACATAGCCTGATTTTTCAAGACGGTCGATCATGACGGTGAGTGTCCCTGTGGTGATGCTCAGCTTTTCAGCCAAAGGTTTCATCCGGATGGACCCGGCATGCCCCACGATCTCTATGGTATGGTTCTGCCGGGGAGACAGGCCCCGGTTTTTGGCAACACCATGCTCCCATGAAGACATTTTTTCATAAAACTGGATCATGGCTTCGCTGAGTTCTTCCAATTGGTGACAGTTCATAGCGCTTCCTTACAAAAATAATTTGATTATCAAACTATAAAGACATTTGATTTGATTGTCAAACTATTGTTTTCTGGTATAAACCCAATGACACCAAATGTTCATGTTTTCCATGACTGGTCTTGCGCCTGCTGCCGACAAAAAAACCCGGAAGCTTCGGCTATTGAAAACAAAATAAAAATGGCCTATTATTTTACCATGCTTTTTCAAATCCAAACAGATGCGGCTGTCCGGCCGTTCCCCGGGGGAACCAGTTGAAACTGATCCTTCCCTATTTCAGACAATTCAAGGTCCAGATTCTGCTGGGCATGGTGTGCATGATCATTGTGGATGGGGCCCAGCTCATTGTGCCACAAATTGTCAAATCCGCCGTGGATGTCCTGGCATCAGACAGCCTGGACCGGGCCATGCTGGTACGGCAGTGCGTGGTCATTGTGGGCCTGGGCGTGGTCATGACGGTGCTGCGCTATGCGTGGCGCATACTGCTCATGGGCAGTGCCAGAAACCTGGAAAAAGGAATCCGGAACCAGTTGTTCGCCCATGCCATGACGCTGGACCCTGCTTTTTATGACCGGGTGAAAACAGGGGATATCATGGCCCATGCCACCTCGGACATCAACCATGTGCGCATGGCCTTCGGGTTCGGCATCATCGTGCTGGTGGACACCCTGCTGCTGGGGGGCGCCATCTTGGCCATCATGATCTGGACCCACCCGAAACTCACAGCCATGGCCATGATCCCCATGCCGGCCCTGATTTTCTTTACCCGGTACCTGGGCAAAAAAATGCATGATTTTCACACCACAGCCCAGGAATCTTTTTCACAGCTCACCGAAATGGTCAGGGAAAGCTTTTTCGGCATCCGGATCATCAAGGTGTTTAATTTTGAACCCCTGGTATCAGAGCGTGTGAACCATGCGGCGACAGATTACTATAAAAAAAACCTGAAGCGGGCCGTGGTGACGGCGCTGCTCCGGCCACTGCTGGGCTTTTTTTTCAATATCTCTTCTCTGGTGATCCTGATTTACGGCGGGACCCTGGTGATCCAAAATTCTCTGAGCCCGGGAGAGCTGGTGGCGTTTCTCCAGTACCTGGGTCTGCTGGCCTGGCCGGTCATTGCCATCGGCTGGATGACCAACCTGTTCCAGCGGGGCCTCTCATCTCTGCGCCGGATCAACACCCTGCTGGAATCACAGCCCCGGATCACCTGCCCGGACAAACCGGTGCCAATACCCCGGTTAAACCGGCGTATCCGGTTTTCACACACCGGATTTTCCTATGATGACAGCGCTCCGGTGCTGTCGGATATCAACCTGGACATTCCCGCAGGCACACGGGTAGGAATCACCGGTCCCCCCGGCACCGGCAAAACCACCCTGATGTATCTGCTCCTGCGGCTGTATGATCCCACCAGGGGTGAAATCCTTCTGGACAACATCCCCACTACCGGCCTGGACCCGGATGCGCTGCGGTCCTGCATCGCCCTGATGCCCCAGGAACCGTTTTTGTTTTCCACCACCATCAAAGACAATATCCTCATGGGGCGGCACCTGGATGCCCGAAACCTGGACCGGGTGATCCAGACCTGTGATCTGACCGACACCATTGCTGCCATGCCCGGAGGCCTGGATACCCTGGTGGGGGAACGGGGTGTCACCCTTTCCGGGGGCCAGAAGCAGCGGCTGTCTCTGGCCAGGGCACTGGTGGAAGAAAAACCTGTGCTGATCCTGGATGACCCGGTGAGCCAGCTGGACACCCGCACCGCCCGCAGGGTCATTGACGGCATCTTTCACCTGACACAGGGCAGCACCTGCTTCATCATCTCCCACAGGCTGTCTGCACTGGCTGCCTGTGACAGGATTTATATCCTTGAAAATGGCCGGATCCAGGCCAAAGGATCCCATGCTGATCTGCTCATCACCAGCCGGTATTACCGGAATGCATTTGCGGTCCAGCAGTTTGAGGAAACCAATGAAACTTGAAGAAAAAGAGATCCACCTGGCAGACCTGGTGCTGGCAAAAGCATTGTGGCCCTATATCCGGCCCTATGTCTGGATGCTTGTCTGCTCCACCCTGCTGGTATTTGCCGGCATCTTCTTTGAGCTGTCCATTCCTTTGCTCATTCAAAAGGGCCTGGACGGGTTTATCCTTGGATCAGAAGGCGGAGGCAGCGCTACTTTTTTAGGATTTCACATGACGGAATTCAAGGGATTTGCCGTGTTTTTCAGCCTGGTGATCGTGGCAGCCTTTGTGATCGACTTCTGCCAGACCCTGTTCATGGAATACAGCGGCCAGAAAATTATTCTACATCTGCGGTGCGCCCTGTTTTCCCACATGACCGGGCTGCCTGTGGCCTATTATGACAAAAACGCCTCCGGCCGCCTGGTGGCCAGGGTGGCCGGGGATATTGAAAACATGAATGAGATGTTCACCAGTGTGCTGGTATTCATTTTCAAGGACCTGGTGCTCATGGCAGCCATTTTTGTGATGCTGGCCATGCTCAATCCCGGTCTGGCATTTTACCTGTTTTTACTGGTGCCGGTGATCCTGATGAGCGTGACCGGTTTTTCCAGGCGGGTGCGCAATGTTTTCCGCACCATCCGCCAGAAAATCGGGGAAATCAACCACAGCTTTTCCGAAGGGATTTCCGGCATCCGGATCATCCAGACCACCGGCAGCAAAGATACCTTTGTCAACCGGTTCAGAAAGCTCAATGAAGCCCACTTTACCGCAGCCATGTTCCAGATTAAAATCTTTGCGATTTTCATGCCTTTTATCGGATTCTTTGGCACCATCAGCACGGCCATCATCTTGTGGGCCGGCAGTTTCAAGGTGATGTCCCATCAGATGACCATCGGCGAGCTGGTGGCGTTTCTCACCTATATGAAACTGTTTTTCAGGCCCCTGCGGGAGCTGTCGGAAAAATTCAACCTGCTCCAGAACGCCCTTGCATCGGCCGAACGCATCATCACGGTGCTGGAAAAACCCCGGGACCTTCAGCGCATCACCAGAAAAAGAACCCGGCTTGATACCATTGACCGCCTGGCCTTTGACCATGTGGATTTTTCCTATGATGGTGAGACACCTGTGCTGAAGGAGATCTGCTTTGACCTTCAAAAAGGAGAATCCATCGGCATCGTGGGCCAGACAGGTTCCGGCAAAACGTCCATCATCAACCTGATCACCGGGTTCTACCGGCCGGATGCCGGCCGCATCCTGATCAACAACCAGGCCATGGATGCCATCAACATCATGGATATCCGGAAAAAAACCGCCCTGGTCATGCAGGACCCCATCCTTTTTTCCGGCAGTATCAGAAACAATATCTGCCCGCCGGAAAAACCCCTGGGCGGCCCTGCCCTGAAAAAAGTGCTGGAACAGGCCAACTGCCATTTTCTGTATGACAGATTCAAGGGACCCGATACCCTGTTAAAAGAGGGCGGACGGCCCCTGTCTGCCGGGGAAAAACAGCTGGTGTGTATCGCCAGGGCCTTTGCCTGCGATCCGGACCTGATCATTTTCGACGAGGCCACCTCTTACATGGATTCCGGCTCGGAACAGGCGGTGCACGAGGCCATGAACCGGCTCATGCACGGCCGGCTGTCCATTATCATCGCCCACCGCCTGTCCACCATCCGGCACTGCGGCCATATCCTGCTGCTCAGGGATGGCCGGATCCGGGAACAGGGCAGCCACCAGGAACTGGTGAAGGCCAAAGGGGAGTATTTTCATCTGCTGGAAAAAGAAACCCTGTGAGATGGACGCTTCAGGACGGGCCAGCGGTATGAAGGGTAATGGTAAAACAGGTGCCCTGGCCTTCGGTTGAATCCACATACATTTTTCCACCGTGTTCCTCTATGATACCGTAGACCACGGACAGCCCCAGGCCCACGCCCTTGCCTTTCTTCTTGGTGGTGAAAAACGGCTCAAATATTTTGGAAATATATGCAGTGGGTATGCCGGCGCCGGTATCCGTGATCTGCATTTTCACGGCATTCTTGTCCGGGGTGCTGCAGGTTTTCAGGGTCAGCCGTTTTCTTTGGGCCTGGGCCATGCTCTCCACGGCATTGGAGATCAGGTTCATGACCACCTGCTGGATCTGGTCTTCTGATCCCCTGATCAGGGGCAGGTTTCTTTCCAGATCCTCGATGATCCGGATCTTGTTGAGGCGCAGCAGGTTCGCGTTGAGCATCAAGGTCTGTTCGATGAGTTCGTTGACGTCAAACCGGGTGACCTCGATTTTAGACTGCCGGGCAAAGGCCAGCAAATTGCCGATGATGCGGGTGACCCGGCGGGTTTCGGTCTCCATGAGATCCAGGTATTGCTGAAAAACACCCAGTTCCGATTCCGTGATGCTGTCTTCTTTTAATATCCGCTTGCTGAGCAGCACCAGATTGAGTATGCCGGCCACCGGGTTATTGATTTCATGGACCACGGAAGAGGATAATTTTCCCAGAGATGCCATCTTGTCCTGGTGCAAAAGCTGTTCATGGGATTCTTTCAACTGCCGGGTGCGTTCCTCCACCATTTTCTGGAGGTGTTCTCTGGTCTTTTTTTCATCGGACTTGCGTTTGGTGATGTCTCTGCTGATTTCGATAAATTTTAAAATTTTGCCTTTTTTTTCCCAGATGGGGAAAATGGTCAGTTCCGTGTACCAGGTTTTGCCTTTCTGGTCCACCCGGGAAAGCTCCACCTGGCAGTGGCGCCTTTTTTTGACCACCTGATCCAGGGGGCAGCGTTCATGGCAGTTGGAGCTTTTCCGGGTGATGCGCTGGAACACTTCATAGCATTTTTTACCGATCACATCCTCCCGGCGATACTGCATGTGCTTTAAAAACGCTTCATTGACCTCCAGGATTTTCTGGTCCGGAGAAATAATGAGAATAAAGTCCCTGATCCCGTTGAGGATTGTCGCAAATTCATTCTGGGGAACACCGGCCATAAAACCCCCCTTGCACATTTTTCAACAAATGGAAAATATACTTTTTTTCTATCACAGGCTCGGCCAAAAACACAAGCGTAAGTTGTGCAATGCTTAGGGGCATCGCATGTAACAACATCCTGTTCAGCTGCGTATGCCCGCCCCATGAGAGTGCCGTGTGACCGGCCCGAGATTGTCATCTGACGATCCTGTCACACCGCTACCCTCAGGGAGCTATGTCAATATATGTGACACTGCTTCTACATGCGATTACCCTGCCGCAACGCCCGGCATCCCCCCAAAAGTCATCCGTATGCAGGAAAACCACAGGGAAGGCCAAATTGTTACGGCAGCCAAGCCCTGTGGATATCCTGTGAACGGACCGTCAGAGCTGGATGGCCAGGTTCGAAAAATCTGCACAGCATTGAGAACACATATTGCGTGCATTCTGCATGCCATGCCCTTCGGCAACAGGCCATCCGGATCTCGGGACGGGCACAGGATATCCACAGGGGCGGCCTTCAGGAAGCAGTTGCGCAAACCAGGAAAAATTCCAGGACAAATTGCTGCAAATTCCCACAACGGTGTCGTAAAATCCAACAATCTGTAAAACCCCCTGACCGCAAACCGATGCCCCCTTTTTACCTTCATTCCTGCTGGAATATGCTGAAAAATCCGTCATTCCCTGCCTCCTGGTATTTTTGCCTGGATTTGAAAATGATATCGAAAGACCCGCATGAAATCACGGGTGTTCAGGTTTTTTTGTCCCCGGTCCAGACTTTGGTATTGTTTTTGCTCTTATATCCGGTAACGACTTGAAAGAAAATTTTTTTAACCAACACAAAGGAGGCACACCATGATGACCACAGCCACAAGCTCTGTTTTGAAAAAAGATGTTTCAAAAACCAGCCCTGTCTGGGAAATCGGCAACAACAGCTCCCCGCGTCCCTGTATCTGGATGCAGGCCGGGGTGACGGCCAGAAAAAACTGCACCCATTATTATGATTGCACCGGGTGTAAATATGATGCTGCCATGGGAAAGGCTGCAGCTTCCGGCAAACACCTCACCTGGCAGGAAGCCATGCGGCGGCAGCCGGGCAGCCGGCGCATCTGCCGTCATGCCATGACCGGCCGGGCTGACATGCGCACCTGTCCCATGAACTACAACTGCGACCGGTGCGCGTTTGACCAGGTATTTGAGGATGCGTTGACACCCGCCCGGGGCCATGAACCCGTCAGAAACACACAGGTCAAGGGGTTTGACCTGGCTGGCGGGTATTATTTCCATTCAGGCCATACCTGGGCCGCCATTGACAGCGGCGGTGTCATCCGGGTGGGCATGGATGATTTTTCCTTCAAGGTGCTGGGGGGCCCGGACGGGTTTGACTTGCCCCTGGTGGGCCAGGAATTGAATCAGGCCAGTACCGGATGGGGTATCCGCCGCAAACACAACCAGGCAGATGTCCGCTCTCCGGTGAACGGAGTAATCACCCGGGTCAATGAAACCGTAAGATCCCGGCCTGATATCTCCCAGGATCACCCTTACGGGGATGGCTGGCTGTTCACGGTGCACAATGCAGATATCAAAGGCGCGGTAAAGGACCTGATGGATGATGAAACCAGCACCGCCTGGCTGGACAATGACATCACCACCCTAGAAAAAATGATTGAAAAGATCACAGGCCCCCTGGCCGCTGACGGCGGTGTGCTGCAAAGAGATGTATTCGGCGGCCTGCCGGCCCTGGGATGGGACCGGCTGACCCGGACCTTTCTGTAATTTTTTTTTGCTTGAGGAGAAATCCCATGGAACAGCTTCAAACCACACAGCGAACCGCCCCCCAGTGCCTGTGGATGCAGGCGGGGGTGGTCCCAAAAAAATATTGCCCCACGGATTTTTCCTGTACCGGGTGCCGGTTTGACCGGGCCTTGAACCGGGTGTGCAGACAAAACCAGCACCTTCTGGATCAGGGAAAAATTCCTTTCGGGAAAAAAAGCTCTCTTATGTTCTGGCAGGACCGGCTCAAAAAAATGCCGCTGGCCAAACGCCCCTGTATCCACCACATGAAGGGAAAAATTTCCTTTAAGGCCTGCCCTAAAGCGTATCACTGCATTGACTGTGAATTTGACCAGTATTTTTATGACCATTTCAAAGTGCATGCCATGATGCAGCCCATGGATTTTGAAACCGTCAGCGGGGTGGTTCTGCCGGCAGGGTATTATCTGTCTGCCGGACACACCTGGGTGAAGATCGAAGACCAGGGATTTGTGCGCATGGGGATCGATGATTTTGCCTCCCGGCTTGTGGGAAAGATTGACAACGTTGCTACCCCCCTGATGGGCAAACAAGTGGCACAGGGACAGACCGGGTTCACCCTGTTTCGCAACAGATATCCCATACCATTTATCTCTGCGGTTTCCGGCATCATTACCCAGGTCAACCCGGAAGTAAAAAAGAATCCGGGCCTGGTGACAACCGCCCCGTATACTGACGGGTGGATTTACCTGGTGCACTGCCCGGATATCAAGCAGAATCTCAAAAAGCTTTTGTTCATGGCAGACAGCCGGCAGTTCATGGCCGGCCAGGTTGAAAAGCTGCATGCATTTCTGGAAGATGCCACGCAATTGAAAGCGGCTGACGGCGGTTCTCTGGTCAGAGATATTCTGGGCAATGTCCCGGAAGCACACAAGGATCGGCTGATAAAAACCTTTATTTCTCCAGGGCCTTGATGCTGTCGGACAAATAAATGCTGCAGTAACGGCAAAACCGGTTCATTTTCCGGTCCACATCTGCAATTTTGCGGCAGTAATGCATGATGCACAGCGGGTCGTCACAATGGCGCAGATCAAAGGTATGGCCCAGCTCATGGATTGCTTCTTTGACAATCCGGTCCATGAACCCGGCCGTACCCACGGCGTCCAGGCCGGTGTTCAGCCGGGTGATGGAAACAACGGCGGCCTTGCCTCCCAGCTGGGCCTCGCCATACACATGGGTTAAAATGGGGATGAACAGATCTTTTTTGGTAATGGCCACCACCTTGAGGCAGTGCTCAGGGGCGTTTTTTTCCAGTTCTTCCAGCACCCGGGTGGACCAATACTGGTTCCGGTCCACATCATAGGCAAAAGCAATGTCCGGCAAAAGCGGGGTAATCCGGACCTCGGCTTTAAACACCTCTGCAACTTTGTCTGCCACCGCCCCACTGATATCATCGGCAATATCGCCCACAGGGGACACCAGAATCAGACCGGGCGGTTTCATGGATACACAGCCTTTTACTCCGGCTTCAGATCATACCGTTTGATCTTGTTGTAGAGGGTGGAGCGGTCTATGCCCAGAATGCCGGCAGCCTTGGATATATGCCAGCCGGTACGGGTCAGGGTGGTGTGGATATGCTCTTTTTCCACATCATGCAACGACACCCCGGCAGGGTGGGCAGGATGGTCCGGGGTCCCGCAGATGGGCAGGTCCTGGGGGGTGATGGTGGTGGTTTTGCACACCACCACGGCCCGTTCAATGGCATTGGACAATTCCCTGACATTGCCCGGCCAGTGATAGAGCATGAGTTCATCCATGGCATCTCTGCTGAACCTTTCCACGCCCCGGTTCACTTCCCGGGTGAATTTTTCTAAAAAATGCTCGGCCAGCAGCGGGATATCCTCCTTGCGTTCCCGCAGGGGCGGCATGGTCAAAGAGATAACATTGAGCCGGTAAAACAGATCCTCTCTGAAACTGCGGTGGGCAATGGCTTTTTGCAGATCTGAGTTGGTGGCGGCAATGACCCTGAAATCCGCGGTAATGGGCTGGGTGCCCCCCACCCGGTAAAACACCCTGTCCTCAAGTACCTGAAGCAGGTCGATCTGCATGCGCATGGAGATCTCACCGATCTCATCCAGAAACAGGGTGCCGCCGCCTGCCATCTCCAGTCGGCCTTTTTTTGTTTCCCTGGCATCGGTAAACGCGCCTTTCTGGTGTCCGAACAGCTCGCTTTCCATGATATGTTTAGGGATAGCCCCGCAGTTGACCGCCACAAAAGGCCCTTCAGACACCCGGCTGGAAGAATGGATGGCTTTGGCGGCCAGGCCCTTGCCTGATCCGGTTTCCCCTGTGATGAGCACAGTGCTTTGTGTGTCCGCGATATCCTGGATCAGCTTGAAAATTTCCTGCATGGCAGGCGACTGGCCGATCATGCTTTCAAACCGGGTCTGCTCTTCAAACGCATCCTTTAAAAACGCATGCTCTTTCGCCTTTTTGCGGTGTTCCAGCAGCTTCTGGATCATCACGCCCAGTTCGTCAGGATCAAAAGGCTTGAGCAGATAATCATGGGCGTGGGATTTCATGGCCTGCACCGCAGAAGGGATGGAGCCGTAGGCCGTGATCATGATCACATCGATGTCCGGATAATGTTCTTTGACATGGGACAGCACCTCCATGCCGCTGATGCCGTCCAGCTGGATATCCAGCAGCATGATATCAAACCCCTGTTTTTTGAGCAGTGCAAGGGCATCTTCGCCGCTGGGCACGGTGTCCACGAAAAATCCGTCCCGCTTAAGCCAGCCGGCAAGGGATTCACGGATCACCAGTTCATCATCCACCACCAGGATTCTGGCCTGGGACATGTCTGCCTCCTTTCTGCCCGGTCGGTCCGGAACCGGCTGCTGCATGCAGCCAGCCCGGTTTTAGCCTGTCAACGGATTTCCACCAGCATCTCTTTTGAATGGCGCCGCCGGGGGGGCTGGTCACCTGCCCGGTACCCCAGGGCCACCAGCACCGCCACCTCAAATTCTTTGGTATCTATACCCAGAACCGCCTCCACCCGGTCTTTTTCAAATCCTTCCATGGGGCAGGAGTCGATCCCCAGAGACGCTGCTGTGGTCATGATATTGGCCAGGGCAATATAGCACTGTTTACAGCACCAGGCATACAGGTTCATCCGGGGATAGACCTCGGTTTCCATATACCATTTGTATTTTTCAATATAGGCTTTTGTTGCATCTTCCGGCAATCCCCGCCCGGCAAAACTTTTATCCACGTAAGGGTTGCCGGGAGTGACCAGATCCGGTCTGGCAAGGATCACGACCACATGGCTGCTGTCGGTCACCTGGGCCTGGTCCCAGCAGGCCGGCCGCAGTTTTTCCCGGATAGCATCAGAGTGGAGCACTAAAAATTTCCAGGCCTCCATACCGAATGAAAAGGGAGACAGCCTTGCTGCCTCAAGGATGGTATCCAGGTCTCTGGGGGCAATTTTTTTATCCGGATCAAACTTTTTACAGGCATGCCGGAAATGCAGGGCATCGATAATGGCGTTCATGACAGGATTTCCTTTTGGATCAGATTAATGTGCACGAATTCCGCGGTCACATATAATGCCAGTATAAAAAATTTAGCGCCTGAATAAAAGCATTAATTTATCAGAGTGTTCTGGTGACCTGTCGATGTCTGTTACGTTGGTTTTCTATACAGATATGTCAGCGGAAATGCGGATAATTTCTCCCGGCCGGTCAGGGCCGGCTACGGACACTACAGCCGAAGAACCGTTCAGGCATCTGCCCGCTTCAGACAAGGCATGTTCAGGACGGTTGTTCTCTTCACTCAAATGGGCCAGAATCACATGTTTCAGATTTTTGTGGGCCAGCTGGGACAAAAGTATTCCTGCATCTGCATTGGACAGGTGTCCGGTGCGGGATTTGATGCGCTGTTTCAGATGCCAGGGATAGGACCCGTTGATGAGCATATCCGGGTCATGGTTGGATTCAAGGTAGAGCACACTGCAATCGCGCAGATGGTCTTTCACAAGGTTGGTGGCAATGCCCAGATCTGTAGCAATACCGATTTTGCACCCCTGCCAGGTCAGGGTGAGACCGGCCGGGTCTGAGGCATCATGGGAGGTTGAAAAAGGGTGTACCGTCAATAGTGATTCATCGCAAATCTTGTCATCTATGGCAGTGTTACAATTATTGACCGCAAAACTTTCACCACAGCCAAACCACCTTACATCGGGAATTTTACCGACAACCTTTGCACAGGCCTGGTAAGTGGCCTTTGTCATGTAGACCGGGATATTGAACCGACGGCCCAATACCCCGGCTCCCTGAATATGGTCTCTGTGTTCATGGGTGATGATGATGGCGGACAGGCGCTCCGGGGTTTCCCCCACAGCAGCCATCCGCCGCTGGATTTCTTTTCCGGACAGTCCGGCATCCACAAGAATGGCTGTTTTTGGAGTAGAAACCAGCACTGCATTCCCTTTGCTGCCGGAAGCAAGGGAACAGATACAAAAAGAATTATTCTTTTTCATCCGCTTTTGCTGCTTTGTAGCTCAGCTTGATTTTTCCGTCCCGGGTAATATCCAGCACTTTTACGGAAATAACATCACCTTCTTTGACCACATCGGTCACTTTTTTCACCCGGTAGTCAGCCAGTTCGGAAATATGCACCAGGCCGTCGGTGCCGGACTTGATGTTCACAAATGCGCCAAAATCGGTTATTTTCACCACCTTGCCTTCGTAGATGGTACCAATTTCGGGATCCAGGGCAATATCAGAGACCATGTCCATTGCCCGTTGTGCCTCTTCCTGGTTTTCTCCTGCAATTTTCACAAGGCCGGAGTCATCCACTTGAATGACCGTGTTGGTGTCCGCCTGGAGTGCCCGGATGATTTTGCCGCCAGGACCGATGATATCCCTGATTTTGTCCGGATTGATCATGATACTCAAAATTTTGGGGGCATGGGGGGATATGTCATCCCGGGATTTGCCGATGGTTTCCAGCATTTTTTCCAGGATATGCAGCCGTCCGGCCCTGGCCTGGATCAAGGCTTTTTCCATGATATCTTTGGATAATTCCTTGATTTTTATATCCATCTGCAGGGCGGTGATGCCCTCTTTGGGCCCGGCCACCTTGAAATCCATATCACCGAAATGGTCTTCGTCTCCCAGAATATCCGAGAGGATGACGGTTTTGTCCCCGCCTTTTATCAGGCCCATGGCAATACCGGAAACAGGCGCCTTGATGGGAACCCCGCCGTCCATCATCGCCAGACAGCCGGCACACACGGTACCCATGGAGGAAGATCCGTTGGATTCCATGACCTCGCCCACCAGGCGGATGGTGTATTCAAAATCTTCAGGATCAGGCAGGATCCTCTCAATGGCACGGGTGGCCAGGTTGCCGTGGCCGATATCCCGGCGGCTGGGGCCGCCTGCCCGTTTGACCTCTCCCACGGAATAGGGAGGGAAGTTGTAATGAAGCATGAAGCTTCTGGTTTCATTGCCAGCCAAAGTCTCCACCCGCTGCTCATCCGGGCCTGATCCCAGGGTCATGACCCCGAGCACCTGGGTTTCTCCCCTGGTAAACAGGGCACTGCCGTGGGGGCGCCGCAGCATGCCCACTTCACAGGTAATATCCCGGATTTCATCAAAGGCCCTGCCGTCGATGCGGTGATTTTGGGTAAGCGTTATATCCCGGCTGACTTCCTTGACAGCCTTGCTGAAACCTTCCTTGATCTCCTTGACATGATCTGGATAGTCATTGCTAAAATGGGCCACCACCTCTTCTTTAAAACTGCTCAGAGCGACCTGGCGTTCTATTTTGGTCTTGATCTGCACCCGCTCTTTGATACCTTCTCCGGCAAAGGATGCTATTTTTTGTGCCAGTTCAGGATCACGGGCCGGGGGGACAAATGCATGTTTTTCTTTTCCCACGCTGTTTTTGAGTTCCATCTGCATGTCAATGATGGGCTGCATGGCTGCATGGCCAAAAAAGATGGCATCCAGCATATCCTGTTCCGAAATGATATTGGCGCCGCCTTCCACCATGACCACACCGGTTCTAGAGCCTGCCACGGTCAGTTCAATGTCGCTTTCTTCCATCTGTTCCAGGCTGGGATTGGCTACAAACTCACCGTTTATGCGGCCGACCTTGATACCGGCGATGGGGCCGTCAAAGGGGATATCAGATATCTCCAGGGCGGCAGATGCCCCCACAATGGCCAGAATGCCGGGATCACACATTTTGTCGGTGGACAACACCGTGGCCATGACCTGGGTTTCGTGGTTGTAGTCATCTTTGAACAAAGGCCGGATGGGCCGGTCAATCAGCCTGGCCCGCAAAGTTTCATCTTCAGAGGGCCGGCCGATCTCCCGCCGGAAATAGTTGCCCGGAATCCGTCCGGCTGCATAAATGCGCTCCTGGTATTCCACGGTAAGGGGCAGAAAACTGATCTCTTCTTTGGGGGTTTTGGATGCCACCGCAGTGACCAGGACAACGGTTTCACCGAGCTGGACCACAACAGCGCCGGGGGCCTGTTTGGCGATTTTGCCGGTACTGATGGAAAATTCTCTTCCACCGATCTGGGCTGTTACAATTTTTTCCATAATTTCTCCTTAGGGTAAAAAGGCGGAGAATCCTTGCAGAACACGCAAAATAATAAACCCGCATCTGTATCATCCAGCACAATGCTGGATGATACAGATGCGAACTTATTTAAAAGCATTCCCAAGAATCGCCGCCCGGTTGTTTGTAAAAAGCCGGTTTTTGACATGCCTGCCGTCAAAAACCGGCTGTGTTTCATTTTTATCTTCTGAGTCCCAGCCTGTCAATCAAAGACCGGTATCTGTTGATATCTTTTTTCTTGACATAATCCAGAAGGCTTCTGCGCCGGCCCACCAGAATCAGCAGCCCCCTTCTTGAATGGTGATCTTTTTTGTGAAGCTTGAGGTGTTCTGTCAGGTAGCTGATGCGATGGGTCAAGATAGCCACCTGTACTTCAGGCGATCCGGTATCTGACTCATGCAGTTTGAATTGTTCGATCATCTCTTCTTTGTTTTCTGCTAATAAAACCACTGTCTCAACTCCTTTGTCTGGAATACATTATACGGTGTTTCATTTGACACGCAGATGCTGCAACAGGCCATCCAATATTCCATTCAGACACCCTGTTTCTTTTTTGCCAAACCACCGTCACAAAAACGAAAAATCAACCTTGACTAAATACCAGTTACCCGGTAAAAACGCAACAATAATTATAGCCTGCTTTGTTATTATCTGCCTGTACCACCGCAATAAGCCGGCCGTCCGATCCTGTTATCCTGACAAATTTCTCTGCCGGCATCTTATCGGTTCTGGGTTCAATATCCTGGTATTGCAGTTTGCGGCCGTAGCGGATTTTTTCTTCCAGAATTATGTCTGCCTGTACCAGGGACATGAAAGGCAGGCATTCCGCCATGGGAAGGATATGGGTTCTTGCTGTTTGCGGGTCACAGGTGCGCAGTGTATCCAGGTCAATGGCCTGGTCCAGGGTAAACTGGCTGACCCCGGTTCTGCACAGACCGGACAAATGGGCGCCGCACCCGAGCAGCTGTCCCATGTCGTGGGCCAGGCTTCTTATATAGGTGCCTCCGGAACATTGTACCGCTATTTCAAATTCAGGCAGATCCATGCGCGTCACGCTGATGCCGTAGATCTCAATGGTGCGGGGGGGTTTTTTGATCATCTTCCCCTGCCGGGCCAGTTTGTAAAGCGGCTGGCCCTGGTGCTTGAGGGCAGAAAAACTGGGCGCCACCTGCTGCTGTATCCCGACAAATCCCGCCACCACCTGCCTGACCTGCTCCGGCTGGATGGATGACACCAGGTCCGGATCTGCCTGGAAAGTCACCCTGCCGGTCTTATCAAGGGTATCGGTTTCAATCCCTAAAGTAACAACAGCCCTGTAGTGTTTGGAGCTGCCCAGAAAAAACCGGGACAGCCGGGTAGCCTGTCCCAGGGCCACCGGCAGAAGACCTGTGGCAAATGGGTCCAGCGTTCCTGTATGGCCGGCTTTTTTCACCTGGAAAATTTTTTTGACCTGGTCCACCACCCGGGCGGATGACAACCCTTCCGGCTTATTGACCAGCAGCATACCATTTGTCATGAAAAAAGGTCCTGGGAAAACAGATGTTGGTTGGATTGTTTATTCTTCTTTCTGGTCCGGGGGCAGGTCCTTGACAGCAGATGCTATCAAGGCATCCATCTTTGCTGCTTTATCAAAGGAATCATCATGGAAGAACCGCAGTTCCGGCATGTATTTGAGTCCCAGCTGGGGGGCGATATGCTTTTTAATAAACCCCTTGGAGTGTTTAAATCCCGCCAGGGTTGCGGCAATTTTATCTGCATCACCGAATACGGTCACATAAACACTGGCCAGCCGCAGATCCGCAGTCATTTTCACCTGGGATATGGTGGCCATTTCAATTCTGGGGTCACTGATTTTCTTGGTCAGCAGCTCGGTTATGGCCTGCTGAATTTTGATACTGATACGTTCGGCTCTGGTATATGGTCTCATTATTTCTCTTGTTTGGGGGCATATTTTCTTTCTTCCACTTCATAGCATTCAATGATATCGCCCATCTTGATATCATTATACTTTGCCAGGCCGATGCCGCACTCATATCCCTGCTCCACTTCCTTGACATCATCTTTGAAGCGGCGCAGAGAAGACAGCTGGGTATCACACTTGATCACACCTTCCCTGAGCAGCCGTATCTTCTTGCCCCGGACCACCTTTCCTTCGGTGATGTGGCAGCCTGCTATGGTGCCGATTTTGGGTACCACAAAGGTATCTCTCACCTCGGCCCGGCCGATGATGATCTCATGGAAGGTGGATGGCATCATGCCGTCCAGAGCTGCCTTGATATCATTTATGACGTCATAGATGATATCATAAAAGCGCATGTCCACATTTTCATCCTTGGCCATTTTGCGAATCTGGGGTGTGGGTCTGACATTGAATCCGATGATGATGGCATCCGACACATTGGCCAGGGCCACATCTGATTCATTGATGGTCCCGGCACCGGAATGGATAATTTTGATATCCACCTCTTCTTTGGCCAGATCCTTGAGGGAATCATTCAACGCCTCAATGGAGCCGTGGACATCTGCCTTGACAATGAGCTTTAATTCCTTGACCTCTGCTGTTCCCAGGTTTTCAAACATTTTTTCCAGGTTGGCACGGCTCTTTTTGGCCAGTTCCTTGGCCCGCTGCTTCTGCATCCTGTGACCGGCAATCTGCTTGGCATCCTTGTCTGACGTCACGGCAATAAATTCATCCCCGGCATCAGGCACGCCGGTAAGACCCACTATTTCCGCAGGGGTACTGGGTCCTGCCTTCTCAATGCGGTTGCCAAGGTCGTCTATCATGGCCCGGATACGGCCGGAATGCAGGCCGCAGACAATGGGGTCTCCATCCCGCAGGGTTCCTTGTTTCACCAGCACCGTTGCCACAGCACCACGGCCGGTATCCAGCCGGGATTCCACCACATATCCGCTGGCGTTGACATCCGGATTGGCCTTAAGTTCCAGAACCTCCGACTGCAGCAATACCATTTCCAGCAGATCATCAATGCCTTCACCAGTTTTTGCAGACACCTTGACAAAGATCACATCTCCGCCCCAGTCTTCGGCCAGAAGGTCATGCTCAGCCAGTTCCCGCATGATCCTGTCCGGATCAGCCCCGACCTTGTCCATTTTATTCACAGCCACCACCACCGGTACCCCGGCAGCCTTGGAATGGTTGATGGCCTCGATGGTCTGGGGCATGACCCCGTCATCTGCCGCCACCACCAGGATAACGATATCCGTAACCCTGGCACCCCTGGAACGCATGGCAGTAAATGCGGCATGGCCCGGGGTATCCAGAAAGGTAATCCTGCCGCCATTGGGGGTTTCCACATTATAAGCACCGATGTGCTGGGTAATACCCCCTGCTTCTCCACTGGTTATCTTGGATTTTCTGATAACATCCAGAAGCGAGGTCTTGCCGTGGTCCACATGGCCCATGATGGTGACAACAGGCGGGCTCTTTATCATGCTGCCCTTGTCCTGATTTTCCACTTCAATCTGCAGCAGGGTTTCTTCCTCAAAACTTGCCTTTTCCACTTCAAAGTCAAATTCAGCAGCCACAAGTGAGGCTGTTTCAAAATCAATGGTCTGGTTCACTGTGGCCATGACCCCCATGGTCATGAGCTTGGCAATCATCTCATTGGCCTTGATACCCATACGCTTTGCCAGTTCTGCAAGTTCAATGGCCTCATCGATCTTGATCCGCCGTTTGATGGCTTTGGGGGTTGTGATCTGGGTCTTCTGAAATCCCCCTTTTTTGCCCCGGGTGTCTTTTTTGCCCCGTTTTTTCTTGCCGCGGCCCCGGTACAAAGCTTCTCCTTCAACCACGGATTTTTTCTTGCGTTTTTTGCGTTTGCCTTCAAAGGGGTCCCCAAGTCCTGTATCCTTGCGCCGGTCTTTTTTCCGGGCACCAGCATCCATATCCCCCGGCATGGGGGGCAGTCCCTGGCCAGGCCCGTCAACTGCAATCTTTGGGCGGGCCGGCTGATTAGGTCTGGTGACCTTTTCCAGGGGTGTCTCTTTTTTATCCTCCAGCGGTTTTGTTTTCCTGATATTCTCCAGAACTGCAGGATCTGCCTTTTTGACAATCTTGGCAGGTGTGGTTTTGCGTTTTTTCTTTTTCTTTCTGGCTGCGGCTGCTTCCTCTTGCGTCTCTGCCTGTTCCGATTCTGTTTCCGGTTCCTTTTCAGGCTGGGTATCTGGCACAGATACCTGCTCTTGTTCTTTGGAAGCCGCCTCTTGTGTGGCTTTTTTGCCAATGCTTTCCATATCCGGTTCAGGGGCTTGTGTTTTTTCCGAAGCTTGTGTTTTTTCCGGCTTTTGTGCTATGTCTACTGCCTTTTCTGTTTCCGGCTGTTGCGGTTCTATAGCAGATTCCTTTTTTTCAGCCGGAGGCTCTGGCTGTTCCATTTTTGCAGGCTTGATGATTTTGGCAGGGGCAATTTTTTTCTTTTTGGGCACAGGCGCTTCTTTTCCGGCAGATGGTGTTTCTTTTTCAAAGGCTGTATCAGCTTCTTGCGCCTGGGGTTCCTGGTCTGTCACCGGCACGGATTCCGGCATGTCCGGTGTCTGTTCGGATGTATCCTGTTCTGCCGCAGTCTCCATCTTCTGGTCATCGGCCTGCTGATTCTCCGCTTGCTCTTCTGGTTGACGGGCAACCCTTTTTTTACGCCGGCGGATTACTGATGGCTTGACCTTGAGGTCATTTTTCTGTCTTGCCTTGCCGAACAGGCTATTTTTGATTTCCTTGACAGCACTGTCTTCCAAAGAACTCATATGGCTTTTAACGTCAATATCCAGATCCTTGATCTTGTTTAAAAGCGCCCTGTTGGTCATATTCAGATCTTTAGCTAATTCATATACTCTGACTTTCGCCATACCTTGCCCCCAAGTAATCCTCTTTTAATATTCTTTGTTCCAGCCTGCTGCCTGCCCTATCCTTAGGACTTATGATGTGGCGTCTTCATCATCCATCTCATCTGCACCATTTTGTTTACGCAAACCGTCACCGCTTTTTTGGTTTTCAGCTTCCTGCACAGGTTCTTCCGATAATGCCTCATCCGGTGCCGCGTCTTCCTGGACCGCCTCTTGAAATGCCGCCTCATCTTTGGCAAAATCTTTTTGATCCGGTGTTGCCTCAGATGCTGCCTGCTCCTCTTCCATCAGACGTCTGTCTGCCTGTGCAATGGTATCTTGTGCCGCTTCTTCGGAAATTCCCATAACAGAGGCCAGTTCCTCTGCAGATGTTTCTGAAATATCAAGCAAAGAGGCATATCCTGCCTTGAACAGAATTTCCGCCATGGGCAGCCCCACATCATCCAGCCGCATCAGGCTGTCATATCCCTGCTTGACTTCCCGGCTGTAATCTTCTTCTGATGTCACTTCCAGATGCCATCCGGTAATCTCACATGCCAGAGACACATTCTGCCCCCCTTTGCCGATGGCAATGGAAAGGTACTCGTCATTGACAATCACTTCCATGGACTGGTTGTCTTCATCAATGATCACTCTGGATATCTCGGCAGGCGATAGTGCATTACAGACAAACCGTGCCACATCCGGGCTCCACTGGACAATATCAATTTTTTCTCCCCGCAGTTCCTGGACAATATTCTGCACCCGGTTTCCCTTCATGCCCACGCAGGCCCCCACCGGGTCCACATCAGAATCGGTTGAGGAAACGGCAATTTTGGCCCTCACCCCGGGCACCCTGGCAGCCCCCTGCAGGATCACGATCCCTTCTGCCACCTCAGGCACTTCTGTTTTAAACAATTCCATTAAAAACTCAGGATGGGTCCGGGACAAAATGATCTGGGCCCCTTTGGATTCTTCCAGCACATCCAGAACATAGGCCCGGATACGGTCACCCCGCTTGTAATTTTCCTTGGGCATCTGTTCTCTGGGCCGGAGCACAGCCTCTGCCTGCCCCAGATTGATAATAATGCTGCCCCGGTCAAACCGCTGGACAATGCCGTTGATGATTTTGCCTTTTTTATGGATGAAATTTTCATACACAGCATTGCGCTCGGCTTCCCGCATTTTCTGGATAATCACCTGTTTTGCCGACTGGGCGGCAATACGGCCGAACTCTTCTGTATCAATGCGGATCCCCAGGCTGTCTCCGATTTCACATTCCGGGTCATACTCATATCCCTGCTCCAGGGTCAGTTCACTGTCAGGGAACTCCACCTCCGCCACCACCTCTTTAAAATGGAACACTTCAACATCACCGCTCTTGCCGTCATAATGCACTTCAATATCCGCCCGGGGGCCGATTTTTTTTCTGGCTGCAGAAACAATAGCCTCTTTGAGTGTATTTATCAGAATTTCCGAATCAATTCCTTTTTCACGGCTTACCTGGTCTATTACTCTTTTAATATCTGTGATAAACATCTTTACGTGTTCTCCATTTTACTGACCTGCAAGGCTTGCCTGGATGATCTGCAGGTCCGGGATTTCTACCCGTTCTCCATCCACCGCAATCACAACAGCAGCATTATCAATCTGTTCAAGAACGCCGGTAAACTTTTTTTTCCCCTGGATGGGTGCCCTGGTTTCAATTTTAATAGTGCTTCCCTTAAACCGGTGAAAGTCCTGTTTTTTTTTCAAAGGCCGATGGGGTCCCGGAGATGATACCTCCAGCCGGTAACTGCCCAGGCCGGGAATTTGGATATCCAGCAGATCCCCCAGCTGCCGGCTGATATCTGCGCAATCACCCAGTGTGATGCCGCCGGGCTTGTCAGCATAGACCCGGACAATGGTCTCCCGGTTCCAGGTAGCAATCTCCACGTGAACCAGTTCAAAACTTTCCGCCCGGCACAGGGGTTCTGCCACCTGCGCAACATGATCCACAAGACCTGTTTTATGCTGTCTTTTGTCCATACCCTCTTTTTTCAACCAAACACTTGGTGTAAAATACAAAAACGGGCAGACGCCCGTTCCTTGTACAACCTCCAACCCATTCCGCGCTTTGTGCAATCAGCTCAGATGGTATCCATATCTTTCCCGTATCTGGAACATGTCTGCCGTCCCACATCCACATAAAAAAAAGATGGAGCGGGCAACGAGACTCGAACTCGCGACATCAAGCTTGGGAAGCTTGCACTCTACCAGCTGAGTTATACCCGCATCAACGGCATTGTATACCAATACCGGACCCATTTGTCAATACCTCTGATTTTTATTCAGGCAGATCCGCGTCAAAGCTTTCCACCAGGCGGCTGGATATGCCGGCGTGGAGCTTACGGATATTTTTTTCCGTCAGGGTTTTGGCATCAGACCGGTAAACAATTCTAAAGGACAAAGATTTTTTTTCTTCAGCCAGGGGGCTGCCTTCAAACAGGTCGAACAGGAACACATCCTCCACAAGGGCCTGTTTTTCCGCAATCGCTTTCATTTGTCCCAAAACATCTCCCACCAGAACCTGCCGGTCCACAATCAGGGTAATGTCCTGTGATATGGATGGAAACCGTGGCAGAGGAAGGGCATTTATTTTCTCAGGCATCTGGCCCATGAGCGCTTCCATATCCAGTTCAAACATATAAACAGCCTGTTTCAACCCGAAATGTTTCAACACCGGATCGGCAATCTTTCCCAAAACCCCCAGACTGGTTTTGTCTTTGCTGACATGGGCAGCATGTCCGGGCACAAAATACGGACAGATATGAGATGCCGCCGGAGTGAACCGGGCATCTGCAATGCCCAGGGTGTCAAGCAGGTCTTCCACCGCCCCTTTCAGATCAAAAAAATCCAGAGACTGTTTTTTGGAATACCAGGTCTTGTGGGTCCGGTTGCCGGTGACGAAACCTGCCACCCTCTCCTTTTCAACGGGCAGGGTGTCTTTGCCTGTACTGAAAAATATTTTGCCGATTTCAAACAGATGCATGGTGTCTGTCTGCTGGGCCGTATTTTTGCGCATATTTTCCAGGAGTCCCGGCAGCAGGGAGGTTCTTAACACCGACATCTGATCGGACAAAGGGTTTAAGATTTTTACCACATCCCTGCGGGGATCTGATTCCGTCAAAAGCAGGTGGTCACAGAAATCTTTAAAAATAAAATTGTAATTAACAGCTTCATAAAATGACAGCCCGGTGAGAATGCTGCGGATAGCGGAACGGGCCAAAACGACCTGATCCAGGGGACGGCCTTTTGCCGGCACTGCAGGATAGGTGGTCTTGATCCGGTTATATCCCCACAGCCGTGCCACCTCTTCCGACAGGTCTTCCGGCCGGGTCACATCCACCCGGAAGGAGGGAACAGTGACTGCCAATGATCCGTCACCGGCGGGATGGACATCAAATTCCACAGAGGCCAGTATCCGGGCAATCTCTTCTTTGGAAAAATCAGTTCCCAGGCGGACATTCAAGGCCGCGGGGTCCAGGTCAATCCGGACAGGGGCGGCAGGAAGTGGATGGGCATCTATGATATCACCGGCAATGGCGGCATCACAGATATCAGCAATCAGGGTCATTGCCCGCTTCATGGCATAGACGGTCCCTTCAGGATCAACCCCCCGCTCAAACCGGTGGGAAGCATCTGTTGCTATGCCGGTGCGCTTGGCAGTACGCCTGATGGAAACAGGATTAAAACAGGCACTTTCGATCAACACCCGGGTGGTGGTTTGTGAAATTTCAGAATTTTCACCGCCCATGACCCCGGCCAGGGCAACCGGCCGGTTCCCGTCACAGATCATGAGCATTTCAGGTTCCAGTGTATGCACCTTGCTGTCCAGGGTGGTAAACGCTTGTGTATTTCCTGCTTTCTGCACCACGATCCTGCCCTGGGCCAGGTTGTCATAATCAAATGCATGCAGGGGCTGACCGGTTTCCATCATCACAAAGTTGGTGACATCCACCACATTGTTGATGGGGGTCAGGCCCACGGATTCCAGCCGCTGCCGCAGCCAGAAAGGTGACGGTCCGATGGTCACATCAAAAAGCAGGCCGGCGGAATACCTGGGACATAGATCCGGATCTTTAATCTCCACCCGGGCATGGGCATGGATGGATTCAGCGCTGATGCGCTGATCAGGAAAAGAGACATCCGGTTTGGCCACTTTTTCGGCAGGCCTGGTAAAGGCCCCCATCTCCCTGGCAACACCTAAAGCACTCAGGCAATCAGGCCGGTTGGGTGTCAAATCAATTTCAAACACCGTGTCAGCCAGCCCCAAAGCCTTTTCCAGCGGCGTACCAGGCACATGCTCTCCGGCAATATCCAAAATCCCTGAAGCATCCGTATCCAGCAGCAGTTCCGCAGCCGAGCAGAGCATACCTTCAGAAACCTCTCCCCTGAGTTTGCTTTTTTTGATCTTCAGCTCCCCTGGCAGCACAGCTCCGGGCAGGGCACAGGCTGACAGCATGCCCTGACGCACATTGGGGGCACCGCAGACAATCTGAACCGGTTCCCCTGCGCCTGTATCTACGGTGCAGCAGGTCAGTTTATCTGCTTTGGGATGTTTTTTTACATCCAGGACCTGTGCCACCACAACGCCGTTAAGATAGTCATACAGATTTTCAACGGCATCCACTTCTAGACCTGCCATGGTAAGCTTTGCGGCAATCTCATCCGGTGCAAGGTCCACCGGGACATATTCTTTGATCCAGCTCAGACTGACTTTCATATTAAAACTGCCCTAAAAAACGCATATCATTTTCAAAATATTTTCGGATATCATCAATGCCGTATTTGAGCATGGCCATACGTTCGATCCCCACACCAAAAGCAAACCCGGTATATCTGGCTGTATCATACCCCACATTTTCAAACACAGCCGGGTGCACCATGCCGGATCCAAGCACCTCCAGCCATCCGGTTTTTGAACACACCCGGCACCCTTCTCCTCTGCACATCACACACTGAATATCCACTTCCGCACTGGGCTCTGTAAATGGAAAATAGCTGGGCCTGAAACGCAATGCGGTCTGCTGGTCAAAAAACTGATGCACAAAGGTGGTCAGAACACCCTTAAGGTCGCCAAAGGAAATGTTCTCATCCACCATCAGGCCCTCTATCTGATGGAACATGGGGGTGTGGGTCAGATCGGAATCACAGCGGAACACTTTGCCGGCTGAAATGATCCGAACCGGCGGATCGGTTTTTTCCATGGTCCTGGGCTGAGAAGGAGAGGTATGGGTCCTTAAAACAATATTGTCAGACACATAAAAGGTGTCCTGCATGTCCCTTGCCGGATGGTACTTTGGTATGTTCAATGCTTCAAAATTGTAATAATCGGTTTCCACTTCCGGGCCTTCCACAATGTCAAATCCCAGGCGCATAAAAATACCGCAGATCTCATCAAGCACTTGGGTGACAGGATGGGCAGACCCATGTTTGCGCCTGCGGCCCGGAAGGGTCACATCAATCCCTGTGGGCTGGTTTGCACTGTCGGCAGCCATGTTAGACCGTTCCCGGGCAATGGCTTTTTCCAGCTTGATTTTAAGCAGGTTTGCATTCTTTCCGGCAGCAGGACGCTGGTCTTCGGGCAGAGATGAGATACTTCGCAAGAAAGCGGTCAGCAGTCCTTTTCTACCCAGATAACGAATGGACACCACTTCTAAGTCTTCGGCAGTTTTTGCCTGTTGGATTTCCTGCAGGGCCTGATTTTCAATCTCATTGATAGGATTTTGCAAAATACCCCCAATGGTGTTGTCTAATTCAACCGGGCAGCTGCCTGGGAGGCCAGCTGTGAAAAACCGTTCGGATCTGAAATGGCAAGATCTGCAAGCACCTTGCGGTCCAGTTCACACCCAGCCAGTTTCAGGCCGTGGATGAATTTGGAATAGGTCAGATCATTCATTCTGGCACCGGCATTGATTCTGACAACCCACAGCCTTCTAAAATCACGCTTCCGGGCACGTCTGTCCCGGTAGGCATACATCAATGCCTTGTCCACTGAATCAGCAGCAGTCCTGAACAACTTGCTTCTGCCGCCCCTAAACCCTTTTGCCAGTTTCAGCACTTTGTTTCTGCGCCGTCTTGCCTTGAATCCTCTTTTTACTCTCATGGTGTCAACTCCTTAAAATATTCTAACACACCGCATTCTGTTTGATGAACAGATGCTGGTTTTGTTTTTTCAGCCGTTGGGCAGCATGCGCCTGACCTGTTTCATATCAGATTCTGCAACCATCTGATCCAAGCGAAGCGACCGTTTTCTTTTTGTAGATTTTTTGGTTAATATGTGGCTGGCATGGGATTTTCTGAATTTGTATTTCCCTGATCCGGTTTTCTTAAACCGTTTTGCAGCAGCTCTGTTTGTTCTGATTTTAGGCATCATACTCTCCTTAGATATTACAAGATTACAAAAAAAAGAGAAGGTGGCATATGCCGCAACAGCGGTATACACCACCATACTTTACATTATGGATTCCATCGTAACTGCAGGCGTTGATCAGGAAAACATCTGCTTCATTTGGGCGCAAGCAGCATGGTAATGACCCGTCCTTCAAAACGGGGAAGCTGTTCCACAACGGCAAAATCCGTTGTAAGATTAACCACTTTTTCCAAAACCGCATTGGCCTGTTCCCGGAGCACTACCTCCCGCCCCCGGAATACAAGGGTTATTTTCACCTTGTCATTATTACTGATAAATTTTTCAATATGCCGGGCTTTGGTTGCCAGATCGTGGTCATCGGTTTTAGGCCTGACCTTTATTTCCTTGATCTGGGTGGTTTTCTGTTTTCTTTTGGCTTCCTGTTTCTTTTTGGTCTGCTCGTATTTAAATTTCCCATGGTCCATTATCTTGCAGACAGGCGGTTTTGCGTCCGGAGACACCTCCACCAGATCCAGATTCTGGTCCCCGGCAATTCTCAATGCCTCTGAAACAGGCATAATCCCTATCTGCTCACCATCAGCGCCGATCACGCGCACCTCACTGGCTCTGATTCCCTTGTTCACATTCGCCTGATCCTGTCTTCCTTGCTTAGATATTTTCACACCTCCTGATTATGGTAAAATCCACAATATATTTCATCAAACAAGCATAACCTTGCTATTATAATCGCTGGACACCGGAAAAGCAAGATTTATTTGTTTTTGCCCGACATCTGAAACTGTTTTCTGACATACGCTTCCAGAAAACTGTTTTCCCAATATCTGTTTTCCTCTTTATTAAAAAATTTATAAAAAAGATCAAGGCTTTTCTGGCGGCAGACACCGCTTATTACCTCTAACCGGCTGTCCCGGTACAAAGGGGTCAACGATCTCAGATCACAACAGGTGCCGCCGCCCATGGGATCTTCAAAAGCATACACAATGGTGCCCAGGCCTGCCAGAATAATAGCGCCAAAGCACATGAGGCAGGGCTCCATGGTACAAAACAGGGTACAGTCTTGCGGCACAACCGCCGGCTCACAGATTTCAAGGTCTCTCAGGGCCTGGATTTCCGCATGGTCCACCTCGCTCACCATTGACCGGTCCGGGGAAGTGCCGAATCTGGCTCCTTTGGCCACCACCTGCCCATCATGAACGATCACGCATCCCACTGGAAATTCCCCCCGGGCAGCCGCATCCGCTGCCTGGTCCAGGGCCAGACCCATATATGCTTCATGGTTCATGGTATATTACATCCCTTTGCATCATTTTTACGTCTTTCTTTCCAGTGCCTGTTTGATATCTCACCATCTGCCTCTGGATATTTGCCACAAGTGCATCAGTTTTTCAATCGCCGGATGCCGTGTCCTGGTCCCAGGCCTGTCCCTGGCGGTGTGCTGTGCCCGGCCCGGGATCCATCATAGCAAATATCCGGATCTGTCTGGGTTTACTTGCTTTTTTGGTCGAATACTGTATCTTATAGCATCGTTAATATAACTGCAATCCAGCAAGATACCCATCCTGGATGGATTTATGAAAGCGTTACAGCAAAAAACCGTGTGCCCTGAAACTGATACAAGTATCAGGGCTGTCTTCCAGAACCGGGAACGTGCATTTTTATCCCAGTACGGCACCCCAAGTCAACAGGCAACCAGAAGACATGCGGAAAAAACCATCTGCAATATCCGCACACCGTTTCAACTGGACAGGGACCGCATTGTCTACTCCAATTCCTTCCGGCGGCTCAAATACAAGACCCAGGTATTTCTCTCTCCTTTGGGAGACCATTACCGGACACGGCTCACACACACCCTTGAAGTATCTGAAATTGCAAGAAATATTGCCCGCGCCATGCGGCTCAATGAAGATCTGGCAGAAGCTGTGGCCCTGGGCCATGACCTGGGCCATACCCCATTTGGACATGCCGGGGAAACAGCCCTGACTGAAATTCATTCCCGCTATTTCTCCCATTCCTACCAAAGCCTGCGGGTGGTTGACTCCCTGGAAAACAAGGGCGCCGGCCTGAACCTGACCTGGGAGGTGCGGGACGGTATACTCAAGCACTCCAAGGGATTTGGCAACATAATTCCATCTGTCCCCGGGGAAACAGCCATCACTGTTGAAGGACGGATTGTCCGGGTGGCAGACATCATGGCCTACCTGAACCATGACCTGGATGATGCCCTCAGGGGAAAGGTCATCACAATGGATGAGGTGCCTGATGCGTGCATTAAAAAACTGGGAAAAACCCATTCCATCCGGGCCAGCACCATGATTGAAAACCTGGTGGCCAACAGCGGCCCCAAAAACGGCAGGTTTGTCCTGGAGATGGGCCAGGATATTTTCGGTGCCATGACCATTTTAAGAAAATTTCTCTATGAAAAAGTATACCGGTCACCAGGGGTGCACAACGAATTTGTCAAAGCCAAAAATATCATTGCAGGATTGTACGGACATTTCATAAACCACCCGGACCACCTGCAGCAGGAACTGGAAAAAATGGAAATGGCCCCTTGGGATTCAGGCAAAAATGCCATAGAACGTTCCGCATGCGATGTCATTGCCAGCATGACAGACAGGTATGCTCTGGAGATCTATTCCAGGCTTTTTCTCCCCAACCCTCTGGTATGAGCAACTTTTTTCCATGACACCAGATGATTTTTCCCCACTTATTTATCTTTTCAGTCAAATGGATGCCGCCTATAACCGGGTAGCAGCCCAATACGGGTTCCTTTGCAATGGATGCAAAGACAATTGCTGCCGCTCTGTTTTTTTTCACCACACCTTTGTGGAAAAAGCGTTTCTGCAGTATGGATTTTTCCAAATGGACGCAAAGCGGCAAAAAGAGATCCGCCAAAAGGCAGATTTATATATCAGCCGGACATTTCCCGGCAGCCCGGTGCAGACCAAGCCGGCCAGAAAATCTCTGAAAAAGATGTGTCCCCTCAACCAGGATGGCCGCTGCACCCTGTATTATTTCCGCCCCATGATCTGCCGGCTGCACGGGCTGCCCCACCAATTAAAACGGCCGGCAGATAAAACGGTTGTCCGGGGACCGGGCTGTGCTGCAGGAAAATTTGATGACAAGCCCTATATCCCCTTTGACCGGACCCCTTTTTATGTCCAGATGGCAGGCATTGAACAAACGTTCCGAAAAAAAACCGGCCACACCGGGAAAATCCGGGAAACCATCGCCCACATGCTATGCGATAGCCATGTGGGACACCATGAATGAAGGCGTTCACCCTTCAGGTCTTTTGTTGTTTTTCTCTTCTGAATACCACCATGGTGAGGTCGTCACTCTGCCCGGCCCCTTGTGAAAACATGTCTACAGCCCGGGCAGTCTGGCGCACCAGGGTAGCCGGTGCATCCGAATACCTGCGGACAATCCGTTTGAGGCGGTTGTATCCGAACAATTCCGATGCAGGGTTTCTGGCCTCAATAATACCGTCAGTATAAAGGACCACCCCGGCACCCGGCTGCAGCACAAATGTTTCCATTTCCCAGGCAGCATCCGGCAGAATGCCCAGGGGCGGACCTTTTTTTTCATCCTTTCCCAGCTGCCGGATCCGGGTTTCGGCCTTATGCATCGGCATCATATGACCGGCATTGACCCAGGATATGCCGCCTGTGTCTGTTTCCAGGATTACATAGACCATGGTCACAAACATGCCCTGCTGGGCCCTTTTACACAAAATGGCATTGAGCTCCTTAAAAAGATCAGCCGGGTTGCCATGCAGGGCTGCAAAATACTGCAGATCACTGGTGAGTCTTGCCATGAAAAGGGCTGCGGCAATACCCTTGCCTGAAACATCGCCAATGGCCAGTCCCAGCCGATTTTGGGGAAGATTGAAAAAAAGGTAAAAATCTCCGCCCACTTCATGGGCCGGCCGGTTCAGGGCGGCAAATCCAAACCCATCTGCCTTGGGCACCCGTGTGGGCAGAAAACTTTCCTGCACCTGCCGGGCCAGCTGCATATCCCGTTCCAGGGCCCGGATGCGGGCCTTGTTAAGCTCCTCCAGTTTGATATAAAGCCTTGCCATTTCAATGGCCAAAGCCATCTGGCTGGCTGCTGTCTGGATAATCTCCACAGAGGCATCATCAAAATGCGCAGGTTCCGGGTGCATGAGGGTGATGATTCCGAACAGGGTGTTGTGGCGAATAATGGGAACAGCCAGCGCAGACCGGACCGTATAGGGTTCTGATTGCAGAGACAGCCACCGGAAATCGGTCCTGGTATCATGAATCAATCCCACATCCAGATGGGTTTTGACCCATCCGGCAAGCCCCTGGTCAAGAACAGATCCGATTAACCTGGATTTCATCTCTGTGTCCACATCCCCCCTGGTCAACAGGCTGTCTGTGACCCGCCCCTGGTCATTGAGCAGAAACAGACTGCCCGTATCCGTTCCCGACAACTGGGCGGTTATCCCAAGGGCACGCTGCATGGATGTCTTGAGCAGTTCCTGGTCAGGCGCTGATCCAGCCATCTCAATGAGCTGTTCAAACAGCTGTCCCTGGGCCCGGCAGGCCCGGTTTTGCATGGTCAGACGATGAACCTTCTGTTTCAGGGAGTTTATGGATTCCACCACCAAAATTATATCCTTGCACTCTGGTTGTTTGAAACGGTTTGCACCAGTATCCTTTCCGGGGCAGGCATATCACAGGGGCCTGAAGCGTTTACAGCACTACAAAACACCGTCCGGCATGGGGGGAACCTTTTCTCCGGCCAGCACAAAACCGCCGTCCAGTCGCAGGACACTGCCGGTCATGTACGGGGCATCCCGGATCATGAACAGACAGGCCTTGACCACATCTGCAATGGTACCGGTACGGCCGGTCAGGGTATGGTCCACTAGTGCCTGTTTTTCAGCAGAAGAAAGGACCTGGTTCCACCCTCTTGTGCCCTGGGCATGGCGGGTTTCAAACACCCCCAGCATCAGCTCGTTGACCCGGACATTGGGAGCACCCATGCGGGCCCAGGTTTCCGTCAGGGTCTGCACCCCTCTGTTGGCGGCTGCATAGGCATCGTTGAAAACCAGCGCAGCCGGACCGCACCGTCCTGTAATGGCGGCCACGGAAGACACATTGATCACCACCGCATCATCAGATGCCTGAAGCAAAGGGAACACCGCATCAAACACCCAGCGTTTGGCCTTGAGCGTGGTTTCCATCTCCAGGTCCCATTGTTCTTCCACATACCTGCCGTGCACCACAGGCCATCCCCCCCGCTCAATATTATTGATCAGAATATCCAGGCGGCCGTACCGGTCCCGGATAAACTGCGCCACCTCTTCCACCTGGTCAATTTGTCTCAGGTCTGCTGTAATGATGCGGTGTTCTGCCGCGGTAGCTGAAAAATCAGCTTCCATGCTGCCAAAGGCATCTTCCCAGTCATGACGGGTCAGTACAAGTCTGGCGCCTTTTTCTGCCAGCGCAATACCGATACCTTTACCAATCCCCTTTACAGCCCCCAGCACCAGGGCGACCCTGTTTTCCAGTTCCATGGAATCAGCTCTCCTGCCGGCGCAACAAGGTTTCTGAGTCAATACCCGGGTTGTTTTTCATCTCTCCTGTCATCTGTATTTTTCCTGTAATAATAAGGTATCAGTTCATCTGCTCAAAACGCCTGGTCACGGTATCAGGATTTAAGAAATTTTTCCAGCCCCTTTTTGTCTGGAACCCTTACTATATATGGTGTCACAAGACAGATAAATTTAATATATATTGTAATGCCGGCCTGAACGCTAAGCGTTTGAAAAATCAGATGAATCTTTTTTTTGAAAAATCTTGACAAAAACCACATGTCAGTGCTATTGCCTTAGCATTTATGTGAAGACTGTGACTGCTTGCACCTGCATGCTGGCGCAGACACTGGCCTAAGAAATGACAGACCGGATGGCTGAATCATGGTCTGAGTTTGTTATAAAATATTGTTGCACAACGGTATTGTGCTTTTTTGATTAACTTCAAGTATGGAGGTATTTTAAATGCCGACTTTTGTAATCACAGAAAAATGTGACGGCTGTAAAGGCGGGGATAAAACAGCATGTATGTACATCTGCCCGAATGATCTGATGGTTCTGGATCCCAATGAAATGAAAGCGTATAACCAGGAACCGGATCAGTGCTGGGAATGTTATTCCTGTGTGAAAATCTGTCCGTCCCAGGCCATTGAAGTCAGAGGTTACAATGACTTTGTCCCCATGGGCGCATCTGTCGTTCCCATGCTGGGTACCGAAGATGTCATGTGGACCTGTAAGTTCAGAAATGGTGTTGTTAAACGGTTCAAGTTCCCCATCAGGACAACCCCTGAAGGAGAAGCCAATTCCTATGATGATCTCAAGGGAAAAGATTTGAATTCCGGCCTGCTTTCCACCCAGGAAGCAGACGGGTATGAATTTCCCACTCCCCAGGAACTGGCATAATTTTAACCGGTACCAAAACAAAAATTCTGACACTTATAATTTTGGAGGTATATAATGGCATTACCGAATAAACCTGTTGGAGAGCTTAAAGCAGTTAGAGACCCAGAGGTTGATAAAAGAGACGTTGATATTCTGATCATCGGCGGCGGTATGGCTGCCTGTGGAACTGCGTTTGAAATCAAGAAATGGGCGGATGAAGGCACCAAGATTCTGCTGTGTGACAAAGCGGCCCTGGAAAGATCAGGCGCTGTTGCCCAGGGGCTGTCCGCCATCAACACCTATGTTGGTGAGAACAAAATAGAAGACTATGTACGCATGGTCAGAAACGACCTGATGGGCATTGTCCGTGAAGACCTGATCTATGACCTGGGCCGTCACGTGGATGACTCGGTTCACCTGTTTGAAGAATGGGGGCTGCCTGTCTGGAAGAAAACCGATGACGGCAAAAACATGGACGGCAAAAAAGGGTTGAAGCTGGGAAGTCTTAAATCCGGCGCCACCCCGGTCCGTACCGGTAAATGGCAGATCATGATCAATGGTGAATCCTACAAGAGAATCGTTGCTGAAGCCGGCAAAAAAGCCCTTGGCGAAGACAACATCATTGAAAGATGCTTTATTGTTGAACTGCTCAATGACAAAGAAGATCCCAACCGCGTTGCCGGTGCAGTGGGTTTTTCTGTGCGGGAAAACAAAGTCTACATCATTAGTGCAAAAACTATAATGGTTGCCTGTGGCGGCGCGGTGAACGTTTACCAGCCCCGCTCTGTTGGAGAGGGAAAAGGCCGTGCATGGTATCCTGTATGGAATGCCGGCTCCACCTACACCATGGCCCTGAGAGCCGGTGCGGAACTGTCCATGATGGAAAACCGTTTCACCCCGGCCCGTTTTAAAGATGGGTACGGCCCTGTCGGCGCATGGTTCCTGCTGTTCAAGGCCCAGACCGTTAACGGACTTGGTGAAAACTATTCTGCATCTGACGAAGCCAAGGCTGAGCTGGAAAAATATGCACCTTATGGAACCGCTGCCGTTACCCCGACCTGTCTGAGAAACCATCTCATGATGAAAGAGTACAAAGAAGGCCGCGGGCCCATCATCATGAAAACATCTGATGCCCTGGCAAAACTGGGTGAGACCATGAGCAAAAAAGAGCTCAAGCACCTGGAATCAGAAGCATGGGAAGATTTCCTTGACATGTCTGTTGGCCAGGCTGGTCTGTGGTGTGCCACCAACACCGAACCTGAGAAAAAAGACTCAGAAGTTATGCCCACCGAACCGTATCTGCTGGGATCTCATTCCGGCTGCTGCGGCATCTGGTGCTCCGGTCCGGATGAAGACTGGGTACCGGCTGACTACAAATGGGGCTACAACAGAATGACCACTGTTCGCGGTCTGTTCACTGCCGGCGACGGTGTCGGCTGCTCCGGGCACAAGTTCTCTTCCGGTTCCCATGCTGAAGGCCGTATTGTTGCCAAATCCATGGTGCAGTACCTGAAAGCCGAAGGCGACAAGATTACCGGTTTTAAAGAAACCGACCAGGAGCTGGTTGACTATGTATACAAACCGGTGAGAAACTACCTGGATCATTGTGAATTCACAACTGCCCAGGATATCAACCCCAACTACTGCAAACCTGCCGGCATGGCACTGCGCCTCATGAAAATGACCAATGAGTATGGCGGCGGTACCGGTACCTATTACATGACATCAGGCAAGAATCTTGAAGTACTCATGGACCTGTTTGAAATGTTCCGTGAAGACCTTGAGAAGATTGCTGCAGGAGATCTGCATGAACTGATGAGAGCATGGGAGATCACCCACCGTCTCTACACGGTTCAGGCCCATACCCGTCATATCCAGTTCCGTGAAGAATCCCGGTATCCTGGTTTCTACTACAGAGGTGACTTCATGGGCCAGAATGATGATGAATGGTTCTGCTTTACCAATTCATCATACAACAAAGAAACCAATGAGTGGACCCTCAAGAAAGTTCCTTACGTTAAGATTATTTCCGACTAGTTTGACATATGATCTGACACGTACGTGACTTTGTAAATTAACCTCCAGGTGCCGGCAGTTCGGTGCCTGGGGGTTTTTTCAAATTCCAGGTCCTGTTTTTTTGTAAAAACTGTTCCTGTCTCCTTTTTTGACCGCCTGCAAAACGAAAAAAACAGCCCAACCGCTTTGCCGGTGGTCAAAACAGGAGAGAGGATGACAAAACCCGAATCCTGACGGGATGTTACAACCTGGCATTTGCCAAACAAAAACAATTGAATACAACTCAAATGCACGGAGGGACAGCATGACAACAGATAATTCAGCCCCGGTCAGTGGAAGCATTATGGTGGTTGGTGGGGGAATCAGCGGCCTGACAACCGCCCTGGAAGCCGCCGAAGTGGGGTATGAGGTCTTCCTGATTGAAAAGGAAGCATCCCTTGGTGGAAGAGTATCCCAGCTGAAACACTACTTCCCCAAACTCTGCCCGCCCACATGCGGACTTGAAATCAACTACAGGCGTATAAAAGACAACAAAAATATCAAGGTGTTCACCATGTCTGAAGTCCAGAGCATGGCAGGCACCCCCGGAGACTATACCGTCACCGTAAAAACAGCCCCCAGGTATGTCAATGAAAACTGCACTGCCTGCGGCGAATGTGCCAAGGTATGTGAAACCGAGATCTCCAATGAGTTCAACTTTGGCATGGACCGAAGAAAAGCCGCCTACCTGCCCCACAACATGGCCTTTCCCATGCGGTATATCATGGATCCGTCCATGGGTACCGATGACAGAGACAAGGTGAAACAAGCCTGTAAGTATGACGCCATTGACTTTGACATGGAAGAAAAAACCATTGATCTCAAAGTGGGTGCAGTTGTATGGAATACCGGCTGGCAGCCCTATGACGCCACCCGGATAGACAACCTGGGATTCGGCCGGTACCAGAACATCATCACCAACATGATGCTGGAAAGAATGGCCTCCCTGAACGGCCCCACCCAGGGAAAGATTGCAAGGCCTTCCGACGACAAGGCGCCTGCAACCATTGCATTTGCCCAGTGCGCGGGTTCCAGGGATGAAAACCATCTGCCTTACTGCTCCTACATCTGCTGCATGGCTTCTTTGAAACATGCCACCTACCTGCGCGAACAATACCCGGATGCCAAAATTTACATCTATTATATTGATCTGAGAGCACCGGGGCTGAAATATGAAAAATTCTATGCCAGGCTCAAGGAAGATGAAAATATCTTTTTCATTAAAGGGAAAGTGGCTGAGGTCAGTGAAGAGGAGAGCACCGGCAATATCAACCTGGTGGCTGAAGATACCATCACCGGTGAAAAAATCAGACAGACAGTAGACCTGCTGGTACTGGCTACCGGCATGCAGCCCACTGCAGCCATTGACAAACCGGCGGCAGACCTGACCTTTGATACGGATGGGTTTATTATCAATGACTTTTCAAAAGGCGGTATGTTTGCGGCAGGGTGCGCCAACAAGCCAGCCGATGTTGTCACTTCTAACCAGAATGCCACCGGCATGGCACTCAAAGCCATTCAGACCCTTGTAAGGAGGTAATATAAACCATGGATAAGAAATACGGCGTATATATCTGCACAGGCTGCGGAATCGGAGATACCCTTGACATGGAAGATCTGGTGGATATTCCTGAAGAAGAGGGCGTAAACTGTACCACCCATCCTTTCCTGTGCTCCAAAGAAGGGGTGGCTCTCATCCAGAAGGATGTGGACGAGGACAAGGTAAATGCCATGTTGATCGGCGCATGTTCCCGCCGGGTCAACTTTGATGTTTTTCGTTTTGACAACTGCCTTGTTGAACGGGTGAATCTGCGGGAAGGCGTGGTATGGCCCCATTCCCGGGAGACCTATCCTGCTTTGACCCAAGAGCAGAAAGAGGATGAGGAACATTTTGACCGGATCCAGATGAAAGCGGAAGACTATATCAAAATGGGCATGATCCGCCTGGAAAAAGTCAAGCTGCCCGTACCCTATAAACCGGAATCATTTTCCAAAAAAATCCTGGTGCTGGGTGGTGGTGTCACCGGCATGGCAGCGGCTTTGGATGCTGCCAAGACCGGTTATGATGTAACCATTGTCGAAAAAACCGATGCCCTGGGCGGATATGCAGCAAAACTGCGCAGCCAGATGCCGGTATCTGCACCCTTTGAAACCCTGCAGGCTCCTGTGGTTGATAAAATGATTCAGGAAATTGAAGGATATCCCAGTATTGATGTCAGAACCGGTTGTGAGGTGGCACGGATTGCCGGTCAACCCGGCGAGTTCACCGTGACCTTTAAAAAACCCGGAGAAAGAATCCCCTTTGACGTACCATTTCCCCTGCCCGAAGAGATGATGGTGGATGAAAACGGCAAAGAGCTGGACCCGGAAGCGGCCCATGCCAAGTTTCTGGAATACAATGAAGGCCGGCTGGATATCCTCCAGATGGACCCGGACGGAGAACTCTACGGTGCCGTTATCCTGGCGGCTGGATGGCGACCGGCAGACTTGTCAAAACAGGGGATTGACCACCTGGGATTTGACCTGCCGGACGTGGTGAGCAACCATGAGTTTGAACAGATTGCCGCCAAGGGAAAAATCATGAGGCCCTCTGATGGGAAGCCTGCCAAAAACGTGGTTTTTATCCAGTCTCCGGGCAAAGATGGTGATGATGCCGACTTTGATTACTGCGGTTCCGTCACCTCCCAGGTGGCGTTGAAACAGGCCCGGTATGTCACCGAAGACTATGATGACGGAAAAGCCTATGTGATTTACCAGCACATGAGAACCCCTGGGCTGCAGGAATATTTCTACAAAAGCATGCAGCAGGAAGACGGGGTGTTTATGACCAAAGGCGCTGTCACCAGTGTGGAAACCCAGGGAGACGGCCTGGCTGTGACTGCCGTCAATACACTTTTGGGAGACAACCTGGCCCTGAAAGCGGATATGGTTGTGGTTGCCGGCGGCATGGTGCCTGCCACCAAAGATGACCCGGTGGTTAATCTGGCTTACCGTCAGGGACCCGGTTTCCGGGACAATGATATCTTTGGCCAGTATGCCGACTCCAACTATATATGTTTTCCCTATGAAACCCAGAGAACAGGCATCTACGCTGCCGGTGCCATCCGGCGGGCCATGACCATTGAAGAATCCATTGAAGATGCGGCAGGCGCCGCCCTCAAGGCTATCCAGTGTGTTGAAAGTGCCAACCGGGGCGTGTCAGTCCATCCCAGATCCGGGGACATGACCTTTCCGGAATTTTTCTTCCAGAGATGCACCCAGTGCAAACGGTGCACCGTGGAATGCCCTTTTGGCGCTCTGGATGATGATGCAAAAGGCACCCCAAAGGCCAACCCCACCCGGTGCAGACGATGCGGTACCTGTATGGGGGCCTGCCCGGAACGGATCATCTCCTTTGCCGACTATACCATCGACTCCATCGGTTCCCAGGTCAAGGCGGTCGGGGTACCATCGGAAGACGATTTTGATGAGCCGCCCCTGCGGTTTCTGGCGCTGATCTGTGAAAACGATGCATTCCCGGCCCTGGACATGGTAGGGCTGAACCGCATCGACTATTCTCCTGACGTACGGTTTATACCGGTGCGGTGCCTGGGTTCGGTAAACACCATCTGGATCAAGGATGCTCTGGCCCAGGGTATGGACGGTGTTATCCTCATCGGCTGCAAACATGGAGATGACTACCAGTGCCATTTTGTCAAAGGATCTGAACTGGCTGAGATCCGGGTGAAAAAAATCGGGGATGCCCTGTCCAGCCTGGCTCTGGAAGAAGAGCGTGTCGCCTTTGTGGAAGTGGCCATTGATGAATATGACAAACTGCCCAAAATCATCAATGATTTTGTTGAAGAGGTTGATGCGCTGGGTCCCAACCCGTTCAAGGGATTCTAATGTCAGCATACAAAATTTATACGGAGGTATCATAATATGACTGAAACATATCTTGCCCAACCAGACCTGGGATTCATAGCCCAGATGCGTGGTCTTGGCGGAGACACCCTGAAAAAATGTTACCAGTGTGCCACCTGTTCCGTGGCCTGCCCCATTGCACCGGAAAACAGCCCTTTTCCCAGAAAGGAGATGATTGCCGCTTCCTGGGGGCTGAAAGACCGGCTTCTTGGCAGCGCTGACATCTGGCTGTGCCACAACTGCGGAGACTGCACCGATATGTGTCCCAGGGGCGCTGCTCCCGGAGATGTCATGGCAGCTGTCCGGGCCGCAGCCATCACGGAATATGCCCAGCCCAAGGCCCTTGCCAAAGCTGTGAATGACCCCAAAAAACTGCCCTGGCTGCTGGGAATTCCAGCCATCTGGTTTGCCATTTTCGCCTACATCACCATGGCCCATGAAGATGTGATGACCAAACTGTTCAATGTGTTCGGCATTGCCTGGTCCCATGCCCATGAAGGGGCGGAACATGTCATTGCCCAAGCGGATTTCTTTTCCACCTGGTTTGTGGATCTGACCTTTGTGCCCCTGGCCGGGGCTGTGGTCGTGATCTTTTTTCTCAGCCTGAGTCGGTTTGTGGGTGACATTCATGAAAATGCGGTGAAAGAAGGAAAAACCGACAAGAAAAGCATTGACGTAAAGGCCTTTCTCCAGGCCCTGGGCCGGGTGATCCCCCTGATTCTCAAACACAATAAATTCAATGAATGCGGAACAAATCAGGAGCGGGCCACCCCACATATGATGGTGTTGTTTTCATTTATCGGCCTGGCCATCGTCACCGGTATTTTCTTTATCGTACTCTATGTATTTCAGACACCAGGCCCCTATTCCCAGCTCAACCCGGTCAAATGGCTTGCCAATATTGCCGGGGTGGCCCTTGTTATCGGCTCCGGGATCATGATCAAAAGCCGTCTGGATAACAAAGACCAGGTTACCACCTACAAAGACTGGTATATTTTAGGTGTTGTCTTTTCTGTGGGCTTAACCGGCATGCTCACAGAAATGGCCCGTCTGGCGCATCTGGAGTGGATAACCTATGGGTTCTACTACCTGCACCTGATTGCCATCTTTAATTTGTTTGCTTTTCTGCCGTTTTCCAAAATGGCCCATCTTGTTTACAGAACCACAGCCATGGCTTATGCAGAATACGGCAACCGCAAATAAAAGCGGTATAATCATGTAACGCCGGATTCGGCAAAGTTGTATTTTAAATGACAAAGAGGCTGATTTTTATCAGCCTCTTTTTTTTCCATCCAGGCCCAACCAGCCTGCAAGAAAAGGAGATGCAGAATTTTGAACAAAATTGCGGTACTGCCGGGGGACGGTATTGGTCCGGAAATCATGGAACAGGCGATCAACGTGCTCAACCGGGCCGGTCAGATATATGGGTTCACCCTTGAATACGAATACGCCCACGTGGGGGGCGCAGCCATTGACAATCTTGGCAGGGCGCTGCCCGATGCCACCCTGGCTTTGTGCAAAGACAGCGATGCCATATTATTTGGGTCTGTGGGCGGCCCCAAATGGGAACATCTCCCCCCTGAACAGCAGCCGGAAAGGGGCGCACTGCTGCCTTTGAGAAAACATTTCGGCCTGTACTGCAATCTGCGGCCTGCAAAGGTTTTTCCCTCCTTAGCCCATGCATCTCCGCTGCGCCCGGACATTGTTCAGGACGGGTTTGACATTCTCTGTGTCCGGGAGTTGACCGGCGGAATCTATTTTGGAGAACCCAAAGGCAGAAAAGGCAAAGGCAAAGATGAATACGCCTTTGATACCATGGTATACGCCAGGTTTGAAATAGAGCGTATTGCAAAAATGGCCTTTGAGGCAGCCAGGATGCGGGCAAAGAAAGTGACTTCCATTGACAAGGCAAATGTATTGTTTTCCATGGTGTTGTGGCGGGAAACCGTTACCAGGATTGCCAAAGATTTTCCAGATGTCATTGTTAACCATATGTATGTTGACAATGCTGCCATGCAGCTGATCAAAGATCCCCGGCAGTTTGATGTGCTTTTGTGCGGTAATATGTTTGGTGATATCATTTCCGATGAATGCGCCATGATCACAGGCTCCATGGGACTGCTGGCCTCAGCCAGCCTGAATGAAAAAAAGTTCGGCCTGTACGAACCTGCAGGCGGTTCTGCCCCGGACATTGCAGGCAAAGGCATTGCCAACCCCATTGCCCAGATTCTGTCCGGTGCCATGATGCTCAAGTACACATTCGGCCATACAGCTGCGGCTGACGCCATTGAAACCGCTGTCGCCCGTGTACTGGAGCAGCAGATACTGACAGCGGATCTGGCCGGAAAAAACGTGACACCGGTAAACACCGCCGGCATGGGAGATGCTGTATTACAGGCCCTTATAGCTGCTGCCTGATTTCCAGCCTTTCCATCTCGCCACCATAAAAAAAACCAGGGATTCAGTCGGCAACTGAATCCCTGGTTTTTTTTATGGTGGCGGGAGTGACGAGACTCGAACTCGCGGCCTCTTGCGTGACAGGCAAGCGTTCTAACCAACTGAACTACACCCCCGTGTTATGCATCTTTCTGGTGGGCGATGCAGGGCTTGAACCTGCGACTTCAACCTTGTAAGGGTTGCACTCTCCCAACTGAGTTAATCGCCCGAAAAACAGAAGAACTTATATCAACATTAAAAATGGGTGTCAAGCAGATTTTAGAAAACTGCTCTTTTTTTTTGCACAAAGCCGATTTATCGCTGGAATATTGCGCCAATGCCTTGCAAGTGGTTTTTTTACATGGTATATAAGACAGCATGCAACAATTTATGTGAATACTTATAATCCGATAAACGTGATGTCGGGCAATTTCTTCTCTTGCTTTGTGATGACCGGTCACAAAAAAAAAGAAAAATCCCTAACCCGTTCTCATCATCAGCAACACATGTGTGATCAAGGAGTCGTTTGACTATGGAACCTGTGGCAGGACACCTGGAAATTATGGACAAAGGATTTGGTTTTCTGCGGGAAATAGATGATAATTTCCAGCCCCGCCCTGAAAATCCTTACGTACCCAACAGCCTTATACGAAAATTGAACCTGCGGGAAGGCAGTTTTATTGAGGGACTCGGGGAAAAAAAAGATCCCAGAAATCTCAATCTGGCACTGGTCAGGGTTGAAAACATCAATGGCATGCCGTATGACGACTTTATAAAAATTCCCATGCTCCAGGACCAGGTGAGTATCAATCCCTATGAACGGTATATCCTGACCCAGAACAAAGATGATATTGTCGGCAAAGCCCTGGATATTATTGTCCCTATCGGCATGGGGCAGCGGGGATTGATCGTTGCCCCGCCCAAATCAGGGAAAACCTTTATCCTGCGCCATATGGCCAACTCAGTGGTCACCAACCATCCGGATGCCACTGTGTTTATCCTGCTGGTGGATGAACGCCCTGAAGAGGTAACCGATTTCCAGCGGGGACTGGTGGATGCCCATGTGTTGTATTCTTCGGCAGACCAGCAGATCGGCCAGCACATGAGAATGACGCGTCTGGCCATGCACACAGCCATCCGCTGTGCAGAAATCGGCCAGGATGCCGTGGTGTTTATTGATTCGCTGACCCGCATGACCCGGGCATTCAATGCAGACACAGACAGTTTCGGCAAAACCTTGTCAGGCGGACTGGGTGCCAATGCCATGGAGTTTCCCAGAAAGATTTTCGGTGCAGCCCGTAAACTTGAAAATGGCGGTTCCCTGACAATTATCGCCACAATTCTTGTGAACACAGGCAGCCGCATGGATGATGTGATCTTCCAGGAATTCAAGGGAACCGGCAATATGGACCTGTTTTTATCCCAGCAATGTGCTGAACAACGGATATGGCCGGCAATAAATATCAACCAGAGCGGCACCAGAAAAGAAGACCTGCTCATGGACCAGGCAGCCTATGACAAGGTCGTTGAAATCCGCAGAAAAGTCGCCACCAAGGACGAAATATCCGCCATGACGGAATTCATCTCCCTGCTGGAAGATTTTTAAAAGGTTTTTCTACAGCGTTGTGAAAGCGTTTTCCAGCACCTGATTCATATCATCCACAAAAACAATCTCCAGCTGCTTTTGAATGGATTTGGGAATCTCCTGGATATCTTTTTTGTTTTCAGACGAAAGTACCACCTTTCTGATACCGTTTGCGTGGGCAGCCAGCAGCTTTTCCTTGACCCCGCCAATGGGCAGAACCCTTCCCCTGAGGGTGATTTCTCCAGTCATGGCAACATTCCGGTTCACCGGCCGTCCGGTTAAAATAGATACCACAGCAGCACACATGGCAATGCCGGCTGATGGTCCGTCCTTGGGTATGGCCCCTTCAGGCACATGGATATGAATGTCCTGGTCCTTGTAAAAATCATCTCTGATACCCAGGTCCCTGCTTCTGGATCTCACATAACTGACGGCTGCCTGGGAGGATTCCTTCATCACGTCTCCGAGTTTGCCTGTGATCATGATGCGCCCTTTTCCGGGCATGGTAACCGCCTCAACAGTCAGCAGTTCTCCGCCTGCCTGGGTCCATGCAAGTCCGGTAACAATCCCGGCCTTGTCCTCCACCTCAAGGGGTTTATTGCGAAATTTGGCCTGGCCCAGAAATTTCTGGATACTGGTGGTGCTTACCTGGTGGCATTTGCGTTCTTTGGTGCGGACGATCCGGGTGGCGATTTTTCTGATAACCGAAGATATTTCCCGCTCAAGATTCCGGACCCCGGCTTCCCGGGTGTATAGTTTGATAATGGTCTGTACGGCATTCCTTGAAAAGGTCACATCTGCATCATTCAGGCCGTTTTCTTTCAGCTGTTTGGGAATCAGAAATTTTGTGGCGATCTGTTCCTTTTCATAGGCGGTATACCCGGGAATCTGGATAATTTCCATTCTGTCCCGCAACGGGGCTGGAATATCAAACAGGGTATTGGCAGTGGTGATGAACAAAATTTCCGACAGGTCATAATCCACTTCCAGATAATGGTCGTTGAAGTGTCTGTTCTGTTCCGGGTCCAGGGCCTCCAGCATGGCAGATGACGGATCCCCCCGAAAATCGGATGTCATCTTGTCAATCTCATCCAGACAGAAAACCGGATTATTATACCCCACCTTCTTGAGGGTCTGGATAATCTTTCCGGGCATGGCCCCCACATAGGTACGGCGGTGGCCCCGAATTTCCGCCTCATCTCTGACACCCCCCAGAGAGATTCTTGCAAAGGATCTTCCTGTGGCAGATGCGACAGACCGGGCTAAAGAGGTTTTTCCCACACCCGGAGGGCCCACCAGACAGAGAATCGGGCCTTTGATTTTTTTCACCAGCATCTGTACAGCCAGGTATTCCAGAATTCTTTCTTTGGGTTTTTTAAGGCCGTAGTGGTCCTGATCCAGTGTTTTTTCTGCTTTTTCCAGGTCATTTTTTGCACGGTTTTTGCGAAACCAGGGCAAAGAAACCAGCCAGTCAATGTAGTTTCTGATAACAGTGGCCTCAGATGACATGGGCGCCATCATCTTGAGTTTGTCCAGTTCCCGCCGGGCCACCCCGGCTGCTTCTTTTGGCATGCGTTTTTTACGAATGCGCTTTTCAAGCTCTGCAAACTCGCCGGACTCCCCGTCTTCCCCCATCTCTTTTTTGATGGCCCGCATCTGCTCGGTGAGATAATGGCGTTTCTGCAGTTTTTCCATCTGTTCCTTCACACGGCCCTTGATTTTCTGGGACATGGCAAACACTTCTGTTTCCTGCTCAATCAGCTTGAGCAGAAGAAAAAAGCGCTCTTCAATATCATCGCATTCCAGAAGCTTCTGCTTATCAGCCACTTTAAAGGGCAGCTGGGCGGCAATGGCATCTGCATACCGTGAGGGATCCTTCTCAAGAACCTCCAGATTTTTAAAAAAACTCTTGGAAACTGCGCCTGACATGGTGCTGTAATGTTCAAAAGCCTCCAGAACCGTCCGCAGGGCAGCTTTTATTACGGTTTCCGGTATAGGGGTTTCTTCCGCCAGAATATAATCAACAATCAAAAACCCTTTTTCATCACTGAGTTTGAGAATTTTCCCCCGGTGGCACCCTTCCACCAGGGCCTTTACCGTGCCATCAGGCAGACGCAACAGCTGGGTGATTGTTGCTTCGGTTCCCACTTGAAAAATATCCTGGATGGTGGGTTTAAGTACTTCAGGGTCTTTCTGGGTGGTGAGAAAGATCCTCTTATCGGCTGCCATGGCTTCTGACAGTGATTTAATGGATTTTTCCCTGCCCACAAAAACCGATGTCGTAACAAAGGGAAACAGCACCATATCCCGCAAAGGTACAAGTGGCAGGGTCTTTTTGATACGTTCTGATCCGTCCTGATTGAAAAATCTGGAAATATTGATCATCTATGCAAACTTTCTGTCAGGCCTGTTTTTTGGGTTGTTCATACAAGAGGATGGGGGCTTCGTTTTTCAGGACGACCTCTTCTCCCACAACACATTCTCTGACATCTTCTTTGGAAGGAATCTCATACATGATGTCCAGCATGGTCTTTTCCATGATGGCCCGCAATCCCCGGGCACCGGATTTTCTGGTGACAGCTTCTTTGGCCATGGCTTCTAAAGCCTCATCTGTAAACTGGAGATCCACCCCTTCAATCTTGAACAGTTCCTGGTATTGCTTGACCAGTGCATTTTTGGGTTCAGTCAGAATTTTGATCAAAGAGGCTTCAGTAAGCTCTCCAATGGAGGTGATAATGGGCAGCCTGCCCAGAAATTCGGGAATCAGCCCGAATTTTATCAAATCTTCCGGTTTGAGCTGTTCCAGCAGCGTACCGATATTCACCTGTCTTCTATCAGCTATCTTTGCCCCGAATCCCATGGTTTTCTGGGTGATACGCCGTTCAATGATCTTTTCTAAGCCGGTAAAGGTTCCGCCGCATATAAAAAGGATATTGGAGGTATCCACCTTGACATAGTCCTGCTGGGGATGCTTTCTGCCGCCTTTGGGCGGAATGCTTGCCACCGTACCTTCAATGATTTTCAGCAGGGCCTGCTGCACCCCTTCTCCGGATACATCTCTGGTAATGGAGGGGTTATCTCCCCGCTGGGAGATTTTATCGATCTCATCAATGTAGATAATCCCTTTCTGGGCCCGCTCAATATCATAGTCTGCATTCTGCACCAGCGACAATACAATGTTTTCCACATCCTCTCCCACATATCCGGCTTCGGTCAAGGCAGTGGCATCTGCAATGGCAAACGGCACATCCAGAAATCTGGCAAGGGTCTGGGCAAGCAGGGTTTTCCCGCACCCGGTGGGGCCGATGATCAAAATATTGCTTTTCTGGATCTCCACATCATCGGCGCGTTTTTCCAGGCGGGATGTGAGCCGCTTATAATGGTTGTAGACTGCAACGGAGAGCACTTTTTTTGCTGCATCCTGCTCAATCACATAGGAATCCAGCAGCTCCTTGATCTGCCTAGGTACCAGGAACTCCCTTGCCCCTTCTGACTCAGCTGCTTTCTCTTTTTCTTCATCCTCAATTATCTCACCGCAGAGCTTGATGCATTCATTGCAAATGTAAACACTGGGACCTGCAATCAGCTTCTGGACCTCTTTTTGATTTTTTCCGCAAAAAGAACAGAAGAACTGATCACTGGTATCATCTTTTTTGGCCATTTTTTTTGGACTCCTTTGAAGCTTAGCTTAGGTTTCAGCTTCCAATTCACTTCTATCGGCAACCACCCGGTCTACTATGCCGTAGGTTTTTGCCTCATTGCCGGACATGAAAAAATCCCGGTCCGTGTCCTTGGCAATTTTATCAATTTTCTGTTTGGTATGGGCGGCCAGTATCTCGTTTAAGGTGTCTTTCATCCGTAAAATTTCAGTGGCCTGTATTTTAATATCTGCTGCCTGCCCCTGGGCTCCCCCCAAAGGCTGGTGAATCATAATCCTGGCATTGGGCAGGGCAAACCGTTTTTTTTGGGCACCGGCTGCCAGAAGCAGTGCGCCCATGCTGGCGGCCTGACCGATACATACGGTTGCCACATCCGGCTTGATATACTGCATGGTATCATACACAGCAAGGCCGGCTGTCACAACCCCTCCCGGAGAATTGATATAAAAACTGATATCTTTCTCAGGGTCTTCTGATTCCAGAAACAGCAGCTGGGCCACAATGAGATTGGCAATTTCACTATCTATGGCAGAACCCAGAAATATTATCCGGTCTTTTAGCAGACGCGAATATATATCATAGGCACGCTCTCCTCTGTTGGTCTGTTCAACAACCATCGGAACTAGGGGCACAATATAACTCCTTCATTATCTGTCTGTATCATCTTTATGTATTGTCTGTATCTTACCATGATTCTGGATCAGCCAAAATTATTCCTGTTTTGTGGTTTATTTTGATGCCGGGACTTCATCATCAGATGCTGGTGCTTCTGATACCTGTGCTGCATCTTTGTCATCACCATCCGGCTCTTTTTCAGTTATGGTACTATTTTCAATTATAAGATCAACTGCCTTTTTTTCAAGCTGGGAGTGTCTGTAATATTCCAGCTGTTTGGGATCCATCTTGAAAAAATTTTTTATGGCATCCACAGTGGCATTCATTCCCCTGGCCATCTCTTCTAAGCTTTCGTCCATCTCCTCATCAGTGAGGTCCAGTTTTTCCTGGGTGATGATTTTATCCAGAATCAGATGCCGCCTGGCCTGTTTTTCCGCCACATCCCGGTACTGGGTAAAAAGGATATCACGGCTGAGCCCTTCTTGTTCAAGACTGGTATTGTTGGCTGCATATGCCTGTTCCGCCTCACTGACTATGCCGTTAAGTTCTCCTTCGATCATGGCTTCAGGCACTTCAAATGTATATTTTTCCAGCAGGTACTGGAATATCTGTTCACTGAGTTCATGTTTTATGCGCTGCTGGTATCCTTTGTCCAGATTGTTCCGGATGGAATCTTTGACCTCCTGCAGGGTTTCAAAACTGCCGAGGTCTTTTACCAGATCATCATTGATCTCCGGCAGAATTTCCTCCTGGATCTCTTTGAGGGTGACCTTGTACAAAATTGTTTTTCCCTTAAGGTTTTCATCTGGATGGTCTTCAGGATAGCCGACTGGAATCTCCAGATCCTGGACAGGCACACTGCCGATCAACTTTTCAGAAAATTCTTTTGGCAATGCATCCTTGCCGATGCCATACAGATAATTTTCAATCTTAGGGGTGTGTTCATATGGTTCATCATCCACAAATCCCTGGTAATCGATCAGGACAAAATCATTTTCCCTGACAGACCTGCTTTCTTCCACAGGCTGTTTTTTTGCCATGGTCCGCTGGATCATATGGATCTGCCCGTCAATTTCAGCATCAGAGACCGCATACAGATTCTTTTCAAGGGATATCCCCTTGAAATCGACCTCTTCCAGTTCAGGCTTTACCTCTACGGTGATGTCAAACGCATAGGCAGCATCCGGATCCAGATCCGGCGGATCCATCTGGGGACCGCCCACAATGTTCAGGTCATGTTCCTGAATAGCCTCAATAAAAGAATCCTGGATCAGGCGGGGGGCAACATCAGCATGGACCTCTTTGGAAAAACGGTTCTCCAGAACCTTTCTGGGGATCTTGCCTTTCCGAAACCCTTTGATATCTGCCTTTTTTTTCAGCTCGTTGTATGCCTTGTCGAGTTCTTTTGCAACTTTTTCCTTGGGGATTTCAAAAGAGAGTACTTTTTTTACACTGCTTTTGTCTTGAATTTTTACCTGCATGTTTTTGTCCTGTTACATTCCATGATTAATGACCATTTTCAAACAATTTGTGCAAAATTTTTGGATTTCTGCCATATATACCAGATTATATTACACAAAACCATTTAACAAAGTTAACTAAAATAACGCTTATCCCTGCCGGTGTCAAGAAAATTGCCCAAACAACTTGGATTTTCGCCATAACACTGCTGCAATGTTATGCATCCTGAGACCACACAGGACCGGCCCCAAAAAACAGCTTGCATTGTAATGCCCCAAATGGTAAATGATTTGGTTATGTCAAATTATCCGGGGCGTAGCGCAGCCTGGTAGCGCGCCTGCTTTGGGAGCAGGATGTCGGAGGTTCAAATCCTCTCGCCCCGACCAGATAATTTGTTTTTGCATACCCTTTAGCGGATTTTGTCCCGGACAGCACTGAGATATTATGGTATTTCTCACCGCGATGCTCGTCATCATCATTATCTACCACCTGCAGGCAGATGGACTGATATATGCCATCATAGTTGCCCTGATCGCCGAACTTCTGAATATTTTCATGGCCCATGCATTGACAAAATCTGTTGAAAAAAAAATGCTGGCACGTATCCGCAAACTTGTGGACGGCTACAGTAAGCGCATCAAGGGAAACCGGAAAACCATCCAGAACCTTGAAAGAATCCAGGAGGAATCTGTCAAAAAACTGTATAATGCCAATATAAAAATAAAAGAATATGAAGCCCGGCTGGACGTTTTGGAAAAGTCATCCCCTGATATGGCAGATGGTACGGCAGAAAACCCCCAGCATCCTGCACCGGGAAAATCGCCTTCAGAAATCACTGCCCAGACGGCACCGCCAACAGACAAGCCAACAGGAAAAAACCAGGTGTATTCAGATCTGCCGTCCGGCTCAAACCGCAAAAAACTGCCCCTGTAGGCTGCAGGCCCTGCCGGCAAAAACCGCCTATTGGTTATAAATTCTGATTCTTGTGATTTCCCCTTCTTTGTTTAAATAGGCAACCCCTCTGGCAATGGGCTTGCCTGAATCAGCGTCTGTTATTTCAATCTGTCTTTCATGCAAAACAGCAGTGGCCTTTTCGGTTTTCGTTTCTTTGGCTTCTTTTGCATCCGGGCTTTGTTCTGTTTCCCCCTGGCGCTCTTTTGATATGGACTTGCGCAGCTCATTACGCTCGGCAACCAGGTTTGAAAACCCCGGGTACGGGTCCTCTTTTTCGTCACAGGCAGCCAGTATAAAAAAAAGCATGCCCAAACATCCGATATATAGTGCTATTTGTTTGACTGTCAGCATACCTTGTCCTGCTGTTTTCCGTTCTACACCGCCTGTTCCACAGTGAAGCGTCTATTAAGGCGCATGGTCGCAAACAGGCTGTAAACATCCTTGGTGACATTGATCACCTGCAGTTTGCGGCCGGACTGGCCCAATGTGTTGTGGGCGGCAATGATAACACCGATACCGACCGAATCAACCATTTCAACACCAGCCAGATCAATGGTCAAATCCCCCTGGGATGAATCAATAGTGGATAACAGCTCTGCCTTAAAAGTTTCTGCCATGGATGCGACAATGTCCGTACCAGGCCTGATTATTGTCCGGCCGTCTTTATTCACTATTTCGCTCATCATTTTTGTCTCCTGAATTACCCCAATTACCCAAAAGCAACCACCATTCCACAAACATGTTTGTTTACAGGCCCTGCCGTATTTCTATATATAATGTATTATCATTATTTTAATGCAAAACCATTTGAAACTCAAACATTAAATTTGTTTGATATAATTTCCTGTGAAGATTTTCAGATTTGACTTGAAAAAACGGTACAGGTTTAATATAAATATTGTTTCCGGCTGGCAGGCCGGGGACTGGTTGATTCTGATCGGTCGCCTTGTAACAGAAGGCCATGAACCTCGTCAGGTCCGGAAGGAAGCAGCGATAAGTGATTTCTTCTGTGTCATGGATCGATCCCGGTCATGCAATTTTCCCATAACCACCTGCCAGCCGGTTCTTTTTTTCTTTTGTGCCCGCCATTTTTTTATATCTTGACATGCTTTTAAACAGACTTACTTTTCAGCCATAATTTATGGAAATCATACCATTTGCCGTTTGAAAGTAAGGAATTTTTGGACCAGGAGAAAACATTGGCACTTAAAGAAAAAACCAAAGACAAAAGCCAGAAACCAGAAGACGCGCCCAACAAAGACGCTGCAAAATCATCTGAGGCCCAGGCCGATACCGGAAAAAAGAACGATATCCAGCAAAAAGATACTGCTTCATTGGAAGAACAGCTGTCCATTGAAAAGGATCGTTTTGTGCGGCTTTCGGCTGAATTTGACAACTACAGGAAAAGAAAGCAGCGGGAAATAGACGAATTTAAAAAATTTGCCACTGAGACCGTCTTTAAACAGTTTCTATCGGTTATGGATAATCTCGAAAGGGCCATTGCATCTGCTGAGAGCAACAATGACCATGAAAGCCTGCTGGAAGGGGTAAAAATGACCCACAAGGAAATTTTGAAAATTTTCCAGGCCTTTAATGTCAAAACGGTGGAGGCCGAAAATCAGGAATTTGACCCCAATTTTCATCAGGCAGTCACCCAGAAGGAAACTGACGAAGTCCCTGAAAACACGGTAACCAATGTGCTGCAAACCGGATACGTGCTCAATGACAGACTGATCAGACCCGCTATGGTTGTTGTTTCGAAAAATACGAAAAATGAGACCGGCGAACCAAAAGAAAATTAAAGATATCTTGGAGGAAATGTTATGGGTAAAATAATTGGAATTGATCTTGGAACAACCAACTCCTGTGTTGCCATCATGGAAGCTGGTGGAGAAGCGAAAATCATCACCAACGCAGAAGGCGGACGGACCACCCCGTCCATTGTCGCCATCACCGAAGGCGGGGAACGCATTGTGGGCCAGACTGCTAAACGCCAGGCCATTACCAATCCGGAAAATACGGTATTCGGTGTAAAAAGGCTCATCGGCAGAAAATTCAAATCAAAGGAGGTCCAGAGCGACATCCCCAATCTTCCCTATAAGATTGAAGCGGCATCCAACGGTGATACGCGGATCAACCTGCGGGGAAAACAATACAGTCCTGCTGAAATCTCCTCATTCATTCTGGCCAACATCAAAAAAACCGCTGAAGAATACCTGGGTGAAGAGGTAAAAGAAGCCGTCATTACCGTGCCGGCATATTTTAATGACAGCCAGCGGCAGGCCACCAAAGATGCAGGCAAAATTGCCGGACTGGAAGTCAAACGGATCATCAACGAACCGACAGCAGCGTCTCTGGCATACGGCCTGGATAAAAAAGGCGAAGAAAAAATTGCAGTCTTTGACTTGGGCGGCGGCACCTTTGACGTGTCCATTCTTGAGATTGGAGACGGCGTTTTTGAAGTAAAATCCACCTCAGGGGATACCCATCTGGGTGGTGAGGACTTTGACCTGCGTATCATTGAGTATATCGCCAATGAATTCAAAAAAGACCAGGGCATTGATGTCCGTTCCGACAAAATGGCGCTGCAGCGTCTCAAAGAGGCGGCGGAAAAAGCCAAAATGGAATTGTCCAGTTCAACGGAAACCAGCATCAACCTGCCCTTTATCACAGCAGATGCCTCCGGTCCCAAGCACCTGGATGTCAGACTGACCCGGGCAAAACTGGAATCTCTGGTGGCTGATCTTCTGGACAATCTGGAAGGTCCCTGTAAGGTGGCATTGAAAGAAGCAGGTGTGGGCTCCGGCACTGTGGACGAAGTTGTTTTGGTGGGCGGCATGACCCGCATGCCGGCTGTTCAGGAGCGGGTGGAAAAAATATTCGGCAAAAAGCCCCACAAGGGGGTGAATCCGGATGAAGTGGTTGCCATGGGTGCCGCTGTACAGGCCGGTGTGCTGCAGGGGGATGTCAATGATGTCCTGCTCCTGGATGTAACCCCGCTGTCTTTGGGTATTGAAACACTGGGCGGTGTCATGACCAAACTCATAGAAAAGAATACCACCATCCCCACCAAAAAGAGCCAGGTGTTCTCCACTGCTGCGGATAACCAGCCTGCGGTTTCCATCCACGTGCTCCAGGGAGAACGGGAGATGGCGGCTGACAACAAGACCCTGGGCCAGTTTGAACTGGCTGATATCCCGCCGGCACCCCGGGGTGTTCCCCAGATAGAGGTATCCTTTGACATTGACGCAAACGGGATTGTCCAGGTTTCAGCCAAAGACAAAGCAACCGCCAAGGAACAGTCCATCCGCATCACCGCTGCTTCCGGTCTTTCAGACGATGAAATTGAAAAAATGGTAAAAGATGCGGAAATGCATGCAGAAGATGACAAAAAGCGACGGGAACTTGTGGATACCAAAAACCAGGCGGAAGCATTGGTGGACCAGACGGAAAAAACCCTGAAAGAACATGGTGACAAAGTGGACGCAGACACCAAAAAGGGTATTGAATCAGCTGTAGAAGCCTTGAAACAGGCCAAAGAATCCAGTGATGTGGATGATATAAAACAGAAAATTGAGGCCCTTTCCCAGGCCTCCCATAAGCTGGCTGAGGTCATGTACCAGCAGGCATCCTCTTCCCAGGATGGCCAGGCAGGCGCCGGTGATGCAGGTGCCCGGCAGGCAGATGATGATGTGGTGGATGCCGATTTTGAAGAGGTCAATAAGGACAAGTAACGCTTTCCCAAACATTGGGTTGAATATAATCCTGCCGTGGTCTATTATAAAGATCCGGCAGGATTTTTTTTACCATAAGGCCAAAAGGAAAAGGGTAATACAGCGTTTATGCGCATCACGGAAAAACTGGCTGAAAACAGCAGGCTGTACAGGGATGAAATTGCACTGGTGGAACGGATACCTGCCAGTGAAACCAGAACAGAGTTAACCTGGCACCAGTTTTACACCAGTGCCTGCAAGCTGGCCAACGCCCTTCACAAAAGCGGTATCAAAAAATCTGATACCGTGGTACAGCTTATGACCAACAGCCTGGAATGGCTTCCCATATATTTTGGCATCCTGTATACCGGTGCCTGGGCAGTGCCGTTGAACTTCCGGTTTGAATCAGACAAGATTCTTTTGTGCGCAAACACCGCAGCACCCAAAGCCTTTATATTTGGAGAAGAATTTATCCAGCGCATTGAAGCCATCCGCAGTGCCCTGGCATCCAGTGTCCGTCTGTGGATTTTTACAGGCCCCAGAGAATCCTGTCCGGCATGGGCATATCTTTTTGATGACTTTGTCCAGGACCAGGAAGGCCATATGCCGCCGGATGTTCCCATAAAAAATGACGATGATGCAGCGCTGTATTTCACCTCAGGCACCACCGGCACCCCCAAGGCGGTACTGCTCACCCATAAGAATCTGACCCATGCCTGCGAAGTGGAAAACAGCCACCATGGCCAGACACATGAGGATATATTCTTGTGCATACCGCCTTTGTATCACACCGGAGCAAAGATGCACTGGATGGGCTCTTTTCTGGTGGGGGGCAAGTGCATCCTGCTCAACGGGGTCAAACCGGAATGGATTTTTGAAGCGGTTTCTGAAGAACGCTGCACCATTGCCTGGCTTCTGGTTCCCTGGGCCCATGATATTCTCATTGCCATAGAAAACAAGACCCTTGATCTGTCACACTATCATCTGGACCAGTGGCGGCTGATGCATTCCGGAGCTCAGCCCGTTCCCCCCAGCCTTGTCAAAAGATGGCAAAATTACTTTCCGGACCAGGGGTATGACACCAACTACGGCCTTACCGAATCCACTGGTCCGGGTTGTATCCACTTAGGCCTTGAAAACAGCCACCACATAGGCCCCATAGGCAAAGCAGGCCACGGGTGGGAGGCCAGAATCGTGGACAAGCAGGGCAATCACCTGTTCGGCAATGAAACCGGTGAATTGATCGTGCGGGGACCGGGGGTGATGAAAGCCTATTATAAAAATCCGGAAGCCACCGAAAAAACCCTTCAAAACGGATGGCTGCGCACCGGTGATCTGGCAAGATACGACAAGGACGGATTCATCTGGCTGGTGGACCGGAAAAAAGACATGATTATCTACGGGGGAGAAAATATTTACCCCAATGAAATAGAAAATTTCTTTTTAGGCCACGAGAAAATAAAGGATATTGCTGTTATCGGTGTGCCGGATGAGCGCTTAGGGGAAATCCCCGCAGGCATCATCAGCGTCAAGCCGGACTGCATGATCTGTGAAAGCGATATTCAGGAATTCCAGCAGGCCCTGCCCCGGTACAAACGCCTGAAAAAAATTTTTTTCGGGGACGTGCCCCGCAACCCCACCGGAAAAATTGAAAAACCCAAGCTGCGGCGCCTGTATGCGGAAGACAAACGAAAAGACCTGCAAAAACTGCTGCGGTAAACCATAAGGAACACACCATGATATTCATGAGGCCCTTTCTTCTCATCGCCCTGGTTTTCTGCTGGGCCGTCCCCGGAAATGCTTCAGATACCAGCGCCCTTGCCCAAACCATCCTGGACGGCATTGAAGACCGGTATGCAGGAAAAAGCTTTTCTGCCGATTTTTTTCAAACATCCACCCTGTCTGCCCTTGATATCCAGGAAACCGCATCCGGTAAAGCCCTGTTCAGCCACCCCGGAAAGATGAAATGGCAGTACCTGTCCCCGGAACGCCACGATATTATCACCAACGGCACAGACCTGTGGATATTCAGGCCCGAAGAAAACCAGGTCATGCAGGGGGATGCAGCCCGGTTTTTCCAGTCAGGTGCCGGCGGCGCTTTTTTATCTGATATCTCTTTGATCCGTAAAAATTATGCCGTATCAGTAAAAGAGGCAGCCGATGACTGGGTGGAGCTGCTTTTGGAGGACCAATCTGATAATCCCGATATCCCCCGCATCATTATCCGGGTATCCCGCAGCCGGTTTCTTATCTTTAACGTCACCACAGTGAATGCTTTCAAGGACACCACCCACTTTGCATTCACTGATATACGCTTCCAGAACATACCGGATGACCGGTTTGATTTTACCATCCCGTCCGGGGTGAACATTCTTGACATGGAATAACAACCATGCCCTGGCGGGCACAGCAAAGCATGAAAGCTGTTAGCTGTTAGCTGAGTACTGACGGCTTTCATATAAAACGAAAAAGAATACGAAAGGATGCTTGTGATGAAAGACGCTATCCAGAATCTGGCCCGAAAAAAAAATGCTATTATTCTGGCCCACAATTACCAGCCCCCTGAAATCCAGGATATCGCGGATCTGTGCGGTGATTCCCTGGAGCTGAGCATCAGGGCCGCAGAGACTGATGCCGATATCATTGTGTTCTGCGGTGTCCATTTCATGGCGGAAACCGCATCCATCCTCTGTCCGGAAAAGACAGTGCTGCTGCCTTGTCCGGATGCCGGATGCCCCATGGCGGACATGGTGGAACCGGCCGCCCTGACCGCCCGGAAAAAAGCCCTGGGTGATATCCCGGTGGTGACCTATGTCAACTCTTCGGCCGCTGTCAAGGCAGTGTCCGATATCTGCTGCACCTCGGCCAATGTGATCCGTGTGGTCAATGCCCTTAAAACGGATGCGGTGCTCATGACCCCGGATAGAAACCTGGCGCAATATGCAGCCGGGCATACGGACAAAAAAATCCATCTGTGGGAAGGATACTGCCCATTTCACAACAATCTGACCAAAGCGGATGTAAATGCTGCCAGACAGGCCCATCCAGAGGCCCTGTTCATGGCCCATCCGGAATGTCCGCCAGAGGTACTGGCCATGGCCGACACCATCCAGTCCACTTCCGGCATGATCCAGTTTGCCAGAACCAGCACCCTTCGCCAGTTCATCCTGGGAACGGAAAACGGGCTGCTGTATCCCATTTCAAAAGCAAACCCGGACAAGCAGTTTTTTCCCGCATCCCCCAAGATGGTGTGCCCTGACATGAAAAAAATCAGCCTGGCAGATGTGAAACACAGCCTGGAAACCCTGGCAGGTGAGGTCCGGGTACCGGAAGATACCAGGAAAAAAGCACTGGGTGCGGTGCAGAAAATGATCGATCTGGCCTGATACCAAAAGGCCGGCATCCTTCAGATACCGGCCTTTTAAAAACTGCTGCAGCAAAATCGGTCTGCCCAAAAAATCCGGCAAACAAAATATCACATACCTTCAAATGCCTCATCCGGGATATCGGCATTGGTATAAAATTTTTGCACATCATCGCAATCATCCAGCGCATCCATGAACCGAATCATCTGTTCCGCTTCTTTGCCGGTGACTGCTGTCATGGTCTGGGGGAGCATGGTGATTTCCGCCATCTGGCACGCAATGCCGGCCTTGTCAACAGCCTCCTGCACCGCTTCAAATTCCCCCGGTTCGGTGATCACCTCAAACACATCCCCTTCATCTCTGATATCCTCAGCCCCGGCATCCAATGCCACCTCCATGAGGGTGTCCTCATCCACGGCATCCTTTGCCACGGCGATCAGCCCTTTTTTATCAAACATCCAGGCCACACACCCGTCCGTGCCCACATTGCCCCCGGCTTTGGAGAACATGTACCGGACATCGGCAATGGTGCGGTTGCGGTTGTCGGTGAGGCACTCCACCAGCACGGCCACCCCGCCGGGTCCGTAGCCCTCGTAGATGATCTCCTCATAACTGACCCCTTCAAGTTCACCCGTACCCTTTTTAACGGCCCGTTCAAAATTCTCCTTGGGCATGTTCTGGGCTTTGGCTGCGGCAAGTGCCTGGCGCAGTCTGGGGTTTGCTTCAGGATCTCCGCCGCCCATGCGGGCCGCCACCGTGATCTCCTTGATCAGCTTGGTGAAGATCTTGCCCCTTTTTTTATCGGCCGCCCCTTTTTTATGTTTGATGGTCGACCATTTACTGTGTCCTGACATGGATACACTCCTTACATTTAGCGTTTATTTTTTGCTATAATATATATTTCTTTGCTTTGTTTTCTGCAGCTTTCCGGCTTGAAAATCCGGCAGCTGCCAAAGCGTTTTTTTACCTGTTTTTCAAACTGTGCAAATTCATTGCCCTGGAAAATCTTGCACACAAAATGGCCGTTCACCCCTAAGCACCGTTCTGCCACATCCAGCGCCATTTTGCACAACTCAAAGGAACGAAACGCATCCACATCTTTTCGGCCGGTGGTGGCAGGTGCCATGTCCGACAGCACCACCCGGCAGCCGGATGCCTGTTGTAAAAATGTATCATCTGTCATGGTAAGGATATCACCCTGGATCACCGTGACATTTGCCGGCAGACCGATATCCACCGCTTTGATGTCAATACCCAGGACCCGGCCTTCCGGCCCCACCTGTCTGGATGCATACAACAGCCATGATCCCGGCGCACACCCCAGATCCAGGACTGTATCCTTTTTTTTCATGATGGTAAATTTCTGTTGAATTTCTTCCAGTTTATACACGGATCTGGCCGGATAATTGTCTGCTTTGGCCTGCTGTGTCAAATGATCCGCCCATTGATGTCCTGCTCTGCCGGCAAACCGGCCGGCGGGTTTGCCGCTTTTTTTTTTAGCTGCCAAACAATACCTCCATGGCTTCTTTTAAAAACCTGACACTTTCTATGGTCATGCCACGGATTTTTGATATTTGTTTCAATGCCGATGCCGGCACCAGGCAGGTGGTAAACCCCATCTTGGCCGCTTCCTTTATTCTGGCCTGGGCATGGCTCACCGCCCGGATCTCTCCTGTCAGGCCGATTTCTCCAATAAGGGTGGTTTCTTTGGGTACGGGTTTGTCCATGAAGCTTGCAGCCAAGGCCGCGGCAATGGCCAGATCCGCTGAAGGTTCCACTATCCTGACCCCGCCGGTGACATTCATGAACAGGTCCAGGCCGGACAGGTTCATGCCCAGACGCTTTTCCATAACCGCCACAATAAGGGCCACCCGCTGCACGTCCAGGCCCAGCACAGTGCGCCTGGGATTGCCCAGGCTGGAGGTGGACACCAGGCCCTGGATCTCCACCAGGATGGGACGGGTGCCTTCCATGCAGGCGGTGACCACCGACCCCGGGGCCACAGATGCCCGTTCAGACAAAAACACGGCGGAAGGATTGGGCACCTCCACAAGTCCTTTTTCACGCATTTCAAACACCCCGATCTCGTTGGTGGAGCCGAACCGGTTTTTCACGGCCCGCAATATCCTGAACACATGGCTTTTGTCCCCTTCAAAATACAGCACCGTGTCCACCATATGCTCCATGATCCTGGGGCCGGCAATGGCCCCCACCTTGGTCACATGCCCCACCAGGAAAATGGGGGTCCCGCTGGTTTTGGCCAGGTGCATGAACCGCATGGCCGCCTCCCGGATCTGGGTGACACTACCCGGGGTGGAGGCGACATCTGTCTGGAAAACGGTTTGAATGGAATCGATGACCACGGCATCATAGGCTGTCTGCTCCATCATGGCGGCAATGGCATCCAGATCGGTTTCCGATACAATAAACAGGGTGGAACAGGACCCGCCATCCAGGCGCTGCCCCCGCATGGAAAGCTGGCGGATGGATTCTTCACCGGAAACATACAGACAGGTTTTGCCTGATCCGGCCAGGGCGGTCAGCACCTGGAGCATGAGGGTGGATTTGCCGATGCCGGGATCACCGCCGATGAGCACCAGGGACCCGTCCACAATACCGCCCCCCAGGACCCGGTCAAATTCCGGCATGCCGGTGCGTATCCGCAAAGATTCTCCCCCGTCCACAGAATCCATGGGAACCGGTTTTGCCGCAAATAAAGGACGGGATTTTCCTTTGCTTCCACCGGTCTGCCGTTCCTGGGCCAGAGAATCCCAATCCCCGCAGTCCGGGCACCGGCCCATCCATTTATAGGTCTGCCCTCCGCAGGTTTTACACCGGAATATGGATTTTTCCTTGTTTGTCACGTCTCTCTTTCACACTGGTTACCAAAATGTGCAAACATATCATAAACTGGTAATTTGTATCAACATCAATTGTGATGTTGCGGTTGACAAAAAAACACTGCCTGATTTAATATAAGCATTTGTATTTTTTAAAATCACAGGATTGGGCTATCCACAAATGCTATTGACAAAAAAGGGGATATAAATGGAACAGACTGTGCGCAAAGCTTCATATTTTGATTTATTTGTTGAGGTGACCAAAACCATAACAACCACAAAAAATATTGATGACATGTTCGCGCTGATCACACAGAAACTGCCTGAAACAATGCATGTGGATGCCGCAACCATCCGACTGCTGGACATGTCAGGAAAAAAACTGGCATTACGGGGCGCCAGCGGCCTGAGTGAAGATTACCTGAACCGGGGCCCCATTGACCATGAAGAACCGGTATTCAAAGCTTTAAAAGGCAGTCCCATTGTGATTGCGGATGCCGCCCATGACCCCAGAATCCAATATGTGGAAGCCACCAGAAAAGAAGGCATTCAATCCATTCTGGTGGTGCCCATTTCAATCCGGGGCCGGATAATCGGTATCCTGCGGGTGCTGGCCAAAACGAAGCGGTCGTTTGACCAGGATGAAATCAATTTCGTTGCCGCCTTAGGGGAGCAATGCGGTATTGCCGTTGAAAATGCCCGAACGTTTGCGGATCAGCAGATTCAATTGGATTATTTTGAAACCATTCATGCCATCAGCAAAAAGATCAATGCCACCTATGAGCTGGACAAAATCCTGGACATGATTGTCACCCGTCTGCCGGAAGTTATGAAGGTAAAGGCTGCCACCATACGGCTTATTGAAGAAAACAAGGGAAAATTGGAATTAAAAGCTGCATATGGCCTAAGCCGGTCATATCTGGAAAGGGGACCTCTGGACAAAGAACTGGCCACCTTTTACTTGAAACAGGGAGAACCGGTGGTTATTCTGGATGCCAAAAAAGACATTCACACCAGATACCACAAGGAAGCCGAGCTAGAGGGTATCAGCAGTATTCTGGCCGTACCCATCCCGTTTAAAGATGAAATCATCGGCATTCTCCGGCTGCTCACAGAACAGGTGCGCCAGTTTTCCCATGCAGACATCAATTTCGCCCTGGCCATTGCCGAACAAAGCGGTATTGCCATCCAGCGGGCAATTGATTTCAACCGGCTGAAACAGATATGCAAAGAATAGCATCAACTTTTTAAAAATTGGAGGCATTCATGAAATTTACAATCGATCACTTCAACATCAATGTACTGGATCTGGAAAAAAGCCTGGCCTTTTATGAAAAAGCCCTGGGCCTTCAAGAAGCCCGCCGCAAAACAGCCGATGACGGCAGTTATATCATTGTGTTTCTGGAAGACGGCACCAGTGCAAACAAGCTGGAACTGACCTGGCTCAAAGCACAGGAAAAACCCTATGATCTGGGGGATGAGGAATTTCATATCGCCTTTAAAACAGATGATTTTGATGCGGCCTATGCCCTGCACAAAAAAATGGACTGCATCTGCTTTGAAAACAAGGAGATGGGCATCTATTTTATCAACGATCCGGACGGGTACTGGCTGGAAATTGTGCCGGTGCGATAATGCAGACTTTTTGAATGTTTCTTCCCACCACCATACCGGAGGTCAAGGCCCTGGGCTGGGACCGGCTGGAGATCATCCTGGTCACCGGCGACACCTATATCGACTCGCCCTTCATGGGCGTGAGCGTGATCGGAAAGGTGCTTTTGGACCAGGGATTCAGGGTCGGGATCATTGCCCAGCCAAACCTGGAAACCCCTGAAGATATCCTGCGCTTAGGTCGTCCATCTCTTTTCTGGGGAGTTACGGCCGGGGCCGTGGATTCCATGGTGGCCAACTATACTGCCTTAAAAAAATGGCGGCAGAAGGATGACTATACCCCGGGACATGTGAACGACCGAAGACCGGACCGGGCGGTCATCGCCTATGCCAATCTGATCCGGCGGTTCTGCAAACCCGCTGCCCCTATTGTGATCGGCGGCATCGAAGCCAGCCTGCGGCGCATGGCCCACTATGACTTCTGGTCCGACAAAATCCGGCGGTCCATTCTGTTTGATGCCAGGGCAGACTTTCTGGTGTTCGGCATGGGACATGCCACAATTGTTGCCCTTGCCCGGGCATTGAAACAGGGACGATCCTTTGACCACATCCCGGGGATCGCCTATATTGCCGGAACAAAAAAAGGGCTGGAACTGCCCTCTTTTGAAACGGTTACCCAAAACAGACAGGCATATATCGACGCGTTTACCGTATTTTACCGCAACACCGACCCTGTCACCGGACAACAACTGTGCCAGGCCCACCAGGACCGGTACCTGGTAATGAACCCGCCTGCACCCGTGTCCACCACCACACAGATGGATGAGATCCATGACCTGAATTATGAACATGATGTGCACCCTTTTTACCGGGCCATGGGACCGGTGCGGGCCCTGGACACCATCCGGTTTGCCATCCCCACCCATTACGGGTGCTACGGGGAATGCCGGTTCTGCGCCATCACGGTGCACCAGGGACGGACCGTCCAGTGCCGGAGCTCGGCATCCATTCTCCGACAGGCCCGGCAGTTCACAGCCCATCCGGATTTTAAAGGAAACATCATGGACCTGGGGGGCCCCACCGCCAACATGTATGGGTATGAGTGCCCCAAAAAATTATCACACGGGGCCTGCCAGAACAAAAGCTGCCTGTTTCCTGAAATCTGCAAAATCCTGCAGCCCGACCATTCCCGGTATCTGGATCTGCTGGAAAAACTCACCGCCCTGCCCGGCATCAAAAAGGTGTTTGTCAACTCCGGGATTCGGTATGACCTGATCATGCAGGACAAAAAACACGGCAGCGCGTTCTTGAAAAAACTGGTGACAGACCATGTGTCCGGCCAGCTGAAGGTAGCGCCGGAACACAGTGAAAAACAGGTGCTTCACCATATGGGCAAACAGACCATTAACGATCTGCTTGCCTTTAAGTTTGCCTTTGACAACATATCTGCTGCATGCGGCAAACCCCAGTTTTTAACCTATTATTTTATGGCAGCCCACCCCGGATGCACCCAACAAGAGATGGCCGCCCTGAAACGGTTCATCAGTGAAAACCTGAAAACCCATCCCGAGCAGGTCCAGATTTTCACCCCCACTCCGTCCACCTTTTCCACACTCATGTATTATACCGGCCAGGAGCCTTTCACCGGCAAACCTTTGTTTGTGGAAAAGGATCCGGCCAAAAAACAGCGGCAGAAGGATATTGTCACCGACCGCACCCGGCCGGGAAAAAATCGTGGGCCCCAAAAATACAAAAAAGTCCGATGATACGGCAATTTTTAACCGCCGCCCTCCCGCATTACAGGCTTATTTCAGAGGAGAAAGTACTAAAAGACGGGTTTCATCCATGTTTCATTTTGTCAAAGCCTCTGTGTCGCTCCTTAACTTTGTGTCGGCTGTCCGATCATGGAACGTATTTTCCGGATTGTTTCCGGGGTTGTACCGCAGCACCCGCCAATGATTTCAACCCCCAGTTCCCGTATTTTTTTCATGTTGCCGGCAAACAGGTCATCAGTTTCCGGATAAAACACCTGGTTGTCTGCCGTGGGCTGCGGCATCCCGGCATTGGGTTGAATTATCACCGGGATATCGACACATTTGCGGATCTGCGCCGCCAGCCGGACCATATCAGTACTGCCAAGAGAACAATTGGCCCCCACCGCAGCCACCCCTTTATCTGCAAGGGTTTTCATACTGTGTTCCGGCGTGTCTCCAAAGATGGTGAAAAACCCTTTCCGGGTTTCCTTGAAGGTCAGGGAACAGAAAACCGGTTTGTCTGAAACCGATTGGATGGCCTGCACCGTACACAGACCGGCATTGAGATCAAAAACGGTTTCGATAAGAAACAGGTCCACCCCTTCCTCTTCCAATATCTGTGCCTGGCTTGAAAAATTATCCATCATCTTCTCAAAGGAAACAGGCCCGGCAGGTGCCAGCATATCACCCATGGCGCCCATGTCCGCGGCCACGTATTGATCCGGCCCACAGGCCGCTTTTGCCAGCCGCACCCCTTCTCTGTTAATGCGTTCATAGTTTTGGTCCGCCCCCATTTTCTCAAGCTTGGACAAAGATGCCCCGTAAGTGTTTGCCGTGACCACATCCGCTCCGGCAGCAATGTAGTCAGCGTGAATCTGCCGGATAATCTCCGGATGCCGGATGTTCCAGGATTCCGCCGCTTCATTGCCTGCCAGTCCATGACTGATCAGAATCGATCCCATGCCGCCGTCAAGCAGCAGCCCGTGTCTGCGTATTTTTTCAAGAATTTCCATTTAATTACCGTTTTTACAAAGTTTATATTCACTGATTAAAGCATATTATCAGGGTTTGGATTCTATTCAGCAATTGTCCGGCCAATGGCGCTGTCTGTCAAGGAAAAATCCTTCAGGGTTTACAAATACCGGGGTGTCCGATAAAATATGCGTATTATGGAGCGTATGAATTATGGGTTTTGAAATCATTCTCTTACTGGGTATCGTTTTCTCGGCGTTCGTCCTGTTTATCGGCGGTTGGCTTCGGGTGGACCTGGTGGGACTAATGGTGCTGTCAGCGCTGGCATTGACCGGACTGGTCACCCCTGCTGAAGCGCTGGCCGGTTTCAGCAGTCCGGCGGTTGTCACGGTCTGGGCATTGTTTATCCTATCCGCCGGATTGACCCGCACCGGCATCGCCCATCAGCTGGGGCAGCCCCTGCAGCGCCTGGTACAGGGCAGTGAGATCACGCTCATAATGGTGCTGATGATTTTTGCCAGCCTGTTGTCCGCTCTGATCAACACCGTAACGGTTGCCGCCATTTTACTGCCCTCCACCATGGAGCTGGCCCGGCGCAGCGGACGGCCACCATCCAGACTGTTGATGCCCCTGGCCTTGGGGTGCCTGCTGGGCGGACCTTTCACCAGCATCTCCACCCCGCCCAATATCCTGGTGACCGATGCACTGCGCAACGCCGGTCTGACGCCGTTTGCCATTTTCGACTTCACACCCATCACCGGAGTCATTGTGGTGGCCGGCATCGCCTTTATGGTCCTGATAGGACGGCATCTGCTGCCCCAGCGGTCAGAGGATGCGGAGACCGGGTATCACAAAGCCATCGGCGCGTCTTATCAGCTGGATACCCATATATTCACCACCCGCATCCCCAAAGGGTCCCCGCTTCAGGGCCGCACCCTCAAAGAAAGCCGTCTGGGATCCGCCCTTTACCTGACCGTACTGGCCATCCGGCGAAAAAAGATCATGATGCTTGCACCCGGACCTGATCAAGTGCTGGAACCCGAAGATATTCTGATCGTACACGGCAGTCCAGATCATTTACAGCGCATCCATGCCAGCCATCACCTGCAGATCGAATCACCGGATGAGATCCGGGACCTGGTGTCACAACATCTGTTCATGTCCCACGCCGTGGTGCACGACCCATCACCGCTGTCGGGTGTTACCCTGGAGGACAGCGGATTGCGCAGGGAACACCGGGTCCATGTCGTGGCTTTGCATACCGGGGATCAGAAACCGGTGAAAGACCTGCGCCTCCATCGAATGGCTCCGGGAGATCATTTGATATTACAAGGGGAAAAAGCAGCCCTGGAAGCCTTGTCCCATAACAAAATCGTCAGCCAGTTACGTTTCATGTCTTCTGATCATATGGAGATGCCGGCCCCGGGTCAGATGGAACTGATGCCGGTGCGGGTGCCTGAAGGATCTGTCCTGGCCGGGCATGATCTGATCGAAAGCCGGCTGGGAAATGCATTTGGTCTGACTGTTGCCGGCATTGTCCGGGATTCGGGCCTGATCTGGATGCCGGCTCCCCATGAAGTGATTCAGGCCGGGGATCTGCTGCTGCTTCAGGGATCTTTCCATGATCTGGAGGTCCTGCAGGGGTTGCAGGACCTTGACATCACAAAACAGTCCGCCCGGCTGTCCGCAGAGCTGGAATCCCAACAGATCGGGGCCACAGAGGTGCTGCTCTCACCCCGCACCACCCTTGCCGGAAGAAGCCTGGCAAGCCTGATGTTCCGGGAACGATACGGCATCAGTGTTCTGGCGGTCTGGCGGAAAGGCCGGGCCTTTCGCACCGGGCTGCAGGACCTGCCCCTCCAGTTCGGAGATGCCCTGCTGGTGTACGGCCAGCGGCGGAATCTGGAAGCCCTGGCCCGGGATCCAGATTTTCTGGTACTGGATGAAACCGCCGCCCAGGCCCCCCGTCTGGAAAAGGCCCGGATTGCCGTTTTCATAATGCTGGCGGTTATCCTGAGCGCCATCCTGGGGCTGGTGCCCATTGTCATTGCCGCTCTGGCCGGGGCCACCTGCATGGTGCTTGCGAAATGTCTGAGCATGGAGGAAGCCTACCGGGCCATTGAATGGAAAGTGGTGTTTCTGATTGCTGCCATGCTGCCGCTGGGTGCGGCCATTGAAAACACCGGAGCCGCCCAGATGGGCGCATCCGCCCTGATCGCGGCAGTGGGGGATATGGGTCCCAGGTGGGTGGTTGCGGCCCTTTTCTTCATCACTGTGCTGGGCACCCAGATCATTCCCACAGCTGCCCTGGTGGTCCTCATGGCCCCAGTGGCCCTGAGTGCCTCTGCCGCACTGGGAATCTCCCCCCATCTGCTGATGATGACCGTGGCCATCTCCGCATCATCGAGTTTTGCCAGCCCGCTGTCCCATCCCGCTCACCTCCTGGTCATGGGGCCGGGGGGATACCGGTTCATGGACTATGTCAAAGTGGGTGTCCCCATTACCATTCTTTCGCTGGTGGTATCCGTGGCGCTGCTCCCGGTGCTGTGGCCGCCTTATCTGTAAAGGGGAAACCCTGTAATTCCCGACTGCTGCCTGCTGGGACAGAAGTGATTCTTGGTCCCGTTCCGTCATGGGGCACATTTTGTATTAAAATACAGGTATTCCTGCATTTACAATCTCATGCCCCCGCACTAAAATAATTGTTGCAGGAATTGGAAGGATATTCGTCTCAAAAGATAAAAAGGAGAATGCCTATGCCGAAAATCCCGGACATAAAAAGAGAAGAAGTCAATTTTGAAACCGTCAAATTCTTTGTCTGTCCCTGTTCGCGTTGTGGCTGGAAACAGGAGGTCTTCGCTGATGAGATCCATAAGCCTCATTTCTGTAAAAAATGCGGGGAGCAGTTGGACTTTAACCGATGCAATTTTGAAATTCCCGAAAATTGGAACCATGAGGAAAAATCATGATAAACCCTGTATGAGGAGGCTTAAAAATGGAATACTATAAAATTCCAAGAACAGATCTTGAAGTTTCGCGTGTAGCTCTTGGGACATGGGCAATCGGCGGATGGATGTGGGGTGGAACAGATGAAAACGAATCCATTGAAACCATCCATGCTGCTTTTGACAAAGGTGTAAATCTTATTGATACAGCTCCTGTATACGGATTCGGCAAGTCTGAAGAAATTGTGGGAAAAGCTGTTGAGGGGTACGGAAACCGTGACAAAATATACCTTTCCACAAAAGTCACACTAGACTGGACAGAAAACGACAAAATAAAACGAAACGGCTCAAGAGACCGTATAATGCGGGAAGTTGAAGATTCACTTAAAAGACTTAAAACAGATACCATTGATATATATTATCTACACTGGCCTGATTCTTCCCGTCCTATATCAGAAACAGCAAAAGCGATGCGTGAACTATACGACCAGTCTGTTATAAAGGCGGTCGGTGTAAGCAATTTTACCCAGGATCAGATGGAAGCTTTCCAAAAAGAATGTCCTCTTCATTTGTGTCAGCCGCCATTTAATATTTTTGAGCGTGATATAGAAAAAGATATAAAGCCTTACTGCCAGCAGAAAGATATTACGCTTATGACCTATGGCGCGATATGCAGAGGACTCTTATCAGGAAAAATATCAAAGGATACCAAATTTGAAGGCGACGATCTTCGTAATAACGATCCGAAATTCAAGGAGCCCCGTTTCAGCGGTTATCTTGAAGCTGTTCAAAAACTTGAAAATCTGGCAGGTAAAAGATTCAACAAATCTCTTCTTGCATTCAGCTTAAGATGGATTTTTGAAAAAGGTATTCCAGTAGCTATATGGGGCGGACGTAAACCTTCTCATCTTGCGCCTCTTGATGATATTTTCGGATGGTCTATGGATCTTGCAACTCTTTCAGCTGTTGAAACTATTCTTGCAGAAACAGTTAAACAGCCTGTAGGGCCTGAATTCATGGCTCCTCCGACCGGGGTGTAAATATAATCTGATAAAAACCTGGTCAGAATAATTTGAACAATTTGCAAGCTTGTCAATTTAATTTGAAAAATATGGCGGGATCTGGTTCAGATTATTTCGGAATATAACAGTATCCACAATTTCTCCAGGCCATGGATACCCATGCAGTGGATAATTTATGTGCAACTCTGTCCAACCTCAACATTGAATTTCCCGGCCCTTACATTTTGCAAATCAGATCAGACCACCAAAAATTGACAAAAGTGTCACTTTAAAAATTTTAGTTTTTTCTGTCAACGCTGGGGTCGAAGGCCCTGATCAAGGTTCCGATTTTCTTCCGGAGCTTGCCTTCATAATCTGCCTGGCCAGCCTTTTGAATATCAACACGGTTCATTTTATGCTGCTTTTCTTTTAACAGGGAAACCGCCTTGCAAGGCTCAAGTTCCTCAAGGGTGCGGCGGTAAAATGCCGTGGTGAATATCTCATCTTCATTATGGGCTTTTCGGTACTGTTCCTGATATCCCATGGTAAAGTGATCGTTCTCCCTGCTGCGGATAAACTGAGCTGTTTCTTTGAGCACAGATTCAAGGGGGATAATTTTTTCATTAAGCATCTTGTTTCTGAGCACCCTGATCTGTCTGTCCATGGATGCCTCCCCATGAAACTGCCTGAGTCCGTCCAGTTCTGTCATCTGCTCGACCAGCTCTCGGCAGTGTGACAATGATCCTTTTGCACTCTCTTGTTTCAATTCGTTGATCCGCTCTTTAATCTTTTCCAAAAAGGTATCCCGGTATTTGACAAGGTAGTTGGTCATGTTTGATTTCAGGGGGTATTTTTGTTTGAATTTGGCGTTCAGATTATCCAGCTTGGCATATGTCTCTCCGATTCTTGCCAGATCCTTTTCTTCAAGCTCTTTTTCCGCACTGCTGATGACTTTTTCGAATAAATGGCTGTCTTTCCCCTGGAACAGGTTCATAATGTCTGCCTTTTCCCTAAGCTTTCCTGCAGCGTCTTTGAGTTTGGCATCAAGGATGCCGCAGGTTCTTAGGCTAGCATCAGACCTGAGATAGTTAATGGCCTGGAACAGAGCGTCACACTGTTCGGTGATCGTTGCGGTGTTGCCGCTGGAAATGGCATCTTTGGAACTTTTGACAAACAGGGTGTTGAGGGTATGGGTGATACTGTAAAGCGTGGGAATCTCTTTTGGGGAGATATCCTTTGATTTGACCATGGCCTGCTGAAGGGCTACAATCATCTTAAGCAGCTTCACACAGGCAAGGATCTGGCTGCTGTTCAGGGTCTGAAGCGTGCCGATATTGTCCACGGCCTTGGATATGGTTTTAAAGGTGTTGAGTTGGTGACGGCCATCACCTTTGGCTGCAGACCTCTTTGCCAAAAGGGTCAGTTTTATGAGGCCTTCATGAATGGTGTCAGATGTTTCCAATAGCTCTTTCATTTTCCTCTTCAGCTTGCATGGTCTGGAAAGGGCCAAAACAAGCCTGTCCGAGGCCTCCCCCTGATCTTGGACTGGCCTCGGTGTACATTTTTGATCCTTAATGATGAATTGTTATTACTATAACCCAACAGCAAATGAATGACCAGAAGAAACTCCGGGAGAGGGCAATTCGTCTCACGGAATCAGGAAAAATATAATTTTCCCATCTTTCCACTCTGGTATTTTCAAATCCATATTTGCCGCTTTTTCAAGTGCCTGTTTTGATGCCCGGTTCATCGCATTCATGGCTAATTTTGAATATAATTTTTTTCCATTTTTTGATCTGCTCGACATAGTTCAACCCACTCAATGTTGTTTCAAACGCAAAGGATTTTCTATTGGCAACTATGGTCTCCATTTTTTTCAAAAACAGTTTTCCAGCTTCCAAAGCAACGCTCGCTGGATTAAAAGGAGCGATCCCCCTGGCAATCAGATCGGCATTTATAAAATTCAGGCAATCTGCTTCTACTGGTAGGAAATTCTCAGCAAATATTGTTTTCCCTGCCCCATTTGGTCCTGCGATAATATAGCATTTCATTTTTTTGCCAAAGCACTTTATCCTGAATCTGTTTCAGCCCACAGCTATTTTCAACCAAATTATCATTTTTTACATTGCATTGGTATTCATTATCAACTGACGATTGAAATTTTCGAGTTTAGGATTATCCTTGAGCAGGCTTTGTTCTACAAACCAGTGTCAAAAGATCGGAAATCCCGAAAAGTTTTCAACGCCCTGGACTGGTTGGCCAGGCTTGTGACACATATTCCCGGAAGATATGAACAGACTGTCAGCTCAAACTGATCTGTCTGGATATTTTTCCTCCTCACCCCACTTGATAAAACAGGTAATGGTTGACAGCTCCTATAGCATGCCGTAAGAATTGAATTCAATCGGATTGTAACATCTTTTGCCAATTTTGCCAAATTATGGGAGATCTGTCATGAAATCAATGGATGCCCGGGTGATTGTTATCGGTGCCGGGATTTCCGGACTGGCCCGTGAGCTTCGAAACACACCGGTTGAAACCATCTTTGCAAAACCGGAACCCGATCAAGCTGATCTGTTGTGCCTGACAAAAATACCGGCCCTGGCCGCCGGCGCCCTTTCCACACCCGGCACTTCGCAGAACACCGCGGCAGGTGATCAAGATACCGTTTCCGACCGCTGGTTTCGGGCCCGCCAGATTGTGGGTCATCCCGCCGGTCAGGGGATTGCCAAAGGAACGGCCCGGGTGATCCGTGACCCCGGGGATCTGATTGACTTCACTGAAGGCGAGGTCCTGGTCTGCCAGGGGGTCGACCCCAACATTACCTTTATAATTCCCCTGGCAGCCGCCGTGGTGGAGGAACGGGGGGGGGCATGAACCACCTGGACACATTTCTGGACACCTTCAACCAGCTGGACAAAACCAGCCTGAATCTGCTGGATACCCTCTACCATTCCGACATCTGTTTCATCGACCCGGCCCACACCCTGAACGGCCTGCCCGCCCTGAAGTGTTACTTTACATCTCTTTATAAAAATGTCCGGTCCATCCGGTTTGCCTTTGATGCCCGGATGCAGTCCGGGGGCCAGGCGTTTGTCACCTGGACCATGGAAATATCCCACCCCCGGCTGGCAAAAGGAAAACCCGTCGCCGTGGACGGTTGCAGTCACCTGACTTTTGCCCGGGACGGCCGGGTGATTCGTCATCGGGACTACTTTGACCTGGGAGCCATGATATATGAACACCTTCCACTGATGGGGGGCCTGATCAGAACCGTAAAAACAAGGATAGGAAGATGAAGATTCTCATTACCGGGGCCACCTCGGGCATCGGCCGGCAGCTGGCTTTGGACTACCATGAATCAGGACATGCGGTTATTGCAGTCGGGCGATCCGCCACCGCCCTGAAAGCCCTGGCAAACCAGGGGCTGCACACCCTTGAGCTTGACCTGCTGGACCGGGAGGCAACCCTGCTGGAGCTGACCGACCGAAATGACTTTGATATGCCGTTTCTCATGGATGTCCAGGCAGCCAGCCAAGCTATCCGCAAGGGTATTGAGAAAAAACAGGCCGAGATTCATTTTCCGAAAAAAATGACCTGGGGGATGAAGGCTGCGGCCCGGCTGCCCCGGTCTTTGTGGGCCGCACTGGCCAGACGGATGGTAACATCATGAAAAAAATTGCCGTCATCGGATCGGGCATTGCCGGATTGACAGCGGCCCATTACCTGTCCTCTCAATACCGGGTCCACCTGTTCGAAGCCAATGACTACATCGGCGGCCACACCCACACTGTGGATGTAACAGTGAATGGCGTTCCTTGCGCCGTGGACACCGGGTTCATCGTGTTCAACGACCGGACTTATCCCAACTTTATGCGCCTGCTGGATGAACTGGCAGTGCCGTTCCAGAAAACCGAGATGAGTTTTTCCGTGCGCAACGATGCCATCGGTCTGGAATACAACGGCCATACTCTGGATACCCTGTTCGCCCAGCGCAAAAACCTGGGGTCCCCCTCTTTTCTGCGCATGCTCATGGATATTGTCCGGTTCAACCGGCAGGTGAAAAAAGCAGCGGCAGACCCGGCCTGGCATACCCTCGGGGAGTATCTGGATGCCCGAAGGTTCGGGTCCCTGTTCCGGGACAACTACCTGTTCCCCATGGTGGCGGCCATCTGGTCCATGGGTTTGGATGACATCCGGCAGTTTCCTTTGACTTTCTTTGTCCGGTTCTTTGACAACCACGGCCTGCTCAACCTGGTGGACCGACCCCAGTGGTACACCATCACGGGCGGGTCCCGGTCCTATATCCCGAAAATCACGGCCCGGTTTGCCGACCGGATACATCTGTCCTCCCCGGTGAAAAAACTGACCAGAGAACCCGGCGGCATCCGTGTTGCTACCGACACAGATGAGCAAATGTTCGATCATGTGATCCTGGCCTGCCATGCCGACCAGGCCCTGAAAATGCTGGATACCCCCACAGACGCAGAAACCCGGGTCCTGGAAAACCTGCCCTTTATCGACAACCAGGTGGTCCTGCACACCGACACCCGCATCCTGCCCCGGACTCCCGGAGCCTGGGCCAGCTGGAACTACAATGTGTTTGCCGGTCACACCACACGGACCACGTTGACCTACAACATGAACATCCTGCAGCAGCTGGATCTGCCCGACACCTGCCTGGTCACCCTGAACCAGGAGATTGATGCGCACAACGTGCTGCAACAGTTCACCTATGCCCATCCGACCTTTTCTCCTTCAACCATCAACGCCCAGCAGCAGTGGGACCGGATCTCCGGACCCGAAGGACTTCATTTCTGCGGGGCCTACTGGTTCAACGGGTTCCACGAAGACGGGGTGAAAAGCGCCCTGCGGGTGTGTGAGGCCCTGGTGGTGACCCCGTGAAATCCGCGCTCTACAAAGGACGGGTATTCCACCACCGCCACACGCCGAAGCACCACCGGTTCAGCTACCGGTTTTTCATGTGGTTTCTGAACCTGGATGACCTGGACCGGGTACCGGACCTGACTCCCTGGTTTTCGGTGAAGCGGTTTGCCCTGAGCCGGTTCCGGCGGGCCGACTACCTAGGGCCGGCCCATGAGCCCCTGCATATCAGTGTCAAAAAAAAGATGGCGGAACTCACGGGCAGACCCGTGACCGGCCCGGTGTGCGGCCTGATGAATGTGCGCACCCTGGGGATGTATTTCAGTCCGGTAAATTTTTACTTTGGCTATAACCGGGACCACACCTGCACCCACCTGCTGGCCGAGGTGTCCAACACCCCCTGGAACGAGCGACACTATTACGCCCATGACCTGACCATTTCCCTGACCCCGGACAACCCCAAGGTGTTTCATGTATCCCCGTTCAATCCGGTTCACCAGCACTACCAGTGGTCTGTCAGCCCGCCGCCGGCAGACAGGACCGCCATTAAAATCCGGGTGGACGACCCCCGGGGACATATTTTCGATGCCTTCGTGATCCTGGAAAAACAGCCGCTCACCCGTCAATCGATTCGGCCGGTCCTGGTACGCAAACCGGTGATGACCGCCTTTATCCTCCTGGGAGTTTACTGGCAGGCGGCCCGGATCTTTCTGAAAAAAATCCCTTATTTTCCCTATGTCCCCTGCAAAAAGGAGTTGCCATGAAGTCTGTCACCTCTCCCGGACAACTGTCCCCTTTCCGCACCGTGTTCACGGCCCAGCCCAGAACCTGGGCCCGCCGCATGGTGCTGAACATGATGAACCACCTGGCATACGGTCGGCTCATCATCCGTGAAAACGACCGGACCCTGGCGTTCGGCCCCGGCAACGGCCCCGAGGCCGTCATCCAGGTGCATGCCCCCGCGTTTTTCACCCGGGTGGTGGTTGACGGCTCCATCGGCGCGGCAGAATCCTATGTGGACGGGCACTGGGACACGGATGACCTCACCGCCGTGATCCGCATTATCGTGGTAAACCAGCCGGTCATGGAACAGATGGAAAACCGGCTGGCCCAGTTGGTGAGGCCCTTGCTCCGGCTGGGTCACCAGCGCCGGCACAACTCAAAGCACGGCGCAAAACAGAACATCCTGGCCCATTATGATCTGGGCAACGACATGTACCAGACCTTTCTGGACCCGGCCATGATGTATTCCGCGGCCATCTTCCCTCATGACACCACCACCCTGGAAGAGGCGGCCGTCCACAAGCTGGACGTGATCTGTCAGCAGCTGCACCTGGGCCCTGAAGATCGGGTGGTGGAGATCGGCACGGGCTGGGGCGGGTTCGCCATCCATGCCGCTTCCCGGTATGGGTGCCACGTCACCACCACCACCATCTCCGATGCCCAGTATGACGAAGCACAGCGCCGCATCCATGCCCTGGGCCTCCAGGACCGGATCACACTGCTGAAAACCGACTACCGGGAACTCACCGGCCGGTATGACAAACTGGTGAGCATCGAGATGATCGAGGCCGTGGGCCACCGGTACCTGCCGGTTTTCATGAAAACCTGCGAATCCCTGCTCAAACCCGACGGCATCATGCTCATCCAGGCCATCACGATCCGGGATCAGCTGTATCAAGACTATCTGAAAAGCGTGGACTTCATCCAGCGCCACATCTTCCCCGGCGGCTGCCTGCCCGCCACCCACCACCTGCTGCAGGTGCTCACGGACCATACCGGAATGGTGGTCAGAAAACTGACCGATTTCGGGTTTGACTACGCCAGAACCCTCAACCAATGGCGGCAGCGGTTCACATCCGCTTCCAGCTCCCTGTCCCGAATGGGATATGACCGCCGGTTCAGACGGCTGTGGGAATTTTACCTGTGCTACTGCGAAGGCGGATTCCTGGAACGGTCCATCAGCGTGATCCACCTGGTGGCCACCATGCCCGACAACCGCACCCGCATCTGATATTCCTACAAAGGAGCTATTCCCATGCCCCATACCCGCACCGCCATCATCTGTGAAAACCGGGCACACATGGCCAAAAACATCATGGATGAACACGGATTCGCCGCCCTCATAAAAACCCCGACCACCAGCCTGCTCATGGACACGGGCCAGGGACTGGGCCTGTGGCCCACAACGCCCACGCCCTGAAAATTGACCTGGCTGCGCTGGACCGGATGGGGTTGTATATCCGGCACTGAAGTTGAAGCAAAAAGGCTTTACGCAAATGCGCAAAGCCTTTGAATTCAGACTGAATCGTCAGTTTGAGATTATCCGCCGACATTCCCGGGCTCGATTTCTTTCCAGGCACGGTTCACATTGCTCCCGACCGTACCAAAAAGATCGTCGAGTTCATTTTCCATGGGAGCTCCTTTAATTAATTAAGGTTTTTTTGTTTACACTTTCCTGGGAAGCCATTTCAAGACCTAGTAAGCAAAATCCCCTGTTAAACAGTAACATAAAGGAAGCAACAGGGAATACTTATCTCAATTGCTATCAAGCGTATTAATACAATTTCTGGTAAAAGCAATGTGAAAAAGGAAAACACAGCAAATTTTGAATGGATGCATCTGTTTCCGGATTTTGCTGATAATCATCGGATGCCTTTGTCCACCAGCACATCTCTTTTTTTGGGACTCATCACAGACATCCCTGGGTGTGGAACGGATTTTAAAGGCGTGAAAGGATCAGGATTCCTCGTCCCGGAGCACACGACGCAACACCTTTCCAATATTGGATACCGGTATTATATCCTTGAATTTGATCTGTCTGGGCCGTTTGTATCCGGCCATGTTTTTTTTGCAGAAGTCCATGATCTCCTCTTCCGTTGCGGTCTGGCCCTCTTTTAATTTGATAAAGGCTTTTACCGATTCCCCGCTCTTGGGGTGGGGAACACCGATAACGGCGCACAGTTCCACCTTGGGATGGGTGTAAAGAATGTCCTCCACATCCCTGGGGTAAACGTTGAATCCGCCCACGATAATCATGTCTTTTTTTCGGTCCGTGATCAGGATATAGCCATCTTCGTCGATGTGGCCGATATCACCGGTGAGAAAATACCGCTTTCCTTCCAGAGAAACAAAGACCTCGTCATTGGCATCGGGCCGCTTCCAATACCCCTTCATGACCTGAGGACCGCAGGCCGCAATCTCTCCGTCCTCTCCCCGGGGTTTCTCAATAGTGGGATCTACCAGGTCCAGGATTTTAACATCGGTGCCGGGCAGGGGAAACCCAATGGATCCGATCTTTCGGGTCTCGGGATTGGTGGGGTTGGCGGAAATCACCGGAGAGGTTTCGGTGAGGCCATAGCCTTCAAATATAACAGAACCGGTCTTTTTCTCAAACTGCCGGCAGACCTCCGGCGGCAGAGGGGCGCCACCGGAAAAACAGCCCATGAGGGAGGACAGGTCATATTCGTTGAGCTTGGAATGGTTGGTAAAGGCCACGAAAATGGTAGGAACAGCCGGCATGATGGTCGGCTTATACGTCTGGACTGCCTTGAGCACCTCGGTAAATGGAGGATTGCCCGCCCTGGGGTCAGGGATGCAAACCAGGCGGCTGCCCGAGGCTGTAGCAGAGAGCAGGGCCACGGTGATCCCGAAGCTGTGGTACCAGGGCAGGACGCCCAGGAAACAGTGGAATCCGCCCATACGCGCCCGCTCCGGCGGTTTGCCCTCTTCATGGATCAGGCGAAGGCATTCGAACAGGGCCTCCACATCGTAAGTGAAATTGGTATGTGACAGCTCCGCACCCTTGGGTACACCTGTGGTGCCTCCGGTATAGAGCATGATGGCGGTGTCGTTTTCAGGATCGATCTCAACAGCAGGCGGGGCGGGGCTTGCCTGGGCGACCATGTCGTCGAACATGATATGGCCGGTGTTGTGGCTGGCCGCTTTGGGAATTTTCCCCAGAAGGCTTCCAAGGAAACCTTTTAATTTCGGTAGATAGCTTTTGATATTGCAGACGATGACAATGTCCACATCCGTCCCCTTTATGGCCTCCACTGTTTTGGGGTAGAGCTCCGGATGGTCCATGCAAAATACGGCTTTGGATTCGGAATCCTTGAGCTGATAGTTGAGCTCCGGCGGGGTGTAGACCGGATTACAGTTCACGGCCACGGCCCCCGCCTTGAGAATACCGAAAAGGATCTCAGGAAAATGGGGGATGTTGGGCAGAAAAATCGCCACCTTGTCCCCCTTTCCAATGCCTTTGGCTGCAAGGAAATTGGCGATGCGGTCGGCTGTGTTCCTTACTTGAGCATAGGTTTTGGTGGCCCCGTTGAAGATAGTATACGCCTGGTCAGGATACTTGGCTGCAGAGTCATCCAGTAATTTAAAAATGGGATAGTGATAGTCTGCCACTGTTCGGGAAACGCTTTCGGGCCAAAATGGGGTTTTCCAATCGGTCATCGGGACCTCCTTTATCTATAGTTGAAATGCTCTGCGGCAATGGCAGCATTTTATTTGCAACGGAACAGGGGTACCTCAATCATGAAACAAGGTTTATTTCCTTATATCGTGGATTCCTTGCGTTGAAAAGTGGTTTTTAATTATTTTTCTACCAAGGATGCAATGGTGAATTCCCTTTATCACAACCAGTTCGACAGGTTTATCCAAACGGTGAAACAGATTCCCGGCTTTCAACCATCCACATTCCATCAGATATCATTCAGACATGAAGTCGTTTTTTTTGCTACCACAAACACAGGGTACCAGTGTGACCCGTCCTTTTACTTTCTGCATGCTGCCGCTCCTTTTTTTCGATATCATTGAATGGGGTTGGTTTCTTTTATATGACCGATCAAACCTGTTATCTCCGCATCAATGGCCTTACGGTCTGCCAGTTGATTGAAAAAGGCATCCACGGTCCGGCCGGTGCCAAGTCCCAGGATGAGACCCAGTACTGCACCCCGGTGCACATTGTCACCTCCCAGGTTGGTATTGGTCAGCAAAGCGGCTTGCAGGTCGTCTGCATATACATAGGACAGATACAGAATGACCGGCCAGGAATCGGTGATATAGCAGGCCGTAGAATAACGGCCGCCCACCACCTCATTGTCGGAGCGCACCTGTGAAGCAAGTCGTTTCAGATCCAGGCCCACGGACTGCCGGGCGGTGTCGGCAATAAGCTGCTGGGGCGGTTCATCATTTTTTCTGAAAAGCAGACCTTGCACCAGTTGAACAAAGGCATCACTGATCCCGGCAAGAAAGGCATCCGGATGGGTGAGAAACAGGTGTTGCCTGCAGAGATCCTGTACAATTTTCAAAGAATTTTTCTGCAGAAACCCGGCAATGGCAATGGGACCCAGCATCACCAGTCCCCCCACCGAAGGGGTGTCATGGGTGACAGCCCCGCATTGCACGGGCGCCTTTCCACGTTCCAGGTTGGCAAAAAATCCCCGGTGAAAGGATTCTGCATAGGTGTCGGGATGCCGGGGCGGATCTGCGGTCATGAAATCAATGTAATCGGTTAAAAACCGCGCTTTGTCGTAGCATCCACCAGCTGCTGTTATGGATCTTGTCACCACCCTGGCACAATGGGCGTTGAGGGTGTTTTCCCCGGCTTTCATTCCCTGATGATAATGCTGATTCGGAAGGCCCCAGAAAGATCTTTTGCCCTTGAGGATCACCTTGCCCACAATTTCCCTGCCCGCATCGCCAGCCTGAGGCCCCCGGCCGCCTTTTGCCGTGGAATGCAGCGACATGATCGATGATGGATGATATCCGGGGGCATCTTCAAGTTGTTGAATCCCGCCGGGAAAAGCTTTGAGAATGTCCATGGGATTGTAATACCAGTGAACCGGCATGGCCAGAGAATCGCCGACATAAAGGGATTGCAGACCCGCTCTGGTTCTCTGAATCGTTACCCTGTCGTGCGTGTTGCATACGGTTGATGACACCGTTATCTCCTTTGGGCTGGCGCTGTCTGGCAAAGCCAGTGCGGCATGGATATCCGTGGCCGCATGGGGCGGAACAGCCTCGCAAAGATTTGTAATTTTTTTTGACCGTTGGTATATGAACTGTCGGTTTTCAGCGGGCTAATTGCTGCCCGTATCAACAGCCTGGATCAAATCTTCAACTGCCGGATGATCCCCTGCCTTGGCACTTGCGTAATAATAGCGGACAGCACCGGAGACATCGACAACAATGGCCCCGCCCAGCTGCAGGGCACTGCCCTGGACAGCCCCCTGCCGGTGCCCCTGCCTGAATGCCGGACAAATACCAGAACCGCTGTCCGGTTTTTCCACAGGGATGCAAGTTGTATTGATTCTCCGTGTCCGTTGAGCACACTGAACGCACCCAAAGATTCAATTGAAATGTCTGTTTTTTGCATCAACACCTCCAGGTTGACAGGTTACAGCAAAACATGCTTGTGATAATGGGTTTTTATATAATCTGCCACGGCAAGTCGGGCCTTTTCCGTAACGGCATGCTGCTCCATGATCCGAGCAGTGACCGGAACTATCTCCGGCCTGTGAATGGAAAAGCCAACGCTGATATGATTCATTTGCCGGTGAACTCCGCTGTCATATATTCCGGATTGCGGGGTTCAACCAAATGTTTCAGATCAAGCCAGAACTTGGCCCGTTGTTCCGATTCCGGTGGCTGTTGAATCGGTAATTCAAGAAAAGGAACATCCATATTCAAGGCATGAAATTTTTCAGATAGGATTTCTGCCATAATACCCATTAGTATAGGATCTTCAGCGCCAGGTTCGTCCACCGGCATGGGCGATTCTGTATGATACCTGTTCACCTTGTGCTTGCCCCAGTGAATCCCGCAGGTCGGGCTATTGTACAGGCCGATATAGGCCACCAGGCGATAGCCGTTTCTCAGGAATTCCTCAACCATAAGAAATGGTGTTTGCAGCAGTTCTTTGCAATGATTTCGGAAAAACATATTGTCATATTGCTGTCTGCCCTGTGGATTACGCTGTAATCCCATGGCGGTTGTTTCAGGGCAGGCGTATTGGATAATACCGACCCGTAACTTCATTAAATAGTCCATTAATTCATGTGACAAGGGAAAATTTTGTCCAAGCACATGAACACGACAGTAAGGATTAATTAAACACTGAGCAACTAAAATGATTTTTTTATCTTTCTTACTCATAATGGGTGTCCTTTTAAATAAATAGAAAAAGGGTTCCTTTTTCACAGCGCCAGGGCCTATGGAAAAATAGTATGGCCGAATTTAGAGGCGGAGCTTGAAAAAAGGAACTATATTCATAACCATACAAAATAAAAGCATTTCCTTCCAAACTTTGCAACTCATTTAATTTCACGGGCTGATAATTTTGATTTCCCGGCCGAATTAGATAAAATTTCAATAACAAGTTGCATGCATTTGATAAGCGTGTATATTATTTAACCGATATAATTTTATCCATAGAAGACTCATCAGCTTTAATTCCATTGGTGTGCTCTGAAGTGAAAAATAAAGTTATATGCATTCTTTATTAACCCAAATTCGAAGGATTCATTATGGATGTAAAAGATTATTGTAAGGCAATGAAGGCAGAAGTTACTGCTTGGAAAGAAAAACTCGAAGCAATGAAAAAAGTGGCAGACACTTACGGATCTGCTGAAAAAGAAAAAATATTACCATTAATTGGACAACTTGATCAGGAAGTCGTAGCAGCACAGTCTCGAGTTGATCAGTTAGAGAATGAATGTCCATCAGACTGGTCACCCATGAAAAATGAACTTGATGAGCTTTTTGGAACAATCGGAAGCAGTGTTGACAGAGCATGGAAAGACCTTGATGCAGGAAGTGTAGGCGGCTGATCACCATAGTCACCGTGTTGAGATGGTGCTAAATAAATGAAAGGCCCCTCAACTCATTTGAGGGGCCTTTTTTTCCAGTCCAGATCGCGGAATTTTCAGCTGGAAATAATTCAGGAGAAAATCAGATACAGATGTGATCATCATTGGAGCAGGTATCTCCGGTTTGGCTTGCGCCAAGACTCTTATGCGAGAGGATCTAAGATTTCTGATCCTTGAAGCCGGTCAAAAAGTAGGAGGCAGGATAAAATCAGATCATGTTGATGGGTTATCCTTGATCATGGGTTTCACGTTCTGCAAACAGCTTATCCTGAAACCCGCAGCCAGTTAGATTATGATGCACTCGATTTAAAATCCTTTTTACCAGGCTTCGCTGTAAGGACAAATGGACAACTTTTTTACATTTCTGATCCCATTCGAAGACCACCGGATTTATGGGGTACGCTGACGTCACCCATTGGCACAATAACGGATCGATTGAGAATTCTACAGCTTTTTGCGGAAAACAAAATTCGTTTCAATGCAAGAGTAGATTTGATTGGTAATGACGGCGTGACACTCACAAACGGCCAGAAAATTACCGGAAAAACAATAGTCATTGCAACAGAGGGACCAGAGACGGAGCGATTGTTAAGAAGTCCCGTCAAGTCTAATTCAAAGGGAGAATGGTGTCTTTATTTTTCTGCTGAAAAACCTCCGATTTCCAACCCGTTTTTGATTTTGAACAGCCAAAAAAAAGGGCTCATTAACAATCTTGCTATACCAACCCTGACGGCGCCTTCGTATTCATCATCTGGCAGACACCTGATAGCTGTTGTCGTGCTGGATCATAAATCAATGGACAATGAATCACTGGTGCTTTCGGTTCGAAGAGAATTGCTTATCCGAGGAAGAATCCAAAACATTCCTCACTTTTTCTGTCATGTCCACCATTGAAAAAGGCTTTTGGATAAAACCCCTTCCATCATCCAGGATTCCTTGGTGGGCAATGATATCTGCAGTATACCCGGACATGAACAGCAGTTTGATGTGGGGATAAAGAGATGTCACTTTTTCTGCTAAATCCCGGCCGTTCATCTCCGGCATGACCACGTCAGTCATAAGTAGTTCAATAGGCCCAGAATGATTTTTCACCTTTTCCACGGCTTCTGAGGGTGTGGCTGCGGACAGTACGGTATAACCTTTCCTTTCCAGCATCATCCGGGTCATCCTGAGGATAGAAGGCTCATCTTCCACCAGCAGAATGGTTTCAGTCCCACCGGCAACTGCTTTTTTCTCAGGCACGGCCTTGTCAGAGTCTTCATCCCCAACTAACCGGGGCAGATAAATTTTGAAGGTGGAACCCTGGCCTGGTTCACTGTATACATTGATGAAACCGTTATTCTGTTTGACAATGCCGTAAACGGTGGCAAGCCCCAAACCGGTGCCTTTGCCCACCTCCTTGGTGGTGAAAAACGGCTCGAAAAGATTTTCCAGGGTGATTTTATCCATGCCGTTTCCATTGTCACTGACCGCCAGCAGGACAAAATCACCGGGGGTGAAGCCGGAATGTTCGTTGCAGTATTCCTGATCAAATGATTTTCTTCCGGTTTCTATCGTGAGTTTTCCCACACCTGCAATGGCATCCCGTGCATTGACGCAGAGATTGGCAAGGATCTGGTCGATCTGGGATGGGTCCATTTTAACCGGCCAGATCTGGGCAGTGGGCTTCCAGACCAGGTCAATGTCTTCGCCGATGAGACGGCGCAGCATATTGAGCATCTTCTCCAATGTATTATTCAAATCCAATTGTCTGGGGGCAATAGTCTGTTTTCTGGCAAAAGCCAGCAACTGCTTTGTGATATCAGCCGAACGCGTCGCTGCGGTTTGTATTTCTTTCAGGTCAGAAATCAGATCGTTATCTTCTTCCGCCTTCAACAGGGCCAGTTCCGTATGTCCCAGGATCACTCCCAGCATGTTGTTGAAATCATGGGCTACCCCCCCTGCCAGGCGACCTACTGATTCCATTTTTTGCGACTGGTTGAGCATTCTTTCCAGCTTTTTGTTATCTTCCTGGGCCTGCTTTTGTTCTGTCAGCTCTATACCGGTACCGATAATAAACGTATCTCCGGACCGCTCAAAGAGTCTTGCCAGAAAGAGAAAAGGAATTACATTCTCATTTTTATCTCTCAAATAAAGCTCAACATTCACTTTGCCCTGTTCCAATGCTTTTGTCACAAAAGCTTTTAGGTCAGGAAGGGATTCTTTTTCAACAAAAGTTGTTATGGGAGCATTTTGAAGTTCATGCGAAGAAAAATCCAGAAGCTTTTCATGTTGACGGTTCCATTTTTTTAAAACAAAACGATCTCCTTCTTGTTTGTATAAAAAGAAAAGTCCTGGCAGGCTTTTGATAAGGTTTTCTGAAAATTCTTTTTCTTTTATCAGATCGTTCTTAGCCTTAATCTGTTCCGTCATATCTCTGCCTTCTGCTAAAAGAAATATGACAGTTCCTTTTTCATCAAAAATAGGACTAAGGCTAAAATCTATAAAAGTTATTTCCTGGTTCGGATGACTGTAGGTGGCCTCAAAACGGCAGAATGAACCTTTTGAGCAGTCATGAACAGCCTTTTTCAAGCGGGCCTTAATATCGTTTTCCTGCCACCATGGCGTTTCCCAGAAGGATTTGCCAATTACCGAAGTTTCATCTTGTTCGATAAAATCCAAGGCGGAACGGTTGACTTTTGTTAATTTCCCGTCGGGAGACAGGGTGCCTATTAATTGGAAAGTGTTATTGAATATCGCACTGAGTTCATGTTCTGCCTTGTGGAGCAGTGTATTTTGTGTGCGGATTTCTTTCATGGATGCCCACACCAGGAAAAAAAGAAGAATCAGTAAAACAGAGGTTAAGCCAGCAATTTTTATAATATAGACCAACTGGCCTTTACGAAGGTCTGCCATATACTGGCCGGTTCCGATATAACATTCTAACTCCGGGATACCAACGACAAAGGATATTTTTTCTTGGGGGGATGTTTGTCCGGGCCTTTGATAATGATAGGACACATAACCTTTTTCTTGCTTTGATTTTGCAGCTTCTACCAAAGCTCTGATAATGTATACGCCATAGGAATCTTTCAGATCCCAAACATCAGTCATTTCTTTTTCGGGTTCAAAGGGTTGAACCAGCATGATTCCATCATAAGAACTCATGAAAATGTAATTATTCCCTATGTGGTCGTTGTAAACCATCCTTCTGATCAGGTTGCGAACCTGCTCAAGCGCACTTTCATTGGATATGTTTTGAGCGCGGTATTCTGCGAGAATCGGTTCAATGGAATTTCTGGCAATCTGAACGGTCTGTTTAAGGTGAAGCAGTCTTTGATTTTTTGTCTCCCCCATATATTGGTGAGCAAGATAACTGGAAAAAAAGACAAATATCAAACCAAGGATTAAGCTGGTGCATATTATTTTGATCCTGGCTGATCTTACGATTGCTTTTTCATTTCTACCAGTCATATCTTCCTCAGATGGATGCTGCTAAAGAATACGGATGACAATCATCATGCCTAAATCAATCGACAATATCAGATTTTGAATTGTTTCGGTATCCATAATTTTCTACGTCCCTGAATATTCATACAGTGGATAATACCTGAAAGGTCGGAAAATGTGTCAGTCTTCTGACGGACCATTCGATGGCATTGCTGCAAAATCCTATATTCATATGTTCACCATTAATGGAGCGGATTTCTCGGGCGCTTCGCAGTTGATATAACCCAAAGGTGCAGAGCCCAATTTGCCTCATTTTTTTATTCCGGTGAATACCTGCATCAACTGCTCCTCAATGATCCTCAACACGTCATCTTCACTGTCGATAATCCCGATGTCCGTATTGATCTGGAATGCAATCGTCACCCCATACTTGGGATAATGTCGCAGGCTTGATACGTACCCCGGTATCCAGCCTGCATGTCCGTATACGAGGCCGATGGGACTGCTGGAATAAATCGCCACACCAGCACCGTATGTGACGTCGGTCAAATCCGGAGCCACTGCCACTGCATTGAGCTGCTCTGAAAGGTAATCGCCAGCCATAACCCTTCCATTAAACAAGGCCGATCCCCAGCGGGCGAGATCACGGGAGGTGCTAACCAGGCCTCCGCCGGTCCACTCCACTGCCGGGTGCCAGTGCAGGCGGCCACCTGTGTCAAGGGTCTTTTCAGGGAAGCTGAAAAGGTTGTCCGGTAGCATATACCCCGGGGCCAGTCTGTCCAGATCACGGTGATCCGCGGAGGAGGTATCCAAAAGTCCAAGGGGGACCAGAAACCGTTCTTGAATCTGATCAAAACAGGGACGTTCAGTAACCGCCTCGATGATCAGACCTGCCAGAATATAACCGGTATCTGAATACGCCCAGCCATGTCCCGCTGGAAAAAGTGTGGGCTCATCCAGTATGAATTCGACAAGACGTTCGGGGGGAAAAGGGTTGCCGGTTTCCAGCCATGCCTTTGAAAATGCTTCTACAAAGGTGTTCATGTGTACATGATCCGGAATTCCTGCACTGTGTGTGAGCAGATGGCGCAATGTGATCGATTCATGGTTCGGGAGCCGCTGGAACCAGTCGAACGTACCGATCCACTGGGAGACGGACTCATCCAGAGCCAGGCGGCCCTCTATGGCCAACGCAATGCACAAGGCTCCCACAAAGCTTTTGCCAATGCTTGCGGAAAGCATGCGGGTATTGTCGGTCATTGGAACGTTTGCCTCGATATCGGCCAAGCCGGAGGCGGCAGTGCCGATAGTTCCGTCTTCCAGGACATAGGCTGCTGTCATACCGGGAAATTCGAACTCTGCCCGCACACGGTCAATCTCAGCCTGAAACCGTGAGGCGTGTTCTGCCGGGGGCTGGTGGATGGCACAGGCTGCGAGCATGGCGGCGCATAATATCGAAATGGCTGTTCTCATCACAAAAGCACCTCTGTCACTGCATTGTGGCGTAAGAACATCGTTTTTCGGTTCAGCCACACCACGACAGCGGCAACAACCACGAACAGCCAGGTATCATAGGGCTGCGCATCCGGCCACAGGGGATTAATCAACTGCAGGTGGAAAAACGCCGGTAGCAGGATACTGCCGTGCGAATGGTTGAAAAGCGGTGTCACGATGACGCTCAGGGCCAGGGTGCCCACAAGGAAAGGTGTCAAAGCCCAGGCGCTTTGGGGTGTGCTGCTGAGCATGAACGCAGGCAGGTGCCAGACAGCCCAGACAACTCCGAGTAAAAGGGCCGCCCAGATGGGAGCCATTTTACGTTGAAGCAAAGGCAGGGCCAGTCCACGCCAGCCGATTTCCTCGATCGGTCCCTTGATGGCCATGAAAAACAGTGCTGACAGATAAGCGGTTATCGATGCAAAAGGGAACAGCGTGCCCAAGGCGCCTTGTTTGAACAGAGCTCCGACATAGAATACCAGCGGCACAATAAGGATCAACATGACATACCAGTAGATGGACGTCCGCCACATCAGCAGCCGGGAAAGAAAACGTCCTATGCCGTCACCCCCCTCCCGGTAAAAGAGGACAGCCAGTGCTGCTAAGGCCGGTGCATAAACGGCAAGATAAAACAGCGGGTGCTGGCCGGTAAGATTTCCAAACAAGTTGACCATCGTCTCAGAGGCAAAAATATACAGCCCGAGGATACCCCAGGTGATGACAAATGTCATGGCAAAGAACGGGATCAGATCGGTCTGGCGCATGTAATAATTTCCTTATTTGTGAGTATGATTGACGGCATCCATTGTTGCATGCCGGAGAACTGTCCGCAGAAATCCATCATGAAGGAAACACCACATCTGTCACGTCCGCCACAAAAAACGGAAAATAGTGATCCGTACCAAAATGGTTTCCCGCTTCCACGTGCGTGGGCAGGCGGTATCCGGCGAATGACTGAAATTCGGAGAGATAGCCCCCGAACGGTTGCAGCTGGTGCTGCTTCTCAGGATTTGCGTTGCTCCACCGGTCAAAACGGACCCGGGTCGGCTGACCATCCGGTGCCACAGTGACATCCAAAGACTGTACAGGTTTTGAATAATATTGGTATCCTTCAGGAAATTCAAGCCTGAATCCTTTTGCTTTGGATAACCTTAATTTTTATCCGAGGCCATATCCAACAATTCCCGAACCTTCACCGTCATGTCCGCCATTGAAAATGGCTTCTGAATAAATGCCACCCCGTCATCCAGGACTCCATGATGGGCAATGACGTCGGCTGTATATCCGGACATAAACAAAAGCCGGATGCCGGGGCAAAGCTCGATGATTTGTGCAGCAAGGTCACGGCCATTCATTTCCGGCATGACCACATCGCTCATGAGAAGATCAATGGAACCGGAATGGTTTGTTGCTTTTTTCACGGCCTCTGAGGGTGAGGCGGCAGATAGCACTGAATAACCTTTCCTTTCCAGCATCATCCGGGTCATTCGTAAAATTGTGGTTTCATCCTCCACCAGCAGGATTGTTTCGGTTCCCCCTGCGGCTGCTTTTTTCTCAGGCACGGCTTTGTCAGTGTCTTCATCGGCAACAAGTCGGGGCAGATAGATTTTGAAGGTAGAGCCTTGGCCGGATTCGCTGTATACATTTATGAAGCCGTTGTTCTGTTTGACGATGCCATAAATGGTGGCCAATCCCAGGCCGGTCCCTTTGCCCACATCCTTGGTGGTGAAAAATGGCTCGAACACATTGCCCAGAGTGTCCTTGTCCATGCCGCAGCCATTATCGCTGACCGCCAGCAGCACAAAATCACCGGGGATAACCCCCACGTGATTGCTGCAGTATTCCTCATCAAATGATTTTCTTCCAGTTTCTATGGTGAGTTTTCCCACACCGGAAATGGCATCCCGAGCGTTGATGCAGAGATTGGCAAGGATCTGGTCGATCTGGGATGGGTCCATTTTAACTGGCCACAGATGGGCAGCTGGCTGCCAGACAAGGTCGATGTCTTCTCCGATAATCCGGCGCAGCATATTGAGCATGCTTTCCACGGTATCATTCAAATCCAGCTGTTTGGGAGAGATGATCTCTTTTCTGGCAAAAGCCAGCAGCTGTTTTGTGATATCAGCTGACCGCTTCGCTGCGGTTTGAATTTCTTTCAGGTCGGAATACAGATCGTGATTTTCATCTGCCTGCAACAATGCCAGTTCCGTGTGTCCCAGAATCACCCCCAGCATGTTGTTGAAATCATGGGCCACACCCCCAGCTAAACGGCCCACGGTTTCCATCTTCTGGGCCTGGTTGAGATCTGCTTGTAGTTTTTCTTTTTCTGCCTCTGCCTGCTTCCTTTCGGTAATATTTATATTAAACTCGGTCACCAACCACTCACCATTTTCGTCTTGGAATGGAATTGTATGAACCTCAATATGTCTGTTTTCCTTAGACAAGAACTCCTCAGTGACGATTATTTCCCTGGTTGCCAGTGCCTGGGGAACGCCGCATCCTCTACATGGCTTATCAAGGCCCATAAAGTATTCGTAACATTTTCGTCCTTGAGGGTCGCCATAGATCTCCTGCCAGAAATCATCTACCCCGCGCAAATTATACTCGGAATCTATGGTGTTTATGTTGGTTTGAGTTGCCCTAAGGATTTGGTCCATGCGCTCACGATACTTTCTTAGATCTTCCCCCGTCCGTTTATGCTCGTTGATATCCTGAAAAGAACCCTGCAATTTGATGATCTTGCCATTTTCATTTTTCACTGCCTTGCCGATTGTTCTCACCCAGAGACGCTTCCCTTTTTGGCTGATGATCTCCATTTCTTCATCATAGGGAATACCATCTTTGGCACAAGCGCTGAAGCACTGTGTGATCCTTTCCCGCCATTTCGGAGCGTAGAAGTTTATGGCTTCCTGCAGAGACGGAGCATAACCGTGGGGAACATCATGAATATCAGCCACAGCATCCGACCAGGTGCAGATATTATTTTCCAAATCAACACTCCAACCGCCGAATGTGGCCGTTTCACCTGCAATCTGAAGCAACGAATAATTTGATTTCAGTGCCTTCTCGGCATGCTTTTTGTCAGTAATATCCCGGATAGCAGCAATGTGCACCGCCCTGTTGGCAAGATAGAAATGTTCGGAGGTGATATCTACTGATAGTAACCTTCCATCTTTTGTCTGGTAGACCCGTTCTTGTTTTGATACATTTTGCCGACACGCCCATCGAGTCGCTTCAGGTGTCGTGGACAGATCAGTCATTTTCATGGATAACAGTTCTTGGGAGGAATAACCGAATAATTGGGAAGCTTTATTATTACACTCCAAAATTTGGGTGGTATTGTTGTCTACCAAAAACATGGCATTCACACCCATATTAAAAAGCAGGCGGTATTTTCCCTCTCTTTCCCGCAGCGCCTCCTCAGCCCGCTTGTGCTCGGTGACATCTAATTCGATCCCATCGAAAAGGACGCTGCCGTCATCCAATTTCTGGGGCTTTGAAATCATTCGGTGCCAACGGATTTCACCCGATTTCTTCACTATTCTCACGGTATGGTCGTACGTGGTCAATTCCCTTAGTGATTTATGGGTGCGCTTTTGCCATTCGTCCACATCCGCAGGATGGACGCGTTTGAACAAGAGCGATGCGTCCTTGAGTACGTCCTCCGGTTTGCATTCGTGCAGTTCCTCCACCTTGCTGCTCACATAGGTGAACATAGTGCCGCCACCAGCCGGCGCAACTCGAAGTTGGTAGAGCTGTGCACCCTGCAGGTTGTCTCCAATGGTGCGAATCCGCTCTTCGCTCTCCCGCAACGTCGCTTCAGCCTGTTTGCGCTCGGTTATATCCTGATAATTTCCCAAAAGCCCCTGTATATCCGGATCATGAAAAAGATTGCTTCCTGAAAATTCTATCCATTTGTAGCTGTCATCTTTACAACGATATCTGCATTCCATCGTTCCGACGGCATCAGGCGTGTGCATGATCTTTTCAAAAAACTGCTGTGTGAATTCAATATCATCGGGATGTACATTGTCCCAGGTGCTTGTCCCGAGAACCTCTTCGGGTTTCCAGCCAAATATTTTTTCGATATTCGGGCTTTTATATCTATTGATGCCATCCTGATCGATGATAACAATTACATCACCGATGTTTGCAAGCATTTTGCAGTGCCTGGCTTCACTTTTCTGAAGTTCTTTTTCAATCTTATTTCGCACATTGTCGGCTTTCTCTAATTCCGCAATCCGTCTTTCCAATTCTTCATAGGAAGGTTTTGCTGTCATATAAAGCCCTTTTTAAATGTCCGAAGCATGCAATTTTTTGATGTTCCTGATATTTCTGGCTGGGAATACTGCATTTGAGTCACCCAAAGCCTACCCTGTGGTAAGATAAATTTTCCCAAAACTCAAGTAAACCCGCTGCATAATTGCAACTATCATGGAAATCTCCAAAACTCAATGATAATAACGGTATCAACAAGACATCCACATACAAAAAATTTCGGCTTTTCTGAATCTATAAACATTTTGACGACTGACACCCGACTGCAGTGCTGGAAGTCCGGCTTTGGCGGTAGCCCTGTCCGGTATCTTGATGCATTTTTTCTTGGGAAACCCCCTTTTAAAGGATTGACAAAGCCAATCAAATGGTTTAACCATTAAAAAATATGATTTTGACCAATGATTTATTCCTGTATAATTTTATCATTCAGGAGGGTATATGACCCGTAACAGAATAGAAAAACACCCGGTATTGGCAGTGCCTGAGATCAAGGAAGTGCCGTTCTACTGGAATAAAACAAAACTGTCCGCCCGAAAAAATGAGATGATCTCATCAGCCCTGTTTGCCAATGACATCAAGATTTTCGGCCTTCACCACAAAGATGGGTCAGCCCAGGGTATTTTCTGCGCCAACGGCCAGTGCGCCCAGTGCACGGTGATTGCCAACGGTATTCCGGTCAAGGCCTGCATGACACGGGTGACCGAAAACATGATCGTGGAAAGTGTGGAAGGCCTGCCAAGGCTGCCGGATGTGGATGATATCCCCCCTATCTCGGATATTGAACACCTGACCACGGACGTGCTCATCATCGGCGGGGGCCCGGCCGGACTGTCCGCAGCCCTGCAGCTGGAGGAACACGGGGTGAACGCCATCATGGTGGATGACAAGGATGCGCTCGGGGGCAAGCTGGTCCTGCAGACCCACAAGTTCTTCGGATCCGTGGAAGATTCTTATGCCGGCATGCGGGGCATGGACATCGGGAAAATGCTGGCTGACAAAGTGGAAGCTGCCGCCCATATTGCGGTGTGGAAAAACAGCACCGCCCTGTATGTGTTTGATGACAAAAAGGTGGGCATTCTCAAGGACGGAGTGTATAAAATCGTCACCCCCAAGGTGATCCTCAATGCCGCAGGTGCCAGGGAAAAATTTCTGCGGTTCAAGGGCAACTCCCTGTCCGGGGTATACGGTGCCGGGGCTTTTCAGACCCTTGTGAACCGGGACCTGATCAAACCCACGGAACGGCTGTTCATCATCGGCGGGGGCAATGTGGGAATCATTGCGGGATATCACGCCCTCCAGGCCGGCATCCAGGTGGTGGGGCTGGCCGAAGCCCTGCCCCTATGCGGGGGATACCGGGTCCATGAAGACAAGCTCAAGCGCTTCGGGGTCCCCATCTACACCTCCCATTCCATCATGTCCGCCAACGGCACCCAATCAGTGGAATCGGTGACCATCGCACAGATCGATGACACCTTCACCCCCATTGCCGGCACAAACAAGACCTTTGCCTGTGACACCATCCTGATTGCCGTGGGCCTGGAACCGGTGGGAGAATTTGCCCAGGAAGCACAGACAGCAGGCATCCGGGTGTTCAGCGCAGGGGATGCCGCAGAAATTGCTGAAGCCTCTTCGGCCATGTTCAACGGCAAGATCACCGGACTCAACATTGTGCAGCACTTCAAGCCGGAAGTGCCCCCAATTCCGGATGACTGGTTCCAAAAAGCCGACATCCTCAAATCCCATCCTGGCCCGGTGCAGGAACTGGTACCCCCGTCCAATGAGGACGGGGTGTTTCCCATCATGCACTGCAAACAGGAGATCCCGTGCAACCCGTGCAGCACGGTGTGCCCGGAACACTGCATCACCATGAAAGGGGACCCCATCAAGGGGATGCCTGTGTTTGACGGCGAATGCAAAGGGTGCATGAAATGCCTGACCATCTGTCCGGGGTTGTCCATCACTTTGGTGGATTTTCGCAAAGACAAGGATTATCCCACGGTGTTTCTGCCCTATGAGGTGGGAAACGTGCCCGTGGCCAAGAAAGATACCATCCAGTGCGTGGATGTGGACGGCAACCCTTTGGGGCAGTTCACGGTATTGGGGGCCAAAGCCACCAAAGACAGTGACAGGACCCTGATCGTCCGGGTCAAGGTGCCCAAAGCCATTGCCAAAAAAGTGGTGGGGTTCACCATCCAGGACCAGGCCGTGTATGACAAACTGACCGAAAAAATCCCCCTGGACCATATCAGGGACGAAGAGGTGGTCTGCCTGTGTGAACGGGTGACTGCCGGGGAGATCCGGGACCTTGTGAAAAAAGGGATCACTGACATGAACCAGATCAAGGCCCTGACCCGGGCCGGCATGGGGCCCTGCGGGTACAAGACCTGTGAAAACCTGATGATGCAGATATTCAGAGCCGAGCAGATCGCTGCCGAAGATATTGTGAAAAATGTCCGCAGGCCTTTGTTTATTGAAGTTCCCCTGGGAAAATTTGCCAATGGAGGTGAATCATGAACCATTTTGATGTGATTGTTATCGGTGCCGGTTCCGTCGGGGTGCCCACAGCCATGGCCCTGGCAAAGGAAAAACTGAACGTTCTGACCATCGATGCCCTGGCATCTCCGGGCCAGGGCCAGAATAAAAAAGCCATCGGCGGAATCCGGGCCACCCATTCAGACAAGGGAAAAATCACCACCTGCCTGCGCAGTATCGAGATCTTTTCCACCTGGGAAGAGATGTACGGGGATGATATCAGCTGGATTCAGAACGGGTACAGCTTTCCTGCCTACACAGATGAGGATGCCCAAAAACTCAAGGATCTGATGAAAATACAAAAATCCTTTGACCTGGACATAGACTGGCTGTCGGCTGAAGAATACCAGAAGATTGTGCCCGGCATCAACATGGATGGATTGCGGGGCAGCACCTATTCCCCCAAAGACGGCAGTGCATCTCCCTTGCGGGCCGTCAATGCGTTTTGCTTTAAAAGCATGGAATACGGGGCACAGTACCGGTTCAAAGAAAAGGTTACCCAAATTGATATCTTGAGCAGCAATGAGATCCAGGTGACCACAAATAAGGATGTCTACTTCGCATCACGGGTGATAAATGCTGCCGGCAATTATGCTCGGCAGATCGGTCAGATGGTGGGCATCGACCTGCCGGTGGAGCCGGACAGCCACGAAGGGGCCATCTCCGAACCGGTGCAGCGGTTTTTCGGGCCCATGATCGTGGATCTGCGGCCCTGCCAGGACCCTGCCACCGAGGATTCAGCCAATTATTATTTTTACCAGAACAACGAGGGCCACGTGATCTTCTGCCTGACCCCCAAGCATCTGATCAAGGGTACGGCCTCGGAAGCCACCTCGGTGTTCCTGCCCCAGGTGGCCAAGCGTATGGTGTCGTTGTTTCCCAAGCTTGCTAATCTCAAGGTGAGACGCACCTGGCGGGGACAGTACCCCATGACCCCGGACGGATTCCCCATTGTGGGTCCTGTGAATGGCCATCCCAATTTCATCAATGCCGTTGGCATGTGCGGCCAGGGCTACATGCTGGGACCGGGACTGGGGGAATTGCTGACCCGGATGGTCACTGCCCGGTTGACAGATGAGGACCAGGATGTTTTAACACATTTTAACCCATACAGGGATTTTTCCGGCATGGAGCAATTTAAATAAAACAACAAGGCTTTCTTATGTTCAAACGCGCCAAACAGAACCGGGTGTTCCAGGATGTGGTGGAACAGATACAAGATGCCATTGTGACCAAAAAACTGGCACCCGGCACCCGGCTGCCGGCGGAACGGGACCTCAAGGAGATGTTCAACACCAGCCGGGGAACCCTCAGGGAGGCCCTGCGGGTACTTGAGCAGAAAGGGCTCATCGAGATCAAGCTGGGGGTCACCGGCGGTGCCATTGTCAAGCGCATTGATACAGATCCCATCATGGAATCTCTGGCATTGCTCATCCGCTCCGGAGAGGTGTCCCTGGGGCATTTATCTGAGTTTCGCATCAAAATCGAGGGCAGTCTTGTGGAGCTGGCAACAGAACGGGCCACCCCTGATGACTTTCAGGAGATGGAGCGGTTGCTTGCAAAGGCCAGACACTGTTTTGACAATCAGGAATGGGAAACTTTTTTAAAGACCGATGAAGCCATGCACACCTATATCGGTTTCATGACCCGGAACCCGGTGTTCCAGTTTGTCCAGAAAAGCATCCATGAAAATATCCACCGCTATTACCGGGATTATCTGCCCATGAACCATAAACGGACTCTGGAAAATCTCACCGATTTTGAAAAGATCATTGCCGCCATGAAGGCAAAAGACGGTGCGACCGCATCTGCCATCATCACCGACCATGTCCGGCGGTTCCATGACAAAATGACAGGAAAACAACCATGAAACCAGCCGGTAAAAACACCCCCCCAAGAGATGCAGCCGCCCGAAGGGCTGTAAAGCCGGTTATCTGCTACCCTGTTGACACCCTGCCCCAGCCGGACATGGCCATGGTTGCCGCTGCCAGAGATACCCTTGAGATGACCGAAAAAATCATCGTTCCTCCCAGGGATGCCCGCACTTTCATGGTGCCGGCGGGTCACTTTTTCAAGATTGTCAGCGTGGAAGGCCCCCAGGTAGGGGACCTGAATCTCTGGGCACGGCAAGACTTGGCAGAAAAATTTTACAGCGGCAAGACCCGGGCGCTGCACGGCACCCACCTGGGGGTGGGGGACCGGTTATGGAGCGGATTTCCCTATCTACGCCCCATGGCCACCATCACATATGATACCCTGGACTGGTACGGGTTTGATGCATACGGCGGCGGGGTGCACGATGTCATCGGCACCCGGTGTGACCCTTATACCGGACGGCTTTTGGGCGGCACAGACTACCATCACTGCTGCCACTCCAACCTCACACGGGCCCTGGCTGCCGAAACAGGGCTGCCCCTTCTTGAGGCAGAATCCCATGTCCATGATGTGCTCAATGTGTTCATGTGCACAGGATTTACCAGAGATACCCACCAGTATTTCATGAAGGCCAGCCCGGTACGGCCGGGGGACTTTCTGGAATTTTTTGCGGAAATAGATCTGCTGGGGGCCTTGTCCACCTGTCCGGGCGGGGACTGCAGCACGGAACATTCCAGTGATGCAGCCGCCTGTTATCCCCTGGAGATCCAGGTTTTTTCGCCGGACCCTGAAACCCTTTCCGGATGGTCATCCCCAAAACCGCCTGCCTATTCCCGGGGGCATGGCCTCTAGCATCTGACACACTGCCCGGGACGGCGGTCATTTAAAATGTGGCTTCTATGGCCTGGACAATGGTATCTATCTGGGCTTTGGTTATAATCAGGGCCGGGGCAAAGCAGATGGTGTTGTTCAACCCTTCCAGACTGGCATTGGTCCGGCCTGCGATCACGCCCCGGGCCCGAACATTTCCCAGAAGATTCGCCATCTGTTTCTATCAAGGTGTGCATCCCCGGATGCCAGTGAAGAAAATTATACTTGAAAAAAAACAGCCAAGCCCATACACTCCTCCAGATCAGATTGTTGATTATTTTTTTAATCAGATTTTTTTCAGGAGAGTGCTATGGAAACCCCGATCAACCGTGAGATTGTGAAACAGGAAATTGATAAGATGGGCCTTGACTCCGTGGGCCTGGCTTCCATCCGGGAATTGAACCGGATCGTCAACAATATTGAAACTGCCGCAGGCGACCAGTTCATCCGCATGGAAATGGGGGTGCCGGGTCTGGCCCCGCCGAAGATTGCCGTGGATGCGGAAATTGCCGCCTTAAAACAGGGGGTGGGGTCCAAATACCCGCCCTTTGACGGCATTCCCCAGCTGAAAGCAGAAATATCCGCTTTTGTGAAAAATTTTGTGGATGTGGACATTCCTGCGGAATCCTGCTTTCCCACTGTGGGGTCCATGCAGGGATGCTACATGGCCATGATGTGCTGCAGCCGGCGGGTCAAGGGCAGGGAAAAGATTTTGTTCATTGATCCGGGATTTCCAGTGAACAAGCACCAGGCAAGGGTCCTGGGACTGCCCTATGCCCATTTTGACGTATATGAATACAGAGGAGACAAGCTGGGAGCGAAACTGGAAAGTTTTCTGGAAAAAAATGATGTGGCAGCCATCATGTATTCCAACCCCAACAACCCGGCCTGGATCTGCTTTACCGAAAAAGAGCTGGAAACCATCGGTCATCTGGCCACAAAATATGACTGCATTGTCATGGAAGACCTGGCCTATTTCGGCATGGATTTCAGGCAGAACTATTCGGTGCCGGGTCAACCCCCGTTCATCCCGTCAGTGGCCCGGTTCACCGACAACTACATTTTGCTGATCTCCAGTTCCAAATCCTTCTCCCTGGCAGGCCAGCGCATCGGCATGACCGCTATTCCTGAAAAACTGTTCCATTCCACAGGCAGCAATCTCAAACCATTTTTCGGCAATGACCGGTTCGGGTATGCCTATATTTTCGGTGCCATGTATGCCTTGAGTTCCGGAGTTTCCCATTCCAACCAGTATGGGCTTTTAGGATTGCTCAAAGCGGTTAATTCCGGGGAATTCAATTTTGTGGACCATGTGAAGGAATACGGAGACCGGGCCTTTGCCATGAAGCAGATGTTCATTCAGAACGGGTTTACCATTGTCTATGACATGGATGATGACCAGCCCATAGCAGACGGGTTTTATTTTACCATTGCCTATCCCGGATTCACCGGGGTGGAGCTGGTGGAGGAACTGCTCTATTACGGCATCAGCGCCATTTCTTTGACCACCACGGGCAGTGACCGCCATGAAGGACTGCGGGCCTGTGTGTCTTTAACCGGAAAAGAAAGATTTAAAGAACTGGCAGACCGGCTTGCCCGTTTCCAGGCAGACCATCCCCAAGGCAGTGATTTCAAGATAATCCATACCTGATCCGGGCTGTTTTCCGATCAGGCCGGCTGCCGGCCTAAAAATCGGAGACAAAGTCAAAGATATTGACACCCGCCCCCTGATGTACCTGGTGACCGGACTGTGAGATGCAAAAAAATACCGGGCCGGTTCCAGGGCATAACAAAGGGGCGGGTGTCTTATTTTTTATCCTTTTTTTTGAGTTTTCCGGCAATAAGATGGCGTTTCTGGGCCTGTAAAACAGTTTTGCGCAGCCGTATGGAAACCGGGGTGACCTCCACCATTTCATCATCAGCAATGAAATGGATGGCCTTTTCCAGGGTCATCTCCCGGACAGGCGTGCACACCACGTTTTCATCCTTGCCTGACGCCCGCATATTGGTGAGCTTTTTTTCCTTGCAGGGATTTACATCGATATCGGTGGCCCTGTTGTGTTCACCAATGACCATGCCTTCATACACCGGGGTGCCCGGGACAATAAACAGCTGCCCCCTGGGTTCCAGGTTGAACAGGGCATAGGGCACGCCACTGCCCTGGCGGTCTGAGACAAGAGATCCGTTAAACCGGATGGGAAATTCTCCCCGGAAAGGTTCATACCCTGCCAGATAGGAATTCATGATCCCGGTTCCCCGGGTGTCGGTAAGAAATTCATCACGGTACCCGATAAGAGACCGGGATGGAATGGAAAATTCAATACGGACCCGGCCTTTTCCATTGTTGACCAGGTTGGTCATCTTGCCTTTTCTGATGGAGAGTTTTTCGGTTACCACACCCATGAAATCCTCTTCACAATCCACAAACAGATGCTCGATGGGCTCCAGTTTTGTGTCATTTTCCATCTTGTAGATAACCCGGGGACGGCTCACACAGAGTTCAAACCCCTCCCGCCGCATGGTTTCAATGAGAATGGCCAACTGGAGTTCTCCTCTGCCCTTTACCACAAAACTTTCATCCGTGGTGCTTTCTTCCACCTCAATGGCCACATTCATCAGGGTTTCCTTGAACAGCCGTTCCCGGATTTTTCGGGACTGCACATATTTGCCCTCTCTGCCGGCAAAAGGAGAGTTGGTAATGGCAAACTGCATGAACACAGTGGGCTCATCCACGGTTATCCTGGTCAGGGCCACGGGTGCCTGGCGGGTACAGATGGTATCGCCGATTTTGACATCCTCAATGCCGGCCAGCACCACAATGTCTCCGGGATTGGCCCGGTCCACAGGAACCAGGGCCATGCCTTTGTAGGACTGGAGCTTGGTCACCTTCAGCAGTATCTGGCGGTTGTTTTCCCCCAGGCAGACCAAAGATTCATTGGATGCGGCAGATCCGTTGAACACCTTGCCGACGGCAAGGCGGCCCAGATAGTCGGAATACCCCAGATCTGACACCAGCATCTGAAAAGGGGCTTCCGGGTCATAGGAAGGGGGCGGCATCTCCTTGAGTATGGTATCAAACAGTACATGCAGATGTTGCACATCCGCGTCCAGCTCCTTTTTGACAATACCGTCCCTGCCAATGGCATAAAAATAGGTAAAGTCCAGCTGCTCTTCGGTGGCCTCCAGGTCGATGAACAGGTCATACACCATGTCCAGCACTTCATCAGGCCGGGCATCCTTGCGGTCGATCTTGTTGATGATCACCATGACAGGCAGGTTGGCATCAAAGGTTTTTTTGAGCACAAACCGGGTCTGGGGAAGCGGTCCTTCAGAGGCATCCACCAGAAGAATGGCGCTGTCTGCCATGGACAAAGCCCGTTCCACCTCCCCGCCGAAATCCGCATGGCCCGGGGTGTCAATGATATTGATCTTCACATCCTGCCACACCACGGAACAGTTTTTGGCGGCAATGGTAATACCCCGTTCCCTTTCTAAGTCCATACTGTCCATGAGGCGTTCATCCACCTGCTGCCCTTCCCTGAACATGCCGCTCTGGCGGAACATGGCATCCACCAGGGTGGTTTTGCCATGGTCTACATGGGCTATTATGGCAATATTCCGTAAGCTCTCGTTGGTCACATTCTGTTTTTTCATTTTCTGCTCTTTGTTTGTTGCGACAGTTTACAGACCTGATTTTCGGTGACGGATATACCGTCATCTTCAAATCCGGGGTTATGAGCTGTTGCAAAAGGATTAATATTTTTTATATGAAAGTCGTCAGGCATCAGTACTCAGCTAACAGCTAAAGGCTAACAGCTAATAGCTAACAGCTAATAGCTTTCATATTTTGTTGTGCCCGTCAGGGCATGGGTGTTATTTCGACACCCGGGTGGTACCGTCTGCCGCTGTAATAATTCTGACCCTGTCCCCCGGAGCCAGAATCACATCAGCCTCCTGCACCACCACAATGGTGGTGCCGCTGTCTTTTTTTACCACAATTTCAAGGCCAGGCTTTCTGGTGATGCCTTCTTCTGCCGCTGTTCCGGCAGCAGCCCCTGCCAGGGCACCGATCACGGTTGCAACGGTGCGTCCGGACCCGCTCCCCACAGTACTGCCAAGTACACCACCGGCAACACCGCCGGCTGCGGTCCCCACCGGTGTTTTGGTGCCCTCTATGATGATGTGTTTAACCGATTCCACGGTCCCTGCCATTACATTCTGGGCCTGGCGGGCATGGTCTCTGGAATATACCTCTCCTGATCTGCTGGAGGCACATCCTGCCGCCATAAAGGCGGCAGAAGCCAGAAGCAATACAGCACAAGCAATAGCTGATGCAGTTTTCATAACACGTTCCCTTCGTTTGCATGGGTATTTTTTGTCTGAATTATTCTTTTTCGACAGTATATCACATTTTCTGAATTTTCGAACCTTTTCTCTGCTCAAAAACAAAGGCTGCCCCTTGAAAAAATCTTTCGGCAGCGACTGCGACCCGGATGCGGCCTTTGGTCAAAGCCATTGCAAATTTGATGCAGATGCACTAATTTAGGCTGACACAGGCCGTATAACATCCCCCAAAAAAAAGGCAGTGCATTGGACCATTTTCTTGACATTGCATCACAAACCATCTGTTCCAAAACCGGCATGACCATCCGGCACAGTCCGGAATGGACCGATATAGAACTGACACCTGAATATTTTGTCACCTTTCATCTGGTAGGCAAAAATATTTTAAGCTCCTACCCCAGGGGAAAAATCAGCCATGACGGCACTTTGGCCCTGTTTAAAAATTACGACCGGTTCCTGACAGCCTGCAGCCTGGAAGCATCTTCTTTCATTGAAATTTCAGATTACAGCCGGATCAGCAACACACCAAGTCAGAGAACCCGGCTCAAGGTACTGGAATTATTGCTGGAAAAAGTGAAAAAAAATGTACTGAAGGGCCATTTTGTTTACAACGTGCCCAAACATATCCAATGGATGTACAATATCGGCACCCATCTGAAAAAACCGGGCATTCCCATGAAGGCCCTGGACACCTATACATCGGCAATGCAACACGCCTTGCGGCTGAACCAGACAGGGTACGGGAAAACGGGCGGCACACCCCCTGTTTTTTTCCGCTCCATCAGGCGGTTCATCCCGGGCGCAAGGCTGCGGCTGTATGCAGAAGAGATCCTGGAATACATCGGCGGCATCAACTGGGATGAAAAAGGTATCCAGGCCGGCCATATCGGCACGGCCCATCCTTTCAGGCCGGTTTTTGATGCCCTGACTGTTCTGAAAACCGATTTTGACCAGAGCCAGGCCGCCCGGAAACAGATGGAAAAAGAGCTGACACAGCATAAAAATAATCTGGAAATCCTGGTGGAGGAACGTACCCGGGCCCTTGAGGCAGCTGTGGACAGGGCAGAAGAAGCCACCCGGACCAAAAGTGAATTTCTGGCCAACATGAGCCATGAGATAAGAACGCCAATGAACGGCATCATGGGCATGGCAGAACTCATGCACGATACCCGGCTCAGCCGGGAACAGGCCCGGCTGATTGACACCATCAGCACGGAAGCCCGGTCGCTGATGGACATTATCAACAGCATTCTGGATTTTTCAAAAATAGAAGCCGGGAAAATGGAGCCGGATAACATTCCCTTTAACCTGCGTTTTTTGTTTGAAGATATTGCCGCCACCTGCGGAATTGTTGCCAGAAATAAAAATCTGGAACTGATCTTTTTTCTGCCGCCGGGCACACCGGAATATTTTGTGGGTGATCCTGGCTGGCTGCGCCAGATTTTAACCAACCTGACCGGCAATGCCATTAAATTCACCCATGAGGGAGAAATTATTGTATGGGGAGAAACCAGTACAGAATCAAACGGTCACATAACCCTGAAATTTTATATCAAGGACACCGGTATCGGTATTCCCGAAGAAAAGCAGGACACCATATTTGACAGCTTTTCCCAGGCTGACGGCTCCACCACCCGGATGTACGGCGGCACCGGCCTGGGCACCACCATTTCAAAGCAACTGGTGGAAATGATGGGCGGCAGCATCGGTGTAAACAGCGGGCCCGGCCAGGGCACCACCTTCTGGTTCACCATCGTGCTCAAAATTGACCACAACCCGGCAGCCCGGGACAATGCAGACAGTGCCCCGAAACTTGCGGGCAAAAAAATCCTGGTGGTGGCTGATAACGAAACCAACCGGCATGTTGTCATGGAACATGTAAAATCCTGGGGCTGCATTCCCATGGAAGCTGCCGACGCCTCCCAGGCCCTGGCCCTGCTCAGGAAACTCTCCAACCTGGATCTGGTCATCACAGATATCCAGATGCCAAAAACAAACGGATTCCAGCTTGCAAAAAAAATGCGTGCCACATCCGGCATCCCCCAGGCTCCCATAATCGCACTCACATCCATGGGCATGACAGGAGACAGTCGAAAATGCCGAAAAGCAGGCATCCAGGGATATCTGACAAAACCGATACGACAAAAAGATCTGAAAGATGCCATATCTTCTGTCTTATGCCATGACAGCAGGGCCCCATTGCCGGATAGGCCGCCATTGACCAGACATACCCTGGTGGAAATCAGAAGAAGAAAGATTCAGATTCTGCTGGTTGAAGACTACCCCACCAACCAGGCAATCGCCATCAGGCACCTGACTTCCCAGGGGTTTGAAGTAACCCTGGCTGAAAATGGACAGCAGGCAGTGGACCTGTTTCAAAACCGCAGATTTCACCTGGTGCTCATGGATATCCAGATGCCGGTAATGGACGGATATGAAGCCACCCGCCGCATCCGGGCACATGAACAACGGAAAAGAACCGCTTTCCCGACTGAAAACCCGGACACATGCCGGCAGTTTTCACCCACCCCCATCATTGCCATGACCGCCCATGCCATCCATGGATACCGGGAAAAATGCCTGGCTGCAGACATGGATGACTACATAACAAAGCCTTTGAAAAAAAATGATTTCATTGCCATTGTAAAGAAATATACCCTGGAGCAAAACACCGGCGATCAAAAAGCATTTGCCGGAACCGTGGAGGATGAAAAAACCGGGCGAAAGGATTTTCTCACATGCACACCTGCTCCTGATGCGTTGGTGGAATCTCCTTTGAACCTGGCAGAAGCGGTTAAGGAATTTGAAAATGACACCCCTTTTTTACTGGAAGTGCTGACAGAATTTCTGGCCGGTGTGGATAAAACACTGGGGAAGATACAACAGGCGGCAGCTGACCAGGACGGTCCTGCCATTGCACGTTTTGCCCATGCCATCAAAGGCGGGGCTGCCAATCTGACAGCCATGGAACTTTCCCGGGCAGCCGCTTCCATGGAAAAAGCCGCAGCCCTGAACAATTTTCACAGCATGCCGGATCTCATTTTACGGTTGAGTTCTGCATACAGCCGTCTCAAGGTGTTTGCACAAAAAATCTGATTTTATTATGCCCGGCCGGCAGGACTGCGAAACTGGATAACCAAGAACACCAGGGTTCCTGATACCATTACCAGGCCTGCCGTGGGAAATGCCAGCCTGAGGGTAAAAAAATCCATTGCCAGCCCTGCTGCCAGGGAGCCGGTGAGCATCCCTAAGCTGTGGGCAACGGTCATTACAGCCATCACCGATCCCATGGCTTTTTTTTGTTCCCCCTTGACCACTGCCAGGGCGGTGATGGCAGGCATGGAGATGCCCCCGCCCACACCGAAAAGGGCTATGGCGGCCAGCAGGTCAAAAAATGAGGCGGCAAAATAGATCAAAAACATGCCGGCAGCGGCAACAGCACCGCCGGCGAGGGTCAGCACCCGCCGGCTGAACCGGTCTGCTGCATACCCCATGGGCAGCTGCAGAATGCCTGATATGAACACACCCAGCATGACCAGCAGACCTATTTGTGCACCTGAAAGACCGAACACTGTATCGGCAAACAGGGGCAGAAAGCACCAGATCGCCCCGATGCAGGCGGTATAGGCATACCTGAAGGAAAAAAGGGCAAACAGATCCAGATCTTTGATCACAAGCGACCAGGGAATCTGTGCAGGCAGTGGCCCGGAACGAATCCGTTCCTCGGACAGGGGGGGCAGCAGCCAAAAACACAGCAGCACCCCGGTCAAAGACAGCAGCCCCATGCACACAAAGGCAGCATTCATGGTCCAGATATCATGGATGACCCCGCCCATGAGCGGTCCTAAGCTCAGGCTCAGAAACATGGACAAATTGAACAAACCCATGGAATATCCTTCAGAGCCCGGGGGCGTAATCTCTCCCACATAGGCCTGGACCACCGGCATGATCATGGCGGAGCCGGCACCCTGGATAAACCGGACAAAAATCAATCCATTCACTGTATCTGAATAAACAAAGGCAAGGGAGATCAGGGTATAGGAAATCAATCCCGCAAGAATGAAAGGCTTTCTGCCTTTCCGGTCTGACAGCCGCCCGAAATAGGGCAGCAAAAATACCCGGGAGATGGAAAAGGAGCCGAAAATCATGGCCACATAGACCCCGGTTGCTCCCAGATCATGGGCATAAATGGGCAGCAGGGGCACCACAATCCCCACCCCGGTGACAGTGGAAAAAATTATAAAGAACAAGGTGGCGTAAATGCCCTTGTGGTCCGATGGAATAGCCCGGGTGGTGTTTCGGATTATTTTTGCCGACAATTGGGAAAACGGTTCCCGTATGGCATAGAAAAAATCCATTCAGGCCATGCCTAAGCCAGGCATTCTCTGATCTGGTCAATGAACCGGCTCGGGACCCCGAACTCCCCTTTCCGGTAGCTGGCATGGGTGAGATACAAAAACCGTTCCGCCCGGGTCATGGCCACGTACATGAGGCGCCTTTCTTCAGCCAGGGCCGCATCACCGTCGTCGATGGAGCGCCAGTGGGGAAAAAGGCGCTCCTCACACCCCGCAACAAACACGGTGTCAAATTCCAGGCCCTTGGCAGAATGAATGGTCAGCAACGCCACCCCGGCAGAATCCTGGTCCTCTTCCTCTTCTTTGTCTTCCCGGATGAGGGCCGCCTCTTCCAGGTATTCCAGCATATCTGACTTGGTGCGCGCCGTATGGATCAGCTGCTCGATATTCTCTTTTTTGGAAATCCATTCCGCCCGGGTCTTGGTCTTTTTTTCCAGATAATCATAATAACCGGTGCGTGCAATAACCTCTTCCATGGCCATTGCCGGGGCCATATCCCGGATGGTGTCCAGGATATCAAGCACCTGGGAAATATTATCATGGATCTTCTGGGTCAGCACCCGTTCTTTTACCATGATCCTGGCCGCATCCTGCAGGCTGGTGCCGTCTGCTCTCATGTCTGCCATTTTTTTGATCATGGCAGGGCCTATTCCCCGCTTGGGGGTGTTGACAACCCGCTCGAATGACAGGTCATCATTGGGAAAGAAAGAAGCGCTCAGATAGGAGTTGATGTCTAAAATTTCCATGCGTTCAAAAAATCCCTGGGCCCCCATGAGCCGGTAGGGAACCCGGAGTGCCCTGAATATTTTTTCAAACGGCAGGGAACAGAACTTGGTTCTGTACACCACTGCCATTTTATCATAGGCAATGCCCTGGCCCTGCCGGTGCATCGCCTTGATCCGCTTTGCCACCCATTCCGCCTCATGGCTGTCGGACAAAAAATCATAGATCTCCACCACTCCGCCTTTTTTACGGGAAAAGCAGTGTTTGTCCATCTTGTCCGGGTTGTAGTCAATCATGTCATTGGCTGCCTGGACGATTTCATCGGCTGATCTGAAATTTTCCTCCAGCCGGAATATTTTTGCATCCCTGTATTTTTGGGAAAACCCCAGAAAATGATCAATATTGCTGCCCCGGAATCCATATACTGCCTGCCAGTCATCCCCGACACAGAACAGATTCCTGTGAGGTCCCAGCAGCAGGCCGGTGAGATCCTCCTGGAGATTGTTGGTGTCCTGGTATTCATCCACCAGAATATGAGAAAACCAGGACTGGTAGTCCTCTCTGATATCTTTGTGAAGGCGCAGAAGGTCCCGGGTCTTGAGCAGAATATTGTCAAAATCCACACAATTCATCTCTTGGAGACGGTCTTCATATTGCTGAAAAATATCACTGATCCTGACGGTGAAAATGACGGGTTTTACATCAAAATATTTTTGGGGATCGCCTGAATTTTTGGCCCGGGATATCAGGGACAGAATCCTGTTGGCATATTTTTTTTCAATATTATTTTTCACACACAGCTCTTTGACCAGCTTTTCCTGCTGGTATATTGAAAGCACCTGTACCGGCGGCACAAACCCCAGACGCTGACAATGGCGCTTGAGCATCATCAGACAGGCGGAATGAAAGGTTCTCACCCACTGAAAATGGTCAAGAGACAGTCCTGTCATCTTCATGAGCCGGGACTTCATCTCATCTGCCGCCTTGTTGGTAAAGGTGATGGCCAGTATCCTTCTGGGGTCATGCCCCTGGTTTATCAGATGGGAAAACCTGGCTGTCAACGTGCGTGTCTTTCCGGAACCGGCCCCTGCCACAACCAGTGCGGGAGAGCCTGTATGGTCAACAGCCTTTTGCTGCTGTGGTGATAATAGCATGTATGTTATTCTTGTTTTGTCTGTGCAATAATCTGGTCTAAGGTATTTTCTATTTCCTGCTGGATCTCTTTTAGCCTTGCTGCTGTCAGGGCTTCAAACCGCAGCACCAGAGCAGGCTGTGTATTGGAAGCCCGGACAAGGCCCCAGCCGTCCGGATACACGGCCCGCATGCCGTCGATATCTATGACCTTCTGTCTGGCCTTGTAGTGCTCTACAATCTTTTTTACCACATCAAACTTGATCTGATCCGGGCACTCTTTTCTGATTTCAGGGGTGGTAAAGGTTTTTGGCAGATCCTGAATCAGTTCATCCACGCCTTTGCCTGTGGCAGCCAGGATTTCCAGAAGGCGGCAGGTGGCATAGAGGGCATCATCAAATCCAAAATACCGGTCTTTGAAAAACATATGCCCGCTCATTTCTCCTGCCAGTTCGGCATTTTCCTCTTTCATCTTTTTTTTGATCAGAGAGTGGCCGGTTCGCCACATGATGGCTTTGCCACCGTTTTTTCGGATATCATCATACATGACCATGGAGCACTTGACCTCGGAAATAAATGTGGCACCGGGCTTGCGTGAGAGAATTTCTCTGGCATAGATCACCATGAGCTGGTCCCCGTAGATCACATTGCCCTTTGCATCCACCACGCCGATGCGGTCCGCGTCCCCGTCATATCCCACACCCAGATCCAGTTTTTTTTCTTTCACCAGAGAAATCAGATCCCCCAGGTTCTTTTTCTGGGTGGGGTCTGCCTCATGGTTGGGAAACCTGCCGTCCGGATCACAGAAAATATCATAAACTTCACATCCCAGTTCCTTTAGTACCGGCAAAGCAGTGATACCGCCGGTACCGTTGCCGGCATCAATGCCGATGCGGATGGTATCGGAAATGGTGATATTTTCAAGAATATACTTTTTGTAGGGGGTGAGCACATCCTTTTGGGTACGGTTTCCGGATCCGGTTACAAAGGCCCTGGTTTCAATAATTTTTCGGATCTCCTGCAGTCCGTCGCTGTGGATGGAGTCATGGCTGCTCATGAGCTTGAATCCATTGTATTCAGGCGGATTATGGCTGGCCGTGACCATGGCGCCGCCTTCAAGATCCAGATGGTGAATGGAAAAGTACAGCACCGGTGTGGGGCAAAGGCCTATGTCCACCACGTCACAGCCGGTCGACAAAATGCCCTGGATAAACAGATCTGCATACCTGTCCGAGGTAAGGCGGCAGTCCCGGCCCACTGACACCCTGTGTTTGTCCTGCTGATGCAGCATGGTGCCAAAGGCTTTTCCGATATTTTTTACATCCTCATCCAGGATATCAACACCTGCCACCCCCCGGATATCATATTCTCTGAAAATTCCCGTATGCATGTGTCCTCCTTACAAATTTCAGTATATGTTTGACAAAACAACCAGGGTACCCACCAGCCAGCAGTAAGGGGCGAACAGGTGAAATTTTCCCGCGTGCACCATCCTTATCAAAATTTTCAAGGCAACCAGGCCGGTGACAAACGCCAACAGTGTACCATAAATCATAGCTGCGTCAATGCCTGTACCCTTTTCTGCATAGCCCATCATGCTGATCAGCTGGGCACCGAGAATGGCGGGGATGGAAAGCAGAAATGAAAACCTGGCAGCTGTATGGCGGTCAAGCCCGCAGAACATGCCGCAGGCAATGGAGGTACCGGACCTGGAAATGCCGGGGATCACAGCAAGTCCCTGGCTTGCCCCGATGATAACAGACCGTTTCAAATCAAGATCTGTGCCGCTTTTGCTGGTCTGATAAAATTTGCGGGATGTCCACAGAATGGTTCCGGTCACCAGCATCATTGCCCCCACCAGCAGGCTGGAAGTGAACATGAAATGTTCAAAATTTTTTAAAAACATGCCCATTATGGCTGTGGGAACAGATCCGGCCAATATAAATACTGCCAGTTTCAGGTTTTTATCCGGCGCAGCAGGAGCGGGTTTTCCCCGGATGATTCTGCCGGCCCAGGCAGACAAGGCTGTGACCATGGCCATGATATCTCTCCAATATACCACAAGCACAGCACCCAGGGTTCCCATGTGAACGCTGATATCAAAAGCCAGAACCGGTTCCGTGATTCCAAAAAAAAGCTGCCCCAAAACCAGGTGACCGGAACTGCTAACCGGCAGAAATTCCGTCAACCCCTGAATGATGCCCAGGGTAATTGCCTGGTAAATTTCCATTCTTTCTTCCCTTATTTTATAATATGCGCGTCTGCCGGACCAGATCACTGGTTTATGTATACTCAGGCAGATGTTTCATGAAGTGTGCCAGGCACTGTACATATTATTGTTGGCCCCAAATTGCAAGTTATTGTTGGAAACCAGCCTGGGTTTTTTTACTTTTTTTATCAGATGCAAAAGTAGTTTTCTTTTCCTAAATTTTGCAGTTTGGAGTTGATTTCATTCAAATTCTGCTATATGATTATTTGCAAGCATACAACATGGTGAGCAGGTTCTCAAATTGAAGTTTTCATAAAACATCACCATGATGATCCAAATGTCCAATCTTTTGAAAGGAGAAAAAAATGAGCAAAAAAATTGTAATCCAAAGTCTTCTGGCTGTTCTTTCCTTTGTTTTTTTGTTCGGCTGTGCAACCAAGGAACCAGCTGAACTGCCGTCATTCACCGCCCTGCACTTTGATGCCAACCAGTTTGAATCAAAGGTGGAAAATTTTGTCGTGATCCTGGATGCATCCAGCTCCATGCGGCATGACTACAATGGAAACGCCAAATTCACCACTGCCAAGACCATTGCCCAGCGCCTGAACATGACCCTGCCCGAGCTGGGCCAGACAGCAGGCCTCAGATCTTTTGGCCACCATCCATCTTTTTCCAAAAACAAAACCGAATTGTTATTCGGCATGGAAACCTATACCACAAAAGGCATTGCTGACGGTCTGGAGAACATAGTCAAGCCCGGCGGCACCAGCCCTCTGGGCATTGCTCTGGATGCTGCACAAGCAGATCTGGACGGACTGGCCGGCATTTATAATGCCGTGGTCGTCATCAGCGACGGCAAGGATATGACAAATGTGCGCGAACAGGCCCAGGATTTAAAGAACAGATACGGCTCATCCCTGTGTATCTATACTGTCCTGGTGGGGGATGCCCCTGAAGGCCGCCAGCTGCTCCAGGATGTGGCAGACGGCACATGCGGATTTTTCACTACCGCTGATGATATCATGACCAATGCCGGCATGGCAGCCTTTGTAAAAAATGCATTTCTCAAAGAAAAATCTGTCTCTGCACCCGCGCCTGCGCCTGCACCCGCACCGGAAAGAAAGGATTCCGATGGAGACGGGGTATATGATGACGAAGACCAGTGTCCGGGAACACCTGAGGGTGCCCGGGTCAATGCAGTGGGCTGCTGGACGCTTGATAATGTCCTGTTTGATTTTGACAAAGCGGTTATCAAACCGGAAGCCTATTCCTTACTGGACGAAGTTGCGGCCATTATGAAGAAGAACCCGGCCATGAGCGTGGAAATCCAGGGACATACCGACAATATCGGCACCAAAGCATATAACAAAGACCTGTCCATGAGACGGGCCACTGCGGTTGCAGAATATCTTGTGAAAAAGGGTATTTTGAGAAACCGCATGGCAACCACCGGATTCGGCTTCACCAAACCGGTGGCCCTCAATGGCACCAAATTCGGCCGGTCCCTCAACAGACGGGTTGAACTGCATCCCTATTAAATCCTGCAATGTGCTTCCGGGAAAGATGCCTTTCCCGGAAGCACAAAAAAACATCGCCAAAATCATTACAGGGCGGCAGACCATGTGATCTGCCGCCCTGTAATGTCTGCACACTACTTGGGGTCAGAAGTTAATTTCTGACCCCATTTTTTCATTTTTACTGCCGGAACATTTCCTGACCTGTTTTCTGCACCCCGTAGCCCCCCAGGGCCAGGACCCTTTTTTTAAAGGCATCGCCTGCGATGGTTTCCAGCAGAATCCTGATATTCGGGGTATGATAAAACTGCTCTGGAATCACCAGGTCATATGCTTCTGTGACAACAGGAATAAAATCCAGGTCCAGGGCCCGGGCCGCTGCCATGATGCCCAGCCCTGCATCAGCCCGGCCGGAAAGCACTGCCACGGCAACCGACATATGGGTGTACTCATCATTTTCATACCCCTGAATATCAGCCGGTGCCACCCCCAGCGCCCCAAGTTTGTAATCAAATAGAATCCTGGTGCCTGAACCGGGCTGGCGGTTGATGAACCGCAGTTTTTTATCTGCAAGATCAGCTATGGACCGGATTCCTTGAGGATTGTCTTTGGGCACGATCAGGCCCTGTTCGCGCATGACCAGGTTCACCAGGCGCAAAGGAATTCTGGGCAGGTATTTTTTGATATAAGAAATATTATAGGTACCGTCATCCGGATCCAGCAGGTGGGTCCCGGCCAGATGACAGGCGTTTTTTCTGATGGCCATAAGCCCCCCCATGCTTCCCACATGGCTGGAGGAAATGCCTATCCCGTCATGGGACCGCCGCATCTGGTCCGCCAGCAGATCCAGGGTATTGTCATGGGAACCGGTGATCACCAGGGTGTTTTCTATGGCTGACAATGGCCGCAGCAGCTGGGCAGTTATGGTATCGTCTTCTGAAATCCCTTCCACATCCCTTGGAATCCGGATAATGCCGTCTGCTTCTGTAAGGGTGGTGATACTGCCCGACCCCCTGGGCAGCTGGGAAGCGATCAATTTTCCGTCCACTGCACCTATTTTCACCCGCAAAAATTCATCCTGGCCCAGCTTTGACGCAATTTTACGGGCCAAGGATACCGGAGCTGTCCGGGCGGGCATTTGCGGCAGTTTCTGCATCCTGCGCAGCAGCGGTCCTGCAAACTGTTCAAAGGCGACAATGGCGGAGACAGGGTATCCGGGAATACCGAAGACAGGCTTTTCAAAAACCTTGCCCATCAATACCGGTTTGCCCGGCATCATGGTCACCCCGTGCACCAGCACCTCTCCTAAAGACGCGATCACAGGCCGGGCAAAATCCTCTGATCCGGCAGAGGAACCGCCGATAATCAAGACCATGTCATAGTCCCCTTTGACAGCTTTGGTCACAGCAGCCGTAATCTTGTCAAGATCGTCTTTGAGCATGGGGTGGCAGTCAAATTGCGCCCCGTTGTCCTGGCACAGGGCACCCAGAACCGTGGAATTGGATTCCACCACCTGTCCCGGGACAAGTTGATCAATCTGGGCCGTATGCCACTGGACAAGTTCTGATCCTGTGGGAATGATGAGCACCCGGGGCTTTTTATACACCCCTACCCTGAAAATACCACCTGATAACAGCGCACCCATGGCATAGGCATTGATCTGCTGTCCCCGGGGGAACAAAAGTTTGGTGGCAACGATATCCTCTCCCATTTTGCGGACATGCTGCCAGGGAAATACCGGTGCTTCAATTTCAACGGTGTTCTCATCAATAACATTCACATGTTCAATCATGATCACGGCATTGGTCCCATCCGGCATGGCATGACCGGTGTTGACCCAGAAAGCATCTTTTCCGGGCACAAGGGTTTTCGGTGCTTCATCACTGGCACCGAATGTGTGTTTCGCATCCACTGCAATGCCGTCCATGGCAGCTGCATGGAAATTGGGACTGGACAGCACCGCAATGGCCGGGGCTGCCAGAACACGGCCCCGGGCAGCTGTCACATCAATGGTTTCCACAGGGGTGACACAGTCTTTAAAGGTATCTGTCAGTATCTGCCAGGCGGTTTCTATGGGTTTTGTATCCAGGTATATGTTGCGTTTTGAAGTCATAAATGGTTTTCCTGTATGCGTGTTGCTGATATTTTTTATAGGGGTAATTTTGCCGGTATTACAGAACAATGACCTGTGTCCAGGTATTTTTTTCCAGGCCTTCCAGGTTTTCACCAATATCCAGAAGCCCGTCTGCAAGGACCATGGTCCGGATCAAACCGGATTTTCCCAGCACCGGTTTTGCCATAAGCCCGTCCGGTCCATTTTCCAGCACCACCCGGATAAAATCCCGCCTGCCCTGGGCAGAGGCAACATTCCGGGTCAGTCTGGCCGGTATCCGGACAATGGGCCTGGGGGCGGCATACCCCTGGATCCTGTGCAGAAAAGGCACCACCACCATTTTCATCACCACCATGGCGGACACCACCTGGCCGGGCAGGCCCCATACAGGTATGATGCCGCTTCTTGCCAGAATAGTGGGTTTGCCCGGGCTCACCGACATGCCGTGGACCAGGATGTCCGTATCCGGAAGCTGCGACAGCACCTCCACTGTATAATCCCGGGTTCCAACGGAACTGCCCCCTGATATGAGCACCATATCGGTTTCAGCCAGTGCCTTCTCACAGCAGGCCCGCAATGCACCGGGATCATCTTTGATGATCCCGTACCGCACAGGCAGTGCATGGGCTTCCTGCACAAAACCTGACAGGGTATAGGAGTTTATATCCCGGATGCGCCCGGGTGAGGGATCTTCATGGATGGGCATTATTTCATCACCTGTTGAAATAATGCCCACCTTCGGCACCTGGTACACCGGCAAGGTTGAAAGTCCCATGCCGGCGGCCAGCCCCACCTCCTGGGGACGCAGAAAAGTACCGGCCGCCAATACCACCTCACCTGTTTGAAAATCTTCATCTTCATCAATGACGTTCTGGAGAGGGGCTACACTCTTGTAAATTTCAAGAGAGGTATCATCTATGGTCTGGGTATGTTCCACCATGACAACAGCATCCGCACCCCGGGGCAGCATCCCCCCTGTGGCGATGCCGGCGGCTTTTCCCGGTGCCAGCACAAAATCAGGCACCTGTCCCATAAGGATGGATCCCTGGATCTCAAGCCATGCCGGTGTGGATTCTGAAGCCCCGAAAGAAGCCGATGCCTGTATGGCATATCCGTCCATGGTGGCCCGCCGAAATCCCGGCATATTCCGGGACGCTGTCACATCCTGTGCCAGTATCCGGGAAAAAGCGGATGCCACGGCAATGGTTTCCGGTTCTTTGGGCACAAACTGCTGTTTTAAGGCCATGACCTCGTCAAGGGTTTTTACTTTGAAAAAATGGCTCATTGCAGGGCCTCTTTTATTCTTTCCATGGCCTGGACCACATTTTGCCGGCTGTTAAATGCAGAGATACGGATATAGGGTTTGCCGCACCGGCCAAACCCGCCGCCCGGCGTACACACCACGGATGCCCGGTTGAGCAGCAGGTCAAAAAATTCCCAGGAGTCTCTACCCTGGCCGTCCACCCAGATATAAGGAGAATTTTTCCCCCCTGCATACCCAAAACCCAGATCTTCAACCGTCCGGCAGATAATATCCGCATTTTCCAGGTACAAAGACACCAGTTCTTTGATCTGTTTTTGGCCTTCCGCGGAATACACCGCTTCTGCTGCCTTCTGGACCGGGTAGGAAACACCGTTGAATTTGGTGCTCTGCCTGCGGTGCCACAACCCATGCAGAGAAATCTGCTCTCCTTTGCCCGAAAACACAGTGCAGTCTTTCGGCACCACGGTGAATCCGCACCTGGTACCGGTGAATCCTGCTGTCTTGGAAAAACTTCTGAACTCCACCGCCACCCTGGCTGCCCCGTCAATTTCATAAATACTTCTGGGCAGGTCATCATCCCGGATAAAGGCCTCATAGGCCGCATCAAACAAAATCAATGCCTTGTTCTCTTGTGCATAATCCACCCATGCGGCAAGTTCTGCTCTTGTGGCACAGGTGCCTGTGGGGTTGTTGGGAAAGCACAGGTAGATAAGATCCACAGGTTCATCCGGAATCTGCGGGAGGAAACTGTTCTCCTTAACACAGTCCATGTAGACAATGTCCTGGTATCTGCCCTCTTTGAATACACCGGTTCTGCCTGCCATGACATTGGTGTCCAGATACACCGGATACACCGGATCTGGAATGGCGATTTTTATATCCCTGGCAAACAGTTCCTGGAAATTGCCGGTATCACATTTGGCCCCGTCACTGATAAAGATTTCATCAGCAGAGATGTCAGCCCCCCTGGTCCGGTAATCATGGGCTGCAATTTTTTCCCGCAAAAACGCGTACCCCTGCTCCGGGCCGTATCCCCTGAATGTCACATCTTCGGCCATCTCATCCACCCCTTCATGAAAGGCGGCGATTACGGCCGGGGGCAGGGCCCTTGTCACATCTCCGATGCCAAGGCGTATAATTTTTGCCTCAGGATTATTTTTTTGAAAAAGGGCCACACGCTGTGCAATATCTGAAAAAAGATAAGAAGCCTGCAGCTTCTGGTAATTTTCATTGGCTCTGATCATGCATTTTCCTTTCTGTTTTCAACTGGTTTGTTATGTTGTGCTTAGGAGCGGTAAAGGATCAGGCAGACACGGCAGCCTGCCTGAGGAACTCAGGCAAAAGATTGTAAACCTCTTTCGGGCTCCGAATACTCCGGGAACTGTCAATGGACAGTATGGGATCTGCACCCTGTTCTCCCAGATCCACCGGATCTGAACTGCGGTGCAGTGTATTGCCGCTGGTATCGGTAAAAGGCAGCACCAGTGGTCCTTTGCTTTCCAGCACATAGGCCATCTGGCGGTTTTTCAGAAACACAATGCTGCCCGGCGGATAAATGCCGATGCTTTTGACGAATGCGTGGAGGATGAACTGCAGCATGGTGTTTTTTTTCACATATGTGCGAAACACCTCTGTAACGGCGGAAATCTGGTTCAAGGCTTCCTTGTAACTGCGCTTGGAGGTCATGGCATCATAGATATCTGCCAGCTTGCAGATTTTGACATACAACGGGATATCACTGCTGTCTTTATCAGTGGGATAACACCCTTCTTCATTCTGGAACAGCGGGGCATGGTGGTAGGCCACAATATTTTTGAGCACCGCGCTCTGAATATTGTTTTTTTCAAGTATCTCAGAACCGTATTCATAGGAATGGCGCTTGATCATATCAAATTCTTTGGGGGTCAGCCGGCCGGTTTTGTTGAGCAGCGGTTCCGGAATCATCACCTTGCCGATATCATAAAGGAAAAACCCCAGAGACATCTCTGTGATTTCATCTGGATAATAATACCGGAATCCGTGATCGGTTTTTTCTTTTGACTTGAACACATTGCCCGGGATATCGCCGCTGTTTTCAGACAGAAATCTCTCCACGGTGCGGGAAAAATGGGTATTGAATCTGTGTACAACCGCTGTTGCTGTGGCGCAGACATTAATGGAGTGGTTGAACAGATAATCGTCAAAGGAAAAGATCTCCCTGTTCAGATAAGAAAACGGATGGCCCCTGGACACCAGAAAATCCGACAATTGGAGCACCTGGTCCTCCACTGCAGTGATATCAAACTGGCCATTGTTTTCTTTTATTTGTCCAATGGCCGCTTTGATACAATCTTTGGCCTTCAGGTACTGCACTGCTGCCTGTTTTTTTATGGCCTCAATTTCCTGAAGGCGCTGCCCCACATCCCCGGAAAACTGCACCTGTTCTGACGGAGGGGGCAGAGGGGCCCCTTTTTCAGTGGGGACAGGATCAACCGTTTTGTCGCTGGAAAACTGGATCTCGTTGCCGTTTTCATCCCAGAGCCCGCCGTTATTGGACGCGTTGACCATCACAGACCGGATGCCGTTTTCTTTGATGATCTCAAGTGTCCGGGGCTTTTCCACAAAAACGGTTTTTTCCAGCAGCAAGGTCCCTTTAGTGTTGTAGACATCCACGCCTGTCTTAACTTTCCCGCCTGATTTGACAATCTCTATAAGATTGTCAATGGTCACCATGGTATTTGTCATAATTTTTTTTCCAAAATAGTCTGTACCGACCGGGTCAAGGTTAAAAATTCATCTTTTGTCAGGGTTTCTGCCCGTCTTTCAGGAACAATCTTTGCCTGGTCCAGGGCCTGTGCAATGGCATGCTTCTGCAGTCCCAGGTCCTGTCCCACCAGAGAATTTTTCAACGATTTGCGCCGCTTGGAAAAAGCAGCCTTTATTACTGTAAACAAAAGGGTTTCTGTGGCAGCAGACACGGTTGACGGCGCATGAAAATCAAATCTTAGAACCGTGGAATCCACTGCCGGTCTGGGAAAAAATGCGGCTGGACCGACATTGGCCACAAATGTGATCGTGGCTGCGTACTGGGCAACGGCAGACAGCCGGGAGTATGCTTTTTTCCCGGGGGGTGACAGGATGCGGTCTGCCAGTTCTTTTTGAAACATCAAAAATGCCTTTTCTATACAGGCCCGCTCCTGGACAAGCCGGAACAGAATCTGAGAAGAGATATTATAGGGCAGATTTGAAATGACCACAAGTTTTTTGTCCTTTGCCAGTGCCGGAATGTCGGTCTTCATAATATCCTGGCCCAGGATGGCAACCCAGTCGATTCCGTGATTTTCCAGCTCTTTTCTCAATACTGACACCAGACGTCTATCCTTTTCCACCACAATCACCTGCCGGGTTTTTTCTGCAATGGGAATGGTCAATGCCCCCAGGCCGGGGCCGATTTCCAACACCCGGCTGTCTGCAGATATCGCTGTCCGGTCAACGATCATCCGGGCTGTGGAAGGATCACAGAGAAAGTTCTGCCCCATTTCCTTACCAGCATAAAGACTTTCCTGTTTTAACAATTGTCCTGGATGTGTCACAGGGTTTATCCAAATTTCAAATGGGTTATAGGACAGAATTTGCAGGTTTTTGTCTGGCTGCAATTTACTTTTTTTTCCTGCCCCATGGAAAATTACTACTTGACTTTCAGTATTTTCAGAAGTAATTTTAACGTATACACAAAGATAATATACGCCAACATCGCACAAGATTCAATACCGGCAAACAGGGTAATATAACTAAAAAGCGCGCAGGCAGACTTTTTTGGTATATTTTTTGGTGATGCGCATATCTTGTAAAGGCATTGCGTATTGTATGTTGAAAAAAATATTTTTGGATCAGGAGATGCATCATGTCAAACAACATGGACATTGGTACCAACTGGGAAGGCTTCATCAAAATGTTGCTGCAGCGCCTGGATATGCCCACAAAAGAGGACATAAACACCCTGCATAACAGGCTTGACGCACTGGAACAGCTTATCCAGCAAAAACAGACCATATCAAAAAAACAGACCGGGGGACAACCTGCCAAGCGCAAAAGCGCCTCTGCCAGGGTCCTGGAAATTATTGCCAACCATCCGGATGGTACAAATTTTAAAACCATCCAGGCGGCAACAGGATTTGATGATAAAAAACTGAGAAATATCATCTTCAGGCTGGATAAAATCGGACGGATCAAACGGGTCCGCCGGGGCATTTACACAATCACTTAAGTAACCGGAAAATCATCCATATGAGTTCTTCAACATTTTCGCAGGGCCAGATTATACACAATTACGAGGTCCGGGATATCACCTCTCTGCCCATCATTGATGCCACAATGATCCAGCTGGTCCACAAAAACACCCGTGCCCGGCATTTCCACATCGCCAACAAGGACAAGGAAAACACCTTCAGTGTCATTTTCCGGACCGTGCCCACCGATTCCACAGGGGTTGCCCACATACTGGAGCACACGGTATTGTGCGGGTCAAAAAACTTCAATGTCCGTGATCCGTTTTTTTCCATGATCAAGCGGAGTCTTTCCACATTCATGAACGCCTTTACCGCTTCAGACTGGACCATGTACCCTTTTGCCACCCAGAACGAGCAAGATTACTTCAACCTCATGGATGTGTACCTGGATGCCGCATTTTTCCCGAAAATTGATGAACTGAGTTTCAAACAGGAGGGATGCCGTCTGGATGTGGATCCGGCCCAGGATCCGGAACTGGTTTACAAAGGCGTGGTATACAATGAAATGAAAGGCGCCATGTCTTCTCCCAGCCAGGTCATGGGGCGGGCCCTGCTCAAAAGCCTGTATCCAGACACCACATACAGCAACAATTCCGGGGGAGATCCCCTGGAAATCCCCAAACTCACCTGGCAGAATCTCAGGGCATTTCACAGCCGGTATTATCACCCTTCCAATGCCCAGTTCTATACTTATGGGTGCCTGCCCCTGGAAAAAACCCTGGCCTTTATAGACGACAAGGTGCTGCGGCAGTTTGAATTTCTCAGCGTGGACTCTGCTGTACCTCCCCAGCCCCGGTGGCAGACACCAAGACAGGAAACCCACTTTTATGCCTATTCCGATTCAGACGACATGGCAAAAAAATACCAGGGGTGCGTGGCCTGGCTGACCTGTGATGCCAAAGATTCCTTTGAAGTTCTGGTGCTCACGATTCTTGACCAGATTTTGATGGGCAATTCCGCCTCTCCGCTGCGGAAAGCCCTGATCGATTCCAACCTGGGTTCCGCCCTGGCGGATGCCTCCGGATTTGAACCTGACAACCGGGATGCCATGTTTGTGTGCGGCCTCAAGGACATCACCAAAGATGCCGCACCAAAAGTGGAAGACATTATTTTTGCCACCCTCAAAAATCTGGTTGCACAGGGAATTGATCCGGACCTTGTTACATCCGCCATCCACCAGATTGAGTTTTACCACAAAGAGATCACCAATACACCCTATCCCTTCGGGATCAAACTGCTGCTTTCCTTTGCCGGCACATTGATACATGAAGGAGATCCTGTGTCATGCATCAATATTGACCAGGATCTGGACCGGCTCAAACAGGCCATTGCACAAGGCGGTTTTCTGGAAGAAAAACTGCAGACCTACTTTATTGACAACCCCCACAGGGTATTGTTCACCCTGGCACCAGACCCGGATCTGGAAGAAACCACCCAGGAAAAAACCCGCAAAGCGCTTGCAGAAATTTACAAACAGCTTTCCCAAAATGACCTGGAAAAGATAAAAAATGATGCCCAAATCCTTGAACAGCTCCAGGAAAAACAAGAAGATCTGTCTGTTTTGCCCACCCTGGAGCTGGCAGATGTGCCCCCCAGCATAGAAATCATCAATCCGGACCACCTGGACCAGGTCAGCAACGCCACCTGCTATGACAAGGCCACATCCGGTATCCTGTATTTTACCTGCCCTGTGGGTGCAGGCCATGTGGAAACACCCGCATTCCCTCTGGTACCGTTTTTCTGCAGGGCCTTTACCAACAGCGGTACCCAAAGCCAGTCCTATGTGCAGATGGCTGAAAAAATGGATCTGTTCACCGGTGGGGTCACATTGTCGCCGTTTTCCGGCACCTATTTCAACAAAGAAGCGGATTCCCATGTTTTTCTGGCCCTCCAGGGAAAGGCCCTGGACCGGAATGTGGTGCACCTGTTTGATATTGTAAAAGAATTTGTTCTGGATTACGGATTTTCCGACCTGGACCGCATAAAAAACCTGCTGCTCCAATACCAGGCCGGCATGGAAGCCGCCATTGTATCCACCGGCCACAGGTATGCCATTTCCCTGTCATCGCGCCACCTGTCCATGGCATCCCATATCAACGAGATGTGGCACGGCATTGCCCAGTATAAAACCATTAAAAAAATGACAGAGACTCTGACTGATCCGGATACTGCCGGACCGGTTTTACAGTCACTGGCTGCCAACCTCGATACCATGGCAGCCAGCATGCTGCGAAAAGACAATTTCAAGCCGGCTGTCATCGGAAACCCGGATGCCATCCGCCAGGCTGATGCAGCTGTGGGCAGCATGATGGCCGCCCTGGACAACGGTTCCAGGCCTGCTTTTTTCACCCCGGACATCCCCAGAGATACCCGGCTGCCCAGGGACGGGTGGTATACAAACACAGCAGTTTCCTTTGTGGGCCAGTCCTTTAAAGCGGTGGGCATTACCCATGAAGATTCTCCGGGCCTTGCAGTGATCAGCAAAATACTGCGCTCTTTGTTTCTGCACAGGGAAATCAGGGAAAAAGGCGGTGCATACGGCGGATTCGCCGTCTACAATACAGAAGAAGGGATCTTTTCCTTTGGCTCCTACCGTGATCCCCATATCACAAGAACCCTGGATGTCTATTCCCGGGCATGTGACTATATCATGAAAGGCGATTATACCCAGACCGATGTCAAGGAAGCCATTCTCCAGGTCTGCTCAGACATAGACCGGCCGGAAACCCCCGGCCCTGCAGCCATGAAAGCCTTTTACCGGGATATTGCCAAACTCACCAACGAGATACGGCAGCAGTTCAAGGATGAGCTGCTCAAGCTGGACAAACAGCGGATCCAGAGCATTGCCCACAGGTATTTTGACCTGAACAGCCTAAAAACCGGCATATCGGTGATCTCCAGCAAATCCCTGCTGGAGCAGGCCAATAAGACGCTGGAAGCTGAAGGCCAGCCCCCACTGGAACTTATAAAGATATAAGCGCCATTGCCCCCCCCAAGCTTCCTGCCGCTGCCTTGCACGCGATGATCATTTTTTTTGGACTTGTGAGAGGTTTTCCAGAAACCATACAAAAAACTTGATCATCGCATCGCGTTACAGGTGCTGTTTTTTCTATGTATCATTTTTCAGCAGATCGGAAATCTGCTGGTCAGCCTCTTTGGGAAAATCCTTTCTCAGCCTGGCAATATCCAGGGTATGCTGTCCCAGCAGCCGGTATACGCCTGAAAACTGCGGCATTTTTTTGTCAATATCTGCCAGGTGACGGGCTATGACGGCCGCATCTCCCCGGACCACCGGCCCGGTCAGGGCATCCACGCTTCCTTTGGATGCGATGTTGCCCAGGGTTCCCTGGATCAGGGGCGCCAGAATCTCATAGGCCCGGGCCTGGTCCAGGCCGGTCTGTTCCAGCAGGGCCAGGGCAACATGCTCCAGGGTGACCAGGTAGTTGGAAGCCACCACGGCAGCGGCATGGTAGAGGGTCTTGGCATCGGTGGGAATGGTAAAGGCCCGGGCCTGCAATGCCGCAGCAATCTTTTTTCCCAGGGATGCGGCCCCGGAAGTACCTTCAACGGACATGTTGATACCTGTAAAAGGAGATGCCTGGCCGGGCTCATACGGGGCAAATGCCTGGAGGGGGTGCAGGGAACCGGTTTCAGCCCCGGCTTTTTGGGCCGATACCAGGAGTTCTGAAGACAGGGCCCCGGACAGATGAAACACCACGCTGCTTTCATTGAACCCGCCATCTGCTGCTATCTGGTCACATACCGGGACAATGCAGATATCCGGAGTGGTAATAAAAATCAGTTCACAGGTTTTTGCCGCATCTGCCGCGTTCTCAAAAACCCTGCCTCCTCCGGCATGAAAAGCCGCATTTTGGGCCGATGCGAAGGTTTTGCTGGAAAAGGCGGCCGGCTGATACCCCCGGCCGGTAAGGTGCACTGCCAGATGGGTTCCCACACGACCGCATCCGATGACGCAAAACCCTTTTTGTGTCTTATTTGTATTCATATGCATCTGATGGGAAACTGCCTTGCCGCACCTCATCAACATAGGTTGCCAGCCCTTTTTTTGTCTCAGCTGCCAGGTCTGCGTATTTTTTCACAAATTTGGGCAAAAACCGGTCATTGATGCCCAGCATGTCATGGAGTACCAGGATCTGGCCGTCGCAGTGGGGACCGGCACCGATACCGATGGTGGGTATTTTCAAGGCCTGGGTAATTTTTTGGGATATGGGGGATGGTATCCCCTCTAAGACAACTGAAAAGGCCCCTGCTGCCTCCACATCCTGTGCATCTTTGAGCAACCTTTTTTCATCTCTCTGCACCTTGAATCCCCCCATCTGGTGTACCGACTGGGGGGTCAGGCCGATATGGGCCTGGACAGGGATTCCGGCTTTGGCCACAGCCGTGATCACCGGGCAGACATCAGCCCCGCCCTCCAGCTTGACCGCTGCAGCGCCTGCCTCCTTTAAAAATCGGCCGGCATTTTCCACGGCTGCATCCAGAGATCCCTGGTAAGACATGAATGGCATATCCCCCACCACCAGGGCCCGGGAACAGCCCCGGGAAACCATGGCAGTATGGTAGATGCTTTCATCCATGGTCACGGACAGGGTATTTGATTTGCCCTGGACCACCATTCCTAACGAATCCCCCACCAGGACAGTGTCGATACCTGCCTGATCCAGCATCCGTGCAAACGGAAAATCGTAGGCTGTCAGTGCGGTGATTTTTTTGCCTTCCTGTTTCATTTTCATCAGTGTTGATACGGTAACCTGCTGTTGCATGGCCTTTTTTCCTCCAATTTTTTGTTCCAGACGTCTTTAGGATACATTAGAATAAAACAAGCCAAGTTTCAACCCCAGTTTATCAACCGCCGCAGGGCCCTTCTGGTTGTATCCCGCAGGCGGTCTGGAAACAGAAAGTCCTCCTGAAAACCGATCTCTGCTGCCTGCCCTGCCATGTGCACGGCATCAATCAGGGTAATCGCATGCAGATGTGAGTCCAAGGATATTGACCAAGCCCCAGTGGGTGCGGGCAGCGATCAACCAGACGCAATCGGATCATATGCGCTTACCAAGCGGCACCATTTCTGGTATTGGTGCATGCTGGACAGCGCCTTTACCGCACGTTCCGGTGAAGGGAAAAACACCCCTTTATACGTCAAGTCGTCATACCGGTACAGGGTCTGGCTGAGGGCATCGGTGAGCAGGCTAACCCCTAAGACGGGCTTGCTGTATTTTTGTGTCATCTCCACCACATACCGGGTATAGCCTTCTTCAAATTCCAGTATTACCTGTTTAAAGGCTGCCACCTGTTCTTTGGAAATGGATGGGTCTGTTTTGGCAATGGATTTGGCCATGTTATTAACCAGGACCCTTTTGCCATGGATTCCTAAGTGAATGACCGCATCGCACCCGTCCCATTTGAGCAGCTCTTCCAGGCAGGTTTTGGGAACATCAGGATCGCCCTCTCCCACCAGATCCACAGGATTGCCATGGCTCCAGAAATCCGGAAGCACAGCATTCAACCGCCCGATGATTTCTTCTGACAGAGGCGGTACCACAAGCCCGTATTCCGCGCACAGGTCCGTGGCAATCACCCCCCAGCCGCCTCCCAAGGTCATGATGGCCACCCGGTTGCCCCGGGGCAGGGGCAGAGATGAAAAAACCGCAGACAGGTCCAGCAGTTCCATGGGCTGGTCCACCTGGATGATGCCGGCCTGACGGCAGGCAGCATCAAACACCCGGGCATTGGATGCCATGGCACCGGTATGACTGGCGGCTGCCTGTTCGCCCCGTGCGGTGCGGCCGCCCTTGAGCACCACCACCGGTTTTTTTCTGGATACCCGCCTGGCACTGTTGAAAAACCGCCGGCCGTCCTTGACACTTTCAATGTACAAAACCACGGTGCGGGTGAGGGCATCTGCTTCAAAGGCTTCCATATAGTCTTCAATGGTGACCATGGCCTCATTTCCAGATCCGGAAAAGGCCCGGATCCCGATACCCTGCTGCTCGGCAAAGGCCAGAAGCTGGGTGCCCATGTTACCGGACTGGCTCACCAGGGCAGTGGACCCGGGGATGGGATATGCATGGGCAGCACTGCAGTAAATATCTGCATGGGGATTGCACATGCCCATGGTATTGGGTCCCAGAATCAGGATATCGGCTTTTCGTGCCTGTTCCACCAGTTTTTTTTCCAAAGCCGCTCCCTGGTCTCCCACTTCCCGGAACCCGGAAGTGATGAGCAGCATCCCTTTTACCTTTTTGACCCCAAGTTCCGGGATCAGGTCCATGACATGCCGGGCCGGCACAGTGACCACAGCCAGGTCCACATCTGCAGGGATGTCGGAAACCGACCGGTATACCTGCCTGCCCATGATGGTCCCGCCTTTGGGATTCACCAGATACACTTTTCCCTTGTAATCCCGGGACAGGGTGTTGGAAGGCAGCATATGCCCCCACTTGCCCGGTGAGGCAGATGCCCCCACAAAGGCAATGGATGCAGGATAAAAACACGCCCCCAATGTTTTCAAGTCAATGCGGGGGGACAATCCATTTTCCCTGGCAGAAGGACCGGTGATAATAAGCCCGTCCACTGCCACAGGCGCACCGTCAGGCTGGATGATGAGCGGATTAATATCAATTTCTCTGATCTGAGGCCAGGTGACTGCCAGATCGGAAAGCCCTTTTAAAACAGCTTTTATTGCCTGTATATCACAGGCAGCCTCTCCCCTGAAGGCCCGGAGCAGGCCGGCACCGGCAAATGATGTCAGCATATCATCCATGTCCGCCTCATCCAGGGGTGCAATTTTAAAGACAATATCTGCCAAAACTTCGGTGAATATCCCCCCTAAACCGAACATGATTACCGGCCCGAACTGGGGGTCTCTGAACATCCCGGCAACAAGTTCGCGTTTTCCCTGAACCATGGGCTGCACCAGGAACCCTTCCAAAGCATTGCCTGCACGGGCCGTCATTTTCCCGGCCGCTGCCATGACCTGGCCTTTTGTGGTCAGCCCCAGGTGCACCAGGTCTGCTTCTGTTTTATGCAAAACCGCTGCACCCATGCCCTTGAGGACCACGGGAAATCCTGATACCGCCGCTGCCCGGGCAGCATCTTCCGGGGTTTTGGCCTGATATTCCTTGACCACCGGCATGCCCATGGCCCTAAAAATCTGTTTGGCATCAGCTTCTGTTATGTGTTTTTGTTTTTCCTGTGCAGCCTTTGCAAGGACCGCTTCAATATCAATGGCACCCATTATTTTTTACCCCGTAAGATACAATGTTTATAATACCGCTGGATGCGGCCTGCACATCAAGTTCCCTGTCAAAAATCACCTGCTTCAGGCAGGTGTGCTCAATGGCCCCAAGTATGACTTTCTGCAATAAAAACGGATCAGTATCCGGTTTGAGTTCTTTTTTTGCAATACCGTCACAGACAATCTCCCGAATAAGCCTGCTGTATTTTTTCACCATGGCATAGGCACAGGAATCAAAATACGCCGGAGAGTTGCGTACCTCCAGCAGCAGGATTCTGGCAAACACCCGGTTCTGGTTGTAGCTTTCAAGACTGGCTAAAACAATAGCCTCCAGTTTTTCCATACAGCTGTTTTCCGCTGCTGTCCTGTCCTGGACAAGCGATAAAAATCCTGCAAAGTGCTGGTGCAGCACCTGATGGAGCAGGTCTTTTTTATCCTTGAAATACTTGTAAATCAGCCCTTCGGTCACCCCGGCATTTTTCGCGATTTCAGCAATGGTAATGGACTGAAAATTTTTTGTACCCATCAGGGTGGAAAAAGATGCCATGATCTTGATTTTGCCAGGCGGACTGCTTTTGCACACAGATTTCATACGGCTGCATCCTTACATAGAATTGCGAATCACAAAAGGTGAGTAAAACTTACTTACAAAACACCGATCTGTCAAGAACAAATGTCAAAACCCGTAACGCTATAAACAAGCCTGTCATGTCTGGCCCTGGTTTTGCCCTGTACGCAATCTTTGCCTCAACCATATTTAAAACACCTTTTTGTGATTGCGTGTGTTGCATTATAAAGTCCCAGATGTCAGGAATCCTCAAATTTGCTGCTGCAGAGCAACAGCCCCAGGCGGTGCCCTAACAAAACTGCACGACATGCCCGTTGTCCAATGAAAATCTCTGCAAACCGACCTTTTTGGATGCAGACACCCTGTAATATTAATGTAACAGGAATCTAGTGAAAATCCCACACAGGCATGATAGGATGTGCTCCCATGAAATGCTCGGCCCATTATGCCATCACCGATTATTATAACGCGGTGATCAAGTTTTTTTTAAACTTGGACTTGTGACCCCGTTTTCCAAAAACCATACACAAAAACTCGAGCATAAGGACGTTTCCCATGTCCCTTGATCTGCACAATGACACCCACATGCACTCCACCTATTCCGACGGCAGCGCCACAATCGCCGCAATGGCTGAAACCGCCTTTGAAAAAGGATTGACCACCATTGCCATCACCGACCATGTGCCCTTGCCCTTTGACACCCGGTATGCCATGAAAATGGAGCAGATGGCTGCATACCGCAAAGAGATAACCCGGGAAAAGCGTGCATATGAGGGCAGAATGGCCGTGAAAATAGGCCTGGAAATCGAATATATCCCGGAACACAAAGACTGGTTTGCATCCATCGCATCCATGGACTGGGATCTCACTATTGCTTCAGTCCACACCCTGATTGTGGGCAACACCCCGGGCATGGTCAACGGCAATGGGGCTGAATTTCACACCTGCCTGGACAAAAATTTCAACAAGGATATCAGAACCCTTTGCCGGGCATATTACCATACCCTGCAGGAAGCGGTTCAAACCGGATGGTTTGATATAGTGGGACACCTGGATGTATTGAAAAAACACAATACCAAAAACCGGTTTTTCAATGAAGCCGATACCTGGTACCGGGAACTGGTGGAAGACACCCTGGACGCTGTCAGGGACCAGAAAATGAAGCTGGAAATCAATATGGGTGCCATGGCCCATCCCATTGCCGTTCCCTACCCCTCTCCCTGGATTGTGAAAAGAGCACAGAAAAAAGGAATTGCACTGGTCATGGGATCTGATGCCCACCACCCTAAAGACATCGGCCGGGAATTTGACCGGATCCAGGACATGCTTACCTGAAAAAGATCCCTGTCATAAAAAACCCCTGCTTGTGCACCATCAGACAGCGTCCTGAAATCAAAAGCGGACAGCCCCTTATCCGATATCCCTGCCTGCCACCGGCATCACTGCCATGGTCAATCTGGACACACAGACCTTTTCTTTGGCTGCATTTTCTATGGTAATGTCCCAGACATGGGTGGTACGTCCCAGGTGAACCGGCCGCACCGTGCCGGTCACTCTGCCTGTGCGCACCTGCTTGAGATGATTGGCTGATATTTCAAGGCCCACGGAATAATGATCCGAATCCAGGGCCAGATAAGAGGCCACACTGCCCAATGTTTCAGCCAATACAACGGATGCCCCGCCATGGAGAATCCCCATGGGCTGGACTGTCCGGTGGTCCACCGGCATGGTGGCGCAGATATAATCAGGTCCGAATTCCGTAAATTCAATCCCCATATGACCCACAATGGTTTTGTCAATGACCGGTTCAAAAGGGGATATATCGAGGGGCTGTTTCCAAATCTGCTGCATGTCGTCTCCGTATATTGTTTGGGAATATCATACCCTGTTTTTCAACCAGGAAAAAATTATTAACTGTCTTTGTTATGCAGTTACCGGATCGTTCCGCCCCCGGCACATCAACCGGGAATCCGCACCACCCGGCTGGCAGGAATTATCTCAATTTCTCCTTTTAATTTGGGCAACTCAGTCTTCAGGGTTTCAAGGGTGGCTGGATATGGGTGGCCTATGCCGATGGCAATGCCGTGTTTTTTTGCAATTTTTTTAAGCTGGGCAAACTGCCCTGTGATATAACCTACATCCTGGACATTGTCCAAAAACACATCCCGTTCGGCAAACCGGATCTGAAGCAGGCGTGCAGAGGCGCGGCACTGGGAATTTTTCGCAGTTCTGGAATCAATGAAAAACAGATTTTCTTTTTTCAGGATGGTGAATATCTGATTCATCTGGTTGGCCTGGCTGGTGAACATGGATCCCATGTGGTTATTGACCCCTGACACCCCCTGGACCTCTGTCAGGTTCTTTTCCAGCTGTGCAATCAGCACATCAGGGGGCATGCTCGTGAGCAGGGCGCCGGGGCCTGGATTCACCGATGGATATTCCATCGGTTCCATGGGCAGATGCAGCATGATTTCCGCGCCTCTGTCGGCCAGCATTCTGGAAATGACCCGGCCGAATGGTGACCAGGGCAGCACGGAAAAACTGATATTGGGCTCCAGTGTGTGCAATGCCATGGCTATTTTTTTGTCATATCCGATGTCATCAATAATCAGGGCTATTCTGATGGTATCATCTTCCGGCAGCACCCGGGGAGCCGAAGGGTGTTTCCGAATGTCATCCAGACCCTCGAACACCTCATATAAAATGGGATGTCCGTTTTTTTCCATGAGACCGGGCTGGGGTTTTTTGGGCGGCAGGTCGCTGATATCTTCATAAACAGGGGGCGGTTTATCCATGCCCTCTGATTTGCGGGCATCCGGCGGTGCAGCAGGTTTACCCGCAACCTTCTGGGTTTTTTCAGGCAACTTAGCAGGCCTGCGGATAAAGATATCCGCCAGCATGGCTCCTGTAAGGCACACAGCCACCAAAACCAGAATCCCGATCACCACTTTTTTCAATTCCGACGGCACATCAACGCGCTTTTTTGTACCATTCGTTTTTTTAGGAGAGCTGCTTTTTTTTGCTCTGGGTGGTGTTTTTCCGGGTGCCGTTTTTTTGGGCACCTGTTTTTTGGGCACCGGTTTTTTGGCACCCTTTTTTTTAATTGCCATTTACTTTATTGAAGACTCCATAGCTTATCAGGATATCAAGGGCTCTTCTCACCTGGGCATCCTGGTGGAGCTGTTCGGTTTCCTGCAGTTGCCGGGATTTACTGGATGGTTCCGGAGAAACCGCATCCCTGAGGCTGTCATCTGTCTCTTCCGGCCTCAGGCTGTTCTGCAAATCTTTTTCCTTGAGCATCCGGTCAAAGGCTGACGGTTTTTTTGTTTCTTTTTCAAGGATGGCATGGGGCACTGCGATGTCCGGCTGGATCCCCTTGGCCTGAATGGATCTGCCGCTGGGTGTATAATAACGGGCAATGGTATATTTGAGACCATATCCGTCTTTCAATGGACGGACAGTCTGGACCGATCCTTTGCCAAAAGAGGGAGTGCCTAAAATCAGTGCCCTGGAATGGTCCTGCAATGCGCCGGCCACAATCTCGGAAGCTGATGCAGACCCGCCGTTGATCAGTACCACAATGGGATATTTCTGTTCTTCTTTACCGGGACGGGCTTTGTATTCCTGGGTATTTGTTTCCTCGCGGCCCTTGATGGAAACAATCACGCCCTCGTCCAGAAAAAAATCGGAAACTTTGATGGCCTGGTCCAGGAGCCCGCCGGGATTATCCCGCAGGTCAATCACAAGCCCGTTCAAAGGGGTTTCAGCTGATTGCAGTTTTTCCAGATGCGCTGCAATCTCTTCATGGGTATTCATCCTGAAATTGGTTACCCGCAGATACCCGTATCCTGGTTTGAGCATGGCTGATCGAACACTGGTCATGGGAATCAGGTCCCGGTTTAATGAAAACACCAGGGGCGCAGGTTCATCTTCGCGGATAATGGTAATGACCACCTCTTCATGCCTGGGACCCCGCATTTTGCTCACCGCCTCCCACAATGCCATGCCCTTGGTGGATTCATCATCAATTTTCACGATGATATCCCCGGCAAAAATGCCGGCTTTGTAGGCAGGGGTTCCTTCAATGGGAGATACCACTGTCAATATCCCGTCTTTCATGGTAATCACTATCCCGAGACCGGAAAATTCGCCCTTGGTTTCATCCTGAAGGTCATCAAAGGCTTCAGGGGGCATGAAACTGGAATGGGGGTCCAGGTTTTCCACCATGCCTTTAATGGCATTGTGGATCAGGGTGTCGGCATCCACTTCATCCACATAATTTTTTTCCAGTTCTTCCAGGACTTCCACAAATAATTTCAACGATTTGTAAGTGGTTCCTGTCTCAGCACAAACCGGTATTCCGTAAGACATGGCCAGCACCAGGGCCAAAACTGCTGTGCACAGCCACCGGGTGTAAAACGATCGCACTATCATCTGTTCTATGCTCCTTTTTTTAACCATTTCAGGGGATCCATCGGTTTGCCGTGGTGTCTGACTTCAAAATGCAGACAAAGCCCTTTTATGGAACCGGTATCACCTGCTGTGGCGATCACTTCACCGGTATCCACTTTTTCACCCTTCTGCTTGAAAAACTCCTGCACATGGGCATACAGGGTATAGTAATTTTCCCCATGATCTATGATCAAAAGATTGCCGTATCCTTTCAGCCATTCGGAAAATATGACCTTACCCTTGAAAACAGACCGGACAGGTTCCCCCCGTTCCACCTTTATATCAATTCCGCTCTGAAAAGTGAAGGAATTGTAATTTCCTGATCGTGACGGACCGAACCGGGACACGATCTTTCCTTTGACCGGTGTGGGCAGGCGGCCTTTTAACCGGGAAAATACAGTGCCCGCCATGGAAGAGGGGGCCTGGTTACCAATGGCAGACATTTTGGCATCAAGGCGCATGGATGCATCCTTCAAAGATGCCACCGCAGCCTGGGACAGTGCTTTTTTCTCCCGAATCTCACCAAGAATGGCCTCTTTTTTCCGGCTTTCCTTTTCCTGGATACGGATCTGAAGTGCCAGGTCCTGCTCCAGTTTTGCCTTGGCTTCTCTTTGTTCCGCCAATTGTGCCGCAAGCATCTGAAATTTATTAAGATTTTTAATCTGGGCTTCAATGGCCTGAAAATCTGACAGAACAATCCGCTTCATGGCATTCTGGGAGACAAAAAAATCAAACACCGAGGCTGGCATCCCCATCATGTCCAGGCTGCCGATATTGTGCATGCGGTAGAGTGCACAAAGCCGCTCTCCGGCATACACCTGGTTTTCCCGGATCTGCTCGGCCAGTTTTTGCCTGTCCGACTGGATGGCGGCAATGCTTTTTTCCAGATGCCGGTTTTCTTTGGCCAGGGCATCTGCCCTGATCCGGGCCTGGTTCAATGTATAATCGATCTGGTTCAACCCTTCTATGATTTGTATCTCTTTTTTGCTGAACTGGTCAATCTGCTCTTCTTCTGCAATGATACGGGTTTCAATGGCCTGTTTTTTCTCCTGTATTTCGGGATCAGGTTTCAGTGTAGCAGAAGATTTTTTTTTTTCTGCGGGGACAACAGCCTGCAGCGCTATATATACGGGACGGTTTCTGATATATCCCTGAATATTTTTATGCTGTATTGTCACCCACCCGCCGATACCGTCTTTGACTGCTGTCACATCCACCCGGGCTCCTTTTTCCAGAACCATCACCACCGCGGCATCCTGGGAGGGTTCTGACCGGACATTGAGTTTTGCAGCTGTGACCTCACCATGGTAAACAACCGGTGGTGCAGCCGATGAAACCACCGGCACCAGCAGAATCAGCCATACCCACACCAGGGTTATTTTAAAATCTGCTTTAAGGAAAGATAGCATCCAAACCACCCCAAAAATGTACTGGCCAGAATGAGGATACCCATGGCCTTGACAGACAAAAACCGTATATCAAGGTACACATAGGCGCTCAGATTTTGGGATATGCCCGATGACACCGCAAAAAAAGCCCCCAGAAGAATCAAAAGCCCCAATATACCACCCAAAAATCCCTGAAACAGCCCTTCCACATAAAAAGGGGTTTTAATAAACCCTTCGGTGGCCCCCACCAGCCGCATTATCTCGATTTCAAGCCGCCGGGAATAAAATGCCAGCCGCACGGTATTGGCTGTAATAAAAAGGGCGATCAACAAAAACAGCCCACACATGGCATACCCGGTGATCCGGAACAAAGAAAAAATCTTCAAAAATCTTGCCAGCCACCCCTGGCCGTACTCCACGCTTTCCACCATCTCCAGATCTGCAATTTTTTTGGCAAAGGCCGTCATCTGCTGCAGATCGCCATGGGTTTTCATCCGGATCTCCAGTGCATGGGGCAAAGGATTTTCTTTCAGGGTTTCAAAAAAACCGGTATTCCCGGCCATTTCGTTTTTTAACCGCTCCAGTGCCTGGGATTTTGAAATAAAACGCATCTCTTCCACCTCCCCCAAGCTTTTGATACGGGCTTCAAGATCCGGCAGCATCTCCTCAGAAAAGGCGGATTCCAGATAAATCATAGCCCGGCCCCCCTGGTTCCACCCTTCAATCACCCGGCTGGCATTTTCAAAAAACAAAAGAAACAACGACACCACAAGGATGGACAACGAAATGGTCACAATGGTGATCAGGTTCAAAAACCGGTTGGACCGGATATCTGCCAGGGCTTTTTTGATATATCGGGTCATGGCATTTGTTTCCTTGTCACAGCACAAAATCTGTCACAGCAGGGTGGATGTTTTGACCAGCTGTCCCTGGTCCAGCACAATATTACGGCCCCGCACCATGCTTTCCAGCAGATGCAGGTTATGGCTTGCCAACAGAATGGTTGCCCCTTTTTGGTGGTACGCCATCAAAAAATCCAGCACCAGCTTTGCAGATGCCTGGTCCAGGCTGCCAGTGGGCTCATCTGCCAGGATGATATCCGGATCACCCACCACCGCCCGGGCCACTGCCACCCGCTGCTGTTCACCTCCTGAAAGGGTGAGCGGCAGGGCATTTGCCTTTTTTTCCATACCGGTGGTTCGCAGAACATGCATCACTTTTTTGCGGATATAGGATGGTTTTTCTCCGGAAACCTCCAGCACCAGGGCCACATTCTCAAATACCGTCCGGCCGGGAATCAGCTTAAAATCCTGAAATACCATGCCGAACCGCCGCCGAAGGAGGGGCAGCTTTGCAGGAGAGATCCGGGCAAGGTTCATGCCGTTGATAAGAATCTGGCCCTCGGAAACTTTTTCAGCCAGGTAGAGCACCTTGAGCAAGGTGGACTTGCCTGCCCCGGAAGGGCCTGAAATAAATATAAATTCTCCAGGCTGGATATCCACAGATACATCGTTCAATGCCAGCTTTGCACCATAGCGCATGGTGACATTAAACAGTCTGATAATTGCATGTTTGCTGCTGTTCAGATTCATAATTTTCATAACAAACAGGTTTTCATCACGGTCCATAATTGACTGGCACTGAATTTACTGATATATACCGGTTGTGTCAAGGAGTGCTGAAAAACAGTTTTTCTTACACCCAAAGCCTTCACTGAACCCGTAACCCGGCTTCTTCCAACAGTGAAGGCTTTGCCATATAAACAATCATGGCCTGAGAAACCACAACAAATGATGAAAGCTTTTAGCTGTTAGCAGAATACTGATGGCTGACGGCTTTCATATAAAACCGTAAGGACAGACATATGCTGTTATTTGATTCCCATTGCCATATTGACGACCCCTGTTTTGCTGATGATATGGATGCCATGTTTGAGCGGGCCAAAAAGGCAGGGGTCCGGGCCATGGCCATTGCAGGGGTTGACACAGACACCGCCCAAAAAGCTGTCAAAATTGCCGCCGGCCGGGACAATGTCATCACGGCAGTAGGCATCCATCCCCATGATGCCGTACGTTGCACCCAAAACAATCTGGCGGATCTGGCCGGTCTGGCAAAGAATAACGGCTGCGTCAAAGCCTGGGGGGAGACCGGCCTGGACTTTAACCGAATGTTTTCTCCGCAAAAAGACCAGGAAGCCTGCTTCACGGCCCAGCTGTCCATTGCCGCAGAACTGGATCTTCCCCTGATTTTCCATGAACGTGATTCCAACGGCCGGTTTTATGACATTGTAAAAACAGACGGGCCTGACAGCAGAAAAGGGGTGGTGCACTGTTTTTCCGGCACCCGCACAGAGCTTTTCCAATACCTGGATCTGGGGTACCACATCGGCATCACCGGTATTTTAACCATCCAGCAGCGGGGAAAACTGCTCCGGGAACTGGCGCCGTTGATTCCAAAAGACAAAATTCTCATTGAAACCGATGCCCCGTATCTCACCCCTGCCCCCCAGAAAAACAGATACCGGCGCAATGAACCCGCGTTTGTCCGGTCCGTGCTGGAAAAACTGGCACAGGTTTGCAACGAAACCCCGGAGGAACTGGCAAGGACCATCTTCACCAACACCAACCGATTTTTCAAAACCAGCTTTGCCTGAATTGCCATCCATCCGGGACAACTTACCCCGGAACCACGGTGCCCCGACGCTGCCCTGGAGCCAGGACTGTCAGGCCCGTTCAGATCCCATGCCGGATGCAGGGCGGTGCCGGGGGCGAAAAAGCTGTCACACCGGTGGGATGGGTCCTGTCAGACCGCCGGGGTGGTATCCTTTGCCATCAGCTTTGTCACCGCTTTTTCAAGGCCGTCCAAAGACAGTTCAAACATGGGGAATATGGCACTGATGGTCATGATGGTGTGGGTGTAGCCCCACATGGATGCAGGCACAGGATTCAGCCACACGCTGTGGGAAAAGGTCTCGGCCAAAAATTTGAGCTGCTGGATGCTGGGCCGGCCGCTGCGCTCACTGATGTGGATCGAGCCGTCATGGGCCATGAGTTCATAAGGGGCCATGCTGGCATCCCCCACTATGACAAGCCGGGTGTCCGGGTCATTTCTGGTAAAATCCACAATCTTTTTGGGCTTCTTATACCGGGCCGGGTCCTCCCACACATAATCATAAATGGTGTTGTGGAAAAAATAGGTTTTCACCTCCTTGAACTGGGCCCGGGCATAATCAAACAGGGTCTGGACAATATCGATATGGGGATCCATGGACCAGCCGCCGTTGTCAATGGCCAGGATCACCTTGAGCCGGTCCTTGAGAGCCCGGTCGAACACAAGTTCAATCTCGCCGGCATTGCGCATGGTTTCTCTGATGGTTTCATCCACATTTACCTTGTCTTTGGGACCGGCCGGCACCAGGTTGCGCAGACGCTTGAGGGCCTCTCCGATATTTGCCTGGGTCAGGGGGCCGGTGGTGGAATAATCTTTGTACCGCCTTTCATTGGCCACTTTTACTGCGGATTTGCTGCCGGACGCCCCGCCCACCCGCATGCCGCCGGGATGGTATCCGGAATGGCCCACAGGGGAATACCCGCCGGTACCGATCCATTTGCCGCCACCGTCATGGCGGCCGTCCTGGTCTTTGAGCCGCTCCTTGAAGTATGCGATCAGTTCCTCGGGCGACATTTTGTTGAGCTTTTCTTCGTCAATACCCAACGCATCTGCCACCTTTTTGGGATTTTTCAGCCATTCCTCCAGCAGTCCCCTGGCAATGGCATCAATTTCAAAACCAGCATCCTCGGGCAGGGGGACCCCTTCAAAATAATGGGCAAACACCTGGTCATACAGGTCGAAATACCGCTCGCTTTTGACCAGGATGGCCCGGGCGCAGGTATAAAAATCATCCAGACCTGCCACCATGCCGTTGTAAAGGGCTTTTTGCAGGGTGAGGAAGGCGGTGGGGGACACGGGGATTCCCACATCCTTGAGGGTATAAAAAAATTTTACAAACATGGGGGCTGCACCTTAAAACAAACGTCTTCTGGTTGTCAGGTTCTGGGTCCGCTCATAATCCGGGCTCTTTTTGAACAATACCCCGAGAAAGGGGAGCTTGCCGTTGATCAGATCCTTGACCCGGAAATCCGGGTCAGCTTGCAATGCCCTGATCCAGTTGATCAGTTCCCGGGTGGCCGGTTTCTTCTCTATGCCCTCAATTTCCCGCATGCTGAAAAACGCCTTGATGGCATTGTCAGCCAGTTTTTCATCCAGATCCGGAAAATGCACATGAATGATCTTGCGCATCATCTTGGGATCGGGAAATGCGATATGGTGAAAATTGCACCGGCCCAGAAACGGATCGGACAGGTCTTTTTTCGCATTGGAAGTGATGATGATCACCGGCCGGTGGGTTGCCCTGACGGTCTGGTCTGTTTCTATAATATCAAACTGCATCTGGTCCAGAACATCCAGCATGTCATCTTGAAAATCGGTGTCTGCCTTGTCGATCTCATCGATGAGCAGCACGGTGCGCCGGTCTGCCACAAATGCCTGGCCTATTTTCCCCATCTTGATGTATTCATTGATATTGCTCACATCCCGCTTTGAGTCCCCGAAGCGGGAATCGTTGAGCCGGGTTAAGGTATCATACTGGTACAGCGCCTCCACCAGTTTCATGCTGGATTTCACGTTGAGTACAATCAGGGGCATACCCAGGCTTTCAGCAATGGCATAGGCCAGCATGGTTTTGCCTGTGCCCGGCTCTCCCTTGAGAAGCAAAGGCATTTCCAGCCGCATGGATATATTGACAATCGCGGCCAGTTCCTGATCCAGTACATATTTTGTGGCGCCCTCAAATTCATCGGTAACAATCTGGTTCATGGGTGATTTTCTCCGGATATCAAAGGATTTACACATACAATCTGTTCTTTGCCCATGGGCAAAGATGATATTTTTACCGAAAATATGCAGCATATCCTGATTTTTCACAAGGACTTTATTTAAAATTCACCTGTCCGGCCCCTTACATTACAAAATTGTATTTTATAATCTCTGTCCCTGCACGCTAAACCATTGACACTGATACCACTTAGTGTTAAGAGTTTTCATTTAATATTGTCAGCCATGAAACAAACAGGAGCATGCTATGATTGGTGGAATTGGAATGCCGGAACTGATAATCATCCTTGTGATTATACTCATTATTTTTGGTGCAGGCAAACTGCCTGAAATCGGGGCCGGTCTGGGCAAAGGTATTAAAAATTTTAAAAAAGCCACAAAAGAGCCCCTTGAAGACAAAGACAAGGACAAAGATCCGGAACAGATTGAAAAAGATTAAAAATTTTCTGCCGTTTATCTTCTCTCTCCTGCAGCCGGGCCGTTAACACACCCGGCTGCCTGCATTTCCTTTATAGATATCCTGATATGCCTGTCGGCTCTTAAAGAGCAGAAATTTTATCTAAAAAACAATTAGATACAAAACCGTAGTTTTATTTGACCAATAAGCCACATTTTTGTTATTTATTTTTAAAAACATTTTTTTTGGGGTACTGTTTTTATAGACACCCGGGGGTGCAATTTCAAAAACCTTGTCAATAAAAGGCTGGCACGCCCATTGCTTACAAAAAAAGGCCATGGAAACAATGCAGAACACACAAGCCCGTGTTTTAATCCAGAAAAAGGAACGCCTGATCCAGGCATTTCTGGCAGGAGAAGAACCGCACTTTTTGGAAAAGCTGACCCGGTTTCTGGATGAATATTTTTATACGGTGTATGAAAAAAGCATTGCTGCCCGCAAACTGGTGGCTTCCCAGAACCCGTTTGCCGTCATTGCCCTCGGGGGATATGGCAGAAAAGAACAATGCATCCATTCTGATATCGACCTGCTGATTCTGTTTGATAAAAGCGTTGTCCCGGAGGTGGAGGCATTTGTCCAGGAACTGCTCTACCCTCTGTGGGATGCCCGCTTTGAAGTGGGATATGCGGTGCGCAGCATTGATGAATGCATTGCCATGGCCTTTGAACGGTTTGACATCCTCACAACTGTCCTGGATGCACGCTTCATTTGCGGCCATTCTCTGATCTACTCGGCTTTCAAAGAAAAATTTCGGAACAGGCTTTGTGTCAAATACTACAAACAGACACTGGATTACCTGTTTGACCACGGTTTAAAGCGGCTGGAAAATTTCGGGGATTCCACCTACCTTGTGACCCCGGATCTCAAATCAGGATTCGGGGGATTGCGGGACTACCATACCCTGTTATGGTATGCCAAGATAAAATCTGACATCAAAGAAAGGCGGGACCTGGAATATTATGGATTTTTATCCCATTTGGAATATGAAACCCTGGAAAAGAGCCTGGCCTATATCTGGGATATCAGAAACCGGCTCCACCATATCACCGGCCGCAAATGCGACACCCTGCACTTTGAGTACCAGACCGAGGTGGCCGGTCTCCTCAACTACTCAAACCAGGGGGAATTGCCGGATGTGGAGGTGTTTTTAGGGGATCTGCATGCCCATATGGACTTTCTCAAGCAGGTCAACCAGATCACCTTTGAGGATATCGTCACCAGCAGTCGGATCAGAAAAGAGCCTGCCACCCCGCGCCGCATCAAGACAGCCGGCCTGATCATCCAGAAACGGCGTTTGTACTTTGCCAATACCGTGGTCATCCTGCAGCACCCGGACCTGCTGCTGAAAATCTTTCTGGAAAGCGGCAGAAGGCGTATTCCGTTGTCCATAGAGGCCCGGCGCGTGGTGTCGGAATTTTTACACCTGGTGGATGAAAACATAAAAACAGATCCGGAAAATGTCATAATTTTCAAAAAAATTCTGGCCCTGTCTTTCTGGGAATTCAATGTGCTGAATGTAATGCTCTCCACCGGCATTCTGGAACAGTTCATCCCGGAGTTCGGCGCCATCAGACACAAAATCCAGTACAACCACTACCATCTGTTTCCGGTGGACAAGCATTCCATTCGCTGCGTCCAGGTGATCAACAGTTTCAGAGACCCGGGCACCAACGTCATCACCACGCTTTACGCTGATGTTTTCAAGGAGGTAAGAAATAAAAACCTTTTGCTGATGGCAGCCCTGCTCCATGATATTGGCAAGTCAGATCCGGCAAAGGAACATTCAAAAACCGGCGCTGCCCTTGCCCGGCCCATCTTTGAACGGATGGGGTTCAATGCCGCAGAGGTGGCAGATGGCCAGAACTTAATCCAAAACCACCTGCTCCTGGCCAAAACCGCCACCAGACGGGATGTTTTTGATGAAGAAACAGCGGTCTACACAGCCAACAAAGTGGGGAAAATCCGTCTGCTGCGCATGCTGTTTCTGCTCACGGTTGCCGATTCCATGGCCACAGGTCCCAAGGCATGGAATGACTGGACCGAAAATCTGATAAAAGATCTGTTTTTAAAAACCATGCGCATTTTACAGACAGGAGAACTGGCATCCAAAAAGAGCCAGCGCCTCATCCAGCGCAAAAAATCAGAAGTGCTGGCCCTGCTCAAGGAGAGCTGGCGTGAACAAGAGATCATGGAACAGCTGGATGCCATGTCAGGGCGGTATCTTCTGTATATGTCCACCAACCATATCGTGGACCATATCAGGCTGTTCCGGAACCTGGGAGACCGGCAGTTCATCTGGCAGATATCCAAAGAGAAAGATTCAGACATACGCACCGTTGCCATCTGCGGCCGGGAACGGCCCGGATTTTATTCAAAGACAGCCGGGGTCTTTTTTCTCAACCGGATCAATATTGTGGCATCCCAGGCATATCCTTTAGGAGATACCCACATTCTGGATATTTTCAAGGTCATGCCCCCCAGGGACCGCATTTTTGAACATGAAAAATGGGAAAAAGCTGCACAGGATCTGAAACAGGCCTTAGATGATGACCATTTTCTGGACAAGGTTGTGGACAAGATCCCCAAACGCATCACCATTGCCTCGGGCAGACGTCCCGAACCCAACCAGGTCCGCATCGACAATGAAACATCCAGTTTTTTCACCATCATTGAAGTGTTGACCTATGATTTTGCGGGCCTGCTGTTCACCATCACAGATGCCCTCTACCGCAGCGGCCTTAACGTCAATGTGGCCATGGTTGGCGGAAAGGTGGACCAGATCATGGATATATTTTATGTTCGGGACCTTGAAAATGACCAGAAAATCAGGGATCCTGAAAAACTCAAACAAATTAAAACAGCCATCATAAAACGGCTCCCCCAGATACATGCAAAGGAGGTAGTAAATGAAAAAAATTGAAGCGGTCATCAAGCCCTTCAAGCTTGATGATGTAAAGGAAGCCTTAAGTGAAATCGGAATTTACGGCATGACAGTGACGGAAGTAAATGGTTACGGCCGCCAGAAAGGACACAAGGAGATATACCGGGGCGCGGAATATGTCGTGGATTTTGTCCCAAAAATAAAGCTGGAAATTGTTGTGGCAGATGACCGGGCCGATGAAACCATTGACACCGTCAGAAATGCCGCCAACACCGGGAAAATCGGCGACGGCAAGATCTTTGTTCTGAACGTGGAAAAAGCCATCCGGGTCAGGACCGGAGAAACAGACACTGATGCACTCTAAAAGGTGCAGACCAGATTATAACCATACATTCAAAACAGAAAGGAAAACATGATGACCCCCAAAGACGTCATTGCAATGGCAAAAGAAAACAATGCAAAAGTGGTTGACATCCGGTATATGGATTTCATCGGCACATGGCAGCATTTTTCAGTCCCGTTAAGTGAATTTTCAGAATCCGCATTTGAGGACGGATTCGGGTTTGACGGATCATCCATGCGGGCCTGGCAGGCCATCAACAACAGTGACATGATTGTCATACCGGAACCTGCCACCGCAAGAATGGATCCTTTTTTCAAGGTGCCCACCCTGGCCATCATCGGCAACATCCATGACCCCATCACCAGCGAATCCTATTCCAGGGATCCCAGGGGCATTGCCAAAAAAACAGAGCAGTATCTCAAAAGCACGGGCATCGGCGACACCATTTTTGTGGGCCCTGAACCGGAATTTTTTATCTTTTCCAATATCCGGTATGCCTCTGAACCCCATGCTGCTTTTTTTGAGATCGATTCTCCTGAAGGCCACTGGAACACAGGTACCGAAGAGATGCCCAACCTGGGATACAAGATCAAACCCAAACACGGGTATTTTCCCCTGCCCCCGGCTGACCAGTACCAGGACATGAGAACCGAAATGATGCTCACCCTGGAAAACTTAGGCATTGCCATGGAATGCCAGCACCACGAAGTGGCGTCCGCCGGCCAGTCGGAAATCGACCTGCGGTTTGATTCTCTTGTGAACATGGGCGACAGCCTGGCATGGTTCAAGTATGTGCTGAAAAATGTGGCAAAGAAATACGACCACACAGTCACCTTCATGCCCAAGCCCATTTACGGGGACAACGGCACCGGCATGCACACCCACATGAGTTTCTGGAAAGACGGAAACCCCATGTTTGCAGGCAACAAATATGCCGGCCTGTCTGATGACGCCCTGTATGCCATCGGCGGCATAATGAAGCACTGCAAAGCCCTGTGCGCCATCACCAACCCCACCACCAACTCCTACAAACGCCTGGTACCGGGTTTTGAAGCCCCCATCAACCTGGCATATTCCAGCCGGAACCGGAGTGCGGCCATCCGCCTGCCCATGTATTCAGGCTCTCCCAAGGCCAAGCGCATTGAATTCAGAACCCCGGATCCTTCCTGCAACGGGTACATGGCATTTTCCGCCATTGCCATGGCCATGATCGACGGTATCCAGAACAAAATGGATCCGGGCGATCCCATGGACAAGAACATCTATGACCTGCCACCCGAGGAACTGGCGGAAATGGAGTCTGCCCCCGCCAGCCTGGAAGAAGCACTGGAGGCCCTGAAGCATGACCATGATTTTCTGCTCAAGGGCGATGTGTTCACCAAAGATGTCATTGAACACTGGATTGCGTACAAAATGGAAAATGAGGTCAAACCCGTCATCAGCCGTCCCCATCCCCATGAGTTCTACCTGTATTTTGACATTTAACCGCCAACTGTAAAAAACCAAACCCCAGGCTGCAAAAGGGGGAGATCATGCATATCATGAACTCCCCCTTTCTGGTTCTGGTCCCGGCAGCAGACATCCTGCAAGATTTTTAATGCAATCAAAAAAAAAATGCGGTATAACAAAATAATTTTAATCAGAATACAAGGGAGGCACAGCTGTCATATGGGATTTCTGCATAGGCTTTGCACACTTTTTTCCGGATGCTTCTTTATTTTGTTTTTCATATCATGCCCTATTTCCACAGTTTTTGCCCAGCAGACAGCCAAAGGAAGTGAATTTGATGCCCTGGGCCAACGGCTGATCAAAGACGGGTTCGCCCCGGAAAAAATCCAGGATATTCTGGGAAATGACACCGTATTTTTCAATCCTGACGGTGTATCCATGTTTTTTGTCCATTCAGAATCCAGCCTGAATTATGACCAGTTTCTATCAAAAACATCTATTGCCAAAGCTTTTCAATACATGGAAGAGCACCAGGAAACCCTGGACCTGGCCCAGAAAATCCATGGGGTGGACAAAACCGTCATCACCGCCATCCTGCTGGTAGAGACACGCCTGGGCACATTTCTGGGCAAAAGAACGGTCATCAATACCCTGGCCACCATGGCGGCTCTCACCGATGAGACACTGCAAGAACGCATCTGGAACGCCATTCCCGAAGAAAAGAAACCTGAAAAGGAAACCTTTTTAAAAAAAGTGGCGCAGCGTTCCAAATGGGGGTATGAAGAACTCAAAGCCCTTATAGAATATACAGACAGGGAAAACATTGCCCCGGAAACCATCCAAGGCTCCTATGCCGGCGCCATGGGTATCTCCCAGTTCATGCCGTCCAATGCCCTGACCCTGGCAATAGACGGCAACAATGACGGCAGAATCGACCTGTTCGACCACAGCGATGCCATCTTTTCCGTGGCCAATTACCTTAAACACCATGGATGGGACCCAGGGATCTCCCGGCAGCGCCGGCATGAGGTGCTGTTCCGTTACAACCACAGCAATTATTATGTGGACACCCTCATGAAAATCTCGGACCGCCTCAAAGAAGGATAAACATCTCCATGGACAACCTTGTCTTATATATCCTCCTGATTTTCGGCATCTCCCTGGGCCTGACCATGCTGGCCCTGGTGGACATCGTCAAAAAGGATTTCGGTTCTCCCGCAACAAAGGTTCTCTGGCATTTCATTGCCCTGATACCCCTGGTGGGATGGCTCATCTACCTGATTTTCGGCTTTAGAAAAGGCCGCAAAAAAACCTTTACCGCGTAAAATTTATTGACTTTTCCCTGGTTCCGGTATATCCATAATTTTTGCAGCGCTGGTCCCATCGTCTAGTGGTTAGGACGCCGGCCTCTCACGCCGGTAACCCGGGTTCGAATCCCGGTGGGATCACCATCTTGAGAATAAAGGCTTTCAGCGATTTGCTGGGGGCCTTTTTATTTTCCAATTTAAAATTTTCCAACCCTATTTCCAACCCTTGGGATAGATTTCAGGGTAAATTGTGGTAAAAGCTAACGATCATGGAACATGCCCTATCATTCCCAAAATCCATCATATATTTTTTTCCAACCCCTGTTTTCCACCCCAAACCCAAAATCTCAAATTTATTTTTCCATCACCGTTTTTCATTTCAAATTTGTATTTTTTGAAAAATCTATGAAAAGGGTATCTACGTTCATGTTTTTTCCTGTATATAATTGAAAAACCGTTTGTTGGAACATCCCTTTAAAAAACATAAAAGCAACTTGTCTTATTTTAATCCGCCCATTCTTCAATAAGCGTCCTTCTTGACAACACATCTTGAAAATCATAGGGATACCAACCTTAAAAAACTCAAAACTGTCTAAAAATAAAAAAATGGCCACCCCTATCCAACCTGACAAAGAAGCATTTATTGCCCTGACAAAAACAAAAATGCCTTTTGGTAAATACAAAGGCTCTCGCTTAGTGGATCTTCCAGAACGGTATCTTGTATGGTTTTCACAAAAAGGATTTCCAGAAGGAAAACCTGGAGAGATGCTACGGGCTGTCTATGAAATCAAACGCAATGGCCTTGAATATCTTTTCAAATGCCCACCCGGGGAATAATGCCAAATACTTTGTCCAATCTGCGTCAATTATCTTGGCCGGTTTTTTTTGCTGATAACTGGTTTGCCCGGACATTGATGTTAGTTTGCAGAACCTGTTAGGAAAATTTTACCTGCTTGATTTATTAGGATATTGTTGTTAATAAGCTGGAATTCTGAATTTTCACTCAAGTAGATAAAAGGGGAAAAAATGAAACTCGATATTACCATTGAATTTGACAAAGAATTGACAACAGCTATCAAGGCCACTGTTACTGAATTCTTAGAAGGGATTAAAAGTCTGCAAGCAAATCTTGAAAAATCTGATAAATCTGCATCAACCGAAAATGTCCCTGATCCAACGCCCAAACAAGCTAAGCCGGCCACTAAAAGAAAACCAAGAGCCAAAAAAACATTAAGAGGCACTGTTTTAAAGGTTATCAAAAAAAATAAAGACGGCATATCAAGAAAAGCGTTGCAGGAAGAAACCGGCTTCACTACAAAGCAAATCTCAAACTATGTGTATCAGCTGAAAAAAAATCAGAAGATTGAGGCAACTAAAGACGGCCTGTTTAAGCCTCTTTAGGTTTTATCATGCCTGTTGCTTGTATCACGGGTATCCATCTGTTGCTGGTAAATCACCTATAAACCCAACAATTCCATTACGTTTTTCTGTGAGGCATTTGCTTGCGCAGCTGCAAAGGTACGTGCTGTTAAAAGTGTTGTTCAAAAACGACTGAAAATACGGCGTGGTGTTATCAAACTGGATGGCTATGCCGTCATCTGCAACCCGGGTTATATGTCCTGTCAGCTTCAGGGTATTTTTTGTTTCGGGCAAATCTAAAACAAAACGGACTCTTGTGCCGGCCTCAACTCTTTTTTGTTTGAAAGTGTATCTCAAAAATAATGAAGTGCCCGTATACGGAAGGTTCAAATTCGGCTTGAAAATTCGTTCCAAAATACTCAACAACCACCGGCTTAAAGCCGGTGGGTTTCAACTCGCGGACTGAAAGTCCAGCGATACCGGCTGGGGCCGGTTGGGTCATTCGATATCAAAATTGTCATTCGGGTCTTTCTCAAAATGGTGCTCAAGATATTCTCGGATCATGTCCTTGGTCAATTCACCGGATGTCACACAAAAATATCCTCTTGCCCAAAAATGCCGACCCCAATACCTTTTCTTTATATGGGGAAACTCCTCAAATATCTTATGAGACACTCTCCCTTTTACCCTGCGCATGATATCTGATGGGGATATGTTGGGTGGTGCTGAAACCAGAATATGAACATGGTCCTTACTTACAACACCACGCAAAATATGAATTTCAAAACGTTCACATGTTTGACGGACAAGCTCTCTCACTCTAAGTGCTATGTCTCCCCTCAAGACTTGATATCGGTACTTGGTGGACCAAACAAAATGGTATTCAATTTTGAACTTGGTATGGCTCCCTTGACGGTAATTCATACCAAGCAGTATAATCCAACTGCTATCAAAATGCTACCCGCCTAAAGGCGGGGGCTTAAACCTTTTGCAGAAACAGTTAAGCAAAATACTGTTTCATACGACATTTGCAAATTTTTTTTGCAAATGTAACGGCCGTTCCCCAAAAAGCAATCACCGGGAAGCCTTGCTGCCTG
>JAABSO010000063.1:344-3278 GCA_011390335.1 Desulfotignum sp. | reverse complement strand
CTGCCTGCTTTTCGTGTTCGCCGGGCTGTCTTTTCTCAACTCCCTGCAGGTGGGTCTGCTCATGACATCCCGTTTGAGCCTCATCATTGTGGCGGCCACCATCGGTCTGGAATTCGGATTTATCACACAGGCTTTCAAGGATGCCATTATTCTGCTGGCCATCATCACCTGTCTGATGGGTCCTACCCTTTTCAAGGCCTTTTACCGGTCTGACGGTGATGCCGTGGACAACCGCATCCGGATCAAAAAAAAGAATTTTGCCGCCGGCTGGATGCGTCACCAGACGAGCCAGCCGGATACCAAATCCATTGACCGAACCCATAAGAGTCATTATAATGGTCATAATTGATTTTTATGCATTTTTCAAGGATACGTTATGCAGATCGGTACCTATATCCCGCTCACGCGGACAAAACCGAAATTTCTGGACATGATCCGGATGCTCGATGCCGATGGCAGCACCGTTGCCATCACCATCGGCACGGTTGCCTCGATATCGGACAGGCCGGAGGCGGCAGTGCCGTCAGTTCCGCCTTCCAGGACATAGGCCGCTGTCATACCGGGATTCCCGAACTCAACCCGCACACGGTCGGTCTCAGCCTGAAATCGCGAAGCGTTATCTGCCATTGTCGCTGACTGCCAGCAGCACAAAATCACCAGAAATAAAGCTCGGATGTTCGTTGCAGTATGCTTCATCAAACGTTTTTTTCCAGTTTCAATGGTGAGTTTGCCAACACCGGAAATGGCGTCCCGGGCATTCTCACGAAGATTGGCCAGAATCTGGTCAATCTAAGACGAGTCCATTTTCACCGGCCACAGATGAGCAGCCGGTTGCCCATACAAGGTCGATATCTACAGGTGCCTTTTCTTTTGTGAACCTGCACGTGCCTGATGGAAGGTTTCCGGTTCTTTTACAGGGTTTTCTTCCGGCAGAAAACTGCCTTCACGGGCCGGTACGACGGTCAGCTGGTTTTCCACATAAATGTCGGGGAATTCCGATTCCACAATATTTCCAATGTAGGCCCTTTTCCAGAAGGTATCCACTATACCCTGCAGGATCACTGTACCGTTTTCAACAAACACTTCAGGCTCAAGCACTCTCACATGGGGTATTGTCTTGAGCCTCATCATTACTTCAAGTTTGGTATCAAACGCCCGGGAAATTTTTTCAGCTGTTTTGTTTTCAATGGATAAATCGTTAACCACCTCCACAACACCGGGCAGGGAAAACACAATCTGTTCTGCCAGCGCCTTTTCAAACTTTTCCCGGACAGTGCCTTTTAAAAAAATGATTCCCTGTACCTTGTTCACTTCAATGCCGGATGCATCAAAACCGTCATAGTGTTGCAAAGTCTGCATAACAGTTTCTTTTGTCAGTTTATCCGCTGTTATCATAAAAAACCTCCCCCCTGCATTTTATTGGATAATAACAATATTTTTTACAATTCCAACAAAATCTACCAACCATTGTTCGGAATCGTAGCCGACAGCCTGGTTCCCTTTCCAGGCTTGGATTTCACCTGAAACGTCCCTTCACAGAGATCTATGCGGTCCCTCATGCCACGCATTCCAAATCCCTGGTCATACGGGTCCGTTTCAAGCACACGGATATCGAATCCGCATCCGTTGTCTTCCACCTTGAGCAAAATCTGATTATGCAATGTGGTCAGTTTGATTTTGACGGTATCTGCTCTACTGTGTTTGCCGATGTTGTTCAACCCTTCCTGAACAACACGATAGACCACGGTTTTGACTTTTTTAGAGAAGGCCTCTTCGGAAACCTCGAGCTCAAAATCCACATCGATCCCGGGAAAAAAGTTGTTGAATCGTTTTATTAATTTTGAAATTGCGACTGACAGTTCGAAATCCTCAAGCTCTCTGGAGTTCAATTGATGACAAATGGTACGGGTTTCTGTGATAATATCTTTCAAATAGCTGATAATTTGCGCAATTGACTTGCCGTTTTCACAAGACGATACGTTACCGCTGTTCATTCTGAATTCCATAAATAATTTAATTGCAGCCAAGCTGCCGCTGATGCTGTCGTGTATCTCCCTTGCCACAGTTTTGCGGTCGTTTTCCATTGCATTAATAGCATCTTGCGCTGTTTTCTGGACAAAGAGTCTCAGGTATTCATTTTCCTTGCGGTATTTTTCCAATTCAAGCCACAAGCTGCTTTGTTCGAACCCGTGTCTTGACAATCGGGCGTTAAGAACATCTTCTGTTACAGTATGTTCGGTTGTATAGACAGGAAATTCCGGCAATTCATCCCCATTGATTGGAATGTCATTATAGAACAAATTTTGATTCATTGTTATATCCAACATGGCATAATCTCCTTTCACCTCAGGCTTTTAGCCATTTTCCACTGCTGTGGGTTGTCGGCCTCTATCATCACGGAGTCGACGGGAATGACCGAATTCGGCTGCTGGTTGTTTAACTTTTTGGAATCTGTCTTGTTTTTCTGTTTGATAACCACCTTGCCGGTATCGGTTAACAGGGGGCGTTGAAGCATCCTTTCATACAGTTGGATGTATTGCTCTGCCGTGGCTGCATGATTAAACCAGACAATGCTTTCCTGCATGACGCGTGCAATAATGGCGTGCCTGATGGGCACCGGCAGCATATAAAAAGTCATTGCCTGATCGATCGCCCACAGAAGTCCCTGCGAATCGAAGTTCTTGAATAAAAAGCCATTGCCTTTATTGAGTTTGATCGACAAATGCCGAATGGTATCGTGCAGCCCCCCGGTGTCGTGAGCCACCGGTAAAGCACCATAGATCATACCGATCATCTGGGGTAAACCGCAAGGCTCATATAAAGATGGCATGAGGATGAAATCCGATGCCCCGTAAGCCATTCGCGCCAGTGCCTCATCGAAGTCACAAACCGCCATCCGATGGTGAAAACCGTGGAAGTCTGCGATTTTGTTAA
>JAABSO010000063.1:0-334 GCA_011390335.1 Desulfotignum sp. | reverse complement strand
CGTCAGCCACGAAGACAATTTGCAGATCGTTCTCCCAGTAACGGGAAATTACCGTGTACAGGATGTCGGCCAACAATTGACATCCCTTCTGGGTTTTGTCCAGGCGTGATGGCCAGAAAAAAAGTGGAGCTGTCTGGTTTTCGGTCAGACCGAGCCGACGTTGCAGCATGGTTTTGTTCAGCTTTTTGGCCGAACCATGATCTGCAGTGCAGTATTGTTGGGGAAGATAGCGATCAGTTGCGGGATTATAAGATGGGTGGGGTGCATTCAGTATTCCAGTTGCACAATCTGCGCTTACTTTATTGGCAAGCTCTTGTCTAATCTGTTTCGGAAC
>JAABSO010000062.1:342-4383 GCA_011390335.1 Desulfotignum sp. | reverse complement strand
GCCGGTAGATGGATTGATAGCGGTTAATGTATGAAGCCTGTAACCCACAACGTAATGTGACTTATCTCTTTTGTTCCGGCGTGTCCCGCAATCACAGTCCAGATCGGAGTAAATGCGTATCTTATTCCGGCCGACTTTTACCGTACACAGTGGATATTTCACCTCTGAGGGAAGTTCGGAAGAATCAATCCCATGTATAACTGCATTTTCAAGGCATCCGGATTTATAAAAGTAATGAAGGAAATACAGCAGCAGATTCATCACCTTTTTGAACGACAAACTGTTCCTGAAGTGACACAATTCAGTATGATGTGCCTGGATCTTGCTGCTTAACGAAAGCCTTGCAAATCTTCGGTTCTGTTTACAATCCCTGCCAAAATAATCGTCCGAACAGAATTTGCGGTAACTGATTTCCGGATACTTTATGATTTTTAAAAGTTCCATTCGTAAAAGTTGGTATGGTTTGATGAAACGATGAGGGGCAGAGTAATTTGCTGGTGAGATGAGGCTGTTTATGATTTGATCATCCAAAAGCGTATCAATGATTTTGAGCTCTTCATCATAGATTTCTGGATATGATTTTTTGAGTGCACCAAAACCGAAGATGTTGTCGTGATAAAAATTGTCTATGTAATCAGCCATTTCAGCAAGATTTTTAACACCTGTTTGTGGAGTTTGATTCGAAATACCGGTAAGCTCTTCTATGGGCATATCCAGTGACTGATCATAATCATAGACATTCATGACTTCATCCAGCACCAGCCTGGTTAATTCTTTTTTGACTTTCCTGGTCAGTTTTTTCCAGCCGGGGTAGTTTGTTTTCAGTTGCTTTACCACGATGGTCCTGATATGTTTTGCCTGTTTTGAATTCATAAAAGTCCTCTGTTTTGGGGTATTTGTATGTTTTTTTGTCACTAACAACTATACACTAAAACAGAGGCTTTTTCAATATAACTTATTGAAATATAAGCATTTTTTTGTATTTTCTTGCCATTGATTTCAACACCCTTTTCAAGTGTCATTTATTTTGGGATACCATAAATATTCTTGAGACCGTAGAAAATTTATGGTAGGGCAAGAATAGTTGAACTTAGCAGGGCTGGACTAAATTTCTTCTACATTACAAAGAGCATCCAGAGATTAAAAGGGTATGATATGGTTGAAAAACCCACATATGAAGACCTGGAAATACGGGTTCAGGAACTCGAAAGCTTTCTGGCCGGAAAGTCAGACGGATATCAACCGTCGGGCCATACCCTGCCTGGTTTGGCTGATATCGTTGATATGCAGGCGATCCAGTCCTTAATGAACCATTTTTATACACTTACAAACATTGGTGTCGCCATACTGGATCTGAAAGGAAATATTCTGGTTTCTACGGGATGGCAGGATATCTGCAATCGGTTTCATCGCGTTCATCCGGAAACCTGTAAAAATTGTCTTGAAAGCGACCTTATCCTCAGCAATGGGATTAAAACGGGAACTTTCAAGCTGTATCGATGTAAAAACCATATGTGGGATATGGCAACCCCCATAATGGCGGGAACAGTGAAAGTGGGAAATTTGTTTCTGGGGCAGTTTTTTTTTGAAGATGAATTGCCTGATATCAAAACCTTTCGTGAACATGCCAGACGATATGGTTTTGACGAAAAAAAATACCTCTCTGCGCTTGAAAAGGTACCCCGCTGGACCCGCGAAACAGTTAACGAGGTGATGGGATTTTATACAAAGCTGGCCAACCTCATTTCTGATTTGAGTTATAAAAATTTATTGCTGAACAAAAGTGAGGAAATGCTTTCCCGGTCACAGGAAATCGCCCATATTGGAAGCTGGAAACTTGACTTGCTCGGAAACCATTTGACCTGGTCGGACGAAGTCTACCGTATTTTCGGTTGCGAACCGCAGGAGTTTACCGCCACGTATGAAGCCTTTCTTGATGCAGTTCACCCGCATGACCGAGAGAAGGTGAATAATGCCTATTTCGATTCAATTCGGGAAGGGCGTGATGAATATGAGATACAGCACCGTATTGTTCGTCGAATCACCGGTGAAATCCGAACTATACATCAGCGCTGTATCCATGAACGAGATGAAACAGGAGCTGTTGTTCGGTCCGTCGGTATGGCACAGGACATCACCGAGCGCAAGCAGGCAGAAAAGGAATTACTCGAAAAAGAACAACGCTTCCGCCTCATGGCGAACGGAACACCTGTTATGATCTGGGTAACCGATGCTAAGGGCAATAATGAGTTTATCAATAAGGCTTACAGCCGCTTTTTCGGCGTAACTTTAGATCAGATTCTTGATCAGAATTGGCAGCCGCTGGTACATCCGGACAACCGCAAAAGTTATGTTGGCACTTTTATGCAAGCTTTGAAAGGTCAAAAACCATTCCATGGTGAGGCACGCGTAAAGGACGTAAACGGAGAATGGCGCTGGATAGAATCATACGGTTTACCTCGCTTTTCAGCAGACGGAAAATTTTGTGGTATGGTTGGCAGCAGTCCTGACATTACCGATCGTAAGCAGGCTGAGGAGAATCTACGAAGGCTGAATAAAAATCTTGAACAGAAGGTGGCTGAACGCACCCAAGTGGCTAAGTACCGGGCAAAGAAGCTGCAGACCTTGGTGGGGGAATTGACGCTTGCCGAGCAAAAAGAGAGGCAACGCTTGGCTAAAATCCTCCACGATCACCTTCAGCAACTCTTAGTCGGCGCTCGGATCAACAGTGAAATCCTTTGCCAGACCGTTGGAGAAAAACATAAAAAGATTGCCAAAATCGTTTTTGACCTTGTCAACCAGTCTATTCAGACGTCCCGTTCTTTAACAGCTGAGCTTTATCCTCCGGTTTTGCAGCAGGGGCTTTCAGCTTCTCTGCAATGGACTGCACGGTGGATGAATGAGAATCACGGGCTTACAATTGATTTGCAAACAGATCCCGATATTGATCCAAAACAAGAAGACGTTACCGCGTTCCTCTATCAGAGCACGCGGGAACTGCTGTTAAACGTAATCAAACATTCGGGCGTAAAATCGGCACACCTTGAAATGACCTGTGATGAGGGGAAAAAGCAGCTTCGGGTGACGGTAAGCGATAACGGATCAGGATTTGATCCGAGCGCTGTCTTGAAGAACGAGGGGACCGGGTTTGGTCTTTTCAGCATTAACGAGCGGCTTCAGCTTATGGGTGGAAGCATTCAGATTGAAAGTTCACCGGGAAATGGTGCCTCTTTGTCGCTGATTGTGCCGCTTGAGAAAAAGGAAGAAAAAGAGGATGATGTCATCCGTGAAATCACGACTGAAGATAAAATCACCAAAACAGACGAAGATAAAATCAGAACCCTTGTTGTGGACGACCATACGGTTGTCCGCCAAGGAATTTCCACCTTGCTGAGCCTTTATTCCGATATTGAAATGGTGGGGGAAGCAGGCGACGGCCAGGAGGCGGTTGAAAAAGCCCGGCAACTTCATCCCGACGTGATCCTGATGGACATCAGCATGCCGAGGATGGACGGTATTCAGGCTACCCGGATTATTCGTTCCGAACTTCCCTACGTTCGCATCATCGGTCTCTCCATGCATGATAAGCAAGATCAGGCAGATCAGATGATACAAGCCGGGGCTTCTGCTTACTGCACGAAAGACGGTTCTACCGATGAGCTTCTTTCTGCAATTCGCAGGCTGGATTGACATTGTGGCGGTGATCAACGGAGCAAGGATACCGGATAAATGATCAAGATGAGCAAAAGGAATAAGGATATTGCGATTGCTGTATTGAGGGGTGCGACATACCTGAACGTAGCTACTCAACACGATATTTCTTGGGTAAGGGCATTCCAAATAACGCGTAAACTATGTCTCTATGTGGAAGCAGCGGCCAAACACGACATCAAAAAATTCAGAGCGAGAGCCAGCGAAATCATACCCAAAATAGAAACTATTCCTGAGGTGTATGGTTTTGAACAATTGACGAAGCGCAATCCCGCTCTTTCAAGGGCGGGTATAGCGAGTTCTTTTTCGACCAGTTAATGCTTTAGACTT
>JAABSO010000062.1:0-333 GCA_011390335.1 Desulfotignum sp. | reverse complement strand
AAACGGACCACGCCGAAGTAACGCAGGCATGTAAAAATCTCACAGTTTTAGACATTGAAATAAAAAAATATATGTACGCGTACAATTGACTCTTGATCGACGGATGATAGAAGCTCCCGGACCCGGAAAATCGGCCTGACCCTCACCGGCATGAGAGGGCGTGAAAACCCTTTTCATTGACCACAGCGTCACGATAGTGCACACAAACATACATTAGGTTTGCATTCCTAATATCTTTGATTTATATTGGTACTAAAATCCTAATAAGCTGGAGATATGATGATTGAAGCACTGGTCCATCACCACCGCACCATCCTGCGCACGTTCAACCGT
>JAABSO010000061.1 GCA_011390335.1 Desulfotignum sp. | reverse complement strand
CCCATACACCTCTCAGGAATGTGCTGTTTGCGGCCACATTCACTCCGATAACAGACAGGGCCAGAAACTGTTCTTGTGCTCAATCTGCGGGAATACTGACAATGCGGATAATAACGCCGCAAAGGTGATAAAAAAAAGAGCAATCAACCTGATTTTAGACTCTGGAACGGAGTTGTCCAAAAGGGGAGTCCTTTTGGACAAAGGGCGTGGAGCCAACGGTAAGCCGCATGGAGCAAAAGCAAAATGCGCCCATGGCAAAGAAGCGTCAAAAAAGACGGGGCTGGCAAATGCTGCTTAACCCCCGAAGCTCTGCCCCTTTAGGGGCGAGTAGTTCACTATATCAATACTGGGAAATTCAAGGCTGAATCCGTTTTTTGACAAGCCTATACGCAATTCACCCCTATGAATATCCGAATCAGCACTGGGAGCTTGATGAAACCGGCCAGCCCACCCAGAAAATCATCCATTCCCGGCGGACGGCATTCTTTGTCTCCCCCATCCCGAAACCCCGCAAACGAAGCGGATCACCGATGCCATCACCCGGGCCGAACAGGTCAAGGCGTTTCGGGACACCTGGCGGGACGGCATCCATTCTTACCTGACCTATCTGCGGGCCCGCCTCACCGTGGCCAGGGATCTGCTGACCGATTCCGGATTGATTTTGTCCAGATCGGGGATGAGATTGTGCATCGGGTGCAGGCTTTAGCCCTTTTTTCAGTTAAATGCCAGAAAGATGCGGGATACTCATGGACATATTTTGTTTTTTTCCGATGATTCATCAATACCGCTGTGAGCTGTTTTATCACGATTCAAGCTTTTTCATGAACCGCGGCAAAGAAATGATGGTTACATCGCTGCTGACGGGAAATTCGTCATTGCCGCCGTAAATAACGTATTTCCGGGTGGCGCCCACATCATCGCAGATAGCGCTGTAATGCCTGCCCAGTTTGGGAGCGCTGCCATATTTTATTTCTACCGCCCAGATTTCTGATGACGGCATCCGGATGACCATGTCAATTTCCGCCCCTGCAGCGGTGCGGTAAAAATATGTTTCAGCACGAAGGGGCAATACCGAATGGATATTTTCCATGACAAAGCCTTCCCAGCTTTTGCCAAGTATCGGATTGGAGAGCAGGGCATCATAATGGTTGATTCCAAGCAGCCGGTGTAAAATGCCGCTGTCCCGAACGTAGTACCGCGGCGTTTTGATCAGCCGTTTTTTGACATTGGCATGCCATGGTTCCAAACGTCTCACCAGTAACAGGTCCGAAAGTATATCGATATAATGGCTTACTGTTTTGCCATCAATTTCAAGGTTTGCCCCCAGCTTTGAATAGTTCACCGGTTCCCCCTGCAAATGAGCCAGCATGGTCCACAGGCGACGCATCCTGGTTGCCGGTACACGAAACCCCAACTGTGGAAGGTCCCTTTCAAGATAGGTGCGAATCAAATCCTCAAGCCAATCCATGGCTGTGGTGTCATCTACCGCCAGATAGCTCTCAGGAAAACCGCCTCGAACCCAAAGTTTATGTATTGTTTTGCTTTCGCTGCCTGTTTCAATGATGTTCAGCCCGCTCATGTATAGGTAAGTGATCCGCCCCGCAAGGCTTTCAGACGATTGACGCATCAAATCCATGGAGGCGGAACCAAGAAAAAGAAATTGCCCGGATTTGCGTCCCTGCTCCCTGTTTTTATCAATGAAACCCCGTAAAACAGGAAACAGGTCCGGTACACGTTGTATTTCATCCAGGATCACCAGTTTATCATTGTGGGCGTTTAAAAAAGCGGCCGGATCACTGAGCTTGAACAAATCTTCCGGTGCTTCCAGATCGAGGTAGATGGAATCCATCCCTTTTGCTATGGTTTTGGCAAGGGTGGTTTTTCCCACCTGACGGGCGCCAAGCAATGTAACCGCAGGTACCTGTTCAATTTTCTTTTTTATTTCACTTGTAATCCATCGAAAAATCATACCTTGTAATATAGGATATTTGTTCCGAAATAACAAGGTATATACTGCAAACAGATTATATTTGCTCTTTCTTGACCTGGAAGAGTTGCTCAAAAAATAAAGGCACAGATGCCAGGTTGCTGAAACGGCCGGGCGTCCGGGTAATTGCCCGGGAGATATCCTTCTTTGCCACGGTTCCCATTCAATGCGGATATCAGCCCAATATGGCAGAGACTCTTTCGATAAGCTGCTCCGGCTCAACCGGTTTTACCAGATATCCTGATACTTTCAATTGTTTTGCTTTGATAATTTCATCTTTTCTGGAGCTTGAAGAAAGAATAACAAATTTTGAACTTACATCAAATTCTCTGATTTTTTCAATGGCTTCAAAGCCCCCCATTTCAGGCATATTAATATCCATGAGTGTCAAATGGGGATTGAATGTGCGATAAACTCTTGCAGCCACTTCACCATTTTCCGCCTCTTTTATCACCGCGCCTTCTGCAATAAGAGTTTGGGAGATAATATTTCTCATGACTCTTGAATCATCGACAAGCAGTATTTTTTTGTCCTTGATTTTGCTTTCCTTTTTTTCATCGAAATATACTCTCAAAATAATCTGTTCTGTTGCATTCTCTTTTTCTGTGCCCACAACATCAAGGCTGATGATATAGCCCTGCAAAGACTTTAAAGGGTTGATTGTATGGCTTTTCTTGTAGACAGGTGTGCCAAATTTTACTTTCAAGCCAATGCTGTCCCAGTCTGATATGGTTCGCCCAACCACTACATTTAAAAATTCATTGAGCAGATCGGTGGAATCCTCACCGATCTCTTTGAGTTTTCCCAATCCAAGTCTTTCTGCAATCGCAGAAGCAAGTTTTAAGGCATCCTGAACGCTGTTAAATGTCAGGACAAATTCCCCTTCAACTTTTTTGTCATAATCAGTATAGGATATAATATGAGCAAATTGTAAGGTATTCTTTTCTTTGAGAATCTGTCTTTTTTCTTCACCTGTAACTTTCAGGCGGGTCATTTGCTCTATGCTTGATTTATACGCATCGATCAAAATATTTATATGTTCATCGAACTGGGTCATAAAATCTCCAGAAGGTATTCAAAATACACTTATTTACAGAAAATATTGTTTTTTATCAAGTGTTAATTCCAGCTTCTGACGGCAATATCCTGTTTTCATCCCTTGCTGTCACTCAGTCATCGGTCAAATCAATACCCGGATAATGTTTTTGTGCACATTCTTCGCAGATGCCGTGACTGAATTCAGCGTCTGAATACTCATGGATATAGGCTTCCATCTGCTGCCAGTATCCTTTGTCATCCCGTATCTTTTTGCAGTGCATGCAGATGGGAAGCAGGCCCTTCAGGGTTTTGATTTTTGACAGGGCATTTTCCAGTTCTCTGGTCCGTTCTTTGACCCGTGTTTCCAGTTTGTTATGGGATTGTTTTATTTCATCCTGGTGCTGCTGGATTGCCCGGGACATTGTTTCCATATTGCGGGCCAGATCACCCAGTTCATCATGGGAGTTGACATCGATTTGTTCGACATGCCTGCCCTTTGCAATGGCAGAAGCGCTGTCGCTTATTCTCCTGACAGGTGTTGCGAAAAATTTGTTGAATATGGTCAGGATCATGGCGATGGATAAAACTGCACAGATGCCTGCAATGCCGATGGTGGCATTTCGAATTTGCCTTTCCGCACCGCGCACCAACTGATCCTCCATGGCAAAAAATATCACCCAGTCCCATGGAAAGAACTGCCGGGCCACATATAATTTTTCAATACCTGCTTCTTTTGCCCGGCCTGCATATTCTGATGCAGTATCCTGTGCAGAAGCAAATGCAGAGGCAGAACGCACTTTTTTTGCAGCAGGTCCCCAGACCGATGCCATCACATCCGGATCTGTTCCGCTGGAACAAAAAACCAGGTGCCCGGTGCCGTCCATGATAAACAGATGAGACCTGTCCGGCAGGTTGAGATTTTCAGCTGTTTTGAAGACATTTTTTTTATATTCAGAAACAAAGGAGTCAATGGTATCCAGTCCGTTTTTCACCAGGAGCTGATGGTTCCTTTCTATATCCGGCACATATGCATCCAGAATAGTATTCATATACAAGAATGTTGACTGGTGAATATTCTCCTTTGCTTTTTTGATGGACCAAAAGCCCAGTACAAAAATACCCAATAAAACCAAAGGGATGATGCTGAGGGTGATCTTTGTCTGAAATTTCATGGATTTTATTGCCTTTTTTCAGGTATCACCGGTAAATATTATCCCCGGCAAGTTCCAGTATATCCGGGGGCACAACAATATGCAAACGCAGTGCCGTGGTCAAGTTGATGCCCAGTGTGAATTTAGCCGGCGCAGTAACGGGAATAGTGCCTGGATCAGCCCCCTTTAAAAAGCCATCCACCAGTTTTGCCGCCTCCCGGCCAGAGGCTTCAAGGTCCGGTGTGATATGCATGAGTGCTCCCGTTTTAACGCTTTCCATGGTTTGGCCCATGGCCACGGGAACCTTTGAATGGTCCAGCAGCAGCCGGGTGAATGCATCCAGTTCCCCCAGCGGTCCCTGGGGTTGCCACCAGAAATCCACTGTGTCCGACAGGGTGTGAATACCCTCCAGTGCTTTTGACAGCATCTCTGGAACACCTTGGGGTACTTTTCTATAGGGAATTTCATATGTATCAAAGACAATGCCGTTGTTTTTTTTCCCAATGGCTGCCAATGCACGCATATCCCCCATTGCAGCCGGATACGTGGAATGGATATAGCCGAACCGCACCGGTCTTTTTTCAGGTATTGTCTGGCCTGCCAGGCGCATGGCCAGGTTGATTCTCACTTCTGCAGGGACAGTGAAAACCCGTCCGGAAACATTTGTGCCTGTGGGTCCCCCGATTTTTTCAACCAGGCCGGCCCCCACAGGATCAGCAACCTGGAAAAAGAAAATAGGTACATCCGTATCTTTGAGCACAGTAACCGCAGCCTGGGAAGCCAGGGTGGCGATGGTGGCAATCGCATCAGGTCTGCCTTCTTTTACCACCTTTTGAAGTTCGGTTTCAGCAAATTCACGGTCACCATTTGCCCGGATGATGGTTAATGCCATATTTTCTCCATCCTTGTATCCCAGTTCTGTGAGCTGGGATACAAAGGATGTCAGGTGTGCCTCACATGCCGGTACCGGCATGGTGACAATGACAACTACTTTTTTGAATGTGTTGGCTGCGGCTGAAAAAGACAGGGCAAAAAAGATAACGAACGTAAGAACTGCCGTATATATCTTCCGGTTATTATTCATGCCGCACCTTTTTGTTATTGGGGAGGTTATTTTTGCTGGTTGCAGGAAAATTATTTTGTTACATTTTATACTTTTTTTGGCTTGGGGTCCAGGAAAAATGGTATCACCATTTCTCTGGACCCCGGGGTTTTCCTTACCGGTCTGTATTAAAAGTTTTTAAAATCATCGTCATCATCATCAAAGGGAATGACCTGGTCCGGCCGCACTTCTCCGGTTTTCCCTGCCAGCATTTTCCTGCTGCCGGT
>JAABSO010000060.1 GCA_011390335.1 Desulfotignum sp. | reverse complement strand
AGTCCTCTTGGACAAAGGGCGTGGAGCCAACGGTAAGCCGCATGGAGCAAAAGCAAAATGCGCCCATGGCAAAGAAGCGTCAAAAAAGACGGGGTTGGCAAATGCCGCTTAACCCCCGAAGCTCTGCCCCTTTAGGGGCGAGTAGTTCACATGCTAAAAGGACGCTATTAATTGGTGCTGAGCAAGCTAAACAGGAAAAATTTGTTGCGCAATCCGTAAGCGAAATTGCTTCTGGATGTTGCTCCTTTCCTGCAACAAACACATCATCTTCTAACCGATCTCAGATAGTTACATTACCGTGTCTGTTCCAGGTAATCCAGAAACCGCTGCCAGGATTTTCGGTCCGCATCCTCCCGGTACCTGTCCGTCCCAAACACGGTGAACGCATGGGGTGCGCCCCCGTAGGTGATCATTTCATGGGCTACGCCATACTGTTCAAGGGTTGTGGCCAGTTCGGCAAACTCGGTCATGGTAACTGCGGTGTCCGCACTCCCGTGGAGGATAAGCAGGCTACCGGAAGTCCGGGCATAATTCTGGCCGGAAGGAGTGGCCAGTCCCCCGTGAAAACTGACAAACCCCTTCAGATCTGCCCCGGACCGGGCCAGTTCCAGGATCACTGTACCACCGAAGCAGTACCCCATGGCCACGGCGTTTTCAATATCAGCTCCCTGGTCAGCGGCAGCGGCAAGCGCTCCTTTTAACAGGCGGCGCATGCGTTCCCGGTCCTGGTACAGTTCCCCGGTAAGGCGCTTTCGTTCGGCGATCTCTTCGGGCCGGATGCCTTTTCCGAACATATCTGCGGCAAACACGGCATATCCCTGATCAGCCAGCATGTTTGCACGGCGAACCTCATAATCTCCCAGACCGTCCCAGTCATGAATCATGAGCACCAGCGGGGCACCGGATACCGGAGTGATAAAAAAGCCCTCAAATTCGGTATTTTCAACCATATACTCCACCCGGTTTCCTGCTGCCTGGACCGTTGCCCCAAAACACAGCATGATAAATAAAACACAGATTTTTTTCATGGCAGATCTCCTTGACATAATATTTGATATAATAACAGGATAGGAATTATCATCACAATGTCAAATCCGGAAAAAGGGATGCAGCCGGAAAGCCCGGGCAGTGCCCGGGACAAAACAGGGTACCTGCGCCCGGTTACCATAATCACCCTGAATTGCCGTGCTCCCGGGCCATGCCAGTATTGACCTTTTGCCGGGCCGATGTTACAAATTGGAAGGATACTTGGAAAGGCAAGACATAATGGGGAACTTATGGCAAACAACCTGTTTATAACGGCTACTGAAGCCCGGAGCGGCAAATCCGCCGTATCTCTGGGAATCATGGAGCTGTTGATCCGGAAGGTGGGCCGGGTGGGATTTTTTCGCCCCCTCATCGATGCGGATGACCCTGAAAAAGACAATGATATCCAGCTGTTCTCCACCCACTTCAAACTGGGCATCCCCTTTGACAGGATGTTTGCCTGTACATTGGCAAAAGCCAGCAACCTCATCGGCAGCGGCAGGCAGGATGATCTGCTGGAAGAGATTTTTGCGGCCTACAAGGCGCTTGAAAAAGACCATGATTTTATCTTGTGTGAAGGTATTGAACTGGAGGGTTCATCGGCCTCCTTTGAATTTGATATCAATGCCCGGATCGCCAGAAATCTGGGGTGTCCCATCCTGCTGGTCGCCAACGCCCGGGACAAATCCATGGACGAGGTGATCCAATCCATCAACATCTACCACAAGTCCTTTATCCAGGAAGGGTGTGAGGTCATTGCCACCATAGTTAACCGGACCCGGCCGGACCAGGGTCCTGAGATCCTCTCCCGCCTTGCCGCACAAAGCCCGGTTCCGGGGCAGCTGCTGTATGCCATACCCAATGACACCCAGCTGGGCAATCCCACGGTGGGTGAGATCGCCCATATTCTGGGCGCTGAGGTCCTGTACGGCAAAGACCAGCTCAACCGGCATGTGCACGGTTTTACAGTGGCGGCCATGCAGCTGCGCAATTTTCTGACCCGCATCGAACACGGCACCCTGGTCATCACCCCCGGAGACCGGTCCGATGTCATTGTTGCCTGCCTGAGTGCGGTGTCCTCTATGGCCATGCCCAACATATCCGGGATCATGCTCACCGGCGGACTGACACCGGAAGAACCAGTGTCCCGGCTTATCGAGGGATTTACCACCATGGTGCCGATCCTGGCAGTCAAAGAGGACACCTTTCCTTCTGCGGTTGAGGTGAGCCGGGTCCATGCAGGCATCGCCCCGGACAATGAACGCAAGATCACAAGGGCCTTAGAAGTGTTTGACACCCATATTGATTCCCGAAAGCTGGCCGATAAGATCATCAGCACCCGGACCACGGTGGTGACCCCCAAAATGTTTGAGTACGGCCTGCTCCAGAAAGCCAGGAAAAACAAACAGCACATTGTACTGCCCGAAGCCGAGGATGAACGCATTCTGGCAGCAGCGGAAATCCTGCTCCGGCGGGATGCGGTGCACCTGACCCTGCTGGGAGATGAGACCCGGATACAAAAGAAAATATCCCGGCTGGGGCTGCGCCTGGACAAGGCAGATATTCTGGACATCCAGACCTCCCATCTGTTTGACGATTATGTCCAGACTTATCATCAATTGCGCAAACACCGGGGCATCACCCTGGAAACAGCCGGGGATGTCATGAGTGATGCCAATTTTTTCGGCACCATGATGGTACACAAGGAAGATGCCGACGGCATGGTGTCCGGGGCGGTGCATACCACCCAGGACACGATCCGGCCCGCCTTTGAAATCATCCGAACCCGGCCCGGCATCTCCTTTGTCTCCAGTGTGTTTTTCATGTGTCTCAAGGACCGGGTTCTGGTATACGGGGACTGCGCCATCAACCCGGACCCGGATGCGGCCCTGCTGGCTCAAATCGCCGTCAGCTCGGCCCGCACCGCCCAGACCTTTGACATCGCCCCCCGGGTGGCCATGCTCTCCTATTCCACCGGGCTGTCGGGCAAAGGTGTGGATGTGGACAAGGTGCGGGAAGCCACCCGGCTGGCCAGGGAACTGGCTGCGGCCCAGGGGCTGGGCATCAAGATCGAAGGCCCCATCCAGTATGATGCCGCCATCGACCCCATTGTGGCGGGCATCAAACTGCCGGGCAGCGATGTGGCCGGCAAAGCCACGGTGTTCATCTTTCCGGACCTGAACACCGGCAACAACACCTATAAGGCGGTGCAGCGGTCTGCCGGGGCCGTTGCCATCGGCCCGGTACTCCAGGGGTTGAACAAACCGGTCAATGACCTGAGCCGGGGATGCACGGTTGCCGATGTGGTCAACACCATCGCCATCACAGCTATCCAGGCCGCAGCGGAAAAAGAGGGATCATGAAGATCCTGGTGATCAATACTGGCAGTTCCTCCATCAAGTATCAACTGTTTGACATGGCAAAAGAAACCGTGCTGGCCGCAGGCATGGCTGAAAGACTTGGCAGTGATGCCGGCACCCTGTCCCACACCGTCACGGCGGCGGACGGCGCCCACAAAACCATCGAGATCACTGAAACCCTGGACCACGCCAGGGGTCTGGCCCGCATCGCCGCCCTGCTCACGGATGACACCCACGGGGTGATCAAGGATACTTCCGATATTGCCGCCGTGGGCCACCGGGTGGTGCATGGGGGAGAAACCTTCCAGGATCCCAGGATCATCGACCAGAGTGTTTTGGATGAAATCGAAAAAAACACCCCCCTGGCCCCGCTGCACAACCCGGCCAACCTCACCGGCATCCGGGTGGCCGGGTCGGTGTTCCCCACTGCCCCCCAGGTGGCGGTGTTTGACACCGCCTTTCACCAGACCCTGCCGGAAAAGGCCTATATGTATGCTTTGCCCCATGACCTGTATGACACCCACCGGGTGCGCCGGTACGGGTTCCACGGCACCTCCCATGCCTATGTGGCCGGCAAAGCCGCAAAGTTTCTGAACACCCCCCTGGACCGGCTGAACCTGATCACCCTGCACCTGGGCAACGGGGCCAGTGCAACAGCCATCCAAAACGGCAGAAGCGTGGACACCTCCATGGGACTGACCCCGCTGGAGGGCCTGGTCATGGGGACCCGCTCCGGGGATGTGGATCCGGCCATCCCGTTTTTTTTATCCCGGCACCTGGACATGTCCCTGGATGAGATCGATGCAATTTTCAACCGGCAGAGCGGGCTCAAAGGCCTGTGCGGGGAAAATGACATGCGCAGGGTACTGGAAAAGGCGGACACCGGGGATGACCGTTCCAGGCTGGCCTTAGAGGTGTATACCTACCGCATCAAAAAATATATCGGGGCCTATTTCGCCGTTCTGGGCCGGGTGGATGCGCTGGTTTTCACCGGCGGCATCGGGGAAAACGCTTCCACTATCCGGGAGCACTGCTGCCGTGGTCTGTCATGCTTTGGCATTGAGATCGACCCGGTCAGGAACAAAGACAAAAAAAACCTGCTGCGGCGGATCAGCTCCCAAAATACCTCTGTGGCAATCCTGGTGATACCCACTGATGAAGAACTGGAAATCGCCCGACAGACCCAAAAAAAGATCCTGGGAAAAAATTTTCCCACCCCCAGAATCCTTCCCTGACAGCCCGGGCCATGGTTTCAAAATCATGGAGCATCCCGTACAGGTCCAAAAACGTTCCTTCCAGGCTCATTTGGAGCGGAATTCCGGCGGGGATGTAAAACCGTCAATAACCTTCATGACAATTTTTACGTATGCAAGAGTCAGCTCCCTGGATCAAAACACGAACAGCCAGGCGGCAGCCCTCAAGGCAGCTTACCCAGATGCAGTCCACCGGCAGGAAAAGAAGCCTGGGACCAGTACCAAGGGCCGGGAAATGCTTGCCCTGCTGCTGGATGCCATTCACCCCGGTGACAAACTGGTGGTTTGGAAGCTGGACCGCCTGGCCAGCATAAAAACATATAATTGAGAAAAAATATACCCAATATTGGGCAAAAATATTCCATATATTATAACTTTATTTTTCACTATGTTACTGTGCTTTTAACCATCCTGCATCTCATTCTAAAAATCAAACCATTTTCTAATATCCGATTAATGGGGATTACCGGGTTTTGACAGGGGTATAGAATATACTAACTTTGACACGGGTATATTTTTTGCATAATTACATAATGCTGTCTGAGGATAGAGGAAACCCTGAATAATTAACCCAAATTGATCTGAATCGACAAGGAATCTTCGTATGGTTGGCAGAAAGAGAACGCTTGAAAGAAGGAAAAACAGACGGTATAAAGCAATGGAAGGAGCCTATGCAGCCATAAACCCCAAATCCCTAAAACTTGGTCAGATTATTGACATCAGTATGGGGGGACTGTGTTTTAAATACATTGATACCAGTAAGACAGACGAACAGGATGAACAACTTCCGGAAGAAACCGTTATTTTAAGCAGTATGGGATATTATGTGGGGGATCTTCCGTTTAAAACCATTGATGATTATGAGGTAACCAATACGCCATCCTTCAGCTCCATGAAGGTGCGAAAACGGCATGTACAGTTTAAGGATTTGAGCTTCAAACAATTGTTTGACCTGGATTATTATCTGCGCAACAATGTAACAGAGCAGGTGAAAAATCCGGCCCCGGGAACAGCTATCCTGAATTAGGAATATCCATAGCGTGAAATCAATCATAAAGTGAACAAAAAATCCTCAAGATGGACATGCTCGATACCCTTATAGGACCCCCCGGTAACGGCGTCCATTGATACCACCTTTTTCGGATAGTTGTCCGGAATGGCCAGAAGGTTGCCGAATTCCCGGTCCCGGACCTTGTCGTCCGGGATCATGTAAGCTGCCTGTATATAAAGTCGCTCCCCATTTTTTTCACAAAGAAAATCAATCTCACGTTTGCCAATCTGTCCAATAGTGACCTGGTATCCTGCGGTTTTCAGGTGGGTAAAAATAATATTTTCCAGAATTTTATTGATAT
>JAABSO010000059.1 GCA_011390335.1 Desulfotignum sp. | reverse complement strand
GTGACTGCGTTAATAATTGAGCGTGATTATATCACAGCTCGTCGGAGGGATCAGCCTTCTCATATTATCTGTTTGAGGACATACCTGCCCGCAGTTTTTGCCGTTTAGCGAAGCATGCCTTACACACGGTCAAACAGGGCGAACAGATGCAGACAACAGTGACCGCCCACCACGGGTCGAACCCGACAACGGTATTTTAACTTGACACAGTATCCGGTTATCAAGTATGACATAGGGCAATGAAACACCGCATCAAAATATGGTTTCATACCGGATCCAGCCCAGACATCAGGGAGATCACCCTGCACAAACTGGTGGCGGCCTTTCTGGTCATTGCCGGCATGGCCGCAGCAGGGGCGACCGGATGGGTGGGGTATGATTATTACAGGCTGCGCAGCCTTTCCTTTGATACCAGGACCCAGCAGCAGACAATCCAGTCCCAGACCGGTGAAATCCAGATCCAGCGGCAGCAGCTCCAGCAGTTTGCCAGAACTGTTGAAGACCTGAAGGCCCGGGTCGATGCCCTGGACAAACTCGAAGACCGGGTGCGCCTCATTGCAGACATCAAAAAGCCCGGCAGCACAGGGGGGTTCATCGGTATGGGCGGCATTCCGGAAAACAGCCTGGACCAGGATCTTCCCCTGGATGAAAAACACAACAGCCTGGTCCGGGAAATGCACCACCAGCTTGATCAGACCGCTTTGACCGTGAAGCAGCAGTTTCTGGATTTCGACCATTTGATAAAAGAGCTGGAAAAAAAGAAAAACCTGCTGGCCTCCACTCCCTCCATCAGGCCGGTTGAAGGCTGGGTCACCTCCGGGTTCGGTTACAGGGATTCCCCGTTCACAGGAGAGCGTTCATTTCATTCAGGCCTGGATATTTCCAACAAACCCGGTACGGAAATCATTGCCACTGCCAATGGGAAAATTTCCTATGCTTCCCGAAAATCGCTTCTGGGCAACCTGGTAACCATTGACCATGGGTACGGCAGGGTGACCCGGTACGGTCACCTGGAAAAGATCCTTGTCAAACGCGGCCAGCAGGTGAAGCGCGGGGATGTCGTCGGCCTTATGGGCAATACCGGCCAGAGCACAGGCCCCCATCTGCACTATGAAGTACGCATCAACGGCACCCCCATTGATCCGGTAAAATATATCCTGAACTAACCCCACATCCATATGGCTGTCTTTGCACTTACCACAAAAACCTGATTCTTTTTGCTGGTATTTTTTTTTGCTTTTTAATTTTATTTTTTCAATTAATGATTATATGTTTACCATAACAGGTTAATATATCATTTTGAAGGGCAGGTAAATCATAGATGGTACTCAATTTTTTCACAAAGGTCTTCGGCTCCAGCAATGAGCGGCAGCTGAAGAAACTGGATCCCCTTGTACAGCAGATAAATACACTGGAACCCGGTATGCAGCAATTGTCTGATGAACAGGTGGCAGAAAAAACCACGGCGTTCAGGGAACGGTATGACAAAGGGGAATCCCTGGATGCGCTTTTGCCTGAAGCCTTTGCGCTGGTCAGAGAAGCATCGGTGCGCACCCTTGAAATGCGCCATTTTGATGTCCAGCTCATCGGCGGCATCGCCCTGCACTACGGCATGATTGCAGAGATGAAAACCGGTGAGGGAAAAACGTTGATGTCCACCCTGCCCGCCTATCTGAATGCGCTGTCCGGCAAAGGGGTGCATATTGTCACGGTGAATGACTACCTGGCAGGCCGGGATGCGGAGTGGATGGATGAGATTTTCCGTTTTCTGGGTCTGCGCACCGGCGTCATCCTCCATAACATGACAGACCAGGAAAGAAAAGATGCCTACAGCGCTGACATCACCTATGGTACCAATAATGAGTTCGGGTTTGATTACCTGCGGGACAACATGAAGTTTGACAGGGAAAGCCTGGCCCAGGGCAACCTCAATTTTGCCATAGTGGATGAGGTGGACTCCATTCTCATCGATGAGGCAAGAACCCCGCTGATCATTTCAGGACCTGCTGAAAAATCCACCCATTTATACACCCTGGTGAACGGCATTCTGCCGGGGTTTAAAAAAGATGAGGATTATACCCTGGATGAGGAATCCAAGACCGCATCCCTGACAGAAGCCGGCATTGCCAAAGGTGAGAAGCTTTTAAACGTGGACAATCTGTATGATCCGGCCAACATCGAAATCCTGCACCACCTGAACCAGGCATTAAAGGCACATACCCTGTTCAAGCGGGACACCGACTATATTGTCAAAAACAACCAGGTGGTGATCGTGGATGAATTCACCGGCCGGCTCATGAGCGGCCGGCGGTACAGTGAGGGGCTCCACCAGGCCCTGGAAGCCAAGGAAGGGGTAAAAATCGAGAATGAAAATCAGACCCTGGCATCCATCACCTTTCAGAACTATTTCCGCATGTATGACAAACTGTCGGGCATGACCGGTACGGCAGAAACAGAAGCCCCGGAGTTCAAGAAAATTTATGATCTGGATGTGCTGGTGATCCCCACCCACAAAAACATGATCCGCAAGGATTTTGCCGACCTGATCTATAAAACCAAAAAAGAGAAATATGATGCCGCCATCAAGGAGATCATTGCCCTGCATAAAAAAGGACAGCCTGTGCTGGTGGGCACCATTTCCATCGATGTGTCAGAGGATCTGAGCAAAACCCTCAAGAAAAAAGGGGTCCCCCACAACGTGCTGAATGCCAAACACCACAAGGAGGAAGCAGAGATCGTTGCCAATGCCGGCCAGAAAGGGGCGGTGACCATCTCCACCAACATGGCCGGCCGGGGAACCGACATCAAGCTGGGAGACGGGGTGGTGGAACAAGGGGGGCTGCATATCCTGGGCACTTCCCGCCATGAGTCCCGGCGCATCGACAACCAGCTGCGGGGCCGGTCCGGCCGCCAGGGAGACCCGGGATCTTCACGGTTCTACCTGTCATTGGAAGATGATCTGCTGCGCATTTTCGGCGGGGAGCGCATCCATTCGGTCATGGACAAACTGGGCATCGAAGAAGGCGAACACATTGAACATCCCTTTATTTCCAAAGCCATTGAAAACGCCCAGTCCAAGGTGGAAGGCCACAACTTTGAAATCAGAAAGCATCTGCTGGAATTTGATGATGTCATGAACCAGCAGCGGGAGGTGATCTACCGCCAGCGCCGCCAGGCCCTCATGGAAGACAACCTCAAATCCGTTGTCATGGACATGGTGGAGGACAAGGCATGGGAAATTGTGAACACCTTTGCTTCGGAAAAAACACCAGTAGCCCAGTGGGACCTGGACGGTCTTGAAAAATCGGTCAAGCAGGTGTTTAATTTTGATCTGCATCTGGGTAAAGATGCCCCATCCTTTGCCGATGCAGATGCCCTGGCCGACCATGTTTTTGAAAAGGCCAAAGCCCATTACGAAGAAAAAGAAGCCATGATCGGACAGGAACAGGCCAGGTCTCTGGAACGGTTTGTCATTCTCCAGACAGTGGACACCCGGTGGAAAGAACACCTGTTGTCCATGGACCATCTCAAGGAAGGCATCGGCCTGCGGGGGTATGCCCAGCAGGACCCGCTGCGGATATACAAAAAAGAGGGGTTTGACATGTTCCATGGGCTCATGGAACGTATCAAGGAAGAGATTGTGGATATTTTGTTCAAAATCCAGATATCCATGTCTGTTCCGGCAGATGAGTTGCTGCCTAAAGAAAAACAGAACCTGACATTTTCCCATGCTGATGAGACTGCTGTTAAAAAACCGGTAAAACGCGCCGCCACAAAGGTAAAGCGCAATGACCCCTGCCCCTGCGGCAGCGGGAAAAAATACAAAAAATGCTGTATGAAATAGGGAAGACAAATGGCATCCACTGATTCCAGGACCAAGGCGGTCATCTCTTCGAAAACCAAAGAAGATCATCCGCCCATATTTAAAGTCATTCTCCATAATGACGATTATACCACCATGGAATTTGTTGTGGAGATTCTTGTTAATGTTTTTGGGAAATCACTTGAAAAAGCAACACAAATAATGCTTAATGTACATAATAAGGGGAAAGCAGTTTGCGGTATATACCCCAGAGAAATCGCAGAGACCAAAGTTGAGACAGTTCACCATCTGGCAGGCAGCAGGGGGTTTCCTTTAAAAAGTACGATGGAAAAGGAGTAAGCAGATATGATAAGCAAAGAACTGAGCACAGCCTTGGGTTTTGCCGTAAGAGAAGCAAAAAAAAGACGGCATGAGTATGTATGCGTGGAACATGTTCTTTATGCGATACTGAACCATGAAACAGGGTCCCAGACCATTGAAAAATGCGGTGGAAACCCTGTGCAGATAAAAAATGAACTGGAAAAGTTCTTTGAGGAAAAATTGACAAAAATTGATTCCCAGGAAGAATATGTTCTCCAGCAGACCATCGGATTCCAGCGCATGATCCAGCGGGCCATCAACCATGCCCGGTCTGCTGAAAAAAACGAGGTGAATCTCGGGGATATCCTGGCATCCATTTTCCAGGAAAAAGACTCCCACGCCGCCTTTTATCTGGAATCAGAGGGCATTACCCGCCTGGATGTGCTGCGTCACATCTCCCATGCAACCGCTGCGGAAAATAAATCCAAGCAGCATCCGGACCCGGCCCAGAAAATGTTTAAAATGGATGACAGAAAAACCCAGCGACAGAGGAAAAAAAATCCTCTGGAAATATTTACCACCGATCTTCTGGCACGTGCCAGGGACAACAAAATCGATCCGCTCATCGGCCGGGAAGATGAAACCGACCGGGTGATGCAGATCCTGGTGCGGCGCAGAAAAAACAACCCCATCCTGGTGGGGGACCCGGGGGTGGGCAAGACCGCTATTGCCGAAGGCCTGGCATTGAAAATCCACAAAAAAGAGGTGCCTGAACTGCTCCAGGACAGCGAGCTGTTTTCCCTGGACATGGGGGCGCTGCTGGCCGGCACCAAATACAGGGGCGATTTTGAACAGCGGCTCAAGGATGTTATCACCGCTCTGGAAGAAAAAGAGAACGCCTTGCTGGTGATCGATGAAATCCACACGGTTGTGGGTGCCGGGGCCACCAGTTCCGGGTCCATGGATGCATCCAATATCCTGAAACCTGCCCTGTCTTCCGGGGACCTCAAATGCATCGGCACCACCACCTATGAGGAATATAAAAACCATTTTGAAAAAGACCGGGCATTTTCCCGGCGGTTTGAAAAAATAGAGGTGTCTGAACCCAGTGTGGAGGAAACCCGGATGATTCTTATGGGACTGCGGCCCTATTATGAAAAACACCACGGGCTGCACTATTCAGACCAGACCATTGAGGCGGCAGCCTACCTGTCCGACAAATACATCAATGACCGGTTTCTGCCGGACAAAGCCATTGACGTCATCGATGAAACCGGGGCGTTTTTACGCCTCAAAGGGGCTGCCAACCGCAGGAATGTCACCCCAAAAGACATTGAAAACATTGTGGCCAAGATCGCCAAAGTGCCGGTGACATCGGTGACCTCCACGGACAAGGCCAACCTGGAATCTCTGCCTGACAAGCTGTTCAAGGTGATATACGGCCAGGATGACGCCATAAAGACCCTGACTACGGCCATCAAACGCTCCAGGGCAGGCCTGGCAGCGCCAGACCGGCCCATCGGCTCTTTTCTGTTCTCAGGCCCCACAGGTGTGGGCAAAACAGAAGTTGCCAAACAGCTGGCCTGGAACATGGGCATTGAATTTCTGCGGTTCGACATGAGCGAATACATGGAAAAGCATGCGGTCTCCCGCCTCATCGGTGCACCTCCGGGATATGTGGGATTCGACCAGGGGGGTATCCTCACGGATGGCATCCGCAAAACCCCCCATTGTGTGCTGCTGCTGGATGAAATTGAAAAAGCCCATATGGACCTGTACAATATCCTGCTCCAGGTGATGGATTATGCCACCCTTACGGACAACAACGGCAAGGCTGCTGATTTCAGAAATGTTGTTATCATCATGACCTCCAATGCCGGGGCCAGGGAAATGAGCGCCAACAGCATCGGATTCGGTGCCCTGACCGACGCGGGGGATACCAGGGGCTTAAAAGCAGTGGAAAAAACCTTCAGCCCGGAATTTCGCAACCGCCTGGACGGCATTGTCCAGTTCAACCACCTCTCTGAAACGGTCATGGAAATGATTGTGGACAAAAACATGGATGAACTCAGAAAAATGCTCAAGACCAAGCAGATTTCTTTGACCTATTCATCCAAAGCGCGGACCTGGCTGGCCAGAAAAGGGTATGATCCCAAATTCGGGGCACGTCCTCTTGACAGGCTGATCCAGACCACCATCAAAGACCGGCTGACAGATGAGATTCTTTTCGGGAAACTGGCAAAAGGCGGAAAAATCACCGTCGGCCTGAAAAATGATCAGCTGACTTTTCATTTCAAGAGCTGAATGCCCCTTTTCAGGTTGTCACACCAGATAGAGTTCCCGCCGGCATGGCTGGCCAGATCTGACGGCCTTTTGTGCATCGGCGGGGATCTTTCCTGTGAAAGGCTGTTGCTGGCCTATCAGAACGGTATTTTCCCCTGGTTTTCCGAAAATGAACCCATCCTGTGGTGGTCCCCTGATCCCCGCCTGGTGCTGTTTCCATCCCAGATAAAGATCTCCAGAAGCCTGCGCAAAACAATTAGAAAAAACATATTCCAGATCACACTGGACCAGGCGTTTGCCCAGACCATAAAGGCCTGTGCCGCACCCAGGAAGAAGGCGCAAGAAGGCACCTGGCTGGTGGATGAAATGAAGGATGCCTATATTGCGCTGCACAAAATGGGATATGCGCATTCAGTGGAAACCTGGTATCAGGGGCAGCTTGTCGGGGGATTGTACGGCATCAGCATGGGAAAGGCCTTTTTCGGTGAATCCATGTTCAGCCGGAAAAGTGATGCCTCAAAAGTCGCCCTGGTGGCCCTGGCCCGCCTGCTGCAGGCCCATGGGTTTGATTTCATCGACTGCCAGGTGACCACCGAACATCTGTGCCAGATGGGGGCGGTGGAAATCCCCAGGCAGCGGTTTCTGGATATTTTGCACCGGTCCATCATCCGAAAGACCGATCCTGACATCTGGCGGCAGAACGCCATCCAGGATCTTGTTGTCTGAACCTCCAAATTTTTTATATGAAACAACAGTGCGACCTGCCTGGTAATGTCATGAATTGTTGTAACCGTCAGGGCATGTCCGTTTGTACTTTACTCCCCAGTTTCTGGTAAAAACATGAAACTGGGGATGGGCACCTGATTTGCGGGTCTCCCGTGTTAGTGATAATTGACTGATTTTGTTGCAATTGGTTCCTGTACCCGTGCCAGGGGGTCCCTGCTGCCTGCGCATGTTTGCACCGTTTGACATGGTGTAAGGCATGCCCCGCTAAACGGCAAAAACTGCGGGCAGGTATGTCCTCAAACAGATAATATGAGAAGGCTGATCCCTCCGACGAGCTGTGATATAATCACGCTCAATTATTAACGCAGTCAC